>URKA01000028.1 GCA_900548345.1 uncultured Paraprevotella sp. | reverse complement strand
GTAAGAAGTCTGCAAAGACTTCCGATACGCCCCATTATGAGAATGTGCCGTTTGAGGTGCCTGGTAATTGGGAATGGACAACATTGGGAGCTATTGGTACTTGGCAATCAGGCGGAACTCCTAGTCGTGCAAATAAATTTTATTATGGTGGGAATATTCCTTGGCTTAAAACTGGAGATTTAAATGATGGTTTAATCACAGACATACCCGAATTTATAACAGAAGAAGCAGTAGCAAACTCTTCTGCAAAATTAAATCCTGCAGGAAGTGTTTTAATTGCAATGTATGGAGCAACAATTGGAAAACTAGGGATTCTTACATTCCCAGCAACAACGAATCAAGCATGTTGTGCTTGTATTGAACACGAAGCTGTTGCCCAAATGTATTTATTTTATTTCCTTTTATCTCAAAGAACTACTTTCATTGAAAAAGGGGGCGGAGGAGCCCAACCAAATATTTCAAAAGAAATCATTGTGAATACCTATATTCCATTGCCTCCCCTTTCAGAACAGCATCGTATCACGGCAGAAATAAAAAGGTGGTTTACCTTGATTGACCAAATAGAGCAAGACAAAGCCGATTTGCAGACCATCATCAAGCAGGCTAAAAACAAAATCCTTGACCTTGCCATTCACGGCAAGCTCGTGCCGCAAGATCCGAATGACGAGCCTGCTATTGAACTGTTGAAACGCATAAACCCCGACTTCACACCTTGTGATAACGGGCATTATCAGAACTTGCCTGAAGGATGGGGAGTATGTAAGCTTTCCGATTTGTGTAAAATTGAAAATGGTTTTGCCTTTAGCAGCAATGATTACATGACAGAAGGTGTACCGTTAATACGCATATCTAATTTAGTGAACAATTCCATCGATTTAACAGAGTGTGTTTATATTCAGGAAAAAGTAGATGACAGATTTTTTGTAACCAAGGGCGATTTATTGATTGCTATGTCAGGAGCTACAACAGGTAAAATGGGAGTTTATTCATATGAAGAAACAGCATATTTGAACCAACGAGTTGCGAACATACGTATCTTAGATGATTCCATATTGCTAGCATCGTACAGGGATTATTTTATGCAGTCAAAAGTGGAAGAAATACTAAAACTGGCTTATGGTGGTGCACAACCTAATATCAGTGCTAACGTAATAGGCAATTTTGATTTTCTTTTGCCTCCATTGGGAGAACAAGAAAGAATCGTAAGTGCAGTTAGAAAGACATTTGCTCAATTAGACGCAATAATGGAGAGTTTATAGGCTCTCCATTATCGTATCAAGATGCTTGAATGCGATATTGATAGCTTCAACAATCCTCTTCTGTTCATTATAAGGAGGTATTGGCACTTCTATTTCTTTGAACAGTTTCTTATTCAGATGCGGAATTGCAGAACCGACCTTATTTTCTCTCAGTATCTTACGATGTAAGTTTATAACTTGCAGGACATAGTCTGTATTCATATCATCTTTTATAGACAGTCGCTTGAAAGTACTGCCTTGATAGCCCTCAATTGGAGTCCTGAAAACTTCTCCAGAATTTTCTCCGTCAACCAATATCAGAAGTGAATTTGCTGGTGTGAACTTACCTGCTGTTAGAGTTTTGGCATCACGCTCACCTCTCAAATATTTGACATCAAGATTTATTCTTTCTACACCTGTTTGCTTCTCCCCGTCGCTTAAAGAACACAGTATTCCCATGGGTGCAACACACCACGAACCAGGCAAGTTCTGATAATGCCCGATACGCCTTCTTTATATTGATACCGTATTCATTTTAAATTTAGTGTAATATGGTAACAAAATTCAAAGGCTATCTTGCCAAAAGTAATTTGGCAAAGAACACCGTTACTTCTTATGTATGGACGGTACAGTATTTTCTTTGTCATTATGGGGAAGTCAACAAAAAGAATCTTTTAGGCTACAAAGGGTATTTAGTGGAGAACTTCAAACCTCAAACTGTCAATTTGCGGCTACAAGGCATCAACAAGTATTTGGAGTTTATCAAGCAAGAAAAGTTAAAAGTGAAGTTTGTGAAAGTTCAGCAAAAGAACTTTTTGGAGAATGTAATCAGTGATGCGGATTATAAATTCCTTAAAGCACGACTCAAAGCCGATGGTTATGATGAATGGTACTTCGTTGTATGGTTTATGGCTGCTACAGGGGCACGTGTCAGCGAATTGTTGCATATAAAAGCAGAACATGTACACATTGGGCATCTTGACCTTTATAGTAAGGGCGGTAAAGTGCGCCGTTTATATATCCCAAAGAATTTGAGGACAGAAGTCACAAAATGGTTGAAGGAACAAGGGCGTTCTTCTGGATACATTTTCCTCAACCGCTTTGGCGAGCGAATAACTACACGTGGCATTGCCCAACAGCTAAAGCATTTTGCAGAAAAATACGGAATGAACAAGGATGTTGTATATCCCCATTCATTCCGTCATCGTTTTGCAAAGAACTTCCTCGACCGCTTCAACGACCTTGCCTTGCTTGCCGACCTAATGGGACATGAGAGCATAGAAACTACCCGTATCTATCTACGTCGAACTGCAAGCGAACAACAAAAGATTGTGGACAAGGTCGTGAATTGGTAAATTTTATTGCCCTTAGAAGTGCATTACACTTCTAAGGCTTTTTGTATATTGTCAATGGCTAAATACAGACTTTTTATTCTATGTACAATACGTTGTTGTTCTTCTATCGGTGGAAGAGGGAAATACATATCCTCAAAGTCCGAACTATTAAAACCAGCTTGTGCAGTTCGTGATATAGTTTGTAATTTATCCTGATAAAGTTTTGACAAATAGTAGAAATATACAAACTCTTTATCTAATAAATGCTCAAACTTTAATATAACCTTAGCCATAGCAACGTTATACGCGCCATCCTCGGCTATAAAAACTTTACCTAATGAGCCCCCATAACGAGCCAACAGAATATCCCCCTTTTGCGTTGTCTTTGATGCCAGTTCTATCGGTATATAAACAGGTACAGGATGTTCACCATAATCCCTTATCTGATATAAGCGAATATACCCATTTTCAGGAGTCTCTTTGAAATAACTTTTTGCAGGTTGTGAACCGCCAGATATTTCAAGTATATCATTATGACTTAACCATAGCCAACTATTTGGAATCTCAAACGGCATCTTCCCATACTGCCCGATACGTACCTTTATATTATTACCATATTCATTCTAATTCAATGTAGTATGGTAACAAAATTCAAAAAACAATTGGCAAAGAGTAATCTCGCCAAGAACACCGTCACATCCTATGTGTGGACGGTGCAGTATTTTCTCAATCATTATGGGGAAGTAAATAAGAAGAACCTTTTAGCATACAAGGGGTATTTGGTGGAGAACTTCAAACCGCAGACAGTGAACCTGCGCTTACAAGGAATCAATAAATTCCTAGAGTTTACAAAACAGGAGAAGCTGAAAGTGAAGTTCGTAAAGGTGCAACAAAAGAACTTTTTGGAAAATGTAATCAGTGATGCCGATTACAAATTTCTCAAAGCCAGGCTTAAAGCTGATGGCTATGAAGAGTGGTATTTCATCGTGTGGTTCATGGCTGCCACCGAGGCACGTGTTAGTGAATTGCTCCACATCAAAGCGGAACATATCAAAGTGGGTTATCTTGACCTGTATAGCAAAGGCGGAAAGATTCGACGGCTATACATCCCCAAGAATCTACGAACTGAAGCAGAAAAGTGGTTGAAGAATCAAGGCATGACATCCGGCTATATCTTCTTGAACCGTTTCGGTCAGCGCATTACCACTCGCGGAATCGCTTCCCAACTCAAACATTTTGCTGAAAAATACGGAATGAATAAGGAGGTTGTTTATCCTCATTCATTCCGCCACCGTTTTGCAAAAAACTTCCTTGACCGCTTTAACGACCTTGCTCTGCTTGCCGACCTTATGGGGCATGAAAGCATAGAGACCACTCGTATCTATCTTCGAAGAACTGCCAGCGAACAACAGAAGATTGTGGATAAAGTGGTGAATTGGTAAAGTTACATTAGCCCTTAGAAGTGTATTTGATTACACTTCTAAGGCATTTTGAATATTATCAAGAACTGAGAATAGTTCTTCTATCTTTTGAACGATGCGTTGTTGTTCGGTAAGAGGTGGTATTAAAATGAAGTAATGTTTTAGCCATTCGGTGCTAATATTTAACTGTGCAACCCCTTTCCCTGATTTCACACAATCTTTGGAAAAGTTGCTTGTCTGAAATGTATAAAATAAAAACTTCTTAGCAATAATATTAGGATGTTCTTTAATACATGCCACACGTTGGTTAAGAGCTGCTGGCAATAGTTCATTTGTTAAAATTCCCACACGTCCAACATTCCCAGTTAGAGACATCAGGATGTCGCCCTCTGTCAGCATAAAATCTTTCAGCGCTTTCATCTTATCAAAAGGATAAAACTGAGGCATTTTATCTTCGATATATCCATCTTGAACATTTGCAATACGAATCAAGCGAACACCATTTGAAGATATATAATTTGAACTTTTGAAAGCATATCCGTTTTTTATGTCCGCTAAGTTTGTCAGTTCAGTGATGCTCCATCCTTGCGGTAACTTCTCACTATGCCCGTTATCACAAGTGATTTCCGTCTTTGGATTTATTCGTTTGAGCAATTCCAAAACAGGCTCGTCATTCGGGGGTTGTGGAACAAGTTTTCCATGAATGGCGAGTTCAAGAATTTTGCTCTTGGTTTGCTTGATTATGGTTTGTATGTCTGATTCTCCTGTTCTATTTGGTCAACATACAAGGGAAATGCGTATATAGTAAAAGGATTGCAAATACAGGCTCAGAAATCATCCCACTACCTTCCGGATTATACATCGTAAAAACCGGAAACTATACCACGAAATGTGCAGAATAAAAATATCATCGGAATGGAGTATCCATTCCGATGATATTTCCAGTTTAAAAGTCTTTAATCTACACAATCCTATTCCCGTCCGCAGAACGTGGCGATATGGCGGCGGCGCTTTTCTTCGCGGATTTCATCGACGGCAATCAGGATGCCTGTCTCTTCCACATCGCCGAACTCATCGTTGATGGCCGTTCCGAACATCTTCATGGTGGGCGAAAGCCCCATATAGGCATTGACCAAAGGCGGAATGTTGTAACCGAGCTTGCGTACCTCGGTATTCAGAATCCTGTAGTCCTCCTTGAAATCATCCTTCACGAAAAGGCTCTTCAGCACCTCGCCGTCGGCTTCCAGCTGCAAGGGATTAATCGGCACAATCAACTTGTCCTTGTCTTCAAAATGCTTTTTCAGGAAATAGAGTATCATGTCGCGTCCGAAACGGTTATAAGACGGATACATCGTCATCTTTCCGAAGTAATAGCGTACATCAGGCACCAGCACGGTCAGCGCACCCAGCCCGTCCCACAAGTTGTCGAGCGCGAAAAGCCCTTTCGAACCGGCACGCGTGCTCTGATACTCCAACGTAACGAACGAACGTCCCAACTCTATCGTATAAGGCATATAGTCCTTCATGAACCTGTCGGAGAAATGAAACATGTGCGAAGTGGCCAATATAGGCTGCCCGTCCTCACGCACCTTCACATCTTTGCCCAAAAGATAGCGGTATCCGCCCAGTATTTCTTCCGCTTCGGGGTCCCATACAATCAGTTGCTTATAAGGATTCTCCATCGTGTCGAACACGTCAAGGTCTATCGACATGCCCGTTCCACCACCGGCTGCCCGGAATGCAATCTCGCGCAAACGCCCGATTTCCCTCACCACATTGGGCGAATTCTGCCATGTCACCACATAAATCTCATTATGGCTTTTATTCGTGTAACGTAACCTTTTGTCGGCAGTCAGTTCAGCTTTCAACAGTGCCTTGTCCACCGGAGCAATGATGTCTTCCATATTGAATTGCTTTTCTCTCTCTATTTCAAAGTATATATTTTTTCTTTCACTTCCTGCGCCCATTGATGCGCCGTTTTCGACTTGTCAAACGTGGTCCACGGAATAGGCTCCCCGATAATGACACGATACGAACCGTGCTGGCTACGGTACATCTCATCGGGCAGAAAAAGCATCGCCAGATTGAATTTCAGACGTAACCTCTTGCACCATTCGGCAATGGAATAAAAGCGGTCGGAGTTCCTGCCGATAAAATGTATGGGTACCACATCGCGTTGCGTGGCCACACTTTTGGTAATAAACGTCTTGTTCCACGGCAAATCGCGAATCTGTCCGTCTTTCATCCTGCGCGAACAGATGCCTGCCGGAAACATAACCATCTGATGGTCGGAACGGAAGGCTGCATCTACCATCTGGGGGAAGTTTCTTGCCTGCTTGCCCAACTTGTTGATGGGCACACACAATGGTGCCAGCCCTTCCAGATTCATCAACAAGTCGTTCACCAGGTATTTGATGTTACCGTCGAAACGGCGTCCTAACACCATACCCAATGTAACGCCGTCAATCGCCCCCAAGGGATGATTGGAAACAAATGTGTATTTACGTGAACTGTCGGCAATATGTTCCATTCCCTCTACTTCCACTTTCACGTCCAGGTATTCCAGACAATGCTCGCAGAAGTCTACACCCACATATCCCCGCCTCAGATATTCATTGATAAAGTCCTGATGTATCGTCCGTTTAAGCCAATTGACAAGAAACTTCGGTATGAATTTAGCCTTATTCCCCGCACGGTCGCGGACAATCCTATCCAAATCAATCAATGTTGTGGCTTTATCTGGCATACACATTCGTTTTATTTCGTCTACAAAAGTAAGTGAACTTTTTGAATATATCCAATAAAAACGATAAAAATGCTTTTTAGGACAGGGTAAACTTTAAATTATTGATAATATAAGTACCGCGGGGCAGCCCGCTAATCCAATTCGTTCCCTTGTTCAGACGGAACAGACCGTAAAAAACGCCATTGCTTTTATATATGGGCAACATCTGTGGCTGCTCGCTGGTCACCAGCAGAGAACTGCCTTTTCTCTTGACCTCTACAGGATACACCGTAGATAATTTTCTGACCCTGTATACGTTCTGATATTCAAAAAAGGTGCTTTTTCCTGGTACGGAATCGCCTTTGTGAGGCTTCCCCTTGACACCGGAAGCCCAAACACTCCCGAACATCAATATGCCGCACAAGCCCATACAAACCTTTTTCAAACTACTACCCCACATTACATTAAAAATTAAATACCCTTATACAAAAATAGAATTAATTCATAAGACAACAAGACTTTTTAGGTTTATTTTAATGTTTATTTAGAAAAAGGGCCATACATGGCAAGTTCATGAGAACAATATGTCATGTATGGCCTATATATCTTCCGCCAGCAATGTATTGCTTTACGCCAACAGACGCTTTACCAATTCACTGATAGCCTTTCCTTCGGCCTTCCCGGCCAGTTTCTTGGTGGCAGCCCCCATTACCTTACCCATATCCTTGGCACTTGTCGCACCAACGGACTCGATAATGGCCTTGATTTCCGTTTCCAGTTCTTCTGCAGATAGCTGCTTGGGCAGGTAACGGTTGATGATTTCCACCTGTGCCAGCTCCTCATCAGCCAGGTCCTGACGCCCCTGCTCTACGTACAATGCGGCAGTGTCCTTGCCTTGCTTGGCCAACTTCGCTAAAATCTTCAATGCAGCCTCATCCGTCAGTTCATCATTGGCCCCCGGAGCGGTTTTGGCTTCGATAAAGAACTTCTTGATATTCCGCAATGCCTCCAGCGCCACTTTGTCCTTGGCTTTCATAGCCGCAACGATATCCTTGCTTACTTGTTCAAAAAGTGTCATTTTCAGTTTCCTTTCCTTATTTTAAAATACAATCATTGATTTCTCTTCGTCATTACCCTCTGCTGTCACCGCGTCCGCAAAGGCACAATTCTGGTTCGACTTGCCCTTGATACTGTTCAGCACTTCCTTGCTGCGCTTATAGGTCGGCGTATCCTCCACCATGGCAATAATCTCATCGTTGTCCAAATCTTCTTCGTTGAAAATATAGAGATGGTGCGGACGTCTGATATCCCGCAGATTCTTGTCGTGAGTATAAAACTCACTGCGCCGCTCAGCCTTCCTCACTTCGGCTTCTTCGTTTTGCGCCCTGTCCTCTTCATCCTCCAGGCCTCGTTTGGCGATTACCGAATCCATACCCGGTACGTTTTTCAACCCGAATCCGGTGGCCAGTACGGTAATCTTCACTTTCTTGCCCAACGTTGCATCTGTAGCCAACCCGAACTTGGTTTCCACATCGTCCCCGAAGTTGCTCATGAACTCGTGTACTTCGGTCATCTCCTCCATGGTCAGATCTCCCTCGGCCTGGTCACAGAAAGAAATACTCAACAGCACTTTCTTGGAGTTGAATATATCGTTGTTATTCAGCAAGGGGGAATGCAAGGCATCTTCAATGGCCTGCTTCACGCGCCCCTCTCCTTCACCGTAGCCCGTGCTCATGATAGCCACACCGCCGTCTTTCAACACGGTCGTCACATCCTGGAAGTCAAGGTTTATCAATCCGTGAACCGTAATGATTTCCGCAATGCTCTTGGCGGCGACAGAAAGAGTATCATCCGCCTTGCCGAAAGCATTCAGCACGGTCAGTTCGGGATATATCTCACGCAAACGTTCATTATTGATTACCAACAAGGCATCCACATGCTTGGAGATTTCCTCCACACCGTCAAGTGCCTGGTCAATCTTCTTGATACCCTCGAAACGGAAAGGAATCGTAACAATACCGACTGTCAGAATGCCCATTTCCTTTGCACACTGCGCAATGACAGGCGCCGCCCCAGTACCGGTTCCGCCCCCCATACCTGCTGTAATGAACACCATCCTCGTACCATCATTCAACATCGCCTTGATATCATCCAGACTTTCCATGGCAGCCTCTTTCGCACGTGCCGGACGGTTGCCCGCTCCGAGTCCTTCCGTGCCCAATTGCAGGCGGGTCGGTATAGGCGAATCATTCAAGGCCTGATTATCAGTATTGCACAACACAAAACTCACATCATGAATTCCTTCCTTATACATGTGGTTGACGGCATTACCACCACCGCCCCCCACACCGATAACCTTGATGATGCTCGGACTATTTGTCTTGAAATTGAACCGGATATCTGTATCGTTCTGCATAACCATTCTTTTTTATATTTTATTCTTCAGCCGTAATCGCATCCGTCATCTTCTGCAACCATTTCTTAAATGCACCGATTTTGGGAGTTTTGGGCTTCTTCTCTTTTTCTTTTTCCTCTACTTTCGCCTCGTCTTCTTTATCCTGAACAGGCTCCGTCACAGTATCAACATGGTCGTTGACTTCTTCCTGACGAACCTCTTCGCTTTCTTCCGCCGACTGTTCCACCGTTCCTTCAACAGCCTTGGCTTCCACACAATTCATCTTCCCTACATTCAACAGGGAAAGCAAGGTATTCAGCGTACCGTCTTTCACCAACTGCTCCGGACGAACAGCCGACAACGACAAAGGAACTATCCGTGCAAAACGGGTTTTCTCCGTCTTGATGCGATTGGCAACAGCCTTATCCACGTTCTTCAGATTTGCAGCTCCACCGGAGATAACGATTCCCGAAATAAGTTTGTCCTGGAAACCGCTGTTGCGGATTTGTGTGGCCACATTGCCCAAGATTTCTTCTTCACGCGCCTCCACAATATCCACCAGAGTGCGCTCTTCTATCGTACGTCCGTTGTTAATCAGCAGATTCTTTGAAAGTTCCTCACGGCTCTGCTCGCTAAATGCAGAACCATACTTCACCTTCAGGTTCTCAGCGTCCTCTTCCTCCATCTGCAAACTGGATATATCCATCGTGATGTTGTTTCCACCCAAAGGAATGACCGCCAAATGACGCAACAAGTTATTCTTGTACACAGCCACTGTTGTAGTTTCCGCGCCAAAATCAACCAATGTACACCCTGAACGCTTTTCGGTTTCCGTCAGCACACTTTCAGCCAATGCCATCGGCGCAATAAAGAATCCGGCAATCTCCAGGCCGCATGCTTCCACGCTCTTGACAATATATTCCTTTACCTCACTCTTGGCAATTACATTCAAATATGTTCCTTCGATATGGTTGCTGAGCACTCCGACAGGCTCTGTTGTCATGTCTATCCCCACCCGAAACTCCTGAGGAATGACATCAAGAATCTCATAACCGGGATAAGAAATGTTCTTATTCGTCCGATACAACGAATCAACCAACTCCTGAGAAATAATAGTCTTGGTGGCGAACTGACGTGACACGGTATTTTTTCTCGTTCTCAACGACTTTCCGCCAATGCCTACATAAACACGGGCTATATGTACATCCAGTTCAGCTTCCAGCTTCTCCGTGATATTCCGCAGGCACATTTCCGTTTTGTCGATATTGTATACCACACCCTTACGAATCCAGTTTCTGGCATCCATCTGCTCCACATCCAGAATCTGAATACTTCCATCTATATTCTTACATCCGGCTATCCCCCTTATCTTAGATGAACCGAATTCTATCGCCACAATAATCTCTTTCTCTACAGCCATATCTTTCTATTTTTTCTTACAGATAACTTGATTGTCATACTTCAGGTTGAGCGCAGAATATTTGTTCCATCCCACCTTATTCAACCCTTCCGTATAAAACTCTTTCAACCGGGCCAATTTTTCTTCTACCCGTGTAGGCGTCCCCAACAATACCGTATGTTCACCGACTCTGGGCACCAGTTCCACCTCACCGTTATCCGCCACATAAATCTGTTGAACCTGATTGCTCCAGAACTCATCATCCTGTACGATTTTCCCCAGGCGGGTAAGGTTTTGGCGGGCATACTGTGGGGTTATATGCCCGGTGGCCACCACCAGATTAGCGTAATAAGATGACTTCGGCATCTGGCGGCCCGTACGGTCCAGATAGTAACTCTGCCCGTTATCCGGCATCACATGAAGAATCGGAAGTCGTTGCCTCACACTTATACATACCTTCCCACCGGGAGTCTTATAACTCATGACATCCTCGATATAAGGATTCTTCAACAACACCGAATCTATCAGTTTCAAAGATACTTCGGACATTAATTTGCCCTTAGGATTGCATTTCCGCTCATCCAACATCTTCTCAACCTCCTTCATCTTGATAAAGCCGGTCTGCAGACTATCCTCCACATAAACCTCAACGCCATTGCAGACAAGCCCGTCCTTGGGTTTGTTCAACACCGTGACAGCCGCTACAAAATAGCAGGCCAGTCCCAGCAACAGGAATACAACGGCCAGTTTCTTTATCATCTTTCTTTCAATATTTCAGTTATACGTGCCGCATAAGACTCAATGTCCCCGGCCCCTAATACAATGAATACATCGGCATCCGAACGCCGCACCATTTCCGGCACATCCTCCTTATGGCACATCTGCTTCTTCACCCCTGATGCCAGACAATCATATATCAGTTTGCTGGTCACTCCCGGAATCGGCTGCTCACGCGCCGGATATATATCCACGAGAAGCACCTCGTCCAACAAGGAAAGGCTGTCGGCGAAGTCGGCGTAGAAATCCCTTGTACGCGTGTAGAGATGAGGCTGGAAGACTCCCATAATCTTTTTGTCCTTATAAATCTCACGGACGGAAATGACGCTCTGGCGAATCTCGGCCGGATGATGTGCATAATCCGTCAGGAAGGCGACCTTATCGGTCTTCAGCTGGAAATCAAAACGGCGGTCCACTCCCCGGAACGAGGACATACCCTGCCTGATTTCATCCGATGACAATCCGCTGATTTGCGCCAAAGCCATGGCCGCAATTCCGTTCTCTATATTGATACCTACCGGTACTCCCAGCCGGATGTTCCTTATATTCTCTATGGGAGACACCAGGTCAAACTCTATCTCCCCGTTTCCTATACGGATATTATCCGCATGAAAATCGCCATGTTCACGGCTGTAACGATAGACAGTCACACCATCCTGCGTATCAGGCTGCAGCTCCAGTCCCTCATGAAGAATCAGATAACCGCCCGGCAGAATCAATGAGGTATATTTGCGGAAACTCTCCAGATAAGCCTCCTTCGTTCCGTATATATCCAAATGGTCCGGATCTGTAGCCGTGATGACACTGGCAAACGGCCTCAACCAATGGAAAGAGCGGTCGTACTCATCCGCTTCTATCACCACGAAATCACTTTTCTCCGATAAAATATAATTTGTCCCGTAGTTCTTCGTAATCCCTCCCAGGAAGGCGTTGCAATCTACATGACTCTGATGCAACAGATGTGCCGTCATGGACGAAGTTGTGGTCTTTCCATGTGTTCCTGCCACACACAGACCTTTATGCGAATGCGTCAACCGGCCCAAGACCTGCGCCCGTTTTTCCACCTCGAATCCATGTGCATGGAAATAAACCAGCTCCTGATGATTTTCCGGAATGGCAGGTGTATATACCACCAGACAAGACGCCTTGTCCCTGCAAGGCTCAGGAATCAGCCTTACATTCTCCTCATAATGAATCAAGGCACCTTCTTCCGAAAGTTTCTCCGTAAGTTCGGTAGGCGTTCTGTCATACCCTCCCACCACAACACCGGTATGCAAGAAAAAGCGGGCAATGGCACTCATTCCAATCCCCCCTATTCCCACAAAGTATACGGCTTTAATCTCATTCAACTCCATGACTTTATTTTTTTCTGTCTCTGTATGCAACGGCTAATTTACAGACCTCTTCTGCAATACGGTCGGCAGAGTCGGAAAACGCCATCGTCTTGATATTCTTGCTCAAAGAGGCCAGTTTCTCTTCATCCTGCACGACACGTACAGCCATATCCACCAGTTCCGACACCGCATCCGCATCTTTCACGTAAAGCGCAGCCTGCTTGTTGACCAGCGCCAGGGCATTCTTTGTCTGATGGTCTTCCGCCACATTGGGCGAGGGAACGAGTATCACAGGTTTGCCAAGCAGGCACAATTCCGAGATACTGCTTGCTCCCGCACGGGAAATCACGAGGTCTGCCACCGCATACGCATCTTCCATATCAGCAATAAAATCGGTTACGAACAGATTCTCCGGCTTCCCGCTTTGTTTCAGTCGTTCCTGTATCCGTTCAAAATAATAGGCTCCCGTCTGCCATATCATCTGTACCCCTGATTCGGCTATCAACTGTAAGTTGCCCAATACACTTTCGTTCAGCGTCCGCGCCCCAAGGCTTCCGCCAATCAGCAATACCGTTTTCTTTCCGGCATCCATGCCGAACCGTGCCATGGCCTCTTCACGGCTTTTGGTGTATGCCAGCAATCCCTGGCGGACCGGGTTACCGGTCAGTATAATCTTTTCTTTCGGGAAGAAGCGCTCCATACCTTCATAGGCGACACATATCTTGTCCGCATGCTTTGCCAACAGTTTGTTCGTCACGCCGGCATAAGAGTTTTGCTCCTGAATCAACGTCGGGATTCCCATGGCCGCAGCCATATTCAGCGTAGGTCCGCTGGCATAGCCTCCGACTCCTACCGCGGCCATCGGTTTGAAGTCCCGGATGATCCGTTTGGCCATACGGCGGCTTTTCATAATCTTGAAGAGCACAGCTATGTTCTTCCACAGATGCTTCCGGTCGAACCCGCATATCGGTAAAGCCTTGATGGGATATCCGGCAGCCGGCACACGCTTCATTTCCATTCTGCCTTCCGCACCGACAAACAGAATCTCCGCTTCCGGATGACGGGCTTTCACCGCATTGGCAATCGACACAGCAGGAAAGATATGCCCACCGGTTCCGCCACCACTTACGATAATTCTCAAATCTTCTTTCATCCCGCTATCTTTTTATCAGCAAAAATAATAATAAATCCGCTATTTCTATCTATTTCTTCCTTTTTATTTTATCCACGCAACGCCTCCGCGCCCTCACTCGTCGGTTTCCGTAACCGTCTCATCAACTTTCTTTTTGGCAGAGCGGCTCACACTTAAAATAATTCCGATATATGCGCAGTTAATCATGGTGGACGTTCCGCCCTTACTGATTAACGGAAGAGGCTGTCCCGTCACAGGAAAGACACCCACCGCCACCGCCATGTTAATCATGGCTTGTGTCACCAGCATCAAAGCAAGTCCCATCACCAGGAACGCAGGGAAGTTTCTCTCGCACCGTCCCGCAATACGGGCCGCCCGGAACAGCAATACGATGTACAGGAACATCACCATGGCACCGCCGGCAAGTCCGAGTTCTTCTATGATAATCGCATAGATGAAATCGGAAAAAGACTGCGGAAGGAAATCCCGTTCCACCGAGTTTCCCGGCCCGCGCCCTATGACGTTGCAAGTGGCGATGGCTATCCTGGCATGCGTCACCTGCGGATTTTTCGTGATGTCATAATCCTTTGCGTTGATCGGCACATCCCCACTGCCACGCACGCGACTCGCCCACGTAGGCAGACGGTGCATGCCGGGTAGTTCGCTGCACGAATCTATCGTTGAATCCGGCGCATACCGCAAAAAGGAAAACAGACAGGCGCCGGAAATGACCATGATGCCCAACAACGTTCCCAACTGTTTCCAAGGCACTCCTCCTACAAACATCATCACCAGTACGACCAGGAATGTCATGGCGGCTGTGGAGAAGTTCTCCGGAGCTATCAGTCCGCAAATGACAGCGGTGATAACCAGGACCCATTTGAAGGCGCTCTTCTGCGCGCCCTTTTCATCCCGCATGCTGGACAGAATCATGGCCACCGTGGCAATCAACACCCCTTTGGCTATCTCGGAAGGCTGGAAACTGATCCCGGCATAGGCCACCCAACGGCTGGCGTTATTGACTTTCGCCGTAAACATGGCCACTATCAGCATAAGCACGGACAAAGGGATGCCGAACACCGGTATCAACTTGAAATAGCGGCAATGTATCTTATGTATCAGGACGGTGGCCATCACGCCCACTATCAGATAAGACGCGTGCTGCAAGATGGGCTTCCAGTAATTGCCTGTCATGTAGCTCATGTTACTGGATGCACTATACACTTCGATAATGGAGATAAGCCCCAAGAAGAAAAGTATCATCCAGATGACCCCGTCTCCCTCGAACAACCTCCACTTCTTCAATACTTTCGCAGATATGACCATACTGTCTCCTTCCTTTGTTTATAAAGCTCTCACCAACGTCTTGAACTGTTCGCCCCTGTCTTCCATATTCTTGAACAGGTCGAAACTTGCACAACACGGACTCAGCAGGACCGTATCGCCCGGACGCGCCATCTTGTAACACGCCTCCACACATTCTTTCATGCTGTGCGTATCTGCCACAGGAATGCCGAAACCATCGAAGAAATCATGGAGTTTCCTGTTGTCGGCCCCCAGATACACCAGACCTACGCATTTCCGTTTCACCAGGTCGGCAATGGCACGGTAGTCGTTTCCCTTGTCCTTCCCTCCTATAATCAGCACCGTAGGTGTCTTCATGCTTTCCAGCGCATACCAGCACGCATCCACATTGGTGGCTTTGGAGTCGTTGATATAATCCACTCCTCTCACACGGGTCACTCTTTCCAGACGATGTTCCACACCCTCGAAGTCGCCCAGACTCTTGCGTATCACCTCATTTTTGATACCGGCCAGACTTGCCGTGATTCCTGCGGCAAGGGAATTGTACATATTGTGCTTGCCTTCCAGCGCCAGGGCTTCCTGTTCCATATTGAAAGGTTCGGGAGATTCCAACACATACTGTCCGTCGGCGATATAACCTATCATACCTTCCTTTTTCAATATGGAGAAAGGACACTTCTTCGCTTTGATGTCGTATCTGGCCAGTTCTTTCTGTATGACAGGGTCGTCATTCCAATACACGAAAGCGTCGGTCTCTTCCTGATTCTGCAGTATGCGCATCTTCGCGTCCACATAGTTCTGCATACAATTGTCGTAGCGGTCCAGATGGTCGGGAGTGATGTTCAACAGCACAGCGATATTCGCCCTGAACCGGTACATGTTGTCCAGCTGGAAACTGCTCAGTTCGATGACATAATAATCATAATCGCACTCCGCCACCTGCAAGGCAAGGCTCTGCCCTATGTTCCCGGCCAGCCCTACATTGTAGCCCGCATTCTTGAAAATATGATATATCAGCGATGTGGTCGTTGTCTTGCCGTTACTTCCCGTGATACATATCATCTTGGCATCCGTATACCGGCCTGCGAACTCGATTTCGGAGATGACGGGTATGCCGGCCTCTTTCAGCCTGACCACCATCGGTGCGTTTTCGGGAATCCCCGGACTCTTAATCACTTCGTCCGCATTCAGTATCATTTCTTCCGTATGCCGTTCTTCTTCCCACGGAATATCATGGCTGTCGAGCATATCCGCATAGCGGGGCTTGATTTTCCCCATGTCGGAAACAAAGACATCAAATCCTTTCTTCCGGGCCAGGACAGCAGCTCCCACACCGCTCTCCGCCGCACCCAATATGACAATCCTGTTCTTCATGATTCACACTCCTTATCTGATTTTTAACGTAATTATCGTCATGGCGGCCAGGATAATCGTGATAATCCAGAAACGCACCGTAATCTTCGACTCCAGCCAGCAGCCCTTGGGCCAGTTGCACAGCACCTTCACATCCGGTCCGAGCTGCCCCGGACGCACCCTGAAGGCATCATGAATCGGGGCGCGCTTGAACACCCTCCACTTCTTTCCGCGCTTGTTACCCATCTTGGCGTAGTTCACCTGAAGGATTACGCTCAGGCTTTCCATCAGGAAGACAAAACACATCAACGGAATCAGCAGTTCCTTATGAATGATGATAGCCGTCACGGCGATGATGCCGCCGATGGCCAGACTGCCGGTGTCGCCCATGAAAATCTGAGCCGGATAGGCGTTATACCACAGAAAACCTATCAGGGCACCGACAAAAGCGCAAACGAAAATCACCAGTTCCTCGGAGCCCGGAATGTACATGATGTTCAGATAACTGGCAAAGGCTATATGACTGGACACGTAGGCCAGCACTCCCAACGCCACGCCGATGATGGCCGAATTGCCGGCTGTCATGCCATCCATACCGTCGTTCAGGTTGGAACCGTTCGATACGGCCACGACCACAATCGTGGTCATCACCACGAACAGGAACCAGCCGGCGGCACTCTTGTACTTTCCGCAAAAGCCCATAAGCTCGGCGTAATCCAGGTTGTTGTCTTTCACAAAAGGTATCGTGGTCTTGGTCGACTTCACCTTTTCGCTCTTGTGTATGACTTCCGTACCGTTCATCTTTTGTATGGATACGTTCTCACGGATGACGGCATCGGGACTAAGCCACAATGTCAGTCCGACAATCAGGCCCAGAATGGTCTGCCCGATCAGTTTGTAGACAGGTCGCAGACCGTCCTTGGACACTTTCATCTTGATGTAATCGTCGGCAAATCCCAACGCGCCCAACCAGACGGTCGTGACGAGCATCAGAATCATATAGATGTTGCGCAGACGGCCGAAGAGCAGGCAGGGCAGGATGGTGGAGACGATGATGATGACCCCGCCCATCGTGGGCACGCCTTTCTTTTCCACACCGTAAGGGTCTATGCTTTTGTCGCGTTGCGCCTCACTGACCCGGTGCTGCCTCATCCACTTGATGAAATACTCCCCGAACCATACCGAAATGACCAGGGACAATATCAGTGTGAGCAGGGCACGGAAAGAGATGTAGGTCCACATGTGCGAGCCCGGAATACCGTATTCGCCGAGGAATCTGAAAAGATAGTATAACATAAGCCGAAGAGATTATAAGCCGAAACATTCGCGAACCACCTCATGGTCGTCAAAGTGGTGCTTTACGCCTTTCACATCCTGGTAATCCTCATGCCCTTTTCCCGCAATCAGAATGACATCGCCCGGCCGCGCCATCATACAGGCTGTGCGTATGGCTTCCTTGCGGTCCGTGATGGCGAGTGTACGGGCAAGCTGTTCCTTGTCCAGTCCGGCCAGCATGTCGTTGATGATGTCCTGCGGCTCTTCAAAGCGCGGGTTGTCGCTGGTGATGATGACCTTGTCGCTGTTTTTGGCAGCTTCCTGCGCCATGAGCGGACGTTTGCCCTTGTCGCGGTTTCCGCCGGCACCGCATACGGTATACACATCTCCGCGGTTTTTCAGGATTTCATTGATGGTGGACAGCACATTCACCAGTGCGTCAGGCGTATGGGCGTAATCCACAATGGCCGTCACTCCATTTTCGGAGCGGATAGTCTCGAAGCGTCCGTTGACGGGATGCAGCGCGCTCAGTGCCACCAGCACGTCTTCCGGCCGTTTTCCCATGGCTACCGCCGCACCGTAAACGGCCAGCAGGTTGGACACGTTGAACCGTCCGATGAACGACACGCTCACTTCGCGTCCGTCGATATCCAGGCACATGCCTTCGAAGGATTCTTCCAGCACCTTGGCCTTGAAATCGGCTGCCGCCCGCAGGGAATAGGTCTTCACCGCAGCCTTCGAGTTCTGCACCATAATCATGCCGTTGCGGTCGTCGACATTGGTCACGGCAAAAGCATCTTTCGGCAACTGGTCGAAGAAGGCTTTCTTGGCATCGCGGTAGTTCTCGAAAGTCTTGTGGTAGTCCAAATGGTCGCGCGTCAGGTTCGTGAAGATTCCGCCGGCAAACTTCAGGCCGGCGATGCGGCGCTGGGCCACAGCGTGCGAACTGACCTCCATGAAGGCATATTTGCATCCTTCGTCGGCCATGCGCCCTAACAGCCGGTTCAACGTAATGGGGTCGGGAGTGGTGTGTTCGGTCGGCACCGGCTCGTCGTCGATATAGTTGCACACCGTGGAGCACAATCCGCACTTGTAACCGAACATGCGGAACATCTTATATAATAAGGTGGCGATGGTGGTCTTCCCGTTTGTGCCCGTCACACCCACGAGTTGCAGTTTCGACGTGGGGTCTCCGTAGAATGCCGTGGCGATTCTGCCCACCGCACCCTCGGTGTCTTTCACACGGACATAAGTGACTCCTTCGGCCAACGTGCCGGGCACGTCCTCACACACGACGACCGTCGCACCCTTCTCTACGGCACTGCCGATATAGGCATGTCCGTCGGCTTGTGTTCCCCTCACGGCGATGAACATGTCTCCCGGCTTTACCTGACGGGAATCTATGTTCACTCCGGTAATATCTTGTTGCGGCCCGCCCTGTACGAACTCACAGGCGATGCCTTTCAGCAATGTTTCCAGTTTCATTACGCTTTTCTTCTTTTTAGTTTGATATGTATGGTTTGTCCTTTATGGTATTTCGAATGGGGAGGAAGGCTCTGTGCCACAACCTGTCCCACCCCTTCGAGCGTCACTTTCAGGCCCCGGCTTTCGAGCATGTATACCGCATCCTTGGCCCCCATGCCCGTCACATCGGGCACAATCTCCATCGGTGTCTTGTCGGATTGCAGCGACACCGTGTTGCCGTTGTTCAGGGCACGCCCCCACACGATGCGCCCCGGTTCGTCGCTGTTCCAGTCCTGACGCACCGGAATGGACAGTTCGCGCAGCACGGCTGCGGCGGCATCCAGGTTGCCCGCCATGACATCGGGCACAAACACCGATGCGGAGTCGGAACCTTCGGCCACATCCCTGAACACGCCCTGCGCCATCACGTTCCGGGCAATCTCGCTGAACACCGGTCCGCAATGTCCGCCTCCCGAAGCCGGCAGGCCGGACTTCTGTATGGCCACTATGCAGCTGTATTTAGGCTTGTCGGAAGGATAATAGCCGCAGAAACTGATGAGGTATTTCATCCGTCCGCCGTGGTATCCTCCTTTTCCCTGGGCCACCTGCGCGGTGCCCGTCTTGCCGGACACCTTGAAATCCTTGCAACCGGCTTTCTTGCCCAGTCCCTTGCTGACCACCATTTCGAGGATTTCCTGTATGTCGGCAAGCGTCTTGGGCGAACATATCTTTTCCTTGATGACTTCCACCGGAAATTCGCGCACCACCTCGCCGTTCTTGCGGACGGCGCGCACGAAACGCGGCCTCACCATCTTTCCGCCGTTGGCGATGGCGTTGTAGAAGGTCAGTGTGGCGATGGGCGGAATCTGTGTCTCGTAGCCGATGCTCATCCACGGAAGGGCCGTCTTCGACCAGTTGCTGCCGTCGGCAAGCGGACGGCGCACACGCGGCTCCCCGCTGCCGGCCAAAGGCAGGTGCAACGGGATTCCCACTCCTTCGCGGTACAATCCGTCCACGAACTTTTCGGGATTGCTCCTGTAGTGGTCGTCGATGATACGGCTCACCCCGACATTGGATGAATACATCAGCACTTCGGGCACACTGATACGGCCGTAGCCTCCCCTGCGCCAGTTGTGGTCTTTCATCACCCTGCCGTGCATCTCCCACTGCCCGTTTCCGGTTTCTATAAAGTCGTTCTTCGTGATTTTCCCGTCTTCCAGCGCCACCATGATGGAGGCTGTCTTGAACGTGGACCCCGGCTCCATAAGGTCGGACACGGCATTGTTCTTCACCTCGCGGTACACGCCGTCGCTGCATTTCGTCATGTTCACGATGGCCTTCACGTCGCCGGTGGCCACCTCCATCAGTATCACCACGCCCACATCGCCGTTGATTTCCTTCAGTTGTTTCAACAGGGTTTTCTCGGCCACGTCCTGCATCGACACGTCGATGGTGGTCTCGATGTCATTGCCGTCCACCGGGGGCACGTCGACCAGACTCAACCATTTGTTGCGCACCTTGGCACGGTGGGACACGCCTTCCTTTCCGCGCAGGATGGAGTCGTAGGACAGCTCCAGCCCGTAGCGCGCGGAGTCTTTGCTGGCATACAACGCACCCAGCGTGCGCGACGCGAGCGAGCCGTAAGGTTTCCTGCGCTGGTTGAACTCCTCGGCATAGAATCCGCCCTTGAAGGGACGCTCCCTGAAAAGGGGGAGTTTCTTGCACTCCTTGTACTGGATATAGGAGATTCGCTTGCCGTATATCTGCCAGTTGCGGCGTTTCAGTTTCTGCCCTTTCTTCAGCCGCTCCTTGAAATGTGCGGCCGACTTGTCGGGGAATATGGCATGCAGCCCGTCGGCGATGGAGTCTATCTTGACGTTCAGCATGCTGTCGCGCCAGGCCTGGAGCTTGCATGCCGTTTCGGGGTTCTTGTCCGAAGCCACGTAGTCCATGTAAATCTTGAATTCCGGCAACGAACCGGCCATCAGCTGTCCGTCGGCTGACAGTATGTTGCCGCGGTTGGCCGGTATAGGCACATTTTCCTTCACCAGCTTGCGGCTCACTTCCGTCCAGTAATCGCTTTCGGCCAGCATGGAATATGCGGCGTTCCCCAATATATACAGTCCGCCGATGCTCATCAGTACGATGACGACGAAATACCTCGGCATGACTTTCTTGCTTTCGAAATTCATTCTTCTCTACGGTTGGATTTAATGATATAAGGAGGTTCCTTCGGACTTTCCAGCACGCTGTCGCCCGTCATTTTCAGGCTTTGCTCCACCTGGCTCTGCCGGGTCTTTACGGTGAGCTCGCTGGAGCGCGTCAAGGCCCTGTATCTCATGTCGGTAAGCTCCGTCTTGAGTTTTTCTATCTCGATGATTTCCTGCTCCGACGAGTAACGGTTGGTGATATAGATGATGGCAAAGAAGGCACAAAGCACAATCAGCCCCATCTGGCGTTTCAGCCAGCCGTTGGTCAGTATGTCTCCACCGAGAATCTCGCGCAGTGACAGGTTGGAACGCTGTTCCACGCCTTCATTTTTCGTAAACTCTCTGATGGGCGACAGGGCGGTGCCGCTTTCTTCCTCACAGGAAGCACTCTCCGCCGCAGTGTCTTCCACGCCGGCCTCTTCCGGAATTTCCCCGTGCGTTCCGGCCGTCTCTTCCCCCATCTCCGCTTCCCGCACGTCTTTCGTTTCTTCCATGTTCATTCCCCCTCTTGTTGGTATTCACTTCTTCTCTGCGATTCTCAGCTTCGCGCTCCGGCTGCGCGGATTTCTCGCCTGCTCGGCTTCGTCGGCCACAATCACCTTGTTGTTCACGGCACGGAACGGGCATTCCACGTTGCCATAAAAGTCCTTCACCTGCCGCCCCTCCACATTACCCGTCTTGATGAGGTTCTTCACCATGCGGTCTTCCAGCGAATGATAGGTCAGCACCACCAGCCTGCCGCCGGGACGAATCAGTTCGGCGGCCGCCGAAAGCATTTCCTGCAGGGCGTCCATCTCCCGGTTCACTTCGATGCGCAGGGCCTGGAACATCTTGGCCGTCTCCTTCTTCTCGCGGTCGCGTTCAAACAGTCCCTTGGTGATGTCCATCAGTTCCGCGGTGGTCCCGATGCGCCTCCCGCTGCGGGCTTTCACGAGCAGGGACGCCAGACGGCGCGCATTCTTCAGTTCACCGTAAATGCGGAACAGGTCGGCCAGCCGGTCTTCAGGATAATCGTTCACCACATCGGCGGCCGTCAGCTCGGCCCGCTGGTTCATGCGCATGTCCAGCACACCGTCGAAACGGAACGAGAACCCCCGGCCGGGGTCGTCGAAATGGTGGCTCGACACGCCCAAGTCGGCAATCAACCCGTCCAGCTGCTCCACACCGTAGTAGCGCATCCAGTTCTTCAGATAGCGGAAATTGCTACGCACGAACGTGAACCGTGCATCGGGCACCGCATTGCGCTCGGCATCGGCATCCTGGTCGAAAGCATACAGATGTCCGTTACTTCCCAACCGGGAAACAATCTCCCGGCTATGTCCGCCACCGCCGAAAGTCATGTCGGCATAGATGCCGTCGGGCACCACCTGCAGGCCGTCCACACTTTCTTTCAGCAACACCGGTATATGATAAACTGTTTCCTCCATGAATCCTCATCGCATAATCAGGCATCAAAGATACGAATTTCCCTACATACCTACACCTTATTATAATAAAAATATTTTTCAACAGCCTGCAGGGTTTCCGTAAGAGGCTCGACGGTTGCGCTTTTCGTGTACGGCCGCCATGTCCGGGCCCTTCATCCCGGCAAGGGATACCGCCGTGTGGTTTCCCTTGTACATCCGGCAAGGAAATGCATGGCAAATGCAGATCGGGCTCTGGAAGAGCCGCACGAAACTATAAATAAAAGTTTTATTTTTACAACTGAAACTTTTATTTCTGAAACCAAAACTTTTGTTTTTGAAAATAAAACTTTTATTTATAGTTTTCTCCGGGTGGCCAAAAGGGAATTTACCGCACATAACAATCTATCGCACAACGATATAACAAGAAGCAATCAGTCAAAACTGTTCCAAAGTGCAATATTTGCACGTTGAATTGCACTTTGGAAAAAATAATTATCCGAATAATCGTGCCAATGATTTTCTTGACCGGTTTATGTACGGCGCCAACACATTAGACGGATAGAGCCGTAAGAAGACTTTGGATTCACCGGATTTGGCCAACATGAATATGATGAACCCGGACAAAACGGCCTTTAGTAAGACTGAAGAGTGCCTTCAGCATAAGTACACTGACTATCAGACAGCCTGAACCCCTGAAGGGGTTTTTCAGTAAAACTCCTGTTATGTGCGCGTACGCGCGAAAGAAAGTTTCGGATAAAAAAGAAGGACGTTGAGTCATTGCCGGGCCGCCTCGAATATTCGGCTAAAATATAGCGATTTGGCTATTTACACTATTTTAACCGTTTTTTTGTTAATATGAATGAAAAGATTTGTATATTTCGAGCAATTATATAATACCGATAAACGACAGCAATTGATGCGGTTGCGAACAACTCTTAATGGAGTGCGGAAAATTTGTATAATGAGGTTTGAATCGCGCCTATCTCTCTGAGTAATCCCCAAGGCGGCAAGTCAGCGGGCTTTGCTGTTTTGCAGGATTCCTACCACAAATCTTAATCTCTAACTATTAAAAACAAAAGTCTATGAAACGATTTTATCTTTTAGCCGCATTTCTCCTCATAGTCAGGATGAACTGCATGGCGGACGACATGCTCACCACAATCTCCAAAGAGCATGATTACTCCTTTAAAACATGGACGGTTTATGATGTACAGAAAAATGAGATACAGCAATGGGAGTTGACGAATAAAGAGGAACTTAATGGGTATACATGGCTGAACCTGTCGAAAGCCGTTTATAAGAAGGATGGCCGCTACAACGAACCCCCATCCGGTTATCTCTACCGACAAGAAGGGGACAAAGTATTCCGCTATTCCGAGACCGAACAAAAAGAAGTCCTGCTATTTGATTACAGCCTGAGCCTCGGCGCCCAATTCACCGATGAAAACGGCCGCCAGATGGAAGTTGTGGCCGTATCGGACACCGTATTCATTCAATATTTCGAAGAAAACTCCCCATCTCACCGATGCCTGACACTGCGCGCCACTGACGGAAGCGGGGATGAAGACCGCTGGATAGAAGGCATAGGCTCACTCTCCCAAGGCGTGTTTGGCAACGCGCTGCAGCCATCGGCCAACCGCAGTCAACTGATGTATTGCGAAACATGGTTGGCGAGCGTATGTTTTCCGGTCTATAGTAAGGATTTCAAGGCTGTACGCTATACAAAAGTGGAAACCAACGATAAAGAAGAGTCAGCCTGCTATGAGCTGTTGCCGGACGGCACACTACACATCACAGGAAGCTGGTATTTAATATGTTGTGGCACGCCTTACCTGACTTGCCAGACAGAGGAGGATATCATTCAAATCAAAGACAATACGGTCGGCGAAATATGCACCTGCATGGCGGTTCACGAGGTAGACATCCGAATACCTGGGTTCAGCGCCGGGAACTACACCGTATACTTAGGTGACAGGGCTATCCCCTCCAAACAGGAACTCTTAAGCATCTCCACACAAACAATTGGTGAAGACTTCAAATTCATGAACGGCACACTTTATTCATTGACCGAAATCCCGCTCACCCTCTCCATATATACAATGGACGGCATGAAAATGTATGGTGACAAAGTGGAGGGAGGCATGTCTTTGAATTTAAATTTCCTACCCGGCGGTACTTATTGCTACCGAATTGAAATCCTGGGAAAAGTTTACTCCGGGAAATTCATGATAACGGGACAGAAATAGGCCACACTGTCTTAAATTTGCCGGCCTGCCGGTTCCGCCAAGTGGAAAGTACACCATACATATAGGAAATGACGAGTATACATCGGGCATTAAGAAACGGGATTCTTCGACGGCACGCTGTTTCACCGCGTCATAAAGGATTTCATGATTCAGGGCGGAGACCCGGAATCGAAAAACGCCCCGCAGGACAAGGCATCCTTCAATCTCCATGGCCCGTCACCAACAAAAGGAAAGTTCCGACAAGCCAGATAACGATTCCTATGAACATCATATTCCTTGCCTCCTATATTTTTTCCACCGTCACGACGCATTCACTTCAATCCGGCACGCCGGCCATGCAACACCGTCAGGCCAAACCACACGGTAAACAACAGACGGACAACCACGGACATATCCAACGGGAACACCATCAGGAAGAAAGCTATCTGGGCATGGGTCAGATGAAAAGCCTGCAAGGGACTGACCGGCATATCCAACAAACGGCCGTAAAAACGGGAGAGGAAAAGGAGTGGCGCACTATTCAACACCACATGTTTCCATGCGGAAAACGCAGACGGACGGGAAACTTCATACTTTTCGGAACCGGACGAAACCGGACGGAGAACCATTTCTTTTTTCATAACCGTATCATTTAGAGGTTTAACTTTATACGGCAAAGAAACGGACTGCCCGTGTCAATCTACGACACAGAAGAAAGTTTTTTTGTTAAAAGTTCAAGTTTACACTGCAGAAACTCCCGGAAATCGGGCGAATCCACCACCTCGATGTCTTCCAGCAGTCCCAATACGAAACGGCCGATGCCATGAAAACTGCATACTTCCGTTGTCAGCAGCCAATGGTCCGGTCCGTCAGCCAGTAACAGGCGCGCGGCTTGCGGATATTCTTCTTTCAACAGGTTGCACGACAGGCGCCCCAAACGCAGTGTCACCACAGAAAACTTCTCCCCACTGAAATGAAAGAGGTCGGTATAGACTTTGGCATGCTCTTCCTCATGGCACCACAGCAAATCCAGCATCTCCACACGTCCGATGCGGCTCACCTTGAAAGTCTTGTTCTGGCCGCCGGAAAGCTCGTAACAGCGTATCTCGTTGTGCCCGTTCAGAAACATGTAAGGTTCCACCACACGGTCGCTCATCCGGTTGCTGTTGGCCGAACTGTAATCGCGAAGAATGACCTGCCGGTGTTGCTTCATGGCCTCGTACAGGCATTGCAGATTGCCGGCCTGCGCGCTGTCCGTCTCGATGACATTCAGGATGCCGAAGTCGTATATCCGCTCCAGTTTATGACGAAGGTGGCGCACCTGTATGTCGGTATCGGACATGGTGTCGAGCACATGGCGCAACGTCAGGGCTTCATCCTCGGTGAAATGCACCAGTTGCGTGATGTCCCTGAAAAAGGGCGATGACTTGTCGAGCCGGTAGACATTGCCTTGTTTCACAACTTCAAAACCGATGTCGCGGAAGAGTTCCAGATAACGGTAAAGCGTGCGCCGGCTCATGTCCAGCTTGCAGCACAGTTCATCCAACGTATATTCACGGTTCTGCGTCAACAGCACCATCAGCCGCAACTGCCGTTCAAAGATACCTAATTCCATGCCTGCGGTCAGATTCAGTCGTTGGGGCCGAACAGTTCGAGCTGCCCGTCACCCAACAGGTTATAACTCATGCGATGATAGGGAGTGGTTCCGTACTGCCGGATGGCCTCACGGTGCGCCTTGGCAGGATACCCCTTGTTGGAATCCCAATGGTAGACGGGGTACTGTTCATGCAGACGAAGCATATAATCGTCCCTGTATGTCTTGGCAAGAATAGACGCCGCGGCAATGCTCATGTATTTGCCGTCACCCTTCACCACCGTGGTATAAGGCACCTCCCGATAAGGCTTGAAGCGGTTGCCGTCTATCAACAGCGCATCGGGACGCACCGTCAAGGCATCCAACGCCCGGTGCATGGCAAGGAAGGAAGCATTGAGGATATTGATTTCGTCAATCTCTTGCGGAGAGACCACTCCGACAGCCCACGCCACGGCATCGCGTTCTATCTGTTCGCGCAACAGATAACGCTTCTTCTCACTCAACTGCTTGGAGTCGTTGAGCATCTCGTTCCGGTAGTCTTTCGGAAGGATGACCGCCGCAGCGTAGACGGCACCCGCCAGACATCCCCGTCCGGCCTCATCGCAACCGGCCTCAGTCACATCAGGATTCAGAAATGGTAATAGCATAAGCGGTGTTTTGCGTTCGCGTCCGCCACGGCGGACACCACAAATGTACGCAAAAAAATCGACCTGTACGCAACGGATTGCATACAGGTCGACAAATAAAAATGGGGCTGTGCGGAATCAGAACATCTGCCGCACACGATTGATACCTTCGACAAGCGCGTCGACTTCCTCACGCGTATTGTACAGACCGAACGAGGCACGCACCGTGCCTTCCACACCGAAACGGCGCATCAGGGGCTCCGCACAGTGATGGCCCGTGCGCACGGCAATGCCCAGACGGTCAAGCAACGTACCCATGTCTAAATGATGGATGTCGCCCACAAGGAACGACACTACCGCATCACGCTCTGCCGCGTTGCCGAAAATACGTATACCTTCGATTTCGTGCATACGCTCCAACGCATAACGGGTGAGCGCCTGTTCGTGCGCATGGATGCGGTCCATCCCTAAGGCAGAGACATAATCCAGCGCGCGTGCCAGTCCGGTGGTGGCCACATAGTCCGGCGTACCGGCCTCAAACTTGAACGGAAGCTCGTTGAATGTCGTATGCTCAAACGTCACCCGGCGAATCATCTCCCCACCACCCATATAAGGAGGCATGCGGTCGAGCCATTCTTCTTTGCCGTAAAGCACACCGATGCCCGTAGGGCCGTACACCTTATGTCCGCTGAAAGCATAAAAGTCGCAGTCCAGCGCCTGGACGTCTACGGCAAAATGGGGCGCGCCCTGCGCGCCGTCTATCAGCACGGGCACACCATGGGCATGGGCCGTTGCGATGATGCGCGCCACCGGATTGACCGTACCCAGCACATTACTTACGTGGGTGATGCTCACAAGTTTGGTCTGCGGTGTGAACATCCGTTCGTACTCGTCCATCCGCAGCTCACCGTTGTCGTCCACCGGAACCACACGCAACTTTATGCCCTTGCGTGCCTGCAGCAATTGCCAGCTGACGATGTTGGAATGATGTTCCATCTCGCTTACAATCACCTCATCGCCGGCGTTCATGAAGGCTTCGCCGAAACTATAGGCCACAAGATTGATGCTTTCCGTCGTGCCGCGGGTAAAGATGATTTCCGACGAGCTGCGCGCATTCAGAAAGCGACGCACTGTCTCGCGGGAGGCCTCATGCAACTCCGTAGCCTGCTGCGAAAGGAAATGCACACCGCGATGCACATTGGCATTCACATTGTAATACTCCTCTGTCATGGCATCCACCACGACACGCGGCTTCTGCGTCGTGGCGGCATTGTCCAGATAGACCAGCGGCCGGCCGTACACCTCACGGCCCAATATCGGGAAATCACTCCGTATGTTCTGTATATCCTGCATGTCGTACATATCGTCTTCTCTTATTTAGTCCACGTGTCACTTGCAAAGTTTGCACCCCTCACATTTGCTCAGTTCGCCGCGGAAACGTTTCTCCACCAGATGGTGCAGACGGTCTTTCAACGCCTCAAGCGAGATGGCGTCGATAGCTTCTACGGCAAAGGCGTATTTCAGCAACAACTGTGCCTCCTCACGGCTGATGCCGCGCTGCTGCATATAAAACAGTGCCTGTTCGCCCAACTGCCCGACAGTGGAACCGTGAGCGCACTTCACGTCATCGGCATAGATTTCGAGCATGGGCTGAGTGTACATACGAGCCTCTTTCGTGGCGCACAGGTTGGCATTTCGTTCGTTCGATACGGTGTGCTGCGCACCCTGCCGCACAAGAATCCGCCCGGCAAAGGCACCCTGCGAACTGCCGTCCATGACATACTTGTAGAGCTGGTTGCTCACCCCATACTCCGCACGATGGTCTATCAGCGTATTGTTGTCCACATGCTGTTCCTTGTCCGCAATCACACAGCCGTAAAGATTCGTTTCGGCCCTTTCGCCCGAAAGGGTCACGTCGGCACGGTTGCGCGTCAGGCCGTTGTGCAGGGTAATCGTATGGAGAGTGACGGAGCTGTCTCTTTGCTGGTCGACGTACATGTTGCTGAAACGGCGGTTCTTCACATGGGTCTCCTCAAGCTCGTAAAGCTCCAGCCGGGCGTTCTCACCCACACAAGCCTCGACAACCTGCGTCACAAGGAAATTACGGTCATCGGCTGCGTGGTCGCAGAACAGCACGCGGGCCTGCGCATTTTCCTCCAACACGATGAGCACGCGCCGGTTCGCCATCAGGTCGACATCCGAACGCATGATGTTCACCACCTGTATGGTGCGCTCCACCGCCACGTTGCGCGGCACATAGATAAAGAGTCCGTCCTGAGCTAACATGGTGTTCAGCGCATTGATGGCATCTTTCTCCGAACGGGCCAACTTGCCGTAACAAGCCGCCACCTTCTCCGGACAGACCTCCGCCGCTTTCTTCAATGAACAGACCATTACCCCTTCGGGCAGGGACGCCGCCGGAAGGGCCTTGTCGTAAAAAGCGTCATTCACCGTGAAATAAAGCGAGGTGCTAAGATTGGGCACATCGCAACGGAAAGCCTCATAAGGGTTCACCGGGATGTCAATCCGGCTCAGGTTCAATCCGTAGTCCGGTGCAAAAGCTCCGGACACATCGGTATATTTATAGCGCTCCACCTTCTGCGAAGGAAATCCCAAACGCCGGAAATCTTCAAAAGCCCTTTCGCGCAGCGCATTGAGCACAGGCGCGGAATGTCGGTCTATCAAAGCCCGGTTAGCGGCAAAAAGTTCGATATATTGTTGTTCGCTATGATTCATCTTAACGTGCATTAAAGGCTTAGGACTTCATCTGCGGCATGGCCTCGGATGACGCCCTTCCGCCTCATCCTTTTTTACTGTTTGTCTTCCGGTTTGAGCCAGTCGAAACCGTTGTTCTCAATCTCCGTGGCCAGTTCGGGACCGCCGGTCTTCACGATACGTCCGCCAAGCAGCACATGCACCACATCCGGTTTCAGATAATCGAGCAACCGTTGGTAATGCGTAATGACAATGGCCGACGTTTCCGGCGTACGCAACTTGTTAAAGCCTTCGGCCACGATGCGCAGCGCATCCACATCCAATCCCGAATCGGTCTCGTCGAGGATGCTCAACGTGGGTTCAAGCATGGCCATCTGGAAAATCTCGTTGCGTTTCTTCTCGCCTCCGCTGAAGCCCTCGTTGACCGAACGGTTGGCCAGTTTGCTGTCCAGCTCCACGACCTTGCGTTTCTCGCGCATCATCTTCAGGAAATCACCCGCCGCCATCGGCTCCTGCCCGCGGTATTTCCGCTTGGCATTCACGGCCGCACGCATGAAGTTCACCATCGATACACCGGGTATCTCCACCGGCTGCTGAAAGGAGAGGAACAACCCTTCGTGCGCCCTCTCTTCGGGAGACATGGCCAACAGGTCCTTGCCGTTGAACGTCACGGTTCCTGCCGTCACTTCGTAAGCGGGATTGCCCACGAGCACATTGCTCAACGTGCTTTTTCCAGCTCCGTTCTGTCCCATCAGCGCATGTATCTCGCCGGGGTTCACCGTCAAATCGATACCTTTCAATATTTCCTTGCCATTGATACCGGCATGCAAACCTTTTATTTCTAACATAGTCTTCATCTTTTTATATGGTTTAACCTACCGTGCCTTCCAAAGAGACATTCAGGAGTTTCTGCGCCTCTACGGCAAACTCCATCGGCAGTTTGTTGATTACATCCTTGGCATATCCGTTCACAATCAGCCCCACGGCTTCCTCGGTCGGAATGCCGCGCTGGTTGCAATAGAAAAGTTGTTCTTCGGAAATCTTCGAGGTGGTAGCCTCGTGCTCCACGATGGCCGTGTCGTTCTGCACGTCCATGTAGGGGAACGTGTGAGCCCCACATTCGCTGCCCAACAGCAGGGAATCGCACGAACTGTAGTTGCGCGCCCCGTCGGCACGGGGAGAAACACGCACCAACCCGCGGTAGGAATTTTCACTTTTACCGGCCGAAATACCTTTGCTGATAATCGTACTCTTCGTGTTCCGCCCGATGTGTATCATCTTCGTACCGGTATCCGCCTGCTGGTAGTTGTTGGTGACGGCCACACTGTAGAACTCGGCCTGGGAATTGTCGCCGCTCAGCACGCAACTGGGATATTTCCATGTGATGGCAGACCCGGTCTCTACCTGCGTCCACGAAAGTTTGCTGTTCGCTCCGCGCAAATGACCGCGTTTCGTCACCAGATTGAGCACACCGCCCTTTCCTTCGGCATCTCCGGGATACCAGTTCTGCACAGTACTGTACTTCACCTCGGCATTTTCGTTCACCACGATCTCGACAATAGCGGCATGCAGCTGGTTTTCATCGCGCATAGGAGCCGTACACCCTTCAAGATAGGACACGTAACCGCCGTCATCACACACTATCAGGGTACGCTCGAACTGGCCCGTATTCCTTGCATTGATACGGAAATACGTGGAGAGTTCCATGGGGCAACGCACACCCTTAGGTATGTAAACAAATGAGCCGTCACTGAAAACAGCCGAGTTCAACGCGGCAAAATAGTTGTCCCGATAAGGCACCACCGAACCTAAATACTGTCTGACCAGGTCGGGATACTCCCTCACCGCCTCGCTGATGGAGCAGAAAATGATGCCGCGCTCGGAGAGCTTCTCCTTAAATGTCGTCTTCACCGACACGGAATCCATCACGGCATCCACAGCCGTACCGCTCAATGCCAGCCTTTCTTCCAATGGTATGCCCAGTTTGTCGAAAGTCTTCATCAGTTCCGGGTCAATCTCGTCCAAACTGTTCGGACCGTTCTTTTTCGTCCCCTTGGTTGGGTCTGCGTAATAAGATATCGCCTGATAATCTATTTCCGGCATCTTCAGATGTCCCCATGTCGGCGGAGCCTGTGCAATCCAATACCGATACGCCTTCAGACGGAACTCAAGCATCCATTCCGGCTCCTCTTTTTTGGATGAAATAAGGCGTACCACATCCTCGTTCAATCCCTTGTCTATGATTTCAGTCTGTACATCCGAGGTAAACCCGTATTCGTACTTCTTTTGGGCTACCTCCCGCACAAACCTGTTCTTCTCTTCCTCTTTCTCCATATTTCAGTCATATAGCCGAAAAGAGGAATGCACCGTAAGTTCTCTCCTTACAACCGCATCCCACTCTTCATTGTATTATATAATAAGGTATACTTACCTCACCGAATCGGGCTCTTCAACTGTATCATATCCCGTAACCGCCTTTTCAACCGCCTTGGTCACATGGCACTTGCAGTAATCGAACAGGACACCGGACAAGGATTGCACCGGAGAATACAGTCTCGATTCGCATTGCTTCCCGTCTGAAATCAAATGAACCCTGACCGCCACATTCAACACGCAACTCAGTATCATCATGTATTTCAGTAGACCGACGCATGCACCGCCCAGGCGATTCAGGCCCCCCAAGCTGACAGCCTCTATCGTACGGGTCAGGATACGGGCTATCCACAGCAGGATGATCGGTATCCCAATCCATAACAATACAAAGGCCAAAGCACGTCCCACCGAAACATCTGTCCCGATACAGGGAGCCAGCCAGTCGCCGAACACGGAATAAAGCATCATGGCCACCAGCAGTCCGGCCAAAAAGCCTACTATGGAAACAATCTGACGCAAAAGTCCGCTCATCCAGCCTTTCACGAGTCCGACCAACAACACGATGAGGATGAATATATCCAGCCCGTTCATTCCGACTACAGTTTGGCCTTCACTTCGATTTCCTGATAGCTCTCTATGATATCGCCTTCGCGAATATCATTGTAGTTCACAAGACTGATACCGCACTCGAAGTTGGTGCCGACTTCCTTCACATCGTCCTTGAATCGTTTCAGGGCATTAATCTGTCCCGTATGCACCACGATACCATCGCGAATCAGACGCGCCTTGTTGGAACGCTGCACCTTTCCGTCGATGACGTATGCACCGGCCACCGTACCCACCTTGCTGATGTGATAAACCTGACGAACCTCGATGGTTGCCGTCACCTCTTCCTTCAATTCAGGTGCCAACATACCTTCCATAGCGGCCTTCACCTCTTCTATCGCATCGTAGATGATAGAGTAGAGACGGATGTCAACCCCTTGCTGCTCCGCAGCCTTGCGTGCAGTGGCGGACGGACGCACCTGGAAACCGATGATGATGGCTTCGGAAGCCGCAGCCAACGCCACATCGCTCTCGGAAATCTGTCCCACCGCCTTGTGGATGACATTTACGGCTATCTTCTCGGTAGACAACTTGATTAACGAATCGCTCAAGGCTTCGATAGAACCGTCCACATCGCCCTTGACGATGACGTTCAGTTCCTGGAAACCACCCAGCGCAATCCGTCGTCCCACTTCGTCCAGCGTCAGAATCTTCTGCGTACGCAGGCCCTGCTCACGCTGCAGCTGTTCGCGTTTGTTGGTAATCTCACGCGCCTCCTGTTCCGTATCCATCACATGGAAAGTATCTCCGGCTGTGGGAGCACCGTTCAAGCCTAAAATTGTGGCTGCCTGTGCCGGACCGATTTCCTTCACACGCTGGTTACGCTCGTTGAACATGGCCTTCACACGTCCGTAGTTCGTACCGGCCAACACGATGTCGCCCACGTGGAGCGTACCGTTGGATACCAATACCGTAGCCACATAACCGCGTCCCTTATCCAAAGAAGACTCGATGATAGAACCGGTAGCCTTGCGGTTCGGATTGGCCTTCAGGTCGAGCATCTCCGCTTCCAAGAGCACCTTTTCGAGCAGTTCATCCACTCCGTCGCCTTTCTTGGCCGAGATGTCCTGACTTTGGTATTTGCCTCCCCAGTCTTCGACAAGGAAGTTCATCGCTGCCAGTCCTTCCTTGATTTTATCCGGATTGGCGGCAGGTTTATCCACTTTATTGATGGCGAAAACGATGGGGACATTCGCCGCAACGGCATGATTGATGGCTTCTTTCGTCTGCGGCATGATGTCATCGTCGGCAGCAATAATGATGATGGCGATGTCCGTCACCTGTGCACCGCGGGCACGCATGGCTGTAAACGCCTCATGGCCCGGTGTATCCAGGAAAGTGATATGACGCCCGTCTTCAAGCCGTACGTTGTATGCACCGATATGCTGCGTGATGCCACCGGCTTCACCGGCAATGACATTCGTCTTACGGACATAGTCGAGCAAAGAGGTCTTACCATGGTCGACATGACCCATCACCGTCACGATGGGGGCACGCGGCACCAAATCCTCCTCATCGTCCTCTTCTTCATTTACGGCTTCCGACACTTCGGCACTGACATATTCCGTCTTGTAGCCGAATTCCTCTGCCACGAGATTGATGGTCTCGGCGTCCAGACGCTGGTTGATGGATACCATGATTCCGATGCTCATACAAGTACCGATTACTTGTGTGACAGGAACGTCCATCATCACGGCCAGCTCGTTTGCCGTCACGAACTCGGTCAGCTTCAGCACCTTGCTTTCTGCTGCCTGCTCTTCCATCTGCTCTTCGAGGTTGGCACGGGCGTTCTCACGTTTTTCCTTACGGTATTTGGCGCCCTTGTTCGTCTTGTTCTTGCTGGTCAGACGAGCGAGCGTTTCCTTTACCTGCTTGGCTACGTCTTCATCAGACACTTCGGCCTTGATTACAGGTTGCTGACGGTTCTTGTTCTTATTGTGTTTTCCGCCCTGCGGAGCTGTTCCGGAAGTATTGTCCGGCCGACCGTTCTTCTTTCCGTTCTGCAGACCGGCTACGGCGTTTACGTCCACACGCTCCTTACCGATACGGACGCGTTTTTTCTTGTTTCCGTCGGCCGAAGCATTGCCGCCCTGACGCGTACGGTCCTGCTGCATCTGACGGTTTTTCTCTTCACGCTCCTTACGTTTTTCCTCTTTGGACTTCTTCTTGGGGCGGGTTGACTGGTTCAGGCTATCCAAATCGATATGCCCTTTCACCTTCAGCTGCGGTGCGGCCTGCACGGTATGGTTCAAACGGAACACTCCATTCTCTTCTTTACCAACAACGGTTTCCGGCTTCGCTTTTTCTTCCACCGGTTTCTCCACCACCGGCTCTTCCTGACGAGGAGCCTCAACCACAGGCTTTTCTTCCACCGGTTTCTCCGCTACCGGTTTCTCCACCACCGGTGCTTCCTCTACCGGCTTTTCTACCGGTGCAGCCGGCTTGCGGTTGTTCAACGCATCCAGATTAATGCGCCCCACCACCTTCGGCCTGTTTTCTATCTTTACGTCTCTCACCATCGTCAGGTCTGCGGGCTTCTCTTCATGAAGGGAAATCGTCTCCTTTTTCTCCTTACGCTGGCGTCGGAGGCTGATACTCGCGGCATCATCCCTCAACCCCTTGTCTTTCTTGAATTCAGCCACGAGCATATCGTACTGCTCATCCGTAATCTTTGTATTCGGATTGGCTTCTATATCGTTGAACCCTTTTTTCTGTAAGAATTCGACAGCCGTCTGAAGTCCTACATTACATTCTTTCGTTACTTTATTCAGTCTTATACTCATACGCCGATTACTCCTCAAATTCTTCTCTTAATATTCTCAACACATCATCCACCGTTTCTTCTTCCAGATCCGCACGCGACACCAGCATCTCGCGAGGAGTGTTCAACACATCCTTGGCCGTCTCCATGCCGATTTTCTTCAACTCATCGATAATCCATGGCTCCACATCGCCCGCGAACTCGTCCAGATAGACGTCATCGTCCTCATTACCGGCATCGGGTATTTCCCTGAATACGTCTATCGTATACTCCGTAAGCATACTTGCCAGCTTGATATTGAGTCCGTTCTTTCCGATAGCCAGCGAAACCTGGTCGGGGTTCAAATAAACTTCCGCCTTGTGTTCCTCTTCGTGAATGTTCAGACTGTTGACCGTGGCCGGACTGAGCGCACGGGTAATGAACAGCGAGATGTTCTGTGTGTAGTTGATTACATCGATGTTCTCGCCGCGCAGTTCACGCACGATACCGTGCACACGGCTACCTTTCACACCCACACAAGCTCCCACGGGGTCGATGCGGTCGTCATAGCTTTCCACGGCAATCTTGGCTCTTTCTCCCGGCATGCGCGCAATCTTACGCACGGTTATCAGTCCGTCGTGAATCTCCGGAACTTCCGCTTCCAGCAGACGCTGCAGGAACACCGGCGACGTACGGCTCAGGATAATCTTCGGGTTGTTGTTGGTATTGTCCACACGCGCCACCACGGCACGCACGGCCTCACCCTTGCGGTAGAAATCGGAAGGAATCTGCTCCGTCTTCGGCAGAATCAGCTCGTTGCCTTCATCATCCACGAGCAGCATTTCCTTTTTCCATACCTGATACACTTCGGCACTGACGATTTCGCCCACACGATCTTTGTATTTGTTATAAAGGCTGTCGTGTTCCAGCTCCAGAATCTTGCTGGCCAGTGTCTGACGCAATGTCAGGATGGCACGACGGCCGAATTTGGCAAAATCCACACTCTCGCTCACGTCCTCGCCCACTTCATAGTCTTCATCTATCGTCCGTGCTTCAGTCAGGGAGATTTCACGGTTGTCATCCTTCACCTCGTCATCCGCCACCACGGTACGGTTCCGGTATATCTCGAAATCCCCCTTGTCGGGATTCACGATTACATCGTAATTATCATCCGAGCCAAACAGTTTGGCAATCACGCTGCGAAAACTTTCTTCGAGCACACTGACCAAAGTCGCACGGTCTATGTTCTTTGTTTCCTTAAATTCTGCAAACGTATCAATCAAATTGATGCTTTCTGTCTTTTTTGCCATATTTCTATTTAAAACTTATTAGATACTTTGTATATTTCACGTCGGGATAACGGAAGGAGGCTACTTCGTCTACAAGTTTCGGACGTTTTTCCCCTTCGAGTTTCTTCTTGACCTTCATTACTATCTCAAAGTGGTCTTCGTCGGCAACCGTCAGTATGCCGCGCAACTTCCGGCCGTCTGCCGTGAGCACTTCGACATCCTTGCCCACATGATTCTGATACTGCCGCAGCACCTTGAACGGCTGACCGATACCGGCACTTCCGACTTCAAGCTCATAATCCTCCTCTTCACGACTCAGGCGGCTTTCGATAAAGCGGCTCAAATCCACACAATCTTCAATCCAAACGCCTTCCGCATGGTCGATTTCCACCACAATACGGTCATCGGGAGTCACAGTGATGTCCACCAGGAAGTAGTCCTTCTCTGACAACCACTCCTCAACCAACTCTTTTACAATACTTTTCTCTATCATGAAAATACTATTAAATGCAAAGTGAGGAGCTTTGTCAAGCCCCTCACCTCATCATACGGCACAAAGATAGTCAAATTCCATTTACTCACCAAATAAAAACATGCACAAATTTGATTGAAACCTGTTTATATCCTATCGGACGTCGGAAAAAGCCGTTTCCACACCTCATTCAAAGGGCTTGCCGCATACCGGTAGAGACCGGCCAAAAAAGCGGACCTCTCCGGAATAAAATGCACACAGGTGAAGAACCAATCGCTCACAGGTGAAGAATCCAACGCACACCTGTGTGCGTTTTAGGGTGTTCAAACATGTTTCTTCGCGGTCTTGCCCCCGTCTCGTTTTTTTTATGTAATTTTGTAAACCCGCAAACAGCCGGAGCCGCTACGGCAGCAGCGACGCCGAACAAAGGAAACATACTATGGACATGAGAAAGAGACGCAAAGTGATTGGAATGGGAGAAACCATCATGGACATTATCTTCCACGGACAGCAGCCCACGGCCGCAGTACCCGGCGGCTCATCATTCAACAGCATCATATCTATCGGAAGAACGGATATACCGGCCATCTTTATCGGAGAGACCGGAAATGACGAAATAGGAAAGCGAATCACCGAATTTCTGAAAGCCAACCGCGTATGTCCCGATTTCCTGAGAATGTGCGACAATGTAAAATCCGCCGTGTCACTCGCGTTCCTCGACGAGCACAATGATGCCCATTATTTGTTTTATAAACAGCCCCCACAGCTCTCCCCGGATTTTACAACACCGGAAATCGACAGCGAGGACATCTTACAGTTCGGTTCATACTATGCCATCGCTCCCAGTGTCAGGACACGAACCAGAAACATACTGGAATACGCCCGCCGGCAAAACGCCATTCTTTATTATGACCTGAACTTCCGCCGCACACACCAAGCCGAACTCCAAGAGCTTTTGCCGGCCATCCATGAGAACTTCCTGCTGGCCGACATTGTGCGGGGCTCGGCCGACGATTTTGAAATCATGTATGATGAACGGGAACCGGCAACCATCTACCGCCGGCATATCGCCCGCTACTGCAAACTGTTCATCTGTACACAAGGCGGAAAAGAAATCACGGTATGCACTCCGGAAAACATATTCCGGTTCGATGTGGAGAACATTCATACGGTCAGCACTATCGGAGCCGGGGACAACTTCAATGCCGGATTCATCTACGGACTGATACGCTACGGCATCAAACGTGAAGAGCTCTTGCAACTGTCACAACACCAATGGAATCAACTGATTGAATGCGGAAGACGTTTTGCCGCCAATGTCTGCGCCAGCGTCAACAACTCCATTGACGAAGAATTCGCATCAACCATGCGAAAGGAAATGCACGAAAGCATGACGGAATGACTATTGTGCGGCAAGCAGCGCATTTTCCAGTTCGTCCCATGAACGGGCCACGGTCAGATAACGGTCGAGAGGCACATTGACGAAACCTTTGGCATCCATGTCGCGCAACATGGCAAGCAGGCCATCCCAAAAGCCCGCCGTGTCGAACAAGACCACACGTTTGGAATGATATCCTATACTGTGGGAGGCCATCACGGTGAACACCTCGTCCAAAGTCCCGATGCCGCCGGGAAGGGCTACCAGCACATCGCTCCGCTCTACCATAATGGCTTTGCGGTCGGTCAAATCTTCACAACGGATCACTTCATCCACAAGAGTGCTCACACGCCTCCGGGATTCGAGAATACGCGGCACCACACCTACCGCCTTTCCGCCACCGCGCCGCACACCCAAAGCCGCACTTTCCATCAGTCCGGAATTGGCACCGCCGTAAACCATGGTCATCCCATGACGGCCCAACCATTCACCGAACTGTTCCGCCAACTCGTAATAAGCCGCATCCAATGTGACGGAAGCTGCACAAAACACACCGACCGTTTTCACCATACATCCACTCCTTATATTATAGTTTGACATCTTCCAGGTTAATCAACCCGTTGACAATCGCATAAATCGTCAGTCCTGCCGGCGAATGTATCTGGAGTTTCCGACTGATATTCCGGCGGTGCGTCATGACCGTATTGACAGAAATAAACAAATGTTCGGCAATCTCCTTGTTCGACAACCCTCTTACCACGCAGACGATTACTTCCTTCTCGCGTTCGCTGAGCGTATCTGTCACCACGGATTCCGTTTCACCGTCCTCACGGTCCGCCGTATTTTCCTCACCACGCTCCTGCCGCTCGGTTTCCAGCTCCGCCACTGCTTCAAGAAACAACGTATCCTCCAGATGACAATGGCTGAACAAGTCCTCTTCTGTCATGAAAAGATCCATCAACACGTCATTCAGCAACTGGGCACGACTATCGCCCGGATAATATTTGATGATGATGCTCTTCAGTTCCGACAGGCTCTTTTCAATCTGAAGATGGTTGTCATGATGCTGGTGGGACAGCTTACGGATATTCACCTCAGGGTCTGTCCGCATCCCCTTCATCAAATCATTCACGTAGGTATGTATGTATTTGTCCTCATACTCCATGTGGCGTCCTACCTCCGCAGCAAACTCATCATAGAATTTAAGTATAAGGAAGGCAATCTGGTTCTTCACCGAACAATCAATAGCCTCTATCAGTTTCCTGCGGATACCCGGCAACCGGAACTTCACGAAATAATCATGTGAACGATGCAGATAATCCATCAGGGAAGAAAGAGAAACGGCTTCTACCAAAGCTGAAAGATTGGACACTCTTCCATTGGCACGGATGAAGTTTACCACAGCCAAAAAAGTGGGCGCACCCACTCCGGCAGCCGCACAAGTCTCGCTTACCGTATGGTCTCCAAATCCCAAAGTCAGCCCGAATCTGCTGATGACCTGCAATATCCGGTAATCATCACAGATGATATCTCCCATCCGGTCTGTTTCCTTATACTTTTCAGACATATACCTTTATTATATTATATTCTTTGCAAAGGACGCAAAAATATCCGGTTTCCACAATCCCCACAATTGGGTATTATGGAAAACAGTCAGGTATTTTGTGCAAAAATTAACGATTGAAGGCTCATTATCCCCCTTTCCGGATTTCGCTATTTTTGTGTATTGACACTTTTTCACCCCCGCAATAACTTTGCACCGTCAATCCAACCATCGAAAAAGTTATACCCTCAAATCCGCAACCGCCCTCATAAGATGACACAGAGGTCAAAAAGGTAGCGAC
>URKA01000027.1 GCA_900548345.1 uncultured Paraprevotella sp. | reverse complement strand
TAGCCATCCTTGCGGATTTTCTCGAAACTCTGAATGCCGATGGGAAGGTTCTGAAGTGCCATTGTCCTTGTATTTTATTCTACAAAAGCAAAGATAAAGGTTATTTGCGAGAATACAGCGCATACACACGATAATTATCACATAACGCGATGTATACTCCCACCATTATCGAGAAGAAAGTCGGAAATCACAAATTTATTCACGCGTACGCGCAATAATCAGACATAAGTTCCGTTTTCTTATAGTTATTTAGCCAGAAAGGACATGATAGAATATGTAAAGGGGCAAATTGCCGAACTTACCCCGGCCATTGCGGTTGTGGAGTGCCATGGTGTGGGATATTGTCTCAACATCTCCCTGAACACCTACTCCGCATTGCAGGGAAAACAGGAAACCAAACTGTATGTCTATGAAGCCATACGCGAAGACGCACACGTGCTGTACGGATTTGCCGCACGGCAGGAAAGAGAACTCTTTCTGCTGCTCATCAGCGTATCGGGCATCGGAGGCAATACTGCCCGCATGATACTCTCCGCCCTCACACCTGCGGAACTTGTGGACGTCATCGGTTCGGGCAATGACAAACTGCTCAAGTCTGTAAAGGGCATAGGACTGAAAACAGCACAGCGCATCATCGTGGACCTGAAAGATAAAATAGCCTCAGTAGACACAAACGGAATGGGAGCGACCGGAACGGCACGGACTCCGGCCGCAGGAAATCCGGAAGTGATGGAAGAAGCCGTGGCCGCACTGACCATGCTGGGTTTCTCGCCCGCCCCGTCGCAGAAAGTGACGGCGCAAATCCTGAAAGAAGAGCCGGATGCAGCCGTGGAAAGAGTAATCAAACTCGCACTCAAACGATTGTAATACACACAACCCCTTGCCTACAAACGGGAACGAATGAGAAGATTCTTGAAGAAATCTGCCTATATGATCCTCATGGCTGTCAGCATCAACGCGCTGGCCGGCATGAGCCACACTTCGGGCATGCACGCGCCACTCTCCCCGGCCGGACGCCCCGCAGAGGCAGACACCATAAAGCCGCGCTATACCGTGAAACGCACCGTTCCGAACACGGAAAACGACCTGAAACGGAAAAGCATGGACCTGCGCGACCCTGAAAACCTGAAGACTGACACCACCTACAACGAAAAGACTGGTTATTACACCATCGGCACGAAATTAGGAGACAATTACCTGAACGCCCCCCTGCTGATGACACCTGAGGAATATCAGGAATGGAGCCTGAAAAAATCCTTGCAGAACTACTACCGTGAAAAGAACGCGGAGGAATACGCCAATTCAGGCAAAAACAAATTCGACTTCACAGACATGCACTTTGACTTGGGACCGGCAGAAAAAATCTTCGGTCCGGGGGGAGTGCGTATCAAGACACAAGGGTCGGCCGAACTTAAAATCGGAGCGAACATGAAGAAGACCGACAACCCCAGTCTGGCGGAAAACAGACGGAAAACATTCGGATTCGACTTTGACGAGAAGATTAACATGACGATGAACGGTAAGGTGGGCGACAAAATCAACATGAACCTGAATTACAACACCGACGCCACATTCGACTTCGACGCACAAAGCATGAAACTTCGCTACGAGGGAAAGGAAGACGAAATCATCAAACTGATAGAAGCCGGCGACGTGTCGTTGCCCACCAATTCCTCGCTTATCAAGGGCGCTTCTTCGCTGTTCGGAATCCGCACCGACCTGCAATTCGGCAAACTCAAACTGCAAACCGTGGTGTCACAGAAGAAATCCGCCTCAAAAAGTGTCTCGTCAAAAGGAGGAGTGCAACTGCATACTTATGAGTTTTCGGCCACGGCCTACGAAGAGAACCGACACTTCTTCCTCGCACATTTCTTCCGCGACCGCTACGACGCCAACATGAGCAAACTGCCCACCGTCATGTCGGGCATCACCATCAAACGCGTGGAACTGTGGGTGACCAACAAAAGCGGAAATACGGAAAGCAACCGTAACATCATCGGTTTTACCGACCTGGGCGAACACGACCATATCTCCAACCCGTTGTGGACAGCTGGAGGAAGCGAAGCACCAAGCAACCAGTCGAACAACCTGTACGCCACACTCACCACACAGCATGCCGCTGCACGCGACATCAGTATGGCATCGAACGAACTGGACGGAATCACAGGCTTTGCGGGCAGTATCGACTATGAGAAACTGCAAAGTGCCAGAAAACTCTCGCAGACAGAATACTCACTGAACACGGCATTGGGATACGTCTCCCTGAACTTCAACCTGCAACCCGACGAAATACTTGCGGTGGCATTCGAATACACTTACAACGGCGTCACTTACCAAGTGGGAGAATTTGCCTCCGACCTGACCGACAACACGCAAACCCTGTTCGTCAAAACCTTGAAGAACACGTCGAACACGCCCAAGATGGGAAACTGGGACCTGATGATGAAGAATGTGTACAGCCTCGGAGCCACAACCACACAAAAGGAGAAATTCAAACTGGACATCAAATACCAAAGCGACTCTGCCGGCGTCTACGTGTCTTACCTTCCCGACCCGGCACACAAAAACACGAAACTGCTTAAGGTGATGAACCTTGACCGGCTCGATGCCAATAACAAGCCTAACCCGAACGGACAGTTTGACTACGTGGACGGTTATACCATCAGCAAGGGGCGCATCTACTTCCCCGTAGCGGAACCGTTCGGCAGCCACCTCCGCAAATACCTGAACAACAAGGAGCTTGCCGACCGCTACTGTTTTGAAGAGCTCTACGACTCCACCAAGACCAAGGCCAAACAGATTGCCGAGAAAGACAAGTTCCTGCTCACCGGAGAGTACCAAGGCAACAGCGGGGCGGAAATCAGCCTGGGTGCCATGAACGTACCGCAAGGCTCCGTCACCGTCACAGCCGGTGGTGTCACGCTGACAGAAAACACAGACTATACGGTGGACTACTCGATGGGCGTGGTAACCATCATCAACCAAAGTATCATCGATGCAGGCACCAAAGTGGATGTGGATTTCGAAAGCAATGACAATTACGGCATGCAGCGCAAGACGATGGTGGGATTCAACATGCAATACGATGTCAGCAAAGACTTGAGCATCGGCGGTACATTCATGTTCCTGAACGAACAACCCCTCACTACCAAAGTGAATATGGGAGAAGAACCCCTGAAGAACACATTGTGGGGTGTCAACCTCTCGTGGAAGAAGGAAAGCCAATGGCTGACCAACCTGCTGGACAAAATACCGCTCATCGACGTGACCCAACCCTCGCAGATCACCTTTAACGGAGAGTTTGCCCAACTCATCGCCGGACAGAACAAGAGAATCCAGGGCGCCGCATCATACATCGATGATTTCGAGAACACCAAAAACGGCATCAGTATCATGCAGCCCACAAGCTGGATGATATCCAGCGTACCCTCAGATTTCGACGAGAGTAAATTAGTAAATGATGTACGCGCGGGCTACAACCGTTCCTTGTTGAGCTGGTACTACATCGACCCTCTCTTCACCCGACAAAGCTCATCGCTCACACCCGCACATATCAAAAGTGACCTGAACCAACTTTCCAATCACTATGTCAGAGAGGTGTACGAACGAGAACTTTACCCCAATAAAACACAGACAAGCTACAACTCGGCCGCCTCGCTTTCCGTGCTGAACCTGGCTTACTATCCCTCGGAAAGAGGAGCCTACAACCTCAATCCCGACTTGGACTACAACGGGCACCTGCCAAACCCGAAGACACGCTGGGGCGGAATGATGCGCAAGTTAGACACCAACGACTTTGAGACCGCCAACATCGAATATGTCGAGTTCTGGATGCTCGACCCGTTCATCTACACCCGTACACAGGGCGGGAACTACGGCGGCGACTTCTACCTGAATTTAGGCGAAATAAGCGAAGACATCCTGCACGACGGAAAAAAATATTTCGAAAGCGGAATGCCCATCGACGGCAACCCGTCATACTATACAGAAACAGCTTGGGGAAGGGTGCCGAACACAACGAGTGTGACCTATGCCTTCAACAATCAGGGCGGAGCCAGAGTAAAACAGGATATCGGTCTGAACGGTCTGAACAGCGAGGAAGAACGCACTTTCGGTGCCTATCGGGAGTTCCTCACCGCCATACAAGGCAAGGTCAGCCCGCAAGTGTACGATTCGCTGCTGAATGACCCAGCAGGCGATGACTATCATTATTTCCGTGGCGCGGATTATGATGCACAGCAACGCAGCATCCTCGACCGTTACAAGTACATCAACCTGCCGGAAGGCAACTCCCGCTCCAATGAGAATGCCAATGAAGCATACGATACGTCCTACAAAACCACACCCGATGTGGAGGACATCAATCAAGACTACACGCTGAATGAATACGAGAAGTATTATCAGTACAAAATCAGTATCCGCCCCGAAGACTTCGTAGTGGGACACAACTATATCGTCGACAAGAGAGTGTCGAGCGTCAAACTGCGCAACGGCAATACGGAAGAAGTGAACTGGTATCAGTTCCGGGTGCCCTTGAACGAATATCAGAAGCGCGTGGGGGATATCAATGATTTCACCAGCATACGGTTCATGCGTATGTTTCTTACAGGCTTCGAGCAACCTGTCATTCTGCGTTTCGCCACCCTCGATCTCGTCAAGGCCGAATGGCGTTCATACGAACAGGCTCTCTATCAGGGAGAGATGCCTGCCACTGCCGGCAGTCTGGAAATATCCGCCGTAAACATCGAGGAGAACAACGACAAAACGCCCGTCAATTATGTTCTGCCGCCCGGAGTAAGCCGAGTAATAGACCCGGCACAGAGCCAACTGGCGGAAGACAACGAACAGGCCCTCTCGCTCACAGCCAAGAACCTGGCCGCAGGAGATGCTCGTGCCGTATACAAAAACATGAGTCTCGACATGCGCCAGTACAAACACCTGCAAATGTTCATCCACGCCAATGCACTGACTGAAAACGCTACGGAAACCGAAAATAACCAAACCAGCGTCTTCATCCGCCTCGGATCGGACTACAGGAACAATTTCTATGAATACGAAATCCCTCTGCAACTGACACCCGAAGGACACTACGACACCTACTCCGCACAGCAATGCCTTGCCGTATGGCCGCAGGAAAACATGCTGGATATCGACCTTTCCGTACTCACAAACGTGAAACTGGCCAGAAACCGCGACAAAAGCATGGGAAACGCCAGTCTGACAGAACTATACTCCGTGTATGACAGCAATCGCCCTAACAATAAAATAAGTGTGATGGGTAACCCCACCTTGGGAGAAGTGAAAACCATCATGGTGGGTATACGCAACAATTCACGCGAAATCAAATCGGTGGAAGTATGGGTCAACGAACTTCGTCTGCAAGAATACTCCAATGATGGCGGATGGGCCGCCCAAGGTAACCTGAATGTCCAATTGTCCGACCTCGGATTCGTCAACCTGACCGGACACATGGAGACCGCAGGATTCGGCGGCATCGAAGATGCTGTGAGCGAACGCAACAACGAAGACATATACGACTACAGCATCACCACAAGTTTCGAGTTGGGTAAACTGGTGCCGGAGAAAATACACCTCACCGCTCCCATTTACTATTCGTACAGCAAAGAAGTCATCCGACCTAAGTACAATCCTTTGGACACCGACATCCTGCTGAAAGACGCACTTGACGCCTGTGCCACGGAATATGAACGGGATTCCCTCACCAGTCTAACCACCACAAAGACCGTCAACAAAAATTTCAGCCTGAGCAATGTGAAATTCAATGTAGCCACACCGAAACATCCAATGCCTTACGACCCGGCCAACTTCTCCTTCAGCTATTCGCACAGCTCAACGGAAAAGACCGGCGAAACCACCGCATGGGAACGCGAAAAGAACTGGAACGGTTCTTTCAGCTATAACTACTCGCCTAACTACAAAGCATACGAGCCATTCAAGAAGAAAATCAAGAGCAAAAACAAATGGCTGGCCATCATCCGCGACCAGAACTTCAATTACCTGCCGCAAAACATCAGCTTCAACACAAGCATCCTGCGCAACTATTACGAATATCAGGAACGGGACATCGAGAATCTGGAAGACCCCATGTCTATTCCGCTCTCCTTCTCCAAGGAGTTCTTATGGAACCGCGACTTCAACCTGAGATGGGACCTGACCAAAGCCCTACATTTTACATTCTCATCAGCCACACATGCTGAGATTGAAGAACCCAATGTGCCGGTCAACAAGGACCTTTATGCCGACCAGTACCATGCCTGGAAGGACTCTGTATGGCACAGCATCAAGGGGTTCGGACGACCATTGGACTACCAGCAGAATGTCACGGCATCCTACAAAGTGCCTTTGGAGAAGATTCCGTGTCTCACATGGATGGCAGTAGACGGAAACTATAATGCCACTTATTCGTGGAACCGCGGAGCCGAACTGGAAGATGGCTCCACATACGGCAACACGATATCCAACCAACGTGCAATCACCGTCAACGGACGTTTCAATATGGAAACCCTGTACAACCTCTCCCCCTACCTGAAGGAGGTGAACAAGAAATATTCCGCCAGCGAACGCAACAAGGCCAAAACGAAAAGCGTTCAGGAAAAAGCCAAGGCCAAGGCTGCTGAAAAGAAACGGAAAGAAGAAGAGGAAAAACAGAAGGAAAAGAACGGAGAAAACGACAATGACAAAAAGAACGGCAAACAGGCCGACAATGCAAAAGGTACAGCCAATGCCAAACAGACAAACACTAAGTTCAAAGGATTTGCAGGAGAAGTAACGCTCCTTGCAGATACCACAATCAATCTGGCGCATAACCAAAAAAGCAAAAAGATACGTGTGACCGCCGTCGATGCCAATGGGAAACGCTACCCCATCAAATACAAGAAAATCGACAAGAACACCATACGTATCCTGAATATGGACACACTCAAGTTGCGCGTCAATGTCATGGCATTACCCAAAATCAGCGAGAAGCCCTGGTATCCATACCTGCAGGGGGCTACACGGTTCCTGATGATGGTACGCAACGTAAGCGTAAGCTATCGCAACAGCTACTCCATGAGCCTACCGGGCTTTATGCCCAATGTGGGGGATATGCTCGGACAGAAAACCGGAGGCGGAATGAAGCCCGGACTTGATTTTGCCTTCGGATTCACCGGAGACAGTTATATCGACAAGGCCAATGAACGAGGATGGCTGTTGAACAACGACAGTATCAGTACACCTGCCACGACCAATTCGATGGAAGACTTACAGATAAAAGCCACACTCGAACCCATTCCTGATCTGAAAATCGACTTGAATGCCAGCCGGACCATCAACAGAAACAAGAGCATCCAATATATGTATGCCGGTATGCCGTCCACCCAAAGCGGAAGTTTCACCATGACTACGATATCCATCCGGTCGGCATTCGGGAACCGCGGGAACGCTGAGAACGGTTACAAAAGCAAGACCTTCGAACGATTCCAGACTTACCTGAACACATTCCAGAAACGTGTGGAAGGACGATACTCCAATGCCAGCTATCCTGAAGCGACAGGCCTGCAAGGCAAGTTCAATCCGGAAAACGGAACTGTAGACAAATACTCTTCCGATGTGATGATTCCGGCATTCCTCGCTGCATATACAGGCGGAAACGACATCAAGTCACCGCTTGACATCTTCCCCGCCGTAACACGCATGTTACCCAACTGGAATGTATCTTATAAAGGATTGGGATATCTGCCATGGATACGCGACCACTTCAAAAGCGTCACACTGAACCATTCCTACAAGAGCATTTACTCGGTAGGCGCATACAATACGTACAGCAACTGGATGGAATACATGGGTGGATTGGGATTCGTGCAGAACGTAACGGACAATGCCATTGTGCCAAGCAGCATGTATGACATCAGCAGCGTGTCCATCAACGAAGCATTCTCTCCGTTGGCCGGCCTCGACATGACACTGAACAACAACATGACATTCAAGGTGGAATACCGCAAGACACGCGTCCTTACATTAAGTATGACGGCCGCCCAACTGAACGAAGCGTGCAGTAACGACTTCGTAATTGGATGGGGATACAAAGTGAACGACTTTAAGTTCTCCACCCTATTCGGCCACAAACGCAAAAAGACGGAAAAAGGAAGCCGGAACAAACAGAGCACACAGGCAAACAACAACCGGAACAACAACCGGAACAGCAAATCAAACACATCCAAAAACCGTACGGTAAGCCACGACCTGAACCTACGTTTCGACTTCTCGTTCCGTAATCAGGATGCCATCACGCGGAATATCCAGACCTCGCTGTCCGAAGCCACAAGCGGAAATAAAGCCATCAAAGCCTCGTTCAGTGCCGACTATACGGTGAGTCGCTATGTAACCCTAAGTCTGTACTACGACCGCCAGCGCAACCAGCCACTTCTGTCTTCCAGTGCTTACCCGACCATCACGCAGGACTTCGGTTTCAATCTGCGATTCTCGCTGACAAGATAGAGAAGACTGGAATAAGTGTGCAGAAACGAAATACTAATGGCACGCAGATGAAACGGATGAACGCGTCATCTGTGTGCCATTAGTATTTCGTTTCTGCACACCTTTAGTTTTTATGCTCCACAGGCTTCAGTCCCATTTTCTCTGCACGCTTCAACATATAGTCAAATGCGGTATCATGATCGTTGGGAATCTCACCTTCAAGAATGGCATCCTTAATTGACATCTTCAACGAACCGATTTCACGACAGGGTGACAAACCGAACACGGCCATGATCTCTTCTCCCGACACCGGTGGCTGGAAATTACGTATCCTGTCGCGTTCCTCAAGGTCAACCAACTTGCGGCGAACCAACTTGAAATTGTCCAGAAAGCGTTGCTTACGCTGTACATTCTTCGACGTAATATCCGCCTCACACAACATCATCAGGTCTTCGATATCATCCCCCGCCTCGAAAAGCAGACGACGCACCGCCGAATCAGTCACTTCCTCGTCGGCTATCACGATAGGGCGCATGTGCAGTTCCACCAACTTCTGCACATATTTCATCTTCTCGTTCATCGGGAGTTTCATTTTCCGGAATATCTCCGGAATCATCTTGGCACCGATAAAGTTATGGTTATGGAACGTCCAGCCCATGCCCGGCACGAACTTCTTGGTGCGCGGCTTTCCGATGTCATGCAACAAGGCCGCCCAGCGCAACCACAAGTTGTCCGAATGGCGACACACATTGTCCAGCACCTCCAACGTATGGTAAAAGTTATCCTTATGCCCCTTTCCGTCGACCTTCGTCACGCCTTCCAATGCTGCCAGTTCCGGAAATATCAATGGCAAAAGTCCGCAACGCGACAGTTCCACAAAACCTTTTGACGGAGTATCCGTCATCATAATCTTATTAAGCTCATCGGCTATACGTTCACGCGAAATGATGCAGATGCGCTCTTTGTTTCGTTCCAATGCTTCGAACGTGTCGTCATCAATATAAAAATTCAATTGAGTGGCAAAACGCACGCAACGCATCATTCGCAAAGGGTCGTCGCTGAAAGTGACATCTGGGTCGAGAGGCGTACGAATCAGCCTGTCTTCCATATCCCATACGCCATCGAACGGGTCCACCAACTCTCCGAAACGAGCCTTGTTCAGACATACCGCCAAAGCATTGATGGTAAAATCCCTACGGTTTTGGTCATCTTCCAACGTTCCGTTCTCCACAACAGGCTTTCGGGAATCGTGACTATAGCTTTCCTTTCGTGCCCCGACAAACTCCACCTCCATCCCGTGGTACTTGACCTGCGCCGTACCGAAATTATGAAACACACTCAAACGCGCTCCTTTGCCTAAATTCTCCGCCAAAGCACTTGCCAGACGGATACCGCTTCCCACGGTTACCACATCAATATCCTTAGACGGACGTTCCAGGAACAAATCCCTGACATATCCTCCGACCACATAACATTCCAGTTGCAAACTGTCGGCCACTTCTGAAATCTTGTGAAAGATACTTTTGTCCAACAAATGTACCAAATCGGCCTGCGTCAAACTTCTCATCATTCAATACACATAAAATACGTGCAAAGATACGATTTTTTACGCTTCGGCTTGAATTATTCTCTTAAAAGAACTACATTTGTATGGTTTAAGTGAGATTCCGACTTATGAGACATATTCTCCATTCGATATTGTCAGCAGTTGTAATATGCGCGTGTAACGGCTCAAGCACCGACGTGGAAGCCGAAGCACGTGACATGCTGAATACGGCGCGGCAACTTATGCAGACACAACAGTATCATGCGGCAAAAGACACCATACTCAGCATGAGGGTGCGTTATCCTAAAGCATTCGAAGCACGGACAGAAGGTATTATCGTGATGGACAGCATAGAACTGCTTGAAGCTCAAGACTCCCTTGCCATTATCGACAGCACACTCATACGTGAACAGAAATTGCTGGAAGAACTGCAAGCCTCAAAGGATAAAAGCATTGACGAATTGCGCACACAGCAGAATATAAAAGTATTCAATCTCAGACAGCACCTTGACGAAATGGGTGCAAAGGTAAAGTTCTTCCTAAGGAAAATAGAAATAGACAAGACGGGCCAGCAAAACACGGCCACTCCCTGACCGCACGGCATAGTCTGTGAACAAAGACGGCATAAAAATCATTCCATTTTCAGCACTTGTAAAGAACGGGCTGTTTCATATATGGGCCATTATATTATGAACCCCTGTCATGAACAAGCCGAAATGCGGACCTGTATGGAATAAACAAAGGCGTCTTTTCCACAGCACGAAGCCACGAAAAAACGCCTGAATATATTGAAATGTGTCTGTGTGTGTCGTCACCAGAATTTATTGGCTTCCGGATTGTATTCCCATCCGGCCTCGGCCATTTTATGTTCCAATTCACTGCGTTCCACATCCATATCGTCGCACAAGGCATCCAATGTGGGATAAAAATCCCTCAACTTCATGTTGAGGTAGCTCATCAGCATCATCGGGTCTTCCGGCATATTGTCCGTCATATTCCAATCCTTTCCGTTGTCCTTAGATTTGTCCTTTCTTTACCGTGACAGCCAAAGTGACTATGCAGAAAACGACTGTCAATAAAGCTATTCCCAATATTTGTATCGTATACGTTTCCATATTGAATAATCTTTTTACCTAAACAAAAACTATACCTCCGTATATTCTACCTCTCACAAATATTACCTAAAACACTAAACCTTTTAATCTTGTGCCAAAGATAATGACTGTTCATTATTTATGCAAGAGCGAGACACCGAATTGAAACAAAAAGCCCCGAATTCTTGATATAAATCAAGAATTCGGGGTGTATATCCATCGAATCCGTAGCGAAAGAACGCGTTACAAGAGGAAACGCACAATGTCCCTGTAGCAGGCAAAGACCATCAGGCAGATAAGCAGTGTCATGCCTACCATCTGGGCACGCTCAAGGAATTTCTCGCTGGGCGGACGGCGGAGAATCATCTCGGCAATGAGAAACAGCACGTGACCGCCGTCGAGTGCCGGAATGGGCAATATGTTCATAAAGGCAAGCATCAGGCTGATGAATGCGGTAATCTCCCAGAATGCCGGCCAGTTCCATGTGGCGGGGAATATGCTGCCGATGGTACCGAAACTTCCTACACTGTTGATACCTTCCGAAGTGGCCAGGTATTTCAGGTCGCTTACATAACCGGCAAGCACCTCGATGCCATGGCTGATTCCGGCAGGAATGCTGGCCAGGAATCCGTAATCCACCTGTACCGGCTTATAGTAATATTGTAATCCGCGCTTAATCACTCCCATCTTGAAATCTTCGGTCAGCGCAAGGGTTACCGTATCGGCCACCGTAGCCGTATCGGAACGATAAGCCAAAGTGATTTGCCGCAGACGCTCGCGCTCACTGTCCGACGGAGCAGCCTCATAACGTTCAAAACACTCCTGCATGACGACATCGAAATCTGTCCAGCTTTCTACCGGACGGCCGTCTATAGCCGTCAGCAAGCACCCTTTGCCCATTCCGGCACGTCCGGCCGGAGAATCGGGCACCACGGAATCAATCACAGCCGGTAACATCGGCACCAGGAAAGGCGGATTGGCCTTGGCCATCTCCAGCATACTCATCTCTTCAGGCATGGTAAGCGTCATTTCACAGGTACCGCGCAGCACTGTCACCTGCCGCGCTTCGGAGATAGAACGATACACATTGGCATCCCATGCCTTGATGGGCTCGCCATCTACAGCCAACGGCAGGTCGCCGTCGCGGAAACCAATCCGTTCGGCCTGCTCGTTGAACTGGAACCCCAGTTTCATATCTTTCATGGGCAGATAAGATTCTCCCCATGCAAACAGCACCATCGCATAAATGAACAAAGCCAACAGGAAATTCACCAGCACACCGCCTATCATGATGAACAGGCGTTGCCATGCCGGCTTGGCGCGGAACTCCCACTTCTGCATGGGTTGTTTCATCTGTTCGGTATCCATACTTTCGTCTATCATCCCCGCAATCTTCACATAACCGCCCAACGGCAACCATCCGATGCCGTACTCCGTCTCTTTATCCTTAAACTTCGGAAACAGTCGGGTAAACCATTTGTCCTTTGTACTGAACAAATGGAAATAGGGGTCGAAAAACAGGAAAAACTTCTCCACCTTCACATGGAACAGTTTGGCAAAAAGGAAATGTCCTCCTTCGTGCAGTATGACAAGCAAAGAAATCGACAGCACCAGCTGGAGGGCTTTAATCATGAATACATCCATTATACTTAATATGTTTGTTGTGGTTTACTTTGTTTGGTTCTATCATATACATTCCGACGCAAGTCTCCTCGCCTCGGCATCGGTCTGCACATAGTCGTCGTAGCCGGGACGCTCCACAAACGAGGCGCGCCGCATCACGGCTTCAATGACATCGCTCATGCGCAGGAATCCTATGCGGTCTTCAAGAAAAGCACGATTGACCACCTCATTGGCGGCATTGACGATACAAGGCATGTTACCTCCCCGGCGCAAGGCCTCGTAAGCCAGTGCCAGATTGCGGAAACGTTTCGTGTCCGGTTCCTCAAAGGTAAGAGACGACATGCGGCACAGGTCCAGACGTTCAAAACTGCTGTGCAGACGGTGGGGATAGGAAAACGCATACTGAATGGGCACGCGCATGTCGGGCACACCCAGTTGCGCCTTCACGGCTCCGTCTTCAAACTGTACGGCACTATGGATGATGGACTGCGGATGCACCACCACCTGTATCTGTTCGGGTGTGACGCCGAAAAGCCATTTCGCCTCTATCACCTCAAAGCCTTTGTTCATCATCGATGCAGAATCGATGGTTATCTTCGCCCCCATGTCCCAATTGGGATGCTTCAGGGCCTGGGCTTTCGTCACATCGGCCAGCTGCTCCATCGTAAACGTACGGAAAGGGCCGCCCGATGCGGTAAGAATGATTTTCTCTATCGGACTGATTTCCCCGCTTATACATTGGAAAATGGCTGAATGTTCCGAGTCCACAGGCAAAATGTCGGCATGATATTCATGAGCCAGACGGTTAATCAGTTCACCGGCCACAACCAGCGTTTCCTTATTGGCCAGTGCGATGGCCTTTCCGGCCTTGATGGCACTGATTGTAGGCTGAAGGCCTGCGAATCCCACCATGGCGGTCAGCACCACATCCACCGGTTTCTCCTGCACCACCTGACACAGCGCATCGGCGCCCGCATACACCTTTACAGGCATATCGGACAACGCATCGCGCAACACTTCATACTTGTCGGCATTGGCAATGACCACAACTTCGGGCTGAAAGCGCCGGGCCTGTTCAATCAACAGTTCCACACGGTTGTTCGCCGTCAGCACGTATGCTTCATACAGGTCAGGGTGTTCCTCTATCACCTGCAAAGCCTGCGTACCAATCGAGCCGGTAGAGCCCAATATGGCTATTTTCTTTTTCTCTATCCTGTCCATATCCGGTTATTCGTCTTGTTCTTCTCCGATGTCCATCAGCCCATCGGGCAAAGTCATATATAATCTTCGCTCTTTGTGGTCGATGCCATCTATCAGGTTTTCCGCCGCCGGCACCAGCATTTCCCGCCCCGACGCGTCCCTGACATCAAAGAGCACGTTCATCGTACTGTCATCTACATTCATCACCGTACCCACTTCTCCGTGTCGGGAATCCGTTATGGAGAATCCGGTGAAATACTGCCAGGTATACTCTCCCTCATACACATCACCGGTCAGTGCCTTCGGGAAATACACCTCGACACCAATCATCCGGCGTGCCTGCGCTTCGCTGTCTATATCCTCAAACTTCACCAATACGGTGGTCTGGCTGCGGAAACGGTATTCCTCCAAAAAGAAAGGGACGAATATACCGTCGACAAGACATACGACATACTCCGCATCCTCACGGTCGAACACATCGTCCGTAAAAGTCATGCTCAGTTCTCCGGACACGCCGTGCGTTTTCGTCAGCACCCCTATCTTGTATACGTCTTCTTCCCTTATCATTCCTCCACACGTTTGATACGGGCACCCAAAGCTGTCAGGCGCGATTCGATATTTTCATACCCACGGTCGATTTGCTCGATATTACTTATCCTGCTCGTCCCGTCGGCACTCATCGCCGCTATCAGCAGAGCGATACCCGCACGGATATCCGGCGATGTCATGCGTCCGCCCCGCAGACGGATTTGGTGGTCGTGGCCGACAACCACGGCACGATGCGGGTCGCACAAGATAATCTGCGCCCCCATATCAATCAGTTTGTCTACGAAGAAGAGACGGCTTTCAAACATCTTCTGATGAATCAGCACGGTACCCTTGGCCTGCGTGGCCACCACAAGCAGCACGCTCAACAAGTCCGGCGTCAGTCCGGGCCACGGCGCGTCGCTTAATGTCATGAATGAGCCGTCCAGAAAGGACTCTATCTCGTAATGTTCATGACGCGGGATGAATATATCCTCTCCTTGTCTGACAATCTTAACGCCCAGGCGGCCGAAGGTGTATGGAATGATGCCCAGTTGCGGATAACTCACGTTCTTTATCAATATGCCGTCGCCCACCATCGCAGCCATACCGATGAAACTGCCCACTTCTATCATGTCGGGCAGAATGGTATGCCCGGCTCCATGCAGGCTGTCCACGCCTACAATGGTGAGCAGATTGGATGCGATGCCACTGATTCGCGCTCCCATCCGGTTGAGCAAATGACACAACTGCTGGATATACGGCTCGCACGCAGCATTGTATATGGTGGTGGTTCCCTCTGCGGTTACGGCCGCCATGATGATATTGGCCGTTCCCGTTACGGAAGCCTCATCAAGCAACATGTCCGTACCGCGAAGCCTGTCGGCATGTATGTCGAACACACCGCGACCGGCGTCGTATCCAAATTCCGCCCCCAACCTCTCTATACCGAGAAAATGCGTATCCAAACGCCGGCGGCCTATTTTGTCTCCCCCCGGCTTGGCTACCATCGCATGCCCGAAGCGTGCCAACATAGGGCCGATAAGCATTACGCTTCCGCGCAATTTCGTACAGCGCTGCAGAAACTCATCACTGCCGATATAGTCCATGTTCACCTCATCGGACTGAAAAGTGCAGTCGCCCGTTGCATGACGCGTCACTTTTACCCCGATATCCTCAAGCAGGCGGATTTGATTGTTCACATCCGAAATATCGGGTATATTCTTGATGCGTACGGGTTCCGAAGTCAGCAACGTGGCGCAAATCACCTGTAAGGCTTCGTTTTTCGCACCTTGCGGCTGTATTTCCCCCTTCAGGCGATGACCGCCTTCTATGATGAATGATGCCATCTGGTAGTTTGGAAAATATAAATTAGTTCTTACGTTTGTTCTTACGCGCCGCATTCCGCGAGCCCGGCATCACGCGGTTCATACCGCTACGCTCGGCCAGCATGCACATATCCTGAAAGCGTTCCATATCCAGATGTACGGCACCATGTGTATATGCCTCCAGGTCCACAGCTATCTTTTCATCATCCATGCCATCCTTGTTCCAGTTGGTCAGGCTGCGTTTCATCTGTCCGGCCACCAGCATGGCCAGCTCGTTACGTTCTTCCCCTTCGGGCATATCCGCGAGTTTCCTTGTCAGAGTCTCCAGCAGATAGCCGTAATGCCGGTAGCGTATCTTCTTCATCGGATAAGCCATCGGTTCCGGCCGGCTGTCCACGACCTGTTTCGGGGTGATTTCATACGGGTAGTCAATGTCCAGCTTATAGTCCGCCATAATGGCGAGATGGTCCCATAATTTATGCTTGAAATCGGGCACATCGCGCAGGTGCGGGAACATGTTTCCCATAATCGCCACTATGGTTTCCGCGCATCTCTGCCTTTCCGCCCTGTCTTGTATCGTGAGCGCATGCCTGACCATTTCCTGTATTCCCCTGCCGTACTCCGGCATCGGTAGTTTCTCTCGTTGGGTATTATAATCCATCTATAATAGTTTTTTCGGTTGTGACGCCACAAATTCTTTCAGATAAAAAGGCTCGAAATAGGCCACGTCCTGAAAACGTCCGAGCGCGGACATCTTCTCGGCCAACGGTCCCATGTTCTTCGCCAAGGGGAGGATACCGGAAAGAAAATGTGCATTGGGATGAACAATCTGTGTCTTGCATTTCTCCGCGCCGTCGCCGAAGAAATATACGGGACGGGCATCCAGCAAATCACGGTAGGACGAAGCGTCCACCACATCGGCACCGACGGCACGCACCGTCTGCAAGGCACGGTCGTAAACGGCGGCATACACCTCCATTCGCCGTGCATCTATCATGGGACACAGCAACGCATCTTCCGGAATTTCCTCATGATGAAGCAGCACCGGCACACAAAGCAACTCAAGGGTGGGCACGGAAATCAGTTTCAGGCCGCGGGCATAACAGATGCCCTTCGCCATGGAGACACCTATACGTAATCCCGTATAAGAACCGGGACCGCAACTCACAGCCACGGCATCGAACGGAATCCCGTGATTGTCCACGTAAGACAAAGCCTCATCAACGAACACGCCCAACTGCACGGCATGCGAGGGACCGTCCATATCTGTTTTTTCAAACAGGACGTTCCCGTCTTCAGTCACGGCAACCGAACATACTTTCGTACTCGTTTCGATATGAAGTATGCAAGACATATTGTTTTTTTCCTTTAATAACTCCGCAAAATTACAATTTTATCCTATTATTTTTCTACTTTTGCACAAAATAATTATTAAATCATGATTCTATCAATGACAGGCTACGGCAAATCGTCTGCCGTATATAACGGAAAGAAAATACACGTAGAAATCAAATCACTCAACAGCAAGGCACTGGACTTGTCCGTACGCGTCGCTCCGCTGTACAGAGAAAAGGAAATGGAGATACGCTCCATGATAAGCTCCGCACTCGAACGCGGCAAGGTGGATTTCTCTTTATGGATAGAAAAGGACGACAGCCAGACGGCCACGCCTATCAACGGGACTATTTTAGAAAACTACTATCTGCAGATCAAAGCCATCAGCGAAGAGCGACACATCCCACTTCCAGCCGACTGGTTTGCCACACTGCTCCGCCTGCCCGACGTCATGACACGTACGGAAGCCGAAGAGTTGAGCGACGAGGAATGGCAGGCTGTCGACACGGCCGTGAAGGAGGCTATCCGCAAACTCATGGACTTCAGGACGCAGGAAGGTGCCGCGCTGCAGAAGAAATTCACCGAGAAGATTCAGAACATCACCGCCCTGCTGAAGAGTATCGAGCCGTATGAGCAAAGCCGAATCGAGTACATCCGACGCCGCATGACCGACGCGCTGGAATCCATACCTACCGTGGAATACGACAAGAACCGCCTGGAACAGGAAATGATTTACTACATTGAGAAACTGGACATCAACGAAGAGAAACAGCGTCTGGCCAATCATCTGAAATATTTCATGGAAACCATGGAGAACGGGCACGGACAGGGCAAGAAACTGGGCTTTATCGCACAAGAGATGGGACGCGAAATCAATACGACGGGAAGCAAAAGCAACCAGGCCGAGATGCAGAACATCGTGGTGAAGATGAAAGACGAACTGGAACAAATCAAGGAACAGGTGCTCAACGTAATGTAAAACACACAACCATGGCAGGAAAACTGATTATCTTCTCCGCACCCAGCGGAAGCGGGAAAAGCACCATCATCAACTATCTGATGGCACAAGGACTGAACCTGGCGTTCAGCATCAGTGCCACAAGCCGCCCTCCCCGCGGCACGGAACGGCACGGCGTGGAATATTTCTTCCTCTCTCCCGAAGAATTCAGGCAGCGCATAGCCGACGACGAGTTCCTGGAATACGAGGAGGTATACAAAGACCGCTTCTACGGCACACTGAAATCTCAGGTGGAAAAGCAGCTGGAGGCCGGACAGAATGTGGTGTTCGACGTAGATGTGAAAGGCGGATGCAACATCAAGAACTTCTACGGCGACCGTGCATTAAGCATGTTCATCCAACCGCCTTCGGTGGAAGAACTGCGCCGCAGACTGAACCATCGGGGAACAGACTCACCCGAAGTCATCGAAGACCGCATCGCACGTGCGGAATACGAACTGAGTTTCGCACCGAAATTCGATACTATCATCGTGAACGACAATCTGGAAAAAGCCCAAGCGGAGGCTTTGGAGAAACTGACTGAATTTCTGAACCGATAAAACAGAGAGACAAGATATGGATGACAATACCGTAAGACGCAACCTGAACGCCAGCATCATACTCCTCGTATTATGCGTGGCCATGTGCATCGTCGCACTGCTCCTGCACATGCTGACCATAGCCGTCGTCATGGCTGTCTTTGCACTTCTGCAAGCCTACTTCTGCTGCATCTGGTTGCACCGCAAACGCCATCCCAGGCATCATTTTGAACGTAAGTCCCGTAAGAACGGATGACGGAAACGGGCATATACGGCGGTTCTTTCAACCCCATTCACAAGGGACACACCGCACTGGCGGAAAGACTCTGCGAGACAGGACGGCTTGACGAAGTGTGGTTTCTGGTTTCCCCCCGTAATCCGTTCAAGGAAACCGCCACGGACCTGCTCGACGAGAACGTGCGCCTTGCATTGGCGCGCCTGGCCGTGCGCCACCATCCCAAACTGAAAGTCAGCGACTTTGAGTTCAACCTTCCACGCCCGTCATACACGGCCGACACATTGTCCGCGTTGCGGTGGAGCTTTCCCGACCGGCAATTCACCCTGATTATCGGTGCGGACAACTGGCTTTCCTTCAACCGATGGAAAGCTCCCGAAGAGATTTTAGCCCACCACCGCATTTTGGTTTATCCGCGTCCGGGTTATCCCATCGACATGTCTGCCCTACCCCGCGGTGTCACCGTAGTCGACACGCCGCTCATCGAACTCAGTTCAACCGAAATCCGCCGCACCATCGCACAAGGCGATGATGCGTCCTACGGACTGGATGAAGCCGTATGGCAGGAAATCCGTTCCAAGGGATATTACCGTCCCTGACGGGACGCTTGTTCTCCTTCTGAAAAGAGCATGAAAAACGGACACAGGTGAACAGCAAAATGGTCACAGGTGAAGAATCAATCGGTCACAGGTGAAGAATCGAATGGTCACAGGTGAAGAATTTTACCCACTATACACAACTGATTTCCAATAAGATACAAACGCCCTGTCCGCACCGTCCAATTACCCCCTGCACGAGCGGTGACCGTAGACCATCACCACGACAAAACAAACCAGCGGCAATACGAACGAAAGGTTGACTGCCGGCATGCCCCACAACGTGTGCATGTCGATGATGGCAGCCTGCAAGGGAGGCAGGACGGAACCGCCCAGGATAGCCATAATCAGACCGGCCGCGCCGAACTTGGCATCATCGCCCATGCCCTGCAGTGCGATGCCGTAAATAGTGGGAAACATCAACGACATGCAAGCCGATACTGCCACGAGGCAATACATGCCCCAAATGTTTTGCAGGGATATCACTCCTACCGTGAAGATACATGCAGCCGCAGCCAGCACTTTCAGCAACAGGCCGGGATTCAGGTAACGCAACAGGAAGGTACACACGAAACGGCTGACGCAAAAAATGCCCATCGCCACGATATTGTATTGCTGGGAGAGCACCTCTGCCTGCTGCTCGGCCATGCCTTCCGACATGAACAGACGCGTGCCGTATTGGATGATAAACGTCCAGCACATAATCTGCGCTCCGACATAAAAGAACTGCGCCACGACTCCCTCACGGTAACGGATGTTGTGGAAAATCCTGTGCAACGTAGGTTTCAGGTCAACGGAATGGCTGTTGTCGTTGTTGCGCGGCATCTTGACGATGCGAACCAACAGAAGCATGCACAAAGTGACCAACCCTATAACCAGATAAGGGGCTATCAACGTATCAAGGTCTGCATCACGAACAGCGGCGAACTCCGCATCGGACAACAATGCCCGCTCGGCAGTCTCCATCGGATGCAGGCGGTTCTGGATGAAGTTCATGGCCACGTACATCCCCAGCAAAGACCCCATTGGATTGAAAGCCTGTGCCAGATTCAACCGGCGCGTGGCAGTAGCCTCAGGTCCCATCGAAAGAATGTAGGGATTGCAACTGGTTTCCAGGAACGACAAGCCGCAAGTCAGGATAAAATAGGCCAGCAGGAACGGATAGTAGCTACCGGTCATTTTGGCCGGAAAGAAGAGGAACGCGCCCAGCGCATACATTCCCAGTCCGAGCATGACGCCGGCTTTGTACGAATACTTGCGGATAAATATGGCCGCCGGGAATGCCATGGCGAAATAGCCGCCATAGAATGCCACCTGCACCAGCGCGCCTTCCGTGACGCTCATACGGAATATTTTGGAAAAAGCCTTTACCATGGGATTGGTGATGTCGTTGGCAAATCCCCATAAAGCAAAACAGCTTGTTATCAGGATGAACGATATCAGGCACGCCAGCGTGCCGTCACCGATAATGGTTGTCTTTCCTGTGCTTCTCATTGTAACTTGTGTTTAAGGTTTTATGTGTTTCTATATTATTCAGTGCAAAAATATCATTTTTTAGGATAAGAAAGCGTCGCAACGACTTATTTCTTTCCCAAAACATAGGTTTCGAGGTCGTCAATCTCATCTTTGGTCAGCACATCGACACGCCCTCCGGACAATACGATGATGCGGCAGGCCATTTCAAAAAACATCGCGCGCTGGAACACCTCGTCAAAATCCTTTCCGCAAACCACCTGGCCATGCTTGCGCAACAAGCAGGAATTGTGCTGCGACAGCGCCTCCACCACATGTTGCGCCAGTTCCGGAGAGCCGGGACGGAAATAAGGAATCACAGGAATCTCTCCACCGACATGACAGGGAACTTCCGCCGTCACATTGAAATCCGCCGGAATCTCCTTCATGCAGGCCACAGCCGTAGCGTATGGCGACTGGAAGTGAAGCACCACATCCACATCGGGACGGGCACGCAGCACCCCAAGATGGAAACCGCTCTCCATCGAAGGTCTCACGGCATTGAGCACCTCCCCGTCCGCCACACGGCAGACTGACACGTTTTCCTTTTGCAAGGACGGCACCCATGAACCGGTTCCGGAAACCAAAGCCTCGTCACCGATACGCCATGAAAGGTTACCACTGCTGCATATCGTCAGTCCGGCATCCCCCACTCTGTGGGCTTGTGCCATAAATAGTTCTATATGTTTGTCTGTTATCATCATATTCTGTTGGTTTTATCTTATTAATTCATATATCTGTATGACCGGAAAGAAAGACGTGGCCGACGGAGAATCTGTCACAGACTCTCCATCGGCACTTCTTTCAGTTGTCAACACAAAACATCTCTATATCCGCTTATTTTTATTTATACAGAGGACCATATACGCCACATGCACGATAATCGGCGCCTTCCTTGTCCATACCGAAAGCATTCCATGCGGCGGGACGGAAAATGCGGTCTTCTTCCACATTGTGCATACATACCGGAATACGCAACATGGACGCCAGTGTAATCAGGTCCTGACCGATGTGACCGTAGCTGATGGCACCATGATTGGCCCCCCAATTGTTCATCACGGAATACACGTCCTTGAATGCCGGTTTGTCGCACAAACGGGGTACGAACCACGTGGTGGGCCAGGTGCGGTCTGTACGCTCATCGAGCAACCGATGCACTTCGGGATCGATTTCCACCGTCCATCCTTCCGCAATCTGCAATACGGGGCCAAGTCCCTTCACAAGGTTCAGGCGGGACATCGTAACGGGCATGCCGCCTTTGGAAAGGAAGTTGGAAGAGAAACCGCCGCCGCGGAAATAATCACGGCTTGCAGGATACCATGTGGTAGCCTCCAGGCATTTCTCCATTTCTTCGGCCGTGATATCCCAATAGGGTTTCATGGCCGGCTGTCCCTGTCCGTCTGTCTGCTGGCCGGTTCCGTCCAAGGTGGTGGCACCGGAATTAATCAAATGGATGATACCGCCCGAAGCCCTTCCGGTAAGTTCCTTGCCCGTTACACGTTTGACAGCCTCCGGACTCCAATAGGTTCTCACATCCGAAAAGATTTGCGCACGGTTGGTCAACAAATGGCCGAACAACATGGCCACTCCGTTGCATGCGTCGTTTTCTGTGGCCACCACGTATGCCTCACGCAAACCGTTCCAATCGAAAGAGGTGTTCAACAAAGCCTCGGAATAATCGCCATTCGGATAGAAGTCCGTCCACTGACGCTGCCCCTGAAATCCGGCCGCAATGGCATTGTGCCCCAAAGCCTCTTCCTTGAAACCCATCTCAAGAAGTTTGGGATTTCCCTGCATCAGGTCGCGCATGATAAGGGTCATCTTGACGATAAACTCCCAATCGGCATCCTTCTGCTCACGGGTTTTCACTTTCTCGGCACGGTTGAAGTCCTTGCCTTCGTTCACCTTGCAGTATTTCTCTGTCCAGGCCATCGCCTTGGCATATTCTTCCTGGTCATATATTCCTTCCGTCATGCGGCGGATGATTTCCGTAAGGTCGACAGACTCGTTACGCATACCCAAGTATTCCTGGAAGAAATCGGGACTGACGATGGAACCGGCGATACCCATCGACACACTGCCCATCGACAGGTACGACTTACCCCGCATCGTAGCCACGGCCTGTGCGGCACGGGCAAACCGCAACAGTTTCTCCGCCACGTCTGCCGGTATGGTATTATCTTCCAGATCCTGCACATCATGGCCGTAAATACCGAAAGCCGGCAATCCTTTTTGGGCATGCCCCGCCAGCACAGCTGCAAGATAAACAGCTCCGGGACGTTCCGTCCCATTGAACCCCCATACGGCTTTCGGATAATATGGATTCATGTCCATAGTCTCCGCTCCGTAACACCAGCATGAGGTTACCGTAATCGTAGCTCCCACGCCTTCACTCTCGAACTTTTCGGCACATGCGGCCGACTCGGCCACGCGACCGATGGTTCCGTCGGCAATTACACATTCCACCGGACTTCCGTCTCCGTTTCTCAGATTCGATGTTATCAATTCCGCCACAGCCTTAGCCAAGCTCATGGTCTTTTCTTCCAGACTTTCACGAACACCGCCCTGGCGACCGTCAATCGTAGGACGAATACCTATTTTAGGATAAGTTTTCATGATATGATTCATTTGTTTCATTAATTTTGCACTTAACATTAACCAGACTCATTGTCTGTTGCAAAAGTAAAGACTCCCCTACTCTTTTTATGGTACTATCAAGTCAAAAAGTTGGACTTTATCGACATTCCATCTTTTTTTCACTATATTTGCGATTGATTTCCGCCAAATGAAAACACAATGAACTGCACTATCGACCAAATGCACCTGCTTGTACTGCACATAGGCAGAAAATATTGTAACGGAGACTGGAACTATAAAAACATCTGCAGTCCGTTCACCAGAATCTACTACATCACATCGGGACATGCACAGATAGAATTGCCCGACAAAATACAAGACCTGTATCCAGGGCACATGTATATCATACCGGCCTTCACTCCGCACAGCTATATCTGCCGGCAAGCATTCGAGCATTACTATATACATATATATAATGAGTCCGGCTCCGACATTCTGGAGGATTGGATACTGCCTACGGAAATTTCTGCAGGAAACGGAGAGTTGCTGCAGATACAGAGATTGTATGAGTTATGTCCTGATATGGAACTCGTGCAGATAGACCCTAAAGACTACGACAATCACCCGTCGCTGATGCGGAGAATCGAGAAGAACAAACAAAGGGAACTGTATGCGCGCATCGAATCCAGAGGGCTGATTTTCCTGCTTCTCTCCAAATTCATGCGAACGGCACGACCTAAGACTTACATCCACGACGAACGGATAATCAAGGCTTTGAACTACATCAGAACGCATCTGAACGAGAAACCTGACATAGACGCTCTGGCAGACATCTCCTGCCTTTCCAAAGACCACCTAATCCGTCTCTTTAAAAAAGAAATAAGGGTCACGCCCTTGCACTATATCAATAAAAAGAAAATCGAATACGCGCAACTGAAACTCATCACGGAAAACATTCCCATCAAGGAAATCGCTTTCCGGCTGGGGTTCGAAGACCAATCTTACTTCAACCGTATCTTCAGGAAAATGACGGGAGATACCCCACTGAACTATCGCAGAACGCACGAACGACAGGAGTATTCATAAAGTCAGTCACGCTCTATCAGCACCGTAGCGTATGCGGAAATGCCTTCCTCACGCCCTGTAAAGCCTAACTTCTCGGTAGTGGTGGCCTTAATGGACACATCATCGGCATCAACACCCATCACTTCCGCCAGACACATCTGCATCGCCGGAATGTGCGCTTTCAGCTTCGGACGTTCGGCACATACCGTAGCATCGACATTTCCTATCCGATAACCTTTCGAGGCTATCAGTTCCACAGTCTTACGCAACAAAATCTTACTGTCTATATGATGGAACTCTTCGCCCGTGTCTGGGAAATGATACCCGATATCGCGCATATTGGCAGCCCCCAGAAGCGCATCACAAACAGCATGTATCAGCACATCCGCATCACTATGTCCCAACAATCCCATGGAATGCTCCAGGCGGATGCCGCCTAACCATAACTCCCGCCCTTCTACCAGACGGTGCACATCAAAGCCGAAACCTACTCTTATCCTGCAACTCATGGCCACATGTTTTAACGACGGCGGCGCGCGCCGAACAAATCCCTTATTCCATCAAGGTCAAAACCTAAACTGAAACGCATCGTCTGGTCGAGCGGATTGCTTTGCGCCGTAGAGAACACATAACCGGCATCCAGCGAAAAGACACTCATGCGGAAGCCCGCTCCAACGGTAAAATACTTACGGTTACCTTTATTCTCACTCTCATGATGATAACCTGCACGAAGCGCAAAACGGTCGTTATAGGTATACTCCATACCGACGCTCCACTGGATTTCCTGCATCTCTTCCTTAAATCCGTTCGGCGCATCACCGAAACTCTTGAAGATACCTGCTATCGGAGACACATCATAATATTCCTTCTGCAAACGGTCTGTATAGTCCTGATTGCTTTCTTCCTCCGCTTGTTTGGGATAGGTCGGCACCAGCAGTTTATTAGCATCTGCGGCTATAGAAATCTTATTGTACTCATTGATGGGAAACAACATATTGATACCCAAACGCATGTTCGTAGGGATAAATTCCGAGTTGTCGTCGCCTCCGTATGATATCTTGCTACCGATATTACTGATGTTCAAACCAATTCCCAAATTCCATTCGCGGTTGCCGGTCAGGATATAACGGTTCCAGTACAATGCGATATCTGCAGCAAAGGCCTTGCCGGGACTGGTCTCGTCGGAATAATCATACGTAATATCCGAATAGATGAAACGCAAGGCTACCGCTGCCGAGAAACTTTCACTCAGCATGCGGGAATAAGCCACATCCACCGACATCTCGTAAGGACTGATGGTCATGTCGGCCGTTCCATCCGCACTGCTCCCTGTAGAAACCTCACCCAACGAGAAATAACGTAATGACGCACTCACCGCCTGATAATCACCGATACGGTAAAAACCGCTGACGTATGCGAGATTGATGTCGTTGACCAACTGGCGCAACCAGGGCGTATAGCTGACCGCTACACCCGCGCGTCCGATACAGAAAGGGTACTTGGCCGGATTCCAATATTGCGAGTTGGCATCCGCCTCGGTGGCAGCACCGATGTCACCCATACCGCCTCCACGGGCATCGGGAGCAATCGACTGGGATGTCACTCCGGTAGAAACCGGATTAAACATGTTCTTCTTATCTTGTGCTTGTAACGAGAGTCCTGTTCCAATCATCAGGACCAACCACAGCATGACATATCTGTTCATATTCATTTTCCACTTTTTACATGATAAAATAACGCCGTCCCCTATTATTTATTGCGCAATATGACTAATTTATTAGCTCGTGACGCCGCCTTGCTTTCCGGAGTAGACACACTCACACGATACAGATAGACCCCCGTAGACAAGGGCATACCCGAAGAAGTCGTAAGGTTCCACGTCACGGGATAAATCCCGTCGGCATTCGTTCCCTTCTCGGTATGTACCCACAATGTGCGCCCGGCAAAGTCGAAAACTTCGAGTTTGAAGTTGCACTCCGAGCCGGGACGGTCGTAACGCACAATAAACGTGGTCTGTTCGCGTGCCGGATTCTCCGTACAGGTAAGGTTGAGCAACTCCGGTTGCATCCTGCTATCCACATTGAAATCGAGCGTAAATGTAGAAGAGTTGTTCAACACGTCCCATGCCCTGAAAGTCAGCGTATGCTGTCCATCCGGAAGTGCCGGAATGGAATAAGCGAGCTGCCCCTTCGTAAAATCGCCGATGACATTCTCGTACTCATTGTTCAGTATATATGTCTTCCCCGGGTCGCCGTCGATGCAAAGTTCAAGGTCGTGCCCTACGGCCGTGCTTGTCGTATTGATTCCGCTCTGATCTTCCAACGTTGCCACAAACCACGGTGTGGGGTTCACCGTACCGCCCGGAACAAAATCTTCACGGTTCAGATAGGCGTTAATCCGAGGTCCTTCATGGTCTCCGGCCAACTCGTCACTGCTTCCGCCCACCCACACATTCTCGGAATATCCGTTGGCGTCACGGCGCGTGTCGTCATCAATGGCATACATGACCACGCGTCCGGCCTCTCCTGAATACTTTATGTCCAACGGGATAGGGAACTTCATGTCAAAATTCCCGTTCCGCACGTAGTCGCTTCCCGAATACAATTTCTTGTCTCTGGTATAAAACGTAAAGGCTTTATCGGATTTCCCGTCATTATTCAAACAGGTAATCAAGCTTTCACTATCATAAACCGTAGCGTATACCGTGCCTTGAAAGTCAGGCTGACGATTTCCGGCCTCATCCTCTATATGTCCGACAATACGCGCCATACTCCCCGCCTTAAAGGAAGCAAACACATCCTCACCTTCCAAAGGAGTGTCATTGATGCGCTCTATCACCATCCTGTATTCGGGTTTTCCCAGTTTCAATGCTGGGTCGCCCAACAACACAAAATGAAACTTGTTGACCGATATATCCCGCATGTCCGCATCGGGCAAGATAAGATTCACCTTAGCCAACCGCACGGCATCACCCAAGGCATTGCGACGGCCATCCCCATCCTTTCCCAATACAAAACGGGTAAAATAACGGTTCATATAGCTGTTAGGAACAGGATACACCGTACGTGTCGTACCGTAGAACGCTACAGCGGAACCTGTTTTATGCCGCACGGCACGCTCACCGATATTATCCGGCAACCTGTCAAATGTGGCAACATCACAGGCTGCCGTCACCCACAAAGGCACTTTACCTGAATTAAACGAAGAGAAATCCTCTAACTTCAGTACGAATTCATGCGAAAGAGCACGCTCATTGCCATGACCTACATAATTCATCATCAAGCATCCGTCCTCCATCTGCCTCTTTATGTCAGTCACCGCACCGGGATAGGTATTGTTCGTTGTCGTCGACAAGCGTTTATAGGCATCCCAATAAATACGGTTCACCTGCATTTCGGGATAACGCTCTTCCACTTCCTTCGAAATCTGCTCAGCCATGTCCAGATGCTGGTTGTTATCTCCGTCATCACCCATCACGCAAATGACATTGCGCCACAAACCGGCATTTCTTTTTTGCATATAATCGATGGTCTTGTCCACCATAATCTGCGCTTCGGCCTCAGTCGACACGGGAAAACGTCCGATACCTAAATCTATCTTGTCGGACACCAGATTGCTCCCTTCCCCATCATCCAGGAGTCCATAGTAATCTTCCAACACGTAACTGTCCGTGTGACTCAAAGAATTGACAGATTCATAACAAAGCAGGTAATCATCCGGACTCAACCCCTGCGTTGCGGAAGAAATCATACGATTATCCCACACGCCATCACCAAACAACAACAGATAACGCGGCATGTCACTCTCAGTTTCCGCACGGTCATACAACATTTTCATGAATCTGCGATAGGCCGTTGCATCTGGCGTTCCCGAAGAGAATTCATTATAGACCTGCACGGCACTCACCACCTGCACCCTCAGGTCATCCATCTCGCGGTGTGCCTGCGCAAGTCTTTCCGCCTGTGCCCATAGTTTTCCACTGGACGGAACGATAATCACCATGTCAAGATTACGTAAGGCATGCAGATTCTGGTTGCCGACTTCACCGATATATGCCGGCGAGGGGTAATCCGCATCCACATCCACTGCCACATACTCCTTTGTCGGGTCATCGACAGCTACAGTATAGGTATTCCCGTTTCGCGTTCCCATGATTTCCTTCATAGGAACACCTCGTGTACCCAAACGCCACAGCTTCACATTCCCCCTTCCATTCGTATCAATCACAAAACGACTTGCCGACCGCATGTTATGCTTGATATAAATATAAGGTGTGGTCATCTTAAGCTGACGCCGATAGCATAGTTCCATATAAGCCAGATGACCGGGCACACCGGCCGTGGCCCTCAAGTTCACATCCGTACCTGCCGTTCCGCCACGCAGGGAGGACAACGAAACGGTTGACGTTCCCGTCATGGCCTCCGCATATTTTTCCAGAGCTCCTATTCTGATGCTGTTGTACGACACGCCATTTACCGTCGGGGTGACCGTAGATTCACTATTGGAAGACGCAGTAAACGACACGGTCAGATAGGCTCCGCTACCACTCACAGGATCGATGGTCGGCAAATGATAGGCACATGAACCCACATTGGCATAATCCGTAGCTTCAAACAACTGACGCCCGCTCTGACACCATGCGAATTCTTCTTTCTTATACAAGGTATTAGCCGGCGTATAAGTCAGGTCGTTTCTTGCACCAGCCCCAAGCGAAACCGCCTGTATAGCTTGGGGAGCATCTCCTTCCGTCAGGAAATAACAAGCCTGACGTGCATAATAATTGGTCTTATGTGTTGCCACTCCACGAGTATTCGCGGCCCCCCACGACACCAGTCCCTTGCCGAAAAAAAGTAGCCCCTTTCCATCACGGTACAAAGGTACTTCCTCTAAGTCGTCGAAATCGGCATCAGCATCTATAATCTCATTTTGTATATGCCCGCCATATCCGTAAAGTTTCACGCGGGAAGCGTCACCGAATCCCATCTTCTGCAAGTCGGCATATGTCAACCTGTACACACCATCTTCCGTGATGCCAATCTTCACCCATCGCCCTTGTGCAAGCACGGAGCCTGCAGCATACCGTTGCACAGCGGAAGCACGTGTAACCGGCGTGGCACGTATCTGTGCGACAGGTGTGCGAACAATGTTCATCTTGAAACTCATCAGTTTGTAGTACCGTCCATTCCGACAAACAAAAGGAACAAACGATACATCCAAAAGCCCTTTCTTCCGTGCGACAGATACTCCAGTACGCACTTCAGGATGCTCCGGCAATGATTTCGCCCACACTGCTATACGTTTGGCTTCCTCTGCAGACAACGGCGTATATTCCGGATATTCCAAACGAACCTCATAACGGGTATTGCGGAAATCCTCTTCCAGGGGTATCACTTCCTCATACCATGCCGGAACCGTATCGGCACGCAATATCTGCCAGTCAACATAGGTGTATTCCTTTTGCGCCATTACACCAACCGCACAAAAGAAAAGCAAAAGTATAGCTGTCTTAAACCTCATATATCCCTTCTATCTCACATTGAAATCCAGAACCTTAAAATCCTGTATATATCCTTGTAGATGCTGTCCTATCCTCACAGGTCCTACTCCAGACGGCGTCCCAGTAAAGACAAGGTCACCAATTTTCAGCGTGAAGAAACGGCTCACGTATGCGATAATCTCGTCCACGGGAAACAACATGTCGCCCGAATAACCGCTTTGCGCCGTATGCCCGTCGATATCCAACCTGAACGGAATCTGTTGCACATCGGGCAACTTGTCTTTCGGCAAAAAATTGCCTATAACGGCTGAGCTATCGAATCCCTTACAGAGTTCCCAAGGCCAACCGTTAGCCCTAAACTTGCGCTGCAAATCTCTCGCCGTGAAATCAATCCCCACCGTCACGGCATCGTAGTAACGATGTGCAAAGCGCGGAGCGATATTCTTGCCCAGTCTACAGATACGCACCACCAATTCGGTCTCATAATCGCACTGTTCAGTGAAATCAGGAATGAAAAACGGTTTCCCATCCTTCAATAATGCCGAATCCGGCTTAGTGAAAATCACAGGCTCCTCCGGTTTATATAACGTGCCGTCAAGCTCTTTATTGTGTTCGGCATAATTCATGCCCACCGCTATTATCTTCATAAAATATCTTTTTTGCTTTTGAGCAAAGATACTACAAAGAAATGAAACTATGCATGGAAAGCAAGAAAGTTTATCATCTGTCTGCGGTTTCTTCACATGCATATATCATAGAATGTTGTCTAAAGAAGTCGTTCAGGCTTTCAGCCCACTTGTACAACAGCGAACTAACAAGTACATAATTCTATCGGAATGTGAATAAAAACGTACCGCATCGGAAATGAGATGTACACAGAACCGCAATTTCGGGAGTCATAACTCCTTTTTACAGAAAGCAAATAAGTTTCTTGGACGTTTTTCCCAATAAAAAGAGAAAACATTTGGCTTTTTCATTTTTTCTTCGTATCCTTGCGATAAGGAGACAAAAATATAGTTTTATGGAAGTAAGCAATAAGTACATCCGATTCGATTGGGCTGTGAAACGCATGTTACGCGACAAGGCAAACTTTGCCGTGCTTGAGGGTCTGATAACAGTTCTGACAGGTGAAAACGTGACAATTGATGAAATCCTGGAGAGCGAAGGCAATCAAGAGAACGCATCCGACAAGTTCAACCGAGTTGACGTCAAGGCAAAGAACAGCCACGGCGAAATAATCATCGTAGAAGTACAACTCACCCGCCAGCTATATTATCTTCAGCGTATGCTTTATGGCGTATCCAAGGCTATCACTGAACATATCGAGATTGGCAAGATGTACGACAAGGTAAAGAAGGTTTATTCCATCAATATTCTTTATTTTGACTTAGGCAAAGGTAACGACTATCTATATCATGGCAAAACCGTCTTTACCGGCGTCCACACAGGTGACATGCTTGAAGTGAACACAAAAGAGGCTAATGAGTTACGCATGCGCGTACCCCACGATATTTTCCCCGAATACTATATCATTCGCGTCAACGAGTTCAACAGCGTCGCAACCACCCCAATAGAAGAGTGGCTTGATTACTTAAAAAACAACCGTATAAAAGAGGACACCTCCACTCCCGGTCTAAAGGAGGCTCGCCAGCGACTTCTCTACATGACCATGACCGACAAAGAGCGCATCGCCTATGATGCGCACATGGATGACATCATGGTACAGAACGATGTGCTTAGTACGGCAAAGCAAGAAGGACGTGCTGAAGGACGCGCTGAAGGACGCGCTGAAGGACGCGCTGAAGGACGCGCTGAAGGACGTGCAGAAGGACGTGCAGAAGGACGTGCAGAAGGACGTGCAGAAGGACGTGCAGAAGGCGCACAATCCAAGGCTTTAGACATAGCCAAGAACCTTAAGACATTGGGGCTTAGCAATATCGACATAGTGAAAGCCACGGGGTTGTCAGAAGAAACAATCAACAATATCCTCTAAAGAAGATCCGATTCGGCATCCGATATATGGTGGAAAATACCAACAGGCACTTTCAGGTTAGTACCTCATGTCGCATATCATTGGTCACATCCATTATATGTATTTAATATATCAGGATTCCACAGATAATTTGTGGTCATTAGACAACCAAAGGCCTACATCTCATACCAAATGTTGAACCGATTGTTGATGAGTGCATGAAGTCAAGTCGCTCCATTAATAGAAATATTTCTCCGAACAAAGTGGGCTTCTCGGATTTTATTACTACTTTTACTATCCATTAACTTATAAAAAACATCAATTAACCAAGTTACAGAATTAAATATATACAATAATTATGAAAATCAAAACCACGTTAAAGACCTTTGCACTTACTGCAACACTGGCTATTCCGGTAACCATGTCCGCACAAAAAGTCAAGGCTCCTACGGGAGGCAAACCAATCAGTAACGAACTCATCGGAATATTCTTCGAGGACATAAGCTACTCAGCCGATGGTGGACTCTATGCAGAACTTATCCAGAACGGGTCGTTCGAGTACAATCCGACCGAGAGAAACGGATGGGGGCCAGGCACAGAATGGAAATTCCTGCGCCCTGGGCATTCTTTGGGACAGATGATGCCACAAATGGAAAACCCCATCCATCCGAACAACCCGACATACATGCGTCTCACGGTAGAGCGAGTGGGACACTATTACGATTTTGACGGATGGACCGGCGTTGGTATGCGAAACGATGGATTCGACGGCATAGCTGTTAAAAACGGAGCCAAATATGATTTCTCTGTATTCCTTCGTAATTGTGATAACAAAAGCAAGGATGTGCGCATTGTACTCGTAGGCGAAAAGAACGCCATATTGGGCGAAGCGATTGTCAAGACAGAAGGCAAGGAATGGAAAAAGTACACCGCTGAGATCACATCAAATGCAGACTGCACGAATGCCAATCTCCAGCTCCTTTGCCTCACCACAGGCATGATGGATGTGGACATGGTGTCGCTTATGCCGCAAGATACCTACAAGGGACATGGTCTCCGACGCGACATGGTGGAGGCCTTGGCTGCGCTGGAACCCAAGTTCATGCGCTTCCCAGGCGGATGTGTAGTACATGGAGGAGGCGACGGATTCTGGAACACTTACCGTTGGAAAAAGACCATAGGTCCTAAAGAGGAACGTTTCGGAATGAAAAACACATGGGGCTACCATCAGTCAATGGGCTTGGGTTACTTCGAGTATTTCCAGCTATGCGAGGACCTGAACATGGAGCCACTTCCCATCCTCCCATGCGGTGTGAGTTGCCAGGGAACTAACGGCGGATGGGGGATGAAAGGACAGGCACAAGATGCAGTACCCATGAACGAAATGGACGAGTGGGTACAAGACGCGATAGACCTCATCGAGTGGGCCAATGGCGATGCCACCACCGTCTGGGGAAAGAAACGTGCAGAGCAAGGACATCCGAAACCTTTCAACATGAAGTATCTGGGTATAGGAAACGAAGAAAAGATATCTCCTGAGTTTGAAGAGCGCTTTAAATATATGTACAAGAAGATACGCGAGAAGCATCCGGAGATTATTATCGTAGGCACAGCCGGACCGGGTTCACATAAGGGAAATCCTGACTTTGACAACGGTTGGAGAATTGCAGAAGAGACTGACTTGGCCATCCTTGACGAACATTACTATGAGCCCAAGGAATACTTCCTTGACAATCAAGCCAACTACGACAACTATCCGCGCAACCGAAAGACAAAGGTTTACCTTGGAGAATATGCAGCTAAAGACAAAAAAATGGCAGACGCACTCTATGAAGCACTGTACCTACTCGGCATAGAACGCAATGGTGATGTCGTCACCATGACCAGCTATGCCCCACTATTCGCCAAGAAAGACCACCAGAATTGGAATCCGGATCTCATATATTTCGACAATACAAGAGTATATCCTACATGTAGCTACTATGTGCAGCAGATGTTCGGCACCACAGCTGGACACTATTACTATAGTGATGTAGCCAAGTTCCGGAAAGGTGACAAATATCAGGGTGCATCATGTGTACTCAACACGGAAAAAGGTGAACTTTATGTCAAGATAGTCAATGCAGCAGGCGAGTCCAAAGAAGTGTCATTAAACCTTAGTCGTTTTAAGGGAATACAATCAAATGCTACTGTCACCACCATCTGTAGTGACAGTCCGGAAACGGAGAATAACTTTGACGTACAACCTATTAAGCCTCAAACAACAGACATAAAGGCCAGCAAGAAGATGACATTTACGGCAAGACCGTATTCATGCTCTGTCATCAGAATAAAACTAAAGTAAATCCTCCTGTCTGACAAAAGCAAAAAGAAGCCTGACTTACTACGGAAACAGTAAACCACCAATGGCACTGCCGTAGTGTCAGGCTTTTAAAATGCCGGCTATCGTAGCCTTATTGGCCTGTTACTATTCCGCTATCACATCAAATCAAAACCCAAAAAGACTCCGCTTTCACCTTTCGGCAAAAGCGGAGTCTTTAATATTATATCTTGCAGAATTATTCAGCACGCAACGTATAACGCTTGAAAGCTGTTACCGTGCAATCCTTGTCTGCAGACTTCAGATAGTCTTCAACACTCTGCTTGTCATTCTGGATGAATGCCTGCTTCAACAAGCACTCTTCCTTGAACAACTTGTTGATACGACCCATGGCGATACGCTCAATCATATTTTCGGGCTTGCCTTCCTGACGTGCCTTGTCTGCTGCGATTTCCTTCTCCTTGGCCAATACATCGGCAGGATAGTCGTTCTCGTTGATTGAACGGGGATTCATAGCCGCAATCTGCATAGCTACAGCGTGACCATATTCCTCTGCAACAATCTTATTCAAAGCCACCATCGTGCAAAGCTGGTTCTTGTTCTGATGATTGTATACAGAAATCATCTCACCCTCAACAGTCATGAAACCGTCCAATTCCATCTTCTCACCGGTGATACCGCTACGGTCAGTCACAGCATCAGCTACCGTGCCCTTACCCATAGACAATGCTTTCACTTCATCAAGAGTCTTGCACTTGGCCGCTACAGCCAGATCCAGAATCTCATTGGCCAACTTCACGAAATCTTCGTTCTTTGCCACGAAATCCGTTTCACACTTCAAAGCAATGATAGCACCGAAGCCATCCACAGCCTTAACGACAACACAACCTTCAGCTGCTTCACGGTCTGAACGTTTTGCAGCGACAGCCTGTCCTTTCTTGCGGATAATCTCCATTGCCTTCTCTATATCATTGTCAGCTTCTTCCAAAGCCTTCTTGCAATCCATCATACCGGCTCCCGACATCTGGCGGAGCTTGGTGATGTCTGTCATTGTTACAGCCATAAAATCTTATCTTTAATTTATAATGTATTGACACTTAAATTATGCTTCTGCAGATTCTTCTGCTGCCTCTTCCGTATTCTCTACGGCTTCTTCGGCCTTTTCAACGCGAGCTTTTGCACTGCGTCTGCGGGGCTTTGCTTCCGTTTCGCCGGCAGCTTCTGTATCGACTTTCTCAGCCTTACGTTCTTCCAGACCCTCTGCGATAGCGGCACAACATGCTTCGAGAATAACCTCAACACTCTTGTTGGCATCATCGTTTGCCGGAATCACGAAATCGATATTGTCAGGATTTGAGTTTGTATCCACGATAGCGAATACGGGAATGCCCAAACGATTGGCTTCGCGAACGGCAATCTGCTCTTTCAACACGTCAACAACGAACAATGCGGAAGGAAGACGGGTCAGGTCGGCAATTGAACCGAGGTTCTTTTCCAACTTGGCACGCTGACGTGAAATCTGGAGGATTTCGCGTTTTGACAGATTAGAGAATGTACCATCAGCCGTCAGTTTGTCAATATTGGCCATCTTCTTCACAGCCTTACGGATAGTGGGGAAGTTAGTCAACATACCGCCCGGCCAACGTTCGATAACGTATGGCATGTTTACAGCCGCAGCTTTCTCAGCTACAACCTGCTTGGCTTGTTTTTTAGTAGCAACGAACAAAATCTTCTTTCCAGATTTTGCAATTTGTTTCAAAGCCTCGGCGGCATCGTCGATCTTTGCAACAGTTTTATGGAGGTCAATGATATGGATACCATTGCGTTCCATAAAGATATAAGGAGCCATTGCCGGATTCCATTTTCTTTTCAAGTGGCCGAAGTGGCAACCGGCTTCCAATAATGTATCAAAATTAGTTCTTGACATTTTCTTTTGTTTTTTTAATCGTTTACTTTCTTTTTTGTTTTCTCAACCAACTCTCAGGTAGTCCTTCCGGAATCCCGAAAGTTTAGATACTAAACGTTCTTTACGCAGCTCGATAAACGGCCGAATATTAACGTTTACTGAACTGGAATCTGCGACGTGCTTTCGGACGACCCGGTTTCTTACGCTCAACCTCACGGGCATCACGGGTCATGAAACCTTCTGCACGAAGTGCTTTCTTGTCATCGGCGTTGATTTTCACCAAAGCGCGTGCGATTGCCAGACGCAAAGCCTGAGACTGGCCGGTGAAACCGCCACCGCAGAGATTAACCTTGATGTCATACTTTTCTTCCACACCCAAAGTAGCCAAAGGCTGCTTTACCACATATTGGAGTATGGTAGAGGGAAAGTATACTGCGAGGTCTCTCTTGTTAATCGTAATCTTTCCTGTACCTTCGCTTACATATACGCGGGCAATAGCGCTCTTGCGTCTGCCTAATGCATTAACTACTTCCATTGCTTATTATTTATACAGGTTTATATCTATCATTTTCGGACTCTGCGCCTCGTGTTTGTGCTCACTGCCGGCATATATATAAAGATTGCCGAGCAACTGGTCTGCCAAACGGTTCTTGGGCAACATACCTTTCACCACTCTTCTCACGAGTTTGTCTGCACCGTTGGGACGAGCCATCAAGGCTGCCGGGGTCATTTCACGCTGACCGCCGGGATAACCCGTATAACGGAGATATACGCGATCCGTCCATTTCTTTCCGGTCAATTTAACCTTGTCTGCATTGATAATGATAACATTGTCACCACAGTCCACATGAGGGGTAAACTCAGGTTTGTACTTACCTCTCAACAATTTTGCCACTTTTGAGCCAAGACGACCCAACACCTGATCGGTTGCGTCCACAACGACCCATTCTTTCTTTACGGTCGCCTTGTTGGCTGAAATGGTCTTGTAACTTAAAGTATCCATTCTTTAATTTAATAATAATTGTTACTACTAAAAAACTTTTAATTCTCAATCTGCGATTCACTAACCGTCCGTCCGGGCCAACGAAAGGACTATTAACACGCAGACATTAAATCACTTATCGTCTTTTTGATAATAATCGGCTTGCAAAATTACTATTTTTTAAGCAACTGGCCAACAAAAACAAGTTTTTTTTCGTAAATAAAATCCTCTACACGCCACCGTTGCGTTGTCATAAATCCATGCGCATGATATAATCGTTCATATAAAATCCGTTACCGATGGGAAAATCACCTTCACGGTCGACATGCATGCCCATTTTTCGATAAAATCCCAAAGCGGGGTTATCACGGTTGACATTTAGTTCCAAGGCGCAGGGGGACGGATGCACCTCTTTGACATAAGCCAAAACCGTACGGAACAAGACACTGCCGCAATGCGCATGCTGATATTCGGGCAGCACATAGATTTTCTCCAGATGAAAAAGGTCCCGGCCGTCAGGACGAACAGAGACATATCCGACAGGACCGACAGCATCATACGCAATATAATACACATGTCCATCCTGCATTTGCCGACGGATATTTTCCGGCGCATACATCCACTCCATCATATATTCTATCTGCCCCTCCGTAAGAATACAGCGATAAGTATGCGGAAACACACGAAGAGCCAGTTCGTGAATCAATTTGCAGTCTTCCACGCCTGCCTGCGTGACCGTGATTTTACCACCCATACATTCAATTATTCATTTGATAACAACAAAAATACAAAAAAAGCATGTAAATAATTGTTTGTTATTTTTATTATACTTACATTTGCCCATGTTAACTATTATTAATTTAAACTATTTTCCTATGAAGAACTTAGCAAAATCCAGTCTGGCCGTATTGTCAGGCCTGTTACTGACCGTATCCGGCGGCATGCTGACCTCATGTGACAGCGATACCCTGTCGGCACGTCTGGCCAAAAATGCCCTCTGTAAAGAATCCTCATTTCGCGACAGCAGCCAATGCGTAACACTCAACACGGGTTACTACGAAGTGGACGAAGCGGAAATCACCCGGCTCAAACAGCTACAGAATGCCAAAATGGTGACATGCAAAATTGAGACCGTCATCGAAAAGAAAAAACAAAGCAGATACAACTGGTACAGCGGATACACCTATTATTACGAGGATGTGGAGCACCAGTTTGCCGAGGTCACCCTCACCAAAGAAGGACTGAAATATAAGGTATACCAGCCCGTAACCATGCGCGAAGACCTTGAAGAGCTTCTGAAAGCCAACGAAAAGACTGAAGAGGAGACGCCGGACTACATGACCGTTAAGGAAAGTACGACGGTACAGAACGAATCCTCCGCACCGGAAGTTCCGGCCGACAGCGCCGCGGTCATCGAAGAAGAACCCGTAGAGACTCCCCCTGCAGAAACCCCGTCTGAAGAAAAATCCGCATACGACAAGGCTTTGGAGAAAGCGAACCGCGAATATCACGAAATGCTGGCCGGACGGCTTGAGGTGGTCAAGGTGATAGAAGTCTATTGTCCTGAAGAGATGCAAAAGAACGGAAAGGGAACATGCAAATTCGTGTATGAGTTCGTCGATAAGACACCTTTCGGCTATGTATTGGGCGCACCGGAACAACACAAACGCCACATAGGAAAAGCCACCCTCACACATTACGAGGACAAGGGATGGATTGTCGATGACATCAACGACTAAATCCCCCGAAAGATACCAGACAGAGATATCGGAACAACAAACGGTACACCAATGCCGTTGACACGACAAGATGGCCGCAGATTTCTTCTTTTCCCTATGATAAGATTAATCTGTGGCCATCTGTCATATCTTGTGTCACCCGTGTACCGTGATAAAAAGAAAAGCGAAATGCACACAGGCCGGTAATCCGACACGGACAAATGCATCTCTACACTGCATTTTCACTGCATTTTCCACACACCGCCGCATTTCACCATCGGCAATGCAACCTCCTCACGGGTACTATCTCCGAATGTCACCTCAAGAAAGACATTCGCCACATCCCCCGCAATCGTGTCACCCAACACGCGCACAGCCGCCAGACCGCCGCGAAGTTCTTTTTCACGGGCCACATACTGTGCCGTCAGGTCAACCATCTGACTACGGTATTCCTCCGTCATGCTGTCGCTATAAGCGATGGCCGACACGTAATCCTCATACCGTCCTTCTATCAGAAGATTATAACAGGCCAGTGCAGCCTTGTCGGCTTCCTCATCCTGACGCCCACCGCATGACATCCATACGGAAATACCGATGAACACAGCCAACCACAACGCAGCCTTCCGCATCACTTCTGACGTATGAATATATTAATCGGAGTACCGCTGAAATCCCAACGTTCACGAATTTTGTTTTCCAGGAAACGGCGGTAAGGCTCCTTCACATATTGCGGCAAGTTGGCATAGAACACAAACGATGGTATCTGCGTATCGGGCAACTGCATACAATATTTAATCTTGATGTACTTTCCTTTGATGGAAGGGGGCGGATAAGCCTCTATCAGCGGCAACATCTCTTCATTCAGTTTGGATGTCGACACGCGTCTCTTGCGACTTTGGAATACATCCTTGGCCATCTCCAGCACCTTAAAGATACGCTGTTTGGTCAGCGCGGAAGCAAAGACGATGGGGAAATCCGAGAACGGAGCCATACGTTTGCGGATGGCATATTCGAACTCGTTCATCACCGCATCCGTCTTGTCGGCCACCAAATCCCATTTGTTGACCACCACCACAAGACTCTTGTTGTTACGCTGTATCAGTTGGAATATATTCAAATCCTGAGCCTCAATGCCACGTTCGGCATCAATCATAAGGATACACACGTCTGAATTCTCTATCGCACGGATAGAGCGCATCACGGAATAAAACTCCAGATCCTCGTTCACCTTGTTCTTCTTGCGGATGCCCGCCGTATCAACAAGGTAGAAGTCGAATCCAAACTTGGAGTATCGTGTGTAGATAGAATCACGCGTCGTACCGGCAATATCCGTCACGATATTGCGCTCCACGCCTATAAAGGCGTTGACAAGACTTGACTTTCCGGCATTCGGACGCCCCACGACCGCAAAGCGCGGAATGTCGACGTCGACCTCCTCCTCGGTCTTTTTGGTAAACTTGGACACCACGATGTCGAGCAAGTCTCCCGTACCGCTGCCTGTTGCGGAAGAGATACAGCAAGGGTCACCCAGCCCCAAAGCATAAAACTCGGCCGAATTGTATATCAAATTGTTATTGTCCGTCTTGTTAGCCACAAGAATCACCGGTTTCGACGTGCGGCGCAAAATGTCGGCCACCTCCTCGTCCAGGTCGGTCACTCCGTTCTGAACGTCCACCAGGAACAGTATCACATCTGCTTCTTCCGTCGCCAGCATCACCTGCTTGCGTATCTCCTCCTCGAAGATATCATCCGAGTTGACGACCCATCCTCCGGTATCGATAACCGAGAACTCACGTCCGCACCATTCCGATTTGCCATACTGGCGGTCTCTCGTCGTACCGGCCTCTTCGCTCACAATCGCATGCCTTGTCTGCGTCAGGCGATTGAACAGTGTGGATTTACCCACATTCGGGCGCCCCACGATTGCCACTATATTTCCCATATCTCTGTCTGTTACGGCTTCACAGCCTGATTAGTTAATCCAAATTATATCCGAAGTTTCTCAGCTCCTTGTCCGAACTTCTCCAATCCTTGTCCACTTTTACGTAAGTCTCCAAGAAGATAGTCTTACCGAAGAATTTCTCCAAGGATTTCCGTGCCTCGGTAGACACTTTTTTCAGCGCAACGCCCTTATGTCCGATAATGATGCCTTTCTGCGAATCGCGTTCCACATATATCACCGCACGTATGCGTATCATCTTGTCGTCTTCCTTAAACTCTTCCACCACGACTTCCACAGAATACGGTATTTCCTTGTCGTAATAGAGTAAAATCTTCTCCCTGATGATTTCCGTCACGAAGAACCGTGCCGGCTTGTCCGTCCACTGGTCCTTGCCGAAATAAGGCGGCGAATCGGGCAACAGCTCCCGGATACGCTTCAATACCGTGTCGACATTAAACTTGCACAATGCGGAAATAGGGATAATCTCCGCAGCCGGCAACACCTCATGCCAGGAAGCCACCTTCTTTGTCAGTTCCTCCTGATTGCTCACATCTATCTTATTGATAAGCAGAAGAACCGGCACATTCATCTTAGCCACCTTACCAAGAAAGTCGCTGTTTTTGTCAGGTGTCTCCACCATGTCGGTCACATAGAGCAGCACATCGGCATCCTGCAAGGCCGACTCGGAAAAACACAGCATGGACTCCTGCAACTTATAGTTAGGCTTTAACACACCCGGAGTATCCGAGAAACAAATCTGCATGTCATCCGTATTCAATATACCCATAATGCGGTGACGTGTGGTCTGTGCCTTGAAAGTCGCAATGGAAATACGCTCTCCCACCAATAGATTCATCAATGTAGACTTCCCTACGTTGGGATTGCCCACTATATTTACAAAACCGGCCTTATGCGCCATATTCATTCATTGTTTTGAACAAAAAAACGCATCTATCTGTCGGATGCGTTCTTTTATATGTTCGATAAAAACCTTTTTATTCCTGTTTTTACTTGTCAGCTCCGTCGTATCCCCATTTCATGTAAGCGGCTCCCCATGTAAATCCGGCACCGAAAGCCGTAAATATAAGGTTGTCGCCTTTCTTGAGCTGCTTTTCATATTCCCACAACGCCAAAGGCAATGTAGCTGCGCTCGTATTACCGTAATGCTGGATATTCATCATGACCTTTTCCATCGGCAGCTCCAGACGGTGGGCCACAGCCTCAATAATACGTACATTGGCCTGATGGGGAATCACCCATGCGATATTGTCCTTGTTCAGTCCGTTGCGTTCTGCGACCAGAGCGGAAGCATCGCTCATATTGGTTACCGCAAACTTGAACACCGTACGGCCCTCCTGATGCAAATAATGCAAACGATGGTCGATTGTGAAGTATGAAGGAGGACAAGCCGACCCACCGGCTTTCATGCACAGGAATGGCAGGCCTTTTCCGTCTGTACGCAGATAAGAATCTTTCCAGCCCAAATCCTCTGCGGTTGCCTCCACAAGCACAGCAGCCGCACCGTCACCGAAAATCGGACAGGTCGCACGGTCGGTATAATCTACCATCGATGACATCTTGTCGGCACCGATTACGATGATTTTCTTATAACGCCCGCTCTGTATCAACGCAGATGCCGTATCCATTGCAAAGAGGAAACCACTGCATGCCGCCTGCAAATCGTAAGCAAAGGCATTGACAAGCCCCAACTTGCCTATCACAATGGATGCCACAGAAGGGAAATGGTAATCGGGAGTTGAGGTTGAAACGATTACACATTCTATTTCATCGGGATTCACACCAGTTTTCTGCAACAACTGTTTGGCTGCCTTACGGGCCATATAGCTGGTGCCCAAGCCTTCTTCATTCAGTATACGCCTTTCTTTTACACCGATTCGTGTCATAATCCACTCATCGTTCGTATCAACCATGCGCGACAACTCATCGTTGTTCAGGACATATTCCGGTACATACCCTCCTATGCCGGTAATTACAGCATTTATCTTTTCCATATCATCATGCTTTCTAAAAAAAGTAGCCGGAGAGCTACTGCCCTCTGGCTATATTTTCCTCACCGATAAGATTAAACCGCAGCTTCTTTTTCGATAGCCACCTTACCTCTGTAATAACCGCAAGTGGGGCATACAGTGTGGTAAATGTGGAACGCGCCGCAATTCGGGCAAACCGCCAATGTCGGAGCTACTGCCTTATCATGAGTTCTTCTCTTAAGAGTTCTCGTCTTCGATTGTCTTCTTTTAGGATGTGCCATTTTCTTTAATATTTAATTATTATCTAATATTTTCTTCAATTCGTTCCACCGGGGATCGATAGGCTTGTCTTCCCTCCCGGCATTTTCCTCGCCATCTTCTTCGTCCTCGCCGGAGATTACGGCAGAATGTACCTGAAGCGCCTCTATCATTGCGACATTGCATTTCCCAGGTTCATGCACATGTTTTATCGGAATCTCTAACGCAATGAATTCATAAATGTGCCAGGCGACATTCAGCGTACCGTCTTCAAACGGCACAATGACGAGTTCTCCCTCGTCCGCATAATCATCGCCCAACTTCACCATGAGCACGCTTTCCGCATCGATAGCCTGCTCCATGTCGTCAAGACACCGGTCGCAAGGCACCGTTACGTTTCCTTTTATCCGGAATGACAACTCGAACGCTCCTGTCATCTTGCTAACCCTAAGGCTCACGTCGACATTGCCCTTCCTGAACAAAGTACCCTTCACGGCTTCAAAGAATGTATCATCCAACCGGAACTGAAACGTTTCGGTATCAGTTCTCATGTTTTTCAAATCTATCCTATATCTGCCGAGTACATCCATTTGGGCTGCAAATTTACAAAAATTTCAGCAACAAGCACAAGAAATCAAAGAAAAATCTTTTGTTCCAGTCGTTTTTCATGCTTGCAACACATCCTGTGCCGCATTTTTCCGGAAGAAGTCCGTCAAGCCTCATCCGTCCGCAGCTCCACACGGAAGGTTGTGCCCTGCCCCAGTTCGGACCATTTCACAAAGATTCGACCGTGATGATACTCCTCAACGATGCGCTTGGCCAACGAGAGGCCAAGCCCCCACCCTCTCTTCTTCGTGGTAAAACCGGGACTGAACACCGTGCTGAAATGCTTTTTCGTAATGCCCTTTCCTGTATCAGTAACCTCCACAACCACCCGATCGGCTTCATCAAAAGCTGTAATGGTAATAGTCCCCTGCCCTCCCATGGCATCGATGGCGTTCTTGCACAGATTCTCTATCACCCATTCAAATAAGGGCGCACACATGCGCACGCGCAAAGGTTTCTCCGGCAACCGGCATTCCATGGCCACCTTATTGGACGTACGCCGCGAAATGTAATCCACCACATGTTCAATTACGGTATTCAAGACTTCCTCACGCGGTTCGGGCAACGAACCGATTTTCGAGAAGCGTTCGGCAATCATCTCCAACCGCCTCACATCCTTGTCCATCTCCGGAATCAATTCGTCGTCAGGATAAGTTTCCTTCAGGATTTCCACCCAGGCCATCAACGAGGAAATGGGCGTACCCAATTGATGGGCCGTCTCTTTGGACAACCCTACCCACACCTTATTCTGTTCCGCTTTCTTAGAGCTCAGCAGAGCAAAAATAGCCACGACGACAAAAACGAGCACAACCCCCAATTGCACATAAGGATAAGACGCCAAACGTTTGAGCATGCTGGAATCATCATAACAGATCTCCATATAATCATCCGCGTCTGTATGTACATCGGCATCATCAAAATAAACCCGTATAACCTGCCCGGCCGCACGCATTCCGGCAGCCATCCGCTGTATCTCAGCCAAACTGTCAGACGCATTACCCGCATGCAGATAAAGATTACGGTAGCTTTGTATTTCTCCGGTCCTCTCCTGCACAATGACCGGTATGGTATGATTACCGTTCAGCACTTTCAACACCAATGAAAGGTCTGTATGCTCATCGGCGTTGTTCAACGTACGCATGGCCGCCGCCCATACTTCCATATTATTACGCTCTCCCTCGGCCAAATCACTCACCAACGAATGAGACACCACAAGCGACACCACAGCAATAACCACCGCCATGACAACCAACAAAGCCTTTACTTGCTTGATTCTATCGTACCACTGCATCAATCTTACATTCTTATGAAAAGAAAACGGAACACATCCCTTTTTATTGCCATCCTCTCCTAATTTACATTACGCACATGCGCGCGAAGACAAAAAACACTTTTAGACCTATCAAATCAACCAATCACGCCAGGAAAAAGTTTCGGCAACCCTATGAAAACTATAAATAAAAGTTTTATTCTTGAAAATAAAAGTTTCATTTATGAAAATAAAAGTTTTGGTTTTAAAAATAAAAGTTTTATTTTAAGTTTTACACCTGTGCACAACCTTTTCTGAAAGAATACAAAAAAATAACCGTGCCGAAAAAAAAGATAGAAAAGACACCATAAATGAAACCGGAAAAAGAGGAAAGAGGAAATAATTCCAATATTTTTCACATGCTTACGAAATGAAAGCAGTGTGTCAGGCCACAGGCGCATCCTTCTATCTTTTTGTCAACACACACAACTATGAAATGCGACAGACCACCCGCAGACCTTAACAAACGGATGAATATATCCGTTTTGGCAAGCAAAAGCACACATTCAAGAAAACACAGCAAATAAAGAATAAAATGAATTTTTATGCAAAACAGAAAGATTCAACGCCCTATTTGGCACAAATTCCGCATATTATTATAATATATAGTGATTATTTATTACCTTTGCAAGCCAAATCGAAAAATTTCCTCTTGCAACGAGCCGTACTTTATCGCTATCTAATACTCGATAAAAGCACACGTCGCATAGCAAAACAGCAGAAAGCAGGATAAAAACAAACGTATTATACCTCAAATCCGCAACCGCCCTCATAAGATGACACAGAGGTCAAAAAGGTAGCGAC
>URKA01000026.1 GCA_900548345.1 uncultured Paraprevotella sp. | reverse complement strand
CTGCTCCCTTTCAAGAAGTTGGACTCACTGATTTATAGTTTAGCGGACAGTAATAAAATGATATACCAATAAAAGAAGCAGGCGCAGTCTGTCAGTCGGACAGATTGCGCTTTTTGTTTGCTAAAGTTGTCAGGTCATTCTGTCAGTTTCCGGCTGTTAAAAAGTTATTTCTTGTTGCTTGTTGATGAAATAATGTTAACGGATATCGTAAAATAATATAGGAAAAGATACCGCGGTTCTCCGTTTTTTTGTATCTTTGTTTGCGTAAAGACAAAGGGGTGCCCCACCGGGCTGAGATTATACCCTTGAACCTGATGCAGTCCGTACTGCCGTAGGAATTGGATTACGACTTTCTTTTCATTTGCCGTTTCCGGTGCTTCTTTGTTCTTTCCGTCATTTTGTTGGATGATTTAATACATATTTATATGAAAGTATCGGTAAATAATAAAGAAACGGAGACTTCGGCTGTAAATCTTGCCCGATTGGTGGAAGAACTCGGTCTGCCGCTTTTGGGAGTGGCAGTTGCGGTGAATAACCGTATGGTACCCCGTGCGGAATGGGACGGTTATGCATTGTCCGAAGGAGCGAACATCGTCATCATCAAGGCGGCATGCGGCGGATAGTTAAATGATAAAAGTAGAATAATAAACAAAAATACAGATATGGAAAAATTGGTAATTGCGGGACGTGAATTTCATTCCCGTCTGTTTTTGGGTACCGGAAAGTTCAGTTCAAATGCTTTGATGGCGAGAGCCATTCAGGCTTCGGGTACGGAAATGGTGACCCTTGCAATGAAGCGTGTTGAACTGGATGACAAGGAAGACGATATGTTGCAGCATGTTATCCGTCCTGAGATTCAATTGTTACCCAATACTTCCGGTGTCCGTGATGCCGAGGAAGCAGTTTTTGCCGCGCAGATGGCGCGTGAGGCTTTCGGCACCAACTGGTTGAAACTGGAAATTCATCCGGATCCCCGCTATTTGTTGCCGGATTCGATAGAGACGTTGAAGGCAACGGAACAGTTGGTGAAACTGGGATTTGTCGTATTGCCCTATTGCCAGGCAGACCCTACGCTCTGCAAACGGTTGGAGGAAGCGGGAGCTGCGACAGTCATGCCATTGGGGGCACCTATCGGTACCAACAAAGGTCTGCAGACCCGTGACTTCCTGCGTATCATCATCGAACAGGCAAATGTGCCGGTTGTGGTAGATGCCGGCATCGGTGCACCGAGCCATGCAGCGGAAGCTATGGAGATGGGAGCGTCGGCATGTCTGGTGAATACAGCCATCGCCGTAGCGGGCGACCCTGAGGCAATGGCAGTTGCGTTCCGTCATGCCGTGGAGGCTGGTCGTATGGCATACGAGGCAGGCCTTGGTCTGCAGGCAGATAATTTTGTGGCTGAGGCAAGTTCTCCCCTGACGGCTTTCCTTAATGACTGATGTCTATCATAAAGAAATGAACAACATGTTTTCAGATGAATTAGAACAGATTTCGTGGGAAGAGACCACGGAGCGGATTTATGCAAAGACGGATGCCGATGTGCGCCGTGCTTTGTCAAAGGAGCATTGTACGGTGGATGACTTTATGGCACTGCTGTCTCCGGCTGCCGTTCCCTATTTGGAGACGATGGCACGTCTGAGCCGTATGTATACGGAAGAACGTTTCGGAAAGACCATTTCCATGTTCATTCCTCTTTATATCACTAATTCCTGTACCAATTCATGTGTCTATTGCGGGTTCCATATCAGCAATCCTATGCCGCGTACTATTCTGACCGAAGAAGAAATCGAGAATGAATACAAGGCAATCAAAAAACTTGCCCCCTTCGAGAATCTGCTGATTGTTACGGGAGAAAACCCGGCAAAGGCGGGAGTTCCTTATCTGGCGCGTGCACTCGACCTTGCCAAACCCTATTTCAGTAATCTGAAAATAGAGGTGATGCCTTTGAAGGCAGAAGAATATGCCGAACTGAAAGAGCATGGAATGAACGGTGTCATCTGTTTCCAGGAGACTTATCACAAGGCAAACTACAACCTGTATCATCCGCGCGGCATGAAGTCGAAGTTCGAATGGCGGGTGAATGGTTTTGACAGGATGGGGCAGGCCGGTGTGCATTCCATCGGTATGGGGGTGCTTATCGGTCTGGAAAAGGAATGGCGCACGGACATTACCATGATGGCTTATCATTTGCGTTATCTGCAGAAAAAATACTGGAAGACAAAATATAGCGTGAATTTCCCCCGCATGCGTCCTTCTGAAAACGGCGGATTCCAGCCGAATGTCATCATGAGCGACCGAGAACTGGCTCAAGTAACCTTTGCCATGCGTATCTTCGATCATGATGTGGATATCTCGTATTCCACGCGAGAACCGGCAGATATCCGCGACCACATGGCTACCTTGGGAGTGACGACCATGAGTGCGGAAAGCAAGACGGAACCGGGAGGATATTATACTTATCCGCAAGCCCTTGAACAATTTCATGTCAGTGACGAGCGGACTGCGGTGGAAGTTGAGCAGGCTTTGCGCCGGATGGGACGGGAACCGGTCTGGAAAGACTGGGATGCCAGTTTCGATCTCAAATCTTTTGTGCACGCTTGAGAAACATTGAGATTCATGAAATCTATGAATGAAAGATATGCCCGTCAGGACATATTGCCTGAGATAGGGAGCGAGGGGCAGGAGAAACTAAGGAATGCCAAGGTGCTGATTGTCGGTGCCGGTGGATTAGGTTCGCCCATTGCTCTGTATCTGGTAGGTGCAGGTGTGGGCACTCTCGGACTGATGGATGAAGATACGGTAAGTGTAAGCAACTTGCACCGCCAAGTGTTGTATACCGAAGATGAGGTGGGGATTTCAAAGACGGAACGGGCGGCAGAGCGGTTGCAGGCCTTGAACAGTGAGGTGCAAATCTGTACCTATCCGTATCGGCTGACGGAAGAGAACGCCACCTCAGTCATTGCCGACTATGATATTGTCGTGGATGCCTGCGACAACTTTGCGACTCGTTTCTTGTTGAGCGATACTTGTTCGGCCCTGCATAAGCCGTATGTGTATGGAGCCATTGTGGATTTCTGCGGCCAGGTGTCCGTGTTCTGTTGTGGTGAGAATCCTAAGACTTACCGTGATTTGTATACGGATGAGGAGGCTACATTGCGTATGCCGCCGCCGTCCAAAGGTGTGGTGGGCATGACGGCGGCTGTGGTGGGCAGTGTGGAGGCTCATGAGGTTATGAAATTGATTTGTGGCTACGGCACATCCTTGTGCGGGAAGTTGTGGACTATAGATTTGCGTGATATGCAGTCTTATCTTCTCGATTTGTAAGAGAGCGGCTTGTGATGCAATAATAAAATCCATAATCGCTAAAAGACGATAAAGTTCAGACCTGTCCGCGTTCGATTGCAGACAGGCCTGTGTTTTATTGCTTACAGGTAAACAGTTCGGTAGATAAGTAACGCTCTCCCGTGTCTGGTAGGAGTGCCACGATGGTCTTGTCCTTATTTTCCGGTTTACAGGCCAGTTGTAGTGCGACATACAAGGCTGCACCGGATGAAATACCTGCCAGAACTCCTTCCTTTCGGGCAAGCAGGCGTGAGGTTTCCATTGCGTCCTCGTCCTTTACGCTTACAATGAGGTCGACGGCGTTGCGGTCGAAATTGCGTGGTACGAACCCGGCACCGATACCCTGTAGCTTGTGTGGTCCTGCCTCACCGCCTGAAAGAACGGGTGAGCCTTCAGGTTCTACAGCTACAATCCGAATGGCGGGATTGTGTTTTTTCAATCCTTTTCCTGTTCCGCTGATTGTGCCGCCTGTGCCCACTCCTGCTACGAAAATATCCACTTTCCCGTCTGTGTCCTGCCAGATTTCTTCAGCGGTGGTACGCAAGTGTGCGGCAGGATTGGCAGGATTTTCGAACTGTTGCGGTATGATAGCACCGGGTGTTTGCGTTTTCAGTTCTTCGGCTTTTTGAATGGCCCCTTTCATACCTTCGTTTCCGGGGGTGAGTACAAGGGTTGCTCCCAATGCCTTGAGCAGGTTGCGCCGCTCCATGCTCATGGTTTCGGGCATGGTCAGTATCAGTTTGTATCCCTTTACGGCAGATACCCATGCCAGTCCGATACCTGTGTTGCCGCTTGTCGGTTCGATAATAGTGCCGCCGGGGGCGAGCATGCCGCTTTGCTCTGCTGCCTCAATCATAGCCAGCGCGATGCGGTCTTTCGAGCTTCCGCCCGGATTGAATGCTTCGAGTTTTACGATGATTCTTGCTTTCAGTTCCTTTTCTTTTTCGATGTTTCTGACTTCGAGCAACGGGGTGTGTCCGATTATCTCCGTGTAAGATTGGTAAATTTTTCCCATTATCGTTGTTTTTATGGATTCTATTTCTTGCCTGGTTATACAGGCAAAGTTATTTGTTTTGGAATAAATGGGCAAGAATATCCTGCAATAAGGGAGAATATATTATATCTATAGCATGATAATAGAAGTTATATAATCTAAACGGCGGACGGATAGAAACGGTCTTCTTTGTATATTTGGCAATGACAACGCCGGTCTGAAGAGTGGAGCGGCGGAACGTAAATCATAAACACTAAACCCAATGCGTATGAAGTACAGATTTTTATTCCCGCAGGATGCAAACCAGAGAAATTTATCGGCTCTATTGTTGGCAATGCGCCTGTTGTTCGGTTTGCTGCTGATGAGCCACGGCTATGCCAAGTTGGCGGATTTTGCCGAGATGTCCGCCGTGTTTCCCGATCCGTTCGGTATCGGTTCACGTTATTCCCTGATACTGGCGATATTCGGAGAACTGTTTTGTTCTTTTGCTTTTGTGGCAGGCTTTCTTTACCGTCTTGCGATGTTGCCCATGATGGTGACGATGGGAGTGGCTTTCTTCTATGCCCACGGTGGCAGTATTGCCGCGGGCGAACTGGCATTTGTCTATCTGGTCGTGTTTGTTTTCCTTTATATCACGGGACCGGGCAAATACTCTGTTGATTATCTCATAGGCAGGAAGTTGTCGGCATGTTGCCGGAAGGAATGAAGCGAAAATACATGTTTCTGACGAAAAAAAGCAGCTTTTCTCTTATGCTCCCGTTTATCTTTGCAACAGGAAACGGGAGCAATTTTTATATGTAAGATAACCATGAAAAAGAAAAGTTTGTTTAAAGTATGTGTGGCGGCAATCTGCATGTTGTTTGCCGCCAATGTCTCTCCGGCTTTTGCGGCTGATACTGCCGGGAAACGGAGTGGAGCCGTGCCAATATGATTTGTTTCTATGCCCGTCTGAAGGATGCTGCTAAGGCTTATGAAAGTGTGAAGATACTGGAAGGAAAATTGTCTCGTGAAAACCTGATGACGGTATCGCCGGGCGGTATTGCAGGTGCCAAAGAGGATATATATTCTTTCGACGGCAATCCCGGAGGTTCTGCCGGTATCGCCGAGATGCTGGTGCAGTGCCATGAAGGCTATATCGAACTGTTGCCTTGTCTGCCGTCGGAGTGGAACAATGGTTCTTTCAAAGGCTTGTGTGTGAAAGGTGGCGCAGAAGTTGCTGCCGACTGGAAGGACGGCAAGCTCGGTTCTGCAACCCTGAAGGCGACTGCCGGCAACCGTTTCGTGGTGAAGGTTCCGTCAGACCGTGTTTACAGTCTGACCGTAAACGGAAAGAAGTGTGCCGAAAAACCGGATGCAAAAGGATTGTTGGCACTTACGTTGAAGAAAGGTGACGTGTTTGTCATGAGATAAAGCCGGAAGCGTTTCGGAAACGAAAGGAGTCCGGTGGCTGTTACAGGAACGGCAGGGGCGGAGAGAAAGGTCCGTCTCTGCCGTTATTCCTTTTTTAATGAAGTTTTCTTCCATCAGTGGGTAGGATTTTTTGAGACGAAAGGTTATCTTTGAAGTCTGATAGATGAGGTCATGAAAAACTTATTAGCACTTGTTGTTATCTGGTGGGTCGCCTGTGGCATGCATGCTGCCGTCCTGCCTTTGGAAAAAGCCCGCTTTGCACATCTTGCTTGCGACAGGGGGCTTTCGCAGAACAATGTGAAGTCGATAGTGAAAGATGCCGCCAGCCATTTCCGTGTGCCGGAACCAGCTAAGGAGTGATGACACGGTCGCCCCGCTGGCGTGCTAAAGCGCTCTCGATTTCTTTCATCTCCTTGTAGTGCTTCATGATTTCCATGTACTCATCCGGCTGGCTGTTAATGGCGGGGGTGCGCAATTTCAGCAATATCTGTTTCAGTTCTTCTTCCACGATGGCGAGTTTGAAGTCTGAAATCAGGTGCGGGACAAGTTCCATAAGACGTTCCTCATCGCTCGCAATCTTCTGGGTTTTGAAGTGATATTTGCTGAGTGGGTATTTGTCACTGGTCAGTTCGAATGCCAGCATGCTGACCGCACTGTCCGGATGGTTCAGGAAATAACGCTCTGTGGTAAACCCTTCTTCATGTATATGTTCCGCTGCTTCCTGTAGGATGCGTTTGTGAAGCGGATTATGGAAGAACAGTCCGTCTTCCTGCAAAGCATAATGGATAAATTCCGTTACACTGACAGGTACCTCCTCATGCGCCTCGTTTTCGGTATAGCACAGGATGCGTTCGCCGTACCGCACCAGGACCTGTACCAATAACAGTTCCTTGCGGTAGAACAGCATGTTTTCCGCACCGAAAGCGGGTATATAGTTGATGGTTTCCGACTTTTCTTCTTCCGGTGGGGGAGGAATATCGGGTATGTCTGCATCGACAGGCGGCAGGGCGCTGATGTCTTCTGCCGACAAGGGTGGAATGTCTTCTGCCGCAGGAAGTGGAAACGATGTCATGACCGGATTCTCCAGACCAGCCGGGTTTGGAATATCCTGTCCGGCGCGTGCTTGCATGGCCCTGCGGTTCTGTTCGTTGTCGCGTTGTTTCTGTTGTTCTTCCTTTGCCTTGACGATTTCTTTGGCCACGGCAGCCACAAGTGCCCGCTCTTCCATTCTCAGCATCATGGCTGTTTCCTTGATGTATACCGAACGGGTGATGTCGTCCGGAATCACCGAGACGGTATGTACGATGCTGTTGATAAGCCGTGACAGTTTGATGGGGTCTCCCTGGGCTTCCTTGAGCAACAGGTCGGTCTTGTATTTGATGAAGTCCACCTGGTGTTCGTTCAGATAAGCCTGGTATTCCGTGGCGTTGTGCTTGCGTGCGAAACTGTCCGGGTCATCCCCGTCGGGCAACAGCAGCAGTTTCACGTTCATCCCTTCCGCCAGCAACATGTCTATACCGCGTTCCGAAGCCTTGATGCCGGCGGCATCTCCGTCATACAATACTGTGATGTTTTCCGTAAAACGGTGAATCATGCGTATCTGTTCCGTGGTCAGTGCGGTACCGGAAGAAGACACCACATTCTCTACCCCCATCTGGTGCATGGAGATGACATCGGTATAACCTTCCACCAGGAAGCAAAGGTCGTTTCTGACGATTGCCTGTTTGGCAAGGAACAGTCCGTAAAGCTCTTTTTTCTTGGAATAGATGGACGATTCGGGAGAGTTCTGGTATTTGACATTGACTCCCTTGGTGGCGGCATCCAGCACACGCCCACCGAAGGCGACCACCTTGCCGCTCAGGGTGTGTACGGGGAAGATGACGCGTCCCCAGAAACGGTCCTGCAGTTGTCCGTTGTCACGTTTGTAACACAATCCGGTCGAAAGCAGGTATTTTTCATCATAACCTTTCGCTTTGGCCTCCTGCACGCATGCGTTGCGTTGGGTTGGGCAGTAACCCAGTTGGAACTTCTTGATGATGTCATCACGGAAACCGCGCGAGCGGAAGTAAGCCATACCGATGGCACGTCCGTCTACCGTGTTATGCAACTGGTCCTGGAAGAACCCGCATGCCCATTCGTTGACGATGAACATGCTTTCGCGTTCGTTCTGTGCCTGCTTTTCCTCGTCGGTCAGTTCCTTTTCCTTGATTTCTATGTTGTACTTACGGGCCAGGTAACGCAGGGCATCGGGATACGACAACTGTTCGTGCTCCATAATGAAGTGCACGGCGTTGCCACCCTTTCCGCAGGCGAAACATTTGCACAATCCCTTGGAAGGGGATACGACGAACGACGGCGTACGGTCATCGTGGAAAGGGCATAAACCTTTATAGTTCACGCCGGCTTTCTTCAATGTCACGAAGTCCGACACCACGTCGACAATCTGTGCCGCGTCGAGTATCCTGTCTACTGTGGCCCTGTCTATCATTTATTCTCCGATTATGGTTGCCGTAATGCTGCGCCGTCCGCCGTAATCGCGGAATTCGCACAGGTAGATGCCCTGCCATGTGCCCATGTTCAGTTTGCCGTCGGTGACGGGAATGTTGAGGCTTACGCCCGTCAGGCTGCATTTGGCATGTGCCGGCATGTCATCGGCGCCTTCCAGCACGTGGTTGTAGTACGGTTCGTTCTCTCTTACGAGCCGGTCGTAAATCTTTGCCATGTCGGAACGCACGTCGGGGTCGGCGTTTTCGTTGATGGAAAGTGCGCAACTGGTATGCTTCACGAACAGGTTGAGCAGTCCCGTGCGGGGCAGGGGAGGCAATTGTTCGGTGATTTCCCGTGTAATCAGATGGAAGCCGCGCGGGCGTTCGCGCAGGACGATTTCCTTTTGTAGAATCATTTGTTAGTCTTTGTCCGTACACAAAGGTACGATTAATAAATGTAACGGAAAAATTTGCGACCTGAGATTTATTTCTTTTTCTTTGCGTATTTCGGGCGAGTTGTTCGTATATAGATTAAAACCAAAGTTACAGAATAGATGAAAAAGATTGTATTCCTATTGTTTTGCATGTTGGCGGCGATGCCGGCAACATACGGTGCCCGCCGTGAGAAACCGTATGACGGTCATCCCCGCTATCTGACCGATGCGCAGGGGAAAAGCGAGGTATGGAGGCTTGTGAAGAAAGAGACATGGGCGAAGGAGGTGCTCGACAAGTTGGTCAAACGTGTAGACGTGTATGCGGAACGTACCGAGGCGCAGCCCGACTGGTTGTTGTCCCGCCTGGCCATGTATTGGAACTCCCATGCCACCGAGGTATATGTAAAGGGCGAAGCCTTCGATCATGCCGGAGGCGATAGGGCACCGGTGCCGACGGTGCGTTATACCGGAACGCGTGGAACGGCTGCTTCTCACGGTCGTCCGCGTCTGGAGGACATCGTGCCGTATGACGATGACGAAGAGGGAAACGTGACTTTTTGCAACAACACTCTGCCCGGACGGCCCATGGAGAAGGTACATCCGTCGCGCACGGGGCGGAATATCGAGAGCCTGAACCGCGAGATTATGGGTATCGCCCGTGATGCCTCGTTCCTGTATTGGCTGACGGATGACGAGAGATATGCACGGCTGGCGGCCGGTGTATTCGATACTTATATGTCGGGTATGTATTACCGCAATGTGCCGGTGGACTTGAATCACGGCCATCAACAGACGTTGGTGGGCATGACATCCTTTGAGGTGATTCATGAAGACATTATCAACGAGATAGTGCCCCTTTATGATTTTCTGTACGCCTACCTGGAAAAGCATTACGCCGACAGGATGCCGCTTTATGCCGGAGCCTTCAGGAAATGGGCGGATAACATCATCACCAACGGAGTGCCCCATAACAACTGGAACCTGATACAGGCCCGTTTCGTGACGGACATAGCCATGGTGCTGGAACCGGATTCGGCATATCCCGACGGAAAAGGGCAGGATTATTACATCGATTACGTGCTGAACCGTTCCGAACTCAGGCAATGGAGCCTGAAACGGCTTGCGGATTACGGTTACGACCCGGCTACGGGCATCTGGGCGGAATGTCCGGGCTATAGTATGGTCGTGCTGAACGATTATGTGAACTTTGCGGCGTTGTTCGACCGCAACCTGAGACGAGACCTTATCATGGAACTTCCCGTGATAGAGAAGGCCGTAGCGGCCACACCCCAATACCTGTTCCCCAACCGGATGTTATGCGGATTCGGCGACACCCATCCCGGTTATCTGAACACCGCGCCCATCAAAAGGATGATACAGAATGCCCAAGTGAACGGCAAGAAGGAACAGGAAGCGTACTTTACGGCCATGTTGAAGTGCTTCGACCCTAAAACAGCCGATGAAACCGGGGAAAAAGATGTGCGCGCTGCCGTCACATCGTTCTTCGGTGACAAGCCGCTCGTGTTGAAAAAGAATGTGAGGGCAGGACGTATCGAGGACTATGTGTCGCCGACGTTTTATGCACCCAACGTGTCGTGGCTGGCCATGCGTAACGGAATGAACGCCCGCAACAGCCTGATGGTTTCCCTCAACGGAAGCGAAGGCAATCACATGCACGCCAACGGCATTTCGATGGAACTTTACGGGAAGGGCTATGTGCAGGGCCCTGATGCCGGTATCGGTCTGCAACTGTATAGCGGACTGGACTATGCGGAATATTACAGTCAGTTCCCCTCGCATAATACGGTCTGTGTGGACGGTATTTCTTCTTATCCCGTGATGAAGAGCAACCATGCCTTCGAGGTACGTGCCTGTTTTCCGGCGCCATCCGTAGCATCGGCTTCACCGGATACGGCCGGCAAGTTCCCGTCCGTGATGTACTGCAACCTGTATTTCCGTGAGCCGGAAACCCATGCCGACCAGTTGCGCACGACCGGCATCGTGACCACGGGCGAGGGAACGGGATATTACGTTGATGTGTTCCGCAGCCGGAAGAAGGACGGGGGCGACAAGATGCACGACTATTTCTATCACAACTTAGGGCAGACCATGACGATGACGGCATCCGACGGGCGCGGCCTGGATTTGCAATCCACCGAAGAATTGTCTTTTTCCGGCGCGCATCTGTATGCCTATTCTTATCTCTTCGACAAGAAATGTGCCCGCACGGACGAGGATGTGCGTACGCGTTTCACCATTGAGCGTGCGGAGCACGGAAATGTTTATATGGATTTGTGGATGAAAGGCGAAAAAGACCGCACGCTCTTCACGGCCCTCAGCCCGATGACCGAGGGACTGAGCCGTACGCCGGATATGCCTTATAATATAAAGGAACAGCCCACGCTCACTTTCGTGGCCCGTCAGGAGGGAGAGGCCTGGAACCGTCCGTTCGCGGCCGTCTACGAGCCTTCGTCGGACGAAGAGCCGGCAGGTATCCGTAGTGTGGCTTATCCCGAAGTGAAGTCCGCAGCCTCAGGCAGCTTTGTCGGTGTGCGCGTGGAGCAGAAAGACGGTCGTGTGGACCGTATCCTGTCGTCGGACAAGCCGGAATGTGCCTGCGAGACGGAAGGAATGAAAGCGTCCGCCGCGTATGCGCTGTGGGGAAGCCGAGGGGGAGAAACCTGCGTTCTGTTCATGGGGCAAGGCACTTCGCTGCAGGTTCCGGGCGTGTCGGTGACGGCGGAAACTCCTGTTGATGTATTGTTGGAACGTGAACAAGGCAGTTGGCTGGTGACGGCCTCCGGTGCCTGTTCCGTGATGATAGGCGGGAAAAGCCATAAGGTAGAAGAAGGCAAGAATCAGCGTGTTTCCGACTGATACTTGCGTCCCCTGAAATGCGTCCCTGTGTCTGTTTTATCGGTCACAGGGACGCATCTTATCGGTCACTTGTGTGCGTTTTTTATGTGTCCTTTCGGTGTCCGTGTGATTCCGTTGATATGTTTTTTCCGGCATTTTTTTCTGTGTATTTCATGTTGTTTTCGCACATAATTCAAAACAGTTTCCGTACACATCGGCATTCGTATTTACTCGAAAAAGCGTGTTTTAGGGGTGAATTTAATGGTGTGGTTTTGTACACTTATTATTTTTATCAGTCTTGCTAAATTAGGGATATACTATTAATATTTAGTCTAACATACTTTTAAATAGTATGTTATGCTGGACTATGGTCTATCTTTATTAGTGGGATTAAAACGAGTTTTCAAAGTGTTTTTTTTGCGTCTCAATCTCTATATATTTGCGATGTCGAAAACGAATAGAAACTTAAATACTGATACGATGGACAAACAACGGTTGACAGAAGAAGCCAGGCTGGTGACGGAGGTATACGAGAAGCATAAGGCTGCATTGCTCGGATATATCTGCAAGCGTATCCATAACAATGCGGATGCGGAAGATATGTTGCAGGATTTGTTCGTGCGTATGCTGGAGTTCCGGGATATGATTTGTGAAGCTACGGTCATGAGCTTTGCCTACACGATAGCTCGTAACCTTGTGGTAGATTATGTGCGCCGTCGTCGTTGCACGGCCGAAATATATTCCTATATATATGACCGCCGGATGCAGACGGGCCAGGTTTCGATGGAAAGTCATATTTATATGAGAAACCTGGAAGACCACGAGCGGCTGATGATGGGGCAGATGCCTCCCCAACGACGCAAGGTGTATTATATGAACCGTTTTGAAGGTAAGGAAGTGGACCACATTGCGGAAGAGCTGCATGTGGAGAGTCGCACAGTAGAGAAGCATCTGTTGTTGGGAAGGCGCACGATGCGTACCTATCTGAAATCTGTTGGCTTTGGAGATTGAATAAAAAGGTGGGGATGATAAAACATCTCATGATGATTAATTTAATATCATGAAGAAAGAACACTTTTATGTAATGTGGCTTGCCGTTTGCTTGTGTTTCTCCTGCAAACCGGCCCGGCAAAGCGAAGTTTACGATTTCAGTGCATTGGATTCTTTAATCGGGACTTGGATGGACAAGGGATATTATCCGGGTGGTGCCATTTGTGTGAAAAGGAATGATTCTGTCTTGTTTGAGAAAACATACGGCAGTTTCACTCCGGATACGAAAGTGTATGTGGCTTCTGCCGGAAAATGGGTGGCGGCAGCGGTGGTTGCGGCAGTCGTGGACCGTACGGAACTGGATTGGAACGATAAAGTGGAAGACTGGCTTCCGGAATTCAGGGGCGACTCAAAGGGGGGTATCACCTTGCGGCAACTGCTCTCGCATACTTCGGGCGTCAGGCCTTATCTGCCGGAGCCTCGTGTGGACAACTACAATTCCTTGGATTCGGCCGTGGCCGAAATCCTTCCGATTGACACGGTTTTTGCGCCGGGCACACGTTTTGAATATGGCGGACTGGCCATGCAGGTGGCCGGACGGATGGCTGAGGTGGCCATGGGCGAAGAGTTCGAGGAACTGTTCCAGCAACTGCTGGCCCGTCCGATAGGTATGTTGCATTCGCATTTCGTGCCTGTCAATACGGATGGCGGGCATGCGCCGATGTTGGGCGGGGGGCTGTGTACAACGTTAAGCGACTATGTTCGTTTCCTGGATATGATTTATCATGAGGGAAGCATTGATGGAAAGGTAATATTGAAACCTGAGACTGTTCGAGAGATGCAGGCTGACCAGGTCCGTACGGCCCAAGTGCTCCCCGGTGAGTATGTGGAACGTGGATTGGGCAAGCACCACACGGGCATCTACGGTCTGGGTGAATGGCGCGAATTAGTGGACGAAACCACGGGCGAGGCCTATCAAATCAGTTCGCCGGGATGGGCGGGAGCCTATCCGTGGATCAACAAACGGGACAGTGTGTACGGCTTCTTCATTGCCCACGTGCAGGGTGCGTCGAACAAAGCTGACGGCTTCTCCTCATTTTACGGAAGCCCCGTCATATCCCGTATGGTGACGGATGTCGTGGGGCATAATCAGGATGACATGTGATGCCCAAATTCTTCACCTGTGAGGAACTGATTCTTCACCTGTGAAGGATTGATTCTTCACAGGTGAGCGTTTTTTTGACAATTTGGAGAGGCCGGTTTGTGGCCGAATCAAAGAAAATATGAAAAAAGTGAGGATGGCGTTACGTATTTTAGAGTGCTTATTCGTATATAGTGTATATAAGCAGAATTTTTTTCATGTATTAGAAGGTTTATATTAGTAGAGATTAGGTTAATGTAAGTTACAGGTATTGGTAACGTTTAAGGTAAAAGTTGGTTTCAGCCGGTTGTGTTCTCCGCGGACGTGTTTTGCGGGGGACACAATCTTTTTTTCATCAGGTGTCGGTGATACGGTTATTTTTTCCGTATATGTAGTTTTTCCATGTATTCGGTCGGGGTGCAGTTCTCGAAACGTTTGAATACGGAGAAGAAGGTGGAGCGTTTGAAACCGCACTGTTCGCAGATGGCCGTGATGGTGAAATTGTCGTAGGCCGGGTTCTTGATGTCGCGTTTGAACTTTTCAATCCGGTAACGGTTGATGAAGTCGAAGAAGTTCTGTTTGGCATAGGTGCTGAACATCTGCGAGAGGTGAGCCGTGGGGGCGCCGATGGCTTGTGCCAGGTCGGAGAGCCGCAATTCGCTGTGGGTATATGGGCGTTCTTCCTCCACATACGTCTTTACTTTCTTGTAGAGCCGTGCCAGTTCTTCATCGTTCAGCTTTACTTTCTGGTACAGCGACTGTGCCTTTTCCGTCTTATGCCGTTCCTGTTCTTCTGTCTGTACACGTTTGGCCGTTTTTTCCTGCACGATGTGCAGTTCCAGCTGATGTTTCTTTTGTAGCAGTTTCTTTAACCGGCGCCTCTTCCTCCTTATCTGCAGGGTGTATACGGCAGCAAAGAGGAAAAGCAGAAGTATGACTGTTTCTGCGTAGAAAAGTGCTGAAAGCCGGCATGCGACTATATACGTCTTCTCTGTGTCCGGGTATCCGGCAACGCGTACTGTCAGGGTGTGTTCTCCTAATGTGATGTCTCGGACTTCTATAGGTTCGTTTTCATAGACGGGTTGGAATCCGGATGTGTCGAAAGCCCATTCGTAAAAGCGGCCGGACAAAGGTTCGTAGTCCAGTTGCATCAGTGTAAATCCGAAGATGTTGCCATCTCCGATATTCGGGAATCTCAGCGGATTCCATGTCAGTGATATTTTTCTGCGGCTGTTGATGTCATCGGTTTCCTGCATGTCTGCGTTTTTCTTCCCCCGGAGCAGTTTGTCCAATATGACCGGTTTGAAGGTCTTATGCGGGATTTTCTGGTATTCTTCTTTTGTAATGTATACGAGTCCTTTAGTGTTGGCCAGCCATAATGTGTCGTTGACCCACTGGTATTCTTGTTTGTTGAAACGTAATGAAGGAAGGCCGTCAGCCTCGTTCAGATGTCTGAAGTTTTTGAATTCTTCGTCAAAAAGGAAAAGCCCTTTGTCTGTGCCCACCCAGAAGTGCCGGTCATCGGTTTCGATGAAGAAGAACAACTGTTTGAGTTTGAACCTTTGGTACAGGTCGATGGTGGAGAAACTGCTCAGGTTGCTTTTTGTGCGGTATATGTTGTCTCTTGAGAATGCCATGATGTCACCGTTGCGGCAAAGGTTGAATCCCAGCTCACCGGTCTCGTTGAAGAAGTTCTTGTCGAATCCGTGCGATTGTATGGTATGGTTCGACGGGTCGTAAATGGAGAGGCGCTCTAAGGATGAAATCCATCCTTTCTGTTCTTGGTCGAAAATCATGTCGAGAAAATAGGAGTCTGGCAACTCGGAATTCTTGTTCGTAAAGACATTGATTGGACGAAAGTGCTTGTCGAAAGTATAGATACCCACATCGCTCAGTGCAAAAAGACAGTCATTTTGGGGGCTGAGAAGAAGTCTGCCGCATCTTCCGTGGCGCAAGGACTCCGAGAAAATGCTGTTGGATATTTCGAGTGTCTGCGGGTCTAAGATGTAAAGTCCGTTACCGTATGTGGATATGATGTATTTTCCTTCAAAGCGAACGATGTCGATGATGATGCCCGACCCTGTTGCCTCAGGGGGATAATAGCGTGTGAGGTTACGCTTCTCCGATATGAAATACAGGCCGTTCCGTGTTCCGATGACTTTTTCGTCTTCATGGATGAAGAAAGAACGGACAGGCATGTCCTTGGTGTCGATATCTTTGAACCGGTATGTTTTAAAGGTGGAGTCCGTATTGAAATTATAGCAGAATCCGTCTTCAAAGAATCCGAACCAATAGGTGCCGGATTGTTCATCTTTCTTGAGTGTATAGACAGAGTTGTTGCCAATGGGGAAGTCCGGGGTGTCGAGCTTGAAATGCCGGATGATTTTGTTTTGCTGTGCATCTACGATAAAGGCTCCGTTGCCGTCGGTCGCCACATACAGCAGTTTCTTTCCATCGGTGGTTATGTCGGAAATGACGTTGCAGCGTATGGGCACATCATATTTGGCATATTCTTTTGTTTTTGTGTCGAAGGTGATGAGGCCATAGTTCATGGTACCGATATACAGCATGCCATTGAGCAGGACGAACGATTTCAGGTGGTCGGCGATGATTTCCTGAGGCAGGTCGTATTGGGTAACCTTTCGGCTGTGTATGTCCAGACGGGAGATGTTGGAGTTGGTGGAAATCCAGAGGGCTTTGTTTCCGTCGTATGCGAGGTGGTTGATGATGTTGCTTTTGGATATGTTGCTCTTCCCAAGAAGGATAAGTTCAGGTTTACTTCCTTCTCTACAGCCCCATAAGCCGTGTTCGCTACCGACGAAGAGTTCGTTCTCGGTATGGCACAGGCTGGTGGCTCCTTGTATCTCAGGATAAATCCGGATACTTCCTTTTGTTTTCTTGTCCACTTTGTAGAGGCCGTTGGCGCAACAGAAGACAATCTCTCCTTCGTCCGTTTCGGTCAGTTCCTTTGCGATGCTTTGCGGTGGCATGCAGTCTATGTCGTAAGTTGTTACGTTCTGTCCATCGAAGGAACAGATTCCGAAGTTCGTGGCCATCCACATCAATCCCTTCCTGTCCTTGTAGAACCTGTTGATGGAAATGCCTTTCATCCCTTTTTCTTCACCGACATGGTTCAGCGTATACGGGTAGGCATGAAGTTCAAACACCGTGAATAGTCCAATCAGGCATGTAAGGAGCAGACGGATATGTGCTTTCATGTGCAAGATGTAGGTCAGTTTGTTCTTTTAAGGTTCTTTTCATGCAAATATAGCAATTTTTAGCGGTTCGGTCGTATTTTTGTGCGTGTTTCAGTATATATATAATGTATATGAGTGTTGGACGAAGTTAAAAAAACAAATTTATCAGTTCCGGTTACGTGAAAAATGCGATATAATCGTATAGTTATATAGATAAGGCTATAATAAGAAACAACATATAAATGATGAGAAAGACATTATCTTTTTTGTGGGCAGCGGTTTGTGTTGTGCCACTATTTGCAGGACAGTCAAAAGAGCTGAAACTTGAGTCGCCGGACGGAAGCCATAGTGTGAAGTTCTGGCAAGAGACCGTATCGGACGAAGTGAACGCAGTCTATTATCAGATAGACTTCAAGGGAACTCCGGTCATTCTTCCTTCACGTGCAGGTATAGAGCTGGACAACCGGATTTGGGAAATGGCACTTGGTGTGCGCGACCTGAAGCCGAGGGCTTCGTGGATGGACAATATGGTGGTGGATTCCGTAGCTTATTTGCCGGAGCATGATGCCACGTGGAAGCCTCTTTACGGGGAAAGGAGCACCGTGCGTGACCGTTATCGTGCGGCCACGATGTACCTGTCCAAAAAAGACGGGTCGGATTATAGGCTCAATATAGAGGTGCGTGCCTATGATGAAGGGGTAGCTTACCGTTATTTCTTTCCGGAGCATCCGAAAGCCATCTTCCATAAGGTTGTGGGTGACCTGACGGAATACACCTTTCCTGAGGGCACGATGGCATGGTCAGAGCAGTGGGCGCAGTCTACATTCGAGCATTTGCCGGTGGGCGACCTGAAACGTCCGGTGGAGCGCGCCTTGACGCTGGAACTTCCCGGAGGACATTGGGCCGCACTGACAGATGCCGACGTGGACGATTGGTGTCTGACCAAGTTCAAGGCTTCGGAGACAAAAGCCAATACGTTGGTTTCCGTCATGTACAGTCCTGTGGACCTTGTGACTTATTACGCCACGCCGTGGAAGGTGGTCATGTCTGCCGAGAAGCCGGGCGAGTTGTTGGAACATAATGACATCGTGCTGAACCTGAACCCACCATGCGAGATTGTGGATGCCGATATATGGGTTAAACCGGGAAAAATCATGCGTGAGGTGACGATTTCCACGGAAGGTGCGATGGCCACCATTGATTTCTGTGCGGAACACAATATACCGTATATGCTTTTCGATTGGTTGTGGTACAAGCCGTGTACCTCTCACGACGGTGATGCGACCAAGGTGGTGGAGAAACTGGACATGCCCCGTGTGGTTGCATACGGAAAAGAGAAAGGTGTGGGTATTTGGGTATATGTCAACCAGCATGCGTTGATGAAGCAGGCGCGCGAACTCTTTCCCTTGTTGCACGAATGGGGGATTGTCGGAGTCAAGTCGGGCTTTGTGCAGTACGCCAGCCATCGCTGGGCGGTATGGTTGCATGATTTGGTTCGTTTGGCCGCCGAGAACCACCTGATGATGAATATTCATGATGAGTTCCGTCCGTCGGGATTCAGCCGCACCTATCCCAACCTGCTGACCCAGGAAGGAATCTGCGGAAACGAGGAATGGCCCGATGCCACCCATAACACCATATTGCCGTTTACCCGTATGCTCAACGGTGCGGCAGACTATACGATATGCTATTACGACAAGCGTCTGGTCAATACACATGCCCACCAGCTGGCGGCATCGCTGATATTCTATAGTCCTCTGCAGACGATCTTCTGGTATGACAAGCCGAGTCTTTATACGGGAGAGCCGGAAGTGGAATGGTTTGAGAATCTGCAAACCGTGTTCGATGATACAAAAGTGCTTTCCGGCATGCCGGGAAAAGGCATCGTCATGGCGCGTCGTAAGGGGAGCGAATGGTTTGTCGGTGCGATGACCAATAACGATGGTGCGAAGGAGACGGTCGACTTGTCCTTCCTTGACAAAGGGAAAACGTATGTGGCCCATATATATACCGACGGGGGCGAGGAAGTGAAGACGAAAACCCATGTGAAGTGCAGGCGGCTTCTGGTGAACGCTTCCCAGACGTTGCATCTTGACCTGAAACCGAGAGGTGGTGCGGCTGTCCGTCTTGTGGAAGCCGATGCGCAAATGCAGAAAGGCATCAAACGCTACAAAGGCGAGATGCTGTAAACATGTATACAAACTTAACCTAACAGCAATATGAAGAAGAACCTATGGATTAAGAGCCTGTTGATGTTGTGTTGCGGCTTCAGTCTGCACGCACAGGCGCAGAAAAGGACATTCGTCCATCCGGGCATTACCTACACTCAGGCCGACCTGGACAGGATGAAAGCGATGGTTGAGGCCCGTCAGGAGCCCTTTTATACAACCTATCTGAATTTGCTGGACGACAGATATTCCAAACCCGGTAATGGAGCCTACGAGGATATTACGCAGATTAAGGAAGGTCGGTTCAATGCGACGATTGGCAGCGACGGCCGCCGTGCGCACGACATGGCATTGCTTTACCATATCACCGGCGACAGGAAGTATGCCGATGACGCCGTGGCACGTCTGAACCGTTACAAACGGTTGACGAATGCCAGTTGCAGGGGAACCGCCCCTTTGGATAATGGGAAGATTTACATGCTGATAGAGGCTGCCGAGTTGTTGCGCGATTATGAGGGATGGGCAGAGGAAGACCGGGAGGCCTTCAAGAAAATGCTGGTGTACCCGTTCTACAGCACGAAAGTGTCGGCCGAAAGCCATAAGTCGCTGACGGATGACAATAATGACGTGTCGTTCTATTGGAACATTTATAACTTCGACCCCGGACGTTTCGGCAATCAGGGACTGTTTGCCGCCCGTGGGCTGATGGCGATGGGTATATTCCTCGATAACGACACGATTTACGAACGGGGATACCGCTACCTCACCGGCCTGCCGGCCCGTACGGACGACCTGCCGCTCCGGATGGGTCCGCCTATACAGGGAAGCCTGATTAGCGAGGATGAATTCAAATGCGATTATAATGTGTCATGGCCGTCGACGGGCGAGCCGTACTATTCCGACGAAGTGCTGAAATACTATATCTACCGCAACGGACAGTGTCAGGAGTCGTGCCGCGACCAAGGCCATACGATGGGCGGCATCGGCAATTACACGGCAATAGCCGAGATGACGTGGAATCAGGGCGACACCCTGTACAGTTGTCTCGACAACCGCATACTGAAAGGTATAGAGTTCAATATCCGCTACAACCTGTCGGGCATCCAGTCGTTCGATGACCAGCCCGAACCGTGGGAACCTTCGGCTTATACGGACAATGAGGACGAATGCTCGTTCGAGAACAATAAATTCTATAAGGCTGTCAGTCGTTCCAAGCGTTGGGCGGCCAAGAGCATGGCGTATGGAGACCGCGGCAAGGTGTTCGGTACGGGCGGATGGAAGACGCAGGCCCTGGATCATTATCGGGTGCGTGCCGGTCTGCCGGCCGAAGATATGGTGTGGCTGCAGCGTGCATACGACAAGATGATGGCCGATTACGGCTGCGAGAACTGGGGCGTGGCCCCGAACTGGTTTTATGAATGGGCCGGATGGGGCACACTGACCAAGAAACGTACGGAATGGATGGCCGGAGATGCCGGTACGTGGAAAGACGGCAAACGCATGTCGGGCATTCCGACGGTGCCCTGTACGGTGAAGGCTGCCGATTACGATTATTACACGGAGAACGGAGAGATGCACACTTACCATAACGTGGGAACCAAGTCCGGCACCGTATATCGTGCGGACGGTACTGTGGAGTTGGCATGCGAAGGAGACGACGTGTACGTGACGGCAATGGAAGACGGAGAGTGGATGAGTTACACGCTCATATTTCCGGCACCCGAATACAACACGGCTACCGGCCTGGAGAAGAAATATAACGTGTATGCCACTTACCGTGCCACAGCCTCCGGTACAAGCCTGTTTGCCGCTGTTGACGGGGGGAAGAAGATTGGAAAGAAAATGGAGCCGACAGGCGAATGGACTGAAAAACTTTTAGGTACGCTGACCGTAAAGTGCGGTGCTGCCGTGCTGAGGGTTTACGTACAGGGCAAGAGCGGGACTGTCGAGCTCAAGAACCTGCGTGTGGCCCCCTTGGAACAGGTGGAACAACTGGCTGTCAATTTGCAGGAACGCGCGGTGTCCGTGAAAGTTTATGACGCGAATGGAAATGATAAAACAGAAGAGTGGGAGGCTGCTGTTACGGCAGCCTCTGATGGTATAAAAGACCAACCCATCAGCTTGAAGAACCAGTATTTCATGGTCTACGACTTCGGCGAGGACGGCATAGACCTGAACAAGGTCGTCATGTACAATGATGGTGCAGTGCAGGACACAAGGGAACAGGCCAAGGTGCTGGGCTCAACGGCTGACGGTCCTTATACCGGTTCATGGAACGTGGGTGCGGCCAGCGATTTCATGCGTACCAATGGAACGGTATACGGTGGTGTCTCTGTGATAGATGATTCATGGGTGACGGAAGATGGCAGTATGGGTAGCTATGCCGTAGGGCCTGTAGGCAGATACCGCTATATGGCTGTGTACAACTGGTCGGCATATTGCCGCATTTCCGAAGTGGAAGTATGGTCGGGAGTGAACATGTCGGTTGAGAAGGAGGACGAAGAACCTTCGGCCGAGTGGGGCGGGCAACCAGTATTGTCGCTCACTTCCCCGAAGTGGTATGCCGGTGATACGGAACTTGCCGCGAGAACGGTTTCGCCGAGGTTTACGTTGCAGAACACGGGAGATGCGGATTTGGTGGTTACGGGTGTCACGTCGCTTACGGCTCCGTGGAGCACTTCTTTCGACCTGCAGGAAGGAAGCGTGCTTGCGCCGGGAGAGACATACGGCTTTAATTTCGTTTTCACACCGGAACGCATAGGGGTGTGGGAAGAGGAATTCGCGGTAGAGACAAATGCAGGCCGCAAGGCAATACGTCTGGTTGGCGACGGGATTCATGCGACTTCAGTCAGCGGTGTGACCGGAGAACCGCGGGTGAGTGTGACTTCTCCTCGTGGAAATACCCTCAGCATCCGTACGGTAGAGGATGTGGCCTATCGTGTGTCGGGTGTGTCCGGCATGGTGATGAACGAGGGGCGTGTGGCTGCTTTCCGGCCCTGCGAGCTGCGTTTGCCGTGCGGAATATACATTGTAAGTGTGTTTACGTCCGGCGGCATGCAGGCATACAAACTGGTTGTCGGTGCGGAATAATTAAAGGTGTTCTTTGGGGAAGGAATGGTGTTTTTAGTGCGTAGATGGAAAAAAGTCCGCATAATAATGTGATGCTATCATAAAATCCCTATCTTTGCATCATAGGGACGTTTGTATATGAATTTAATAGAAAATAACATACAGAAGATTATCTCCTTGTGCAGGAAGCATAAGGTAAGCAAACTGTTTGTGTTTGGTTCTATACTTACTAATCGTTTCAATGATGAGAGTGATGTGGATTTGGTCGTCTCTTTCAATAAATCGGAAGTCGGCGATTACTTTGACAATTACTTTGAGTTCAAATATTCATTGGAAGACGTGTTGGGTAGAGAAGTGGATTTGTTAGAAGAACAGACGATAAAGAACCCATATCTGAAGAAGAGTGTAGATACTACAAAAGCACTGATATATGGATGATTCAATTAAGAAATATCTACAAGATATTTGGGTGGCCATTGAAGAGATAGAAAGTTTCTTCGGTGACAAACCTAAGTTGTTTGAGGAATTTTGCAGTGATATTTGTCTTCGGCGTGCCATAGAACGGGATATAGAGATTATCGGTGAAGCCATGAACCGGATCTTAAAGGCCGACAAGAATATAACCATTACTAATTCACGTAAGATTGTAGATGCAAGAAATTATATCATTCACGGATATGATAGTTTGTCTGCTGATATACTATGGAGCATCGTCATCAATCATTTACCTAAATTAAGAGGAGAGATTGGAGTGCTGTTGAATAATGATTGATTGTTGTCAAGCCGATGTATCGCAACAGGCATGTTGATAACATGGATGAAGCGGATGCCCGCAGATTTTTTATTCTGAGAAAGGAGAAATAAAAAATCTGCGGGCATTTGTGTGCCATTATCCTTGATGCACGGTGAGCTGCGGGAACGGGAAGTTGATACCCTGCCTGTTGAACTCATCGTAGATTCTTCTGTTCATGTCAAAATATACATTCCAATAGTCCTTGCCGGATACCCATACGCGGATGGTGACGTTCACGCTGCTGCTGTCCAGGGCATGCAAGGCAATCATCGGTGCAGGTTCGGTCAGTATGCGTTCGTCCTGCCGGATAAGTTCGTCGACCACGGCCTTGACTTTTTCCAGATCAGACCCATAGTCCACTCCGATAATCCAGTCCACACGCCGGGTCTCCATACGGTTGTAGTTGACGATAACGCTGCTGCTCATGGCGCCGTTGGGCACATACACCACCTTGTTGTCGGCTGTGGTCACGAGAGTGTGCATGATTTGGATTTCGCTCACGGTACCCGACACCCCTTGTGCTTCCACCCAGTCGCCCACCTTGTAGGGCTTGAAGAACAGGATAATCAGTCCGCCGGCAAAGTTTTGCAGGTTGCCGGAGAGTGCCATGCCTATGGCCACACCGGCGGATGCCAGCAAGGCGGCAAACGATGTGGTGTTGATGCCCAATGCGCCGACCACCGATATGATGAGCAGGATGTTGAGCAGGATGTTGACGAGGCTTCTCAGAAAAGTCTGTACGCTGATTTCCACTTTCCGCCGTTCAAGCATGTTGAGCAGGATACGTTTGATGAGCGAGATGATGAACCGCCCCACGATGTAGACGACCACAGCGGCAAGGATGTTTTTGCCCGCGCTGATGCAGAGGTCTATCAAGCGCTCGATAATCAAGTCTGTACGACCGGAACTGAGAACTGAAGCCATGTCTTTTGCCACATCGGCGCTGTCCGCCGCAGCCTGTAGAAATTGAATCATAGTGTTTGTGTTTTTGAATTTATGACTCTACAAAGATAAGACATACGTTGTGAATAGCGTACGTTTTAAGTATTTTTATCATAGGAGAGCGAACGGAGCCGGACATAAAAAATGGGATGTGCTGGAAATGAGTTTCGTGTTCTGACGGAGGGAACTTAAAATAAAAGTTTTATTTTCAAAAATAAAAGTTTCATTTATGAAAATAAAAGTTTTGGTTTTATAAATAGAAGTTTTATTTATAGAATTTACAGGTAAAACAAAACTTTCAGGTCTTCGTGGTTTTTATGTCTTGGAAGTCAGCTTCCCCCAAAACGGCGGTCGGTAGGGGACGGACTCAGGGCATAAAAAACGCACCTGTATGCAAGGGAGTGCATACAGGTGCGAAAGGTGGTTTGTATCTGTGTGGCGTTTATTCCACACAAGTACGTGAGCTTACTTTACCAGTACCTTCTGGATAGTTCCATTGGAGTACTTGATGATGTTGATACCCTTCTGCGGACCGGAAATCAGCTGTCCGGCGGCGTTGTAACGGGCTGTTTCCACAACGTCTGCACCGTCGGTTGAGATACCTTCTATGCCGTCGTTGCCGGAATTGATTATCTTGGCGGTTGCGTTGTTCAGCACACGGCCGGTGTTGGCATCAATCATCATGCAAATCACGTTGCAGTTATTGATATCCTGTACGGTGGACGGTACGTTGAACTCGATAGTGCCTGTGTAGTCCTGGTTGTTGGTGATGGTCTGCGGCAAGTACTTCGTGTCACCGAAGTAGGTACCGATGTGTGCGCGCGACACGTGGTTCTGTGTGAACGGGTAAACGGTGCCTTGGCCGTAGATTCCGCCCTGACACCATTCTTCAATACCGATGGTGTTGTCCGTGCTCTGCGAAGCGAAGGTGTTCTTCTGGTAACCTGTCAGGCCGTCCTCGGTGACGATGATGAACAGACCGATGTTCTGTTTCTCCATGTCTAAGGCAAACTTGGCGGTGAAGGGTACGGATACCTTTGAAGTGATTGAGCTGTAAGAAGCCGTAACTTTGAGGTCGGCTACAGCCATGCTTTCCATTTCCTTTTGAATCACGTCGAGCCAGCAGTCGCTGTTGGGCGAGGTGAGGTTGTAATAATACTTGCCTTCACGGGTCTCGCGGTACATCGGGCTTGCCACCACGTTGTTGCGGTTGATCATCGCGGTCGGTGCGCCTGAAAGGCCGAGGAAGTCTTTTACATAAGTGGACATGCCGCTTTCGTACATGTCGCCGGTGTAGCAGTGGTAAGCCGCCAGGATGACCTTGTCGCCGAAGATGTCGGAGAGTTTCTCCCAAGCGTAGTGTCCTTGCGGACAGAATACGCAATCCATTCCTGTGTTTTCCTCGATGATGACACGCTTCGTGGTCTGGAAGGCCATGTTCTCGATGGCATAAGGCAACTCGTCAGCGTACTCGCCGAGCTTTATGGACAGGTAGAAGGTGTTCGTGCGACCTACGGTAAGCGGCAGTTCCTTGGTGAAGCTGAACGGGAAGTCGTCGCCCTTCTTCAATTCAAGTCCGGTAGCCGATACTTCGTCGATGACGTTCTTGTCGGCATCGAGCAGCTTCACGCTGGCATCGCTGATGGTACCTGTGGCGACATTGACAATCACGCGGCCGGAAACCGGTGTGCTGGTCTTGCCAATCATGCTCATCTCGGAAGAGAGGGCTACGAGGAAGCCGTTGTCGCGTACAACCTTGATGTTGTCCACGATTACGAGGCTTTGTCCTTCGTTCTCGTTCACGAAGGCCACGTAGATGTTCTTGCCGGCATATTCCTCAAGTTTGAAGGAATAGGGTGTCCAGTCACCGGTCAATTCTGTGTCGCTTGCACCCGGCAGAACCACCTCGTCCATGAGTACCTTGCCTTCGGTGCGCATCTTCGTGCAGAGGTCGGCCGTGAGGTAGTTGTATATGGTCTCGTCGGCGTAAACGATTACTTTCAGCTTGTCGCTCTTCGCGCTGCGGAAGCCCTGTGCGTCGAAGTCCAGACGGCACTTCTCGTCGGGGATGTAAATCTGCGGCGTTACCATCCAGTCGTCGCTCTTGCCCGCAGGAGAGTAGGAAGAGGTGGATGCTGCGGCAAAGTCGGTAGAGCCATCGTCACGGACGGGAACCCATGCGTATGCGTCGCCGGTCTGGAAGTCGTAGCCCTGCATTTCGGAGTCGGGCGTAAGGCCGTCACCGTCGCGCAGCAACATGTTGGCCACACCGTAGGCGAAGTCCTCGCTGTAGATGGAACCGTCGTCGGGAGTGATCTCTCTATCGTATGCACCTTCATAAGTCAGGGTATAGTCCTGTGTGGTGGGGTTGTCGCCATTGGAGTCGGTCACGGCACCTGCCGGAACGACAATCCTGTATGAGCTTCCCTTGTAGAGATACTGTGTGGTGGCCGGGTAAATCAGCACCATCTTGGACTGTGCCGCGTTGGTGGATGTGGCCAGTTGAAGTTCTGCGATGGATTCTGTCTCGTCGTCACGATACAGGTATGCTTTGGCACCGTCAGCGAGTTTCACGTCGGTATCGAAGTACAGGAATACCGGGTTTGTGCTGATGCTGAGTTGCGACAGTGAGCTTCCGTTCTCCGGAGTGGTGGTTTCCACCTCTACCGGTTTCTTGGCGCGTCCTGTGTAGTGGAGCACAATATCCTCGTTTATGCGGCTTGCGTCGGACTTCAGGGCGATGGTACCAGCATCAATGGTCAGGGTATAGTTCTCGCCTTCGGTAAGGTTGGTTGAACGGTAGGTTACCTGTATTTCCTTGCCGCTGGTAAGCAGCTGGATTCCGACCAGACGGCCATAGTCATTGCCGTTCTTATCTTTCAGATGTACGGCGCTCTTGTCCTTCAACAGGGCAACGTCGTATTTGAATCGCAGGTTGATGGTCTTGAGCGAAGAAACGGCTGCGCCGTCGGCCGGAGTGGCCGTATAGTCCTTCAACAAATTCACGTTGAGCGCAGCCTGGCTGAACGTCTCGTTCATCCGGACCACATAGCTGCGGTAGGGGTCGGGGAAGGAGGCGAGCACCTTGCCGTCGCCTGAGATGCCCACGCAGGTACCGGTGTTGTCATAGCCGGTCTTGCCGTAGATGTCGATGTCGTAGCGCAGTCTCATCAGGTCGTCCATGGGATACCAGAATCCGTTGACGAAGATGTAGAGGGTACGTACGGGTGTGTTGGGAGGAGTGGCCGCATACATGTTACCTTCGTTGTCGGCCAGCACAAAGCCGTAGTTCTGTCCGGCTGCGCCCTCGTAGGTGTCGAATTGCTTCGTTTCCATGTTGTAGCGGAAAGGGCAGTCGTATTCGTCGCCGTCGGTATAAACGGTTGCAGCTCCCACGTACCACTTGCCGTTGGGGCTGAATTGGCCGTTCGATACGTAGATGTTCTCCTGTACCGGCGTACCGTCGTCGTTGTATCCCGGACGGATACATTTGCTCTCCTGGCGGTCGTAGATGAAGCCTACCGTGTTCCACGTGTACGAGAAGTCACCCGTACCGTCGATGTAACGTCCGTCGCCGGTGATGCTGGTGAAGCGTACCTGCTGGAGTTCCTCACCGTTGCTACCCGTGGTGGGAACGCCCGGCGTGTCGAGGATTTCACCGGTGGTGAGGTCGTACAACAGTCCCTGCTCGTTCATGGAGCCCAAAGTGGACCTACCCACGGCAAACTTACCGTCGGGAGTGACGCATTCGAGCATACCGCCGGCGCGTCCGATAGGCAAATCCAGGGTCTTCCATCCTGTAGCCTTGGTCCATGTGGCCGGCTTGCCTTTGTACTCGCCCACCACCATACCGTCGTCGGTGACGTCGTATGCCGCACACGAGAGCGGAGTCTCTTCATCGTTCTCAAGGCCGAGAACGGTGACTTCGCCTGTTTCGATGTTGATGAGGCGGGCGTTGGTGTACATCTGTGTGTTGGAAACTCCGGCTCCGAACGACACAGCCCACTTTCCGTTGTCAGAGATGCTGTGTATACACGACTGATCAAGGAAGTCATAGTTGGTAATCGTCGGTTGCGCAACCGTCTGTGCGGATATGCCTGCACAGGAAAGGATGCCGATGAGGCCGACAATAAACCGTTTCATGCTGAACTTCTTCATATTATTTAAACTTTTAATGGGCTTTAAGGTTGCGGGGACGATGCCCCCGCAACCTTAAAGCGTGATGATTTACTTTTTGACAACGACTTTCTTGCCGTTGATGACATACAGGCCGTTGCGGAGGTTCTTGACGGCGGCGGCGTCGGCGTTGCGGAGCACGCAGATGCCGTCTATGGTGTACACGTCAACTATGCCGTCGGCATCGGCTACGATGTGGTCGATGGCGTCAGTGTTGTTGATGAACTCGTAGGTATAGTCTTCGTGGTCAACTCCGTCGGGGGACTCTACACCATCCAGGGAAATCTTCACTGTGCCGGCATCCATCTTCACGGCAGGAACCGGGATGGTGATCAGCTTGGCGTCAGCAAATTCCTCGTCGTCGGCGATGGTCAGTTCGCTTGCGGGTACAATGACTTCCTTGTCGGCACCATTCTCCTTATAAGCGAACTTTACTCCGGTGAATGTGGCCTTGCCGCCGGTTTCCAGCAACCAGAGTTCAATCTCCTTGGTGTCGCCGGTGATGTCATTGCCATTCGTGTCTGTCCAGTCGGTCGTTGCAGTGTAGTCAATTTCCTTGAACTTGTAACCGAAGAAGAAAGAACCCAAAGTTCCGATACCTGAAGAGTAGGCCATATTGCCGTTGGCATCCTTCACGTTGGCTATCTTCAAGGTGATGTCCTCGTAGAAGGTCTCCACCTCAACCATATCTTTATGACGGCGGAGCTTGCCTCTCAGGTCGATTTCTACCGTGTTGCCGTTAATCTTGGCAGTGAGGTCTTCTACATAGTACTGGCTTGCGGCGTCATCCTCGCCGGAACCTTCAATGTCGCCGTATATAACCTGTACACTGCCTACAGAACCAACCTCACCGCTGAATGTCAGTTTCACGATGCCGGTGGGGTCGTTCTTCATATAGTAAGACTTGAAGTTCAGAACCTGGCTCGTAGTGGAAGTCGGCGTATTTTCACTTGATACGCATACCATCGGTTTGGCCGGAGCCTTGTAGCTTACTTCAAACACACCGGTTCCGTTGAGCAACTTGCCGTCCTCAAGAGACTTGATGCCGGAGAAGGTGAACTTGATGTCGTCGCCTTCGCGCAGCGAACCGTTGTTGTATGCGGCGATAAGCTGCTCTTTCACGTCTACCGAAGCGTATGCGTTGTTGGTGAATACGCTTGGGTTGTATGTCAGACGGCCATAGTTCATGATACAACGTGTGATGCTTACCTTCTGGTTGAATTCAAGGTTGACGCTTCCTCTTACCACGTCAAAGATGCTGCCGTCGGCCGGTGAGAATGCGGTGACTTTCAAAGGCTCTTCCTCGTCAAGGTACTTGATGGTGATGACAGAACTTGACATGTATCCGCCTAAGTAATAGGTGGTGCCGGCGGTGCACTGCAGTTTGTACTGCTGCGGATATTTGCCGTCCCATTTCGGCTGAGTGGCGCTTTGCGTCTCAAACGTGCCGTCGGTGTACTGCGTGAAGTTGCCAGGGAATATCAGTATACCGTCGCTATCGGGAGTGAACTCGGCGTACAGACGGTAGCCTATGGTCTTGTATTCCTTGCCTTCGGGAGTCAAGTCTTGCAGGGTATAGGGGTCTCCCTTTGTTCCGGTTCCGGTGCCGACGATTGTGGCGCAGGCAAATTCATGGGTATAGTCGGCTGCATGTTCGATTCCGTCGGGTGTCTCCACGCCTTCCAACGACACCGTAATGGTGCCTTCGTCTGCTTTCATGCCGGGGATGGGGATGGTGATAATCCTTGCATTCGGGTACTCTTCGTCGTCGGTTATGGTCAGTTCGCCGGTGCGGACAACGACATTCTTGTCGACACCTTTGTCCTTATAGGCAAACTTCACGCCGGTGAATGTGATGGTGTCGCCGGTTTCCATCAGCCACAATTCTATTGCCTTTGTATCTGTGGTGATGACTTCGCCGCCCACCAACGTCCAGTCGGCCGTTGCGCTGTACTCAATCTGCTTGTATTTGTAGGTGAAGAAGAACGTGCCTAACGTACCGATACCGGAAGAGTAGGCCATATTGCCGTTGGTATCCTTCACGTTGCTTACTTTCAAGGCTATGTTGTCGAATACCTCGGCTTCTGTAAGCATGTCGCCCGGAAGACGGCGCTTTCCGCTCAGGTCGATTTCAATTATATTGTCCTTGACCACAGGGGTGAGGGTCTCTTCGTAGTACGGTTTGTTGCCGTCATCCTCTCCGCTCCCTTCCGGGTTGCCGTAAATGAGTTGTATATCGCCCACTGAGCCTATCTTTTCGCTGAACGTAAGCTGGACAATGGCGGTGGAATCGCTCCTCATGTAATAGGACTTGAAGTCTGTGACAGGTTTCTCGGCCGTCGGGGTGTGGATGCTTGACACAAGGTACATCGGTTTGGCCGGTGCCTTGTAAGTCACCTCAAATATGCCGGTGCCGTTGAGCAGGCTGCCGTCCTCAAGGGACGTGATGCCTGAAAAGGTGAACTTGATGTTGTCGCCTTTACGTAATGTTCCGTTGTTGTATGCGGCAATAAGCAGGTCTCTTACGTTGACAGAAGCGTAAGCGTTGGTGATGTGGAGTTCGGGGCTGGAGGTCATGCTTCCGTAAGACATGACGCAACTTTCGATTTTCACCATCTTGTTGAACTCCAGGTTGACTGTTCCTGCCACTACATCGAAGACGCTGCCGTTTTCAGGTGTGTATGTGCTGAGCATCAGGTCTTCGTCTTCGGTGAGGAACTTGATGGTTACCTCCGAGCTTTGCATGAATCCGCCTACATAGTAGGTGGTGCCGGCTGCGCATGGCAGTTTGTATTCCTGCGGCCACTTGCCGTCCCAGCTCGGCTGCGTTTCACTTTGGGTGGCAAACGTGTTGTCCGTGAACTGGCTGTAGTTGCATGTGAATACCAGTATACCGTCTGTCTCAGGGGTCAGTGTGGCGTACAGCTTGTAGCCGGTGGCTTTAAAAGCACTGCCTTCGGGTGTCAGGCCCGTCAGTACATACGGGGCTTCTATGGTACCCGTGCCTTCTGCCCATGCGGTTGGGATGCCGCAGAGCAGACACACCAATGTCATCATAAGCACCTGAAGCGTATGACCCACTTGTTGGTGTAAAGTTCTTGCTTTGTTCATAAAATGGTAAGTTAATGGTTTATCCTTATTGTGGGTGAGAGGCGGAAGAAGCCGTGCCTGTAAAGGCGCGGCTTCCCGTGCTCTCCATTCTCTTGTTATTTGACGAGGACCTTGTGGGTCTCGCCGTTGCTCATCTTGATGATGTTGATACCCTTTTGCGGTGCGGAGATAAGCTGGCCGGCTGCATTGTAGCGTGCCACTTCCACACCCTCGGTTGCGTTGGCGTTTACTTCGCTGATGCCGTCGGCGATGTTCTTCAGGGTTACGCTGTTGGCGTTGGTCACCCATTCGCACAAGTAGTCGGGGTTGTTGTAATCCAGAACGGGGGCTACGAAGGCCACAACGTGCATGTGGTCGGCGTTCCATCCTGCATCAAGCACGGTATTGAAGGTCATCTCGTAGGTGTTGCCTGTCCATTTGATTTTATCACCGAGTTTATTCTCGGTCAACGTGGCACGCAGCACATTGTTGTGCACATAGCTGTAATTCCAAGTTCTGCCGTCGGCATTTATCTGCTTTGCTTTGATGTTGTCTTCGGTCAGACATACCGTCACTCCGTAGTTGGCAAGGAGCTCTGCGGCGTTGACACCCTCACCGCTTACGGTCACTTCGAGGGCACGTGTGGCTTCATTGTATGAACCGCTGATGTTTACGGTGGCCAATGCCGGGTTCTTGTGGGTGTAGTCGATGATGTCGTTGAAATAACGGGTGATGTCGGACGGCGTGTAGTTGCTCTCGAAAGTAGTCGGCTGGATCAGAGACCTTCTGACAGCCGTACGGTTGAATGAGGCCGACGGGATACCGCTTACAGCCTCGGCTACCAATACATATTCTCCATCGAGTACCGTGAACTCGTCCATCATGTCGTCTCCCATGTCGGCGTGGATGGTTACACAGGCGATGTCGTTGCTGCGTGAGGCGATGAAGTTGTCCACGTTGGAGATGCCTTCCGGACACTCAGCGCAATATTGCGAGGTGAACTGCTCGATGAGGTTCTTCTGGCGCGTTACGCTCTGCTCGTAGGTGAATATTCTCAGGGCCATGGCGTCATCGTCGGTGTTTTCTGTCAGGGGGGTACCGTCGGCGTTGGCCGCATAGACCGTCAGCGTATGCTGGCCGAGAGAGAGACCGGCCGGCAGTGTCACGGTTCCGGATACATTCTGAATGGTTTCAGTGACGTTGTTTACCTTTTGAGTGGTCACGAGGGCGTTGTCGATGTATACGCCGAGTTCAAGTTCATTGATGGTCTGCGTACCGAAGTTGTTTACAGCCACCGCGTAGGTCATGTCCTCGCCGGCTTTGTACCAGTCGCCTGCAATGGCGATGTCGTTGATGACGGCATCTTTTTTCGGGAAGTTGTTGTTTTCCAGAATGAGCTGCACGCTCAAGTTTCCGTTCTGCTCACCAGGCCATGGATAGAGGCCGTTGCCATAGCCCAAGTCTCCGAAGAGATAGACCGGTGCTGTGGAGTTGCCTTCCGTAACAAAAGAGAGGGGGAAGGATTCGTCAGCGTTCGTGTCGTCGTTCTGGAAGTAGCTGAAGCCCACGAACAAGCCTTGCAGGTCTGTCAGGTCGAGTGTGGTGGGCTGGGAGAACATCACGGTGTTCCAACCTCTCACGGAATTGTAAATGGATTGGGACGCAATGATTTCCGTATTGCCTGGCGTGTCAAGCGAGTAGATTGTGGCTCGTGTGACTTCGGCCACGTTGCTCAACGCGTAACGCATACCCACGATTTTGCTGCCGTTGTACTTGGCAAGCAGGGATTTGCTCATATAGGCAAACACGCCCAAATCCATGTTGACCAGCGGGTAGCCCGCACCGGATTCAGTGTTGTAGGTGTCGGAGGTATAGGCTCCGGCGTATTTTTGGTTGGATGCGAGCGCACGGGCACCGCTTCTTGCGGCAATCTTGGCCGTGGCTGCATGTGTCATGGTGATGTTCTTCTTGCACGGGGCTTTCAGGGTGAAGTCACCTGTGGTTACGAACGGTACCGATTGTGCCATGAGGGTTGTCGCGGACAACATGATGGCAAACAGTGAGTAGATTCTTTTCATGATGTATTGTTTTGTTTCGTTCTTTTTAATGATTACTTGACAATCGTCTTAAACACCTTGCCGTTGGACAACTTCACGAGATTGATGCCTTTTTTCGGAGCTGACAGCTTCTTGCCGCTTATATCGTAACGTTCAATTTCCGTGGCGTTCTCATCGGCGGACAGGTCCTTGACACCGGTCGGGTCGGCATAGATGCAATGGATGTTGACGGTGGGGCCGTAGCCTAATACTTCGTAGTCAAACTTGCTTGTACCGGTCTGTCTGACTTTCAGGAGTTGAATCGTGCAAAGGGCTTCGCCGTATTGCTTTTCTGCAGGATACCATTCTGAGTTCAGTGGTTCAACACCTCCTGCAACTATATCGGCACAATCTGATTTGTAGTCCTCAGGAAGCTCGCCTGATTGGCATTGGTTAGGAAAACAATATTGTATATCTCCATTTGACTTTCTGACAGTAATGATGTGTGAGGCTACTGCGGCACCTTCTCCGCTGGCGTTCTTTACGCTCAAATTAAATTTGGCTTCGACCGTGACGCCGAAGAAAGGCACTCCGGGCACTTTCTCTTCTTCCACTGCATAGAATGTAACTGTGCTGCCATCCTTTACTTCGTTGCCGTTGGCATCGATAAAGCAGAAGGTGTTGTCCGTTTGCGCGTTGACATGGCACACGCCGAGCAGGACGGCCATGACAAGTGATAATACTCTAAATCTTTTCATATTCGTTTTTTATTCTTTATTTGTTTCTTCTTCTGATTGCTGTGGTGTGGTCTGCAATTTAGCTTTGGCTGCCTGCAATACGCCGCTGTCATTGTAGACAAAGGCTACGATGGAGATGTTCTCCGGCTTCCAATAGCTCTTCAGTGTTGCCGTTGCGGTATAGTTCTTCGTCTCGCTCTCAGTTATGGTGAAGTCCTCGCCCCAAGTACCGTTGATGGAAGCGCGGAATACATGATTGTGTACATAGTCCATGGACATGGAACCGTCCGGTAGGTTCTGCGGAGCCACGATGTTGTCTTCCACTACCCATAATTGGAGCTTGCCGGCGATGTTCCCGTTCAATCCCATGACTTCTACGTTGACCGTTACGGTGCGTCCCGTTTCTTCATAGCCAGCTGTCAGTTCTAAAGACAGGGGAGACGTATAACTGATTTCCGTATCTGCGAGTCTTCGCCAAGAGTCTATTGAGGACGGTGTCCCTTTGCGGTTGATGCGTCCCGACGGTTGTGCCGGAGAACCGACGGCGGAATAGTAAGCCTCGCTTTCTGAGGTGGCGAGTCCCATGGAATTCTCTACTCCGTTGATTTCATTAGGTAGGGACAAGCCTCCTTGTATGCCTACGGCAATGACGTTGTCGCCATAGAGATCGTGGAGCTGGTCAATCACGGTTACTGCTTTCGGACAGTTCACGCAAAGTTGTCCGGTATAATCTTCCAACAGGATGCAACGCTCCGCCTGAGCCGGCTTGATATAGGTGAACCGTTCGTTGTCGTCCAAATCGTTGCATGAGGCGAACGTGGCGAGTATACCTATTATATATAAGAACTTTTTCATGACGCTTAGAAGTTATAGTTATAAGACAATGTGAAGCCCTTGGTCTGTGGGATGTACCGGCATACGCCGCCCGAACAGTTGTAACCGGCACGGGTACGTCCCCATCCGAGCTGAATGCGGTGCGACAGGATGTTGTACGTCACGTAGGTCTGCCAGTAGTGTTCTTTCGTCTCACCGCAGTTGTACATGTCCGAGGCGGTGAACATCCAGTGCGGAGCCAGTGACAGTTCCGCCAATGCGTAAGCCCAGTCGCCCTCATCCTCACCTGTAGTGAGATATTGCGCCTCGATACGGAGTTTGGCCTTACGGCTGAGGTTGATAAGTCCGTCGGCAATGAAGATGTTGCTGTGTATCATGCCGCCTTCGCCTTCCACGGCTGTCTTGTTGTAGTACTGGTTCATGTACATGAGGTTGAGCTTGAAACCTTTTGCCAGTCTGCGCTCCACCTGCACGTTCCAGTCCTGATAGAACTTCTCCTTTCCCCATTTCCAGAAGGCCGAACCGTATCCGTCGGTCCCCCAGCTGCCGGGTGTAAGTCCGGGCAGTGCGCTGCAACTTTTGGGGTTCATGTTGATGGAATGTACGTGAGAGAAGTTCACTTTGACATTCATACCATATTTACCGCCAATTGCCGTGCGGCGCTTGAAGTTGTAGCCCAACTGTCCCTGATATGCCCATTCTCCGTTTTTGTTTGTGCTGTAAGGATACAGGGCGGCAAGGGCGTATGTATGGTCTTCGGTGAATGCCGGAAGATGGTTGATGGTAGAGCCGCTGCCGCTTTCCGTCCGGTCGCTGAGCGACGAGAAGTTGTCGGAACGTTTTGCCTGCAACAGGACGGAGAGTCCTTTCTTGGAATAGGATGCAGAGAGCATACCTACATATCCCTTACGGTAAATGTAGTTGTTCTTGAACGAAGGGTCTGCACTTTTGTGCGCATACTCTGCAAGGATGTTGAAACCGCCTTGGTTGTATGTGGCTCGTACATCATAGGCGTTTACGTTCTCGGCAAAGTTGAGACGGTGTGTGGCATCAGCAAAGATTTCCGCTTTGTCATCGCCATGCTTGTTGACCCATGAAGCTCCTACGGTAAGGCTGGCACCTCTGTCGGACAGCCCCTTGAACCAACGGTCCAAACTCAATTCGAGGTCGGCACCGGAAATCAGTGCGTCATCGTTATAGCTCCAATAATGGCGCTGCACACCGCTGAGGGCTTTCACCTGTATGCCTTGGAACGGACGGATGACCACATGTCCTCCGAGCAGGGAGTTGTCGATGCCGAGGCTGCGTTCTTCGTAGGTACGGAGAATGAAACCGGAGCCGAACTGTTCGTAGTAGTTACCTAATGTCACATCCACGAACTTCGTGTGCATCTTGGCGTAAATATGTCCAAGTCCCCATCCTTTGAAACCGTTCTCTGTGTCGAAACCCGGCAGCGGATGTTCGAGGTATTCCAACCTCAGGCCGGCATCGACATATTTACTCATGAAACTTACGTTGGCGTATGTGTTGGTGCGTAAGTCCTCATTGGAACCGTCATCTTGCTTCCCCGTAGGTGCGAGCATATCGCTCTGTATGCTTCCGGTCAGAGACATTCCGCGGCCGAGGTCTATCTGTGCCTGGGTCGTTGTGCCGGCAAGAAGTGCCGTGATAATGAATATCTGTTTCTTTTTCATGTTATTCCACCAGTTCTCTTACTTTCTCAATCAGTTCTTCTTCGGCCCCATCGGTATATCCGTTGTGTTTGTACACGATGTTTCCCTTTCCGTCTACAATCAGTACGTAAGGTATCATCTGTATGCCTAAGGCACGCTTGAAGTCACCGTTGGGGTCGAGTAATACTTCATATTCCCATCCTTGCTCATCGACAAGAGGTTTCACCTTGTTGATGTTCTGTGCCTGGTCGATGGACACGGCGATGAGTTTCACGCCGGTCTCTTCCTGCCAGTCGGGATATACTTCGTGAATGGCTTTGAGCTCACGGTTGCACGGTTTGCACCAAGTGGCGAAGAAGTCAATGATGAACGGCTTGCCGTTGTTGGACAATGTATCGGTCTTTACCGTCTTGCCGTTGATGTCTTTCAGTGTTACGGAAGGTAACTGGGCGGAAGCATGGCTTCCAATGCCTAATGCCATCACTGTAATGGCTAAAATCTTTCTTATCATGATTCCAATGTTTTTATTGTTTATACCATGTATGTATTCTCTCTTATCGGGCTACTTTCTTGCCGTTGACGATGTATATGCCCTTGCCAAGTCGGTTGAGGTCGTTTCCGAGGTAGCGGCCGTCGATGCTGTAGATACGTTGGTCGGCCTGTAATGGTGAGGCAGGAAGTTTCACATCATTTATTCCGCTTATTGTGGGGTCGCTGACGCGTACCTCATCAATGAAATATATGCCGGATGTGGTGAATGTGAGTTGAGTGTATCCCTTGCCGGAGAGTGTGGCACGGAACTCCGTCCATACCCCGTTGGTCATCGTAAAGTCCGTCTGGCTTATTGTTCCCCTGTCCACATTCAGTATCAGATGGGTGTCGTTCCCATTGACCGGCGCAGCCTTGAAAGTCAGCACGGCGCCGTCGTTGAAGTAAAACAATGGGCTCTTGATGGTCCCGGTAACTTTGGCACTCTTGTTGGCCGGCACTTTGTTTCTGCCGTCCCAGCCGTCGTGGTCGGGAGCAAAGTCATCGGGGAAGCCGCCGGTAGAGGCGTTGCCCCATTTACCGTCGTTGGCTCCGACACCAGCGCATTTGTCGAACGACTCATAGAACCAGTTGCCCGATTCATCAGGCTGCGGCTCGTCGCCGGTGTTGTTGTGGAAGGCGAAGGCAATGGTGCCGTCGTCGTTCCGGGTGATGTCGGTGAGTGTCTTGCCCATGAAGTATGAGCCGTTGCTTGTCCGGTTGTAGACCGTGGCTGCAGGAGTGGAAGTATTGGTCAGGCTGTTGTTCCCGTTGTAAGGGTAGACATCGCCGGCGGCATCCTCTTCGCTGGCCACGTAACTGTTGTCTGCGGCTATTACCGTAAGGTGCTGGTGGTCGCCGTTTCCGCTGTTCACCGTATTGTTTTTCCACACCGTGGGGTCATAGTCCACGTGCAGCACCAGCAGGCCTTCTCCAGACTGCGCGGCGTCCCAACGTGTCTTGCTCCTGTTTTCAAGAAGATAGTATTCGTTCTTGTCCGCGTCATTATAGATAATGTATGCTTCTCCGCCTTCTTCCAGTGCCTTCATGCCGCTGATTTGCGTGTCGGTTGTCAGCTCAACCGGTTCAATCCATCCGGCGAGCCATCTCTCGTAGCTGGTGTATGCCGAGGGGATAAAGCTGTCGCCGTTGTAGTTGCCGTAGCTCATGATGTCCCATTTGTACATGCCATAGTTTCCTGTGCTGGAGGTGTCGTACATGTCGGGGATGCCGAGGCAGTGTGAGAACTCGTGGCAGAAAGTACCGATTCCGTCGACGGTACCCTGCAGGTTCAGCTCGCAACTGCATGCGTAAGTGTTGATCTTTATTCCGTCGAGGACGACATTGCGCCCGTAGCGGGTAAGTTTACCTTCGTGCGGCCAGATGGAGTTGACACCGCCGCCGGAGGCCTCGCCGTGTCCGGCATAAAGGACACACACTTGGTCGGCTTCACCGTTACCGTTCCAGTCGTAGTCGGCAAAGTTCACTTGACCGTCAATGGCTTTGCAGGCATATTCCACCATCTCGTCGGGATGTGCATCGCTGCCGGCAATGCCCGTATTGGCACCGTAGTAGGCTTGGTTTTTGGGCAGGCGTACCGGGCCAACCACGTCAAAGTCGAGCAACAACCGGCCGTTGCTTTGGTCGCGGAAATAGTCGCGTACGGAACCGACAAAGCCCAATTCGCTGGTGTAATTGTCCTTGTTCAGTACGTCATGGTAAAGTCCTTGCGCATCTGTCATGGAGAATTTCACATCGGAGAACTCCACCAAAATCACGAGGCCTTTGTGCTGTGCCACGCTGCGTGCTCCATTCGAGACGGTACGTTTCAGCATGCGTGTGAGGCGCCCGGCGTTCGCTTCCGTGCGTGCCTCGGACGCCGCGCCCTGTATCTCGTCAAGGACAGCCGCTTCATACAAGCCGCTTTGCGCATTCAGCACAAAGCATTCGCCTGTGGCCGTCATGTAATACGAGCGGTATTCGTCTCCGTGCAGTTCGGCATACACCTGCTTTCCGTCGGCAAGCTGCAGCGTCCGCCATATACCGCGTCGGGCAGGGACGGCCTGTGCGCCTGCGACAACCATCAGCAGCGAAACCAGCAATAATATCTTTCTCATTTCTTTAGGCGTTGTTAATTGATTGTTCGGCAGAGCGTGGGATTACTTCACCACTTTCTTGCCGTTGTAGATATAGATGCCGCGAGGCATGTCGTCGATGTTCTCGCCGGCATAGCGTCCGTCCAGCGTATACACACCGGTAGGTGCGTTGCCCTTTTCGTTTTTGTTGACGTAGTCAATGCCCGTCCATGCGGAAGACGGGTCTTCCGTCAGGACGATGCTGTTGCCCGTTTTGGTGAGCATGTAGCTGTTGCGTACGTCTTCTTTGGCTCTTACAGGTTCCCATACGTCACCTTCGTTTTCCGATATGGAGGCCACGTATACCCTGTATTCACCGTCAGCCAGCATGTTGGTCTGTATGCCGCTGTAGTCTGATATGCCGAAACCATTGCCGACCTTATAATCAAAGATTTCATCATTGATGGTCTTAAGTACGGTGATTTCGTTTGTGGCCTCGTCCTTTGCCACAAGGGCAAGCTGGCCATAGAAGCCGTCCAGGAAGTCTGTCTCATAGAAGTTGATGAAGGAATTCTCCTTCAAAGTCAGCGTCGTGCCGGAAACGGTAAGGTAGAGCGGGGTACTCATACTCCACAACGACTGTGCGATGTCGGTGTAGCGGTCGTCATTCGGCTTGCGTACAACTACCATGTCCTGATTCTCGGAATATCCGTTCAGCATCGCGATGTCAAAGTAACCGTTGTCGTAGCCGTTCCATCCCCAGTTCACGCTCACCAGTCCGTTCTCGTCATAGCCGTCGAGCACGAACGAGTGGCCGGCATTGGAAGTAGTCACTCCACCGTAGATAATGGGACACCCGTCGTTCAGTTCGCGGTAGATGATGTTCATCCATTCTTCTTCGTTGGTGTATTCGCGCATGTAGAACTTGATGTTGGAATGATAGTTGAAATATTGCTTCAGCGCGTTGCAGGCCTTATAGTTTCCTGTTCCGCTACCTGTTGAGCTGTAGTTCATTTGTGACGCGATACCGCAATGGAGCATCAGGGTGGCCACTGCTTTAGCCTGAGTGTCGGAGTATTGTCCTTCCGTGTAGGTATCCAGCATGTTCTCCCAATCGTAGGTGGTGGCACCGAAGTTGGCCGTCACCGTGATGGTTCCGTTACCGCCGTTGAAGCGGTGGGTGTAGGAACCGGTACCTTTCACCGGATACTTATGGTAGTTCATCACCTGGGCCATGGCCGTAGCCACGCAACCGGTGATGTATCTCTTGGTGACGTTTTTGTCCGTGTATTCGGGGCAAAGGTTGTTGAAGGGCGCATCCTGTCCCCATTTCGTGGTGAGCAGGGGGGCTACGGCCTTTCTTTCGGAAGCGGCACGGGCCACTGCGACAGGCTGTGTGCCGTCGGCCAACATCTGTTCCAAAGATTTGTTCATGCTTTCAAGCCACCATATAAAGCCCGGTGCATGGTTGTCCGAAGCGTATGTGCCGGTGGTGTATCCCAATACGGGAGAGAAAGCGTCGTCGTTGGCAATCACGGCCAGTCCGCCGTTCTCATATCCGAGCAAGGTCAGCTGGGTGTCGCTCTTCAGCACTTTCAATGCGTTGAGGTTTCTGCCGCCATTTTGCGGTGTGGCGCTTGCTGATGCGATGGCCTTTTCCGCTGCGTTCTTCATCTCGGCCAAGGTTCTCTGTCTGGCCTCCGTTGCAGTCGCTGCAACAGCGATGAACAGTATTGTGCTTAGTATTCTTTTCATGTGGTTTATATGTTTTTAGTTGTGGCTTGAAATAACGGCATCAGGTTGACACGGCTTTTTCAAGCCTGCCAACCCTTTGCTTATACCTTATATATATAATTCGTCTTTTCTCATCTTGTGAGTTTCAAGTTGCTCAGCGAACGCCATGACTGGCCGTTTACTATACGGAAGTGCAGTTCCGTGTCCTCCGGGAATGTGATTTCTGTCGGCATGTTGTCGTTCTCGTCCAACGACCATGTAGCGGTGACGTCATCGTGGTTGAATGTATCCCCGTTGAGGGTAGCCCATTCCCATTGGTAGGTTCCGTAAAACGCAATGGTTTCACCGCAGATAAAGCCCAGTGTCCCGTTCTTGGCCTCCCTGTCGTAGGTGAACCGGAAGTGCCAGTTCAAGTCCAGATCCATCCCCACATTAATCAACTCTTTACCCAAGACGTTCAATATGCTGTTGTATTCAGGTTTGGTGTTGTCGGTAGTGGCGGTAATCGTGACTTCTTTCGAGAAATACTCTTCCACAGTCTCGTTGGGGGTTTTCTCGTACGAGACGGTTCCGCTCAGGTGCCATTTGCCGGCGAAGCGCTCATACAGGTTACTTTCGTTATCCACTATGGTGAGCTTGGTGGAGCTTGTGCTGACCTGGCCGCCGTTGACGGTTACGATGGTCACCTTCAGTTCGCGGTCAAGGTTGATGACCTCGTCGTCGACGGGAGAGATTTGCACGTTGACGGTTCTTTCAGCCTCGTCGTCAACCAGCACGTCAAGTGTCTTGTCGGTGACGATATAGTGTCCCGGTTCGTTCGGATTGGTATACTCTTTCGCCGGATTGCTGCCGGTACCTTCTGTAATCACGGTGATGGACACCTTTCCGTTGCGTGCGCCCTTGACCAGAATAGGTATGTCGATGTTCTTGGCATTCTCCCTGACGGTATATGAGTCACTGACAAATCCGACGGTCACTGCGTTTGAGTTGTACACTTCGTCGTCCGAGCAGGCTGCAAAGAGTGTCACCGCGGTCATCAGCACCAATATATTCAAATATTTCATCTTTTGTATCTTTTGTTTATCTGTTTATATTCACTTACCTCTATCCTTTGTTCAGGCTTTCGGATTAGTATCCGGGATTCTGTTTGACTTTCGGGTTGACATCTATTTCATGCTTGGGAATAGGCCATGTCAACCTGTTGTCGTCTGCCGGAATCGACAAGTCGGTGGTTCCTGAACCGGGGAGCAGGCAGAGGTCGCGCTGCTGTGCTTCACCGCGCTGCATGGGGTCATGCCAGCGCTTGATGTCGAACAGTCGGAAACCTTCCACCAGCAACTCGCGCTGGCGCTCTTTCTTGAGCTCAGCCATGAACGCATCTTTGTCCGCATAGCTCTTGTTCCTGAACTTGTCGATACGGAATCTCTGCAATTTGTTCAGGAGTCCTTCTGCCCTACGGAGGCCGTCTTCGTCTTCGAGGTTGGCATACGCTTCGGCTGCGATAAGATACATCTCCGCGATGCGGAACACTCTCGGTTCTATACAGAAGCGTCCGCTTTCGCTTTGGCTCAACAGGAACAAGACACCGTCTCGCTCGTACTTGTTCATGGCATAAACGGTACCTGCGCCGCCGGTGGTTGTCTCGATGTCCACCTGGTTGAAATAAACGTTCTTGCGGTAGTCGTTTGCGTCATACAAGTCCATCAGTGCCTGTGTCGGGATGTAGTCGGGTATGGCACCGGTCTGGTTAGGCTGGTAGCGGTTACCTGTCTGCAAGGGCAACTCGGACGGTGAGGCCGTGACAAGGAGGAAGATGGTTTCGCTGCCACCGCCTCCTTCATTCCAGCTCGAAGAGGTCTTCCAAAGTTGATTTAACGCATTCTCTCCGCGTGCGAGGGTGTATGCACCGGAATTGATAAGGATTTCAGCTTCATCCTTGGCCAGCTCATAATTGCCTTGGGCCAGGGCCACGCGGGCACGCAGGGCCGTAATGGCGTCAATGCTGATATACATGTTGTTCTTCGCGCCTCTGAGCGTGATGTGCTCGGCTGCGGCATCAAGGTCTTTGTAAATCTGCTCGTAAGTCTGTGCAAGGGTGTTACGTCCCGGATAAGTGGACTGGTCGTACGAAGGTGCGTAGTCCAGACGGTACGATACGCCGGTATTCTCATTGTTGGCCGTGGCAGGGTCGTAGGCGGCGCAGAAGTACTGGCTCAACTGGAAGATGCTGTAGGCACGGGTGAAGTATGCTTCGCCCACCGCTTTCTTTACTGCCGGCAGGCCGGGGTTGTCGTTCGTGGCCCGTTCTGGGAAGATGTTCTCGTTGGTCAGGTCGACCTTGTTATAGGCGTCGATGATGAAGTTGGAACGGGCGATGAGGGCCTGATAGTTGCCGTACACCGTTTCAAACTCAGGAGTCTGGCTGTTGAATGTCCAGCGGTACATTTCTCCCAGGGAGTTGGTAAAGCCGGTCACGGCATGGAAGCCGTCGCACTGTACCTCCGGTGCATTGTAGAACACACCCATGATACTCGTTTGCATTCCGGAATACAATCCGACCGCCGCAGCCTGAAAGTTGATGGGAGTATTCAAGGCTTCTGTGTCGGGCAGTGAATCGTACGGTAACTTATCCATGTCGCACGACCCTAATGTCATGGCCGACAATGCTGCTATCAATATATATTTCTTGTTCATTACAGATACGCTTTATGAATGTTGTTAGAATGTGACTTGAAGACCGATTGAATACTGACGCGTGTTCGGATATTCACCGATGCTTGAGAAACTGTCTATTTCAGGGTCATAACCTTTATACTTTGTGAATGTCAGCAGGTTGCGTCCTACGAAGAATACCTTGGCATCCTTGATGCACTTGGTGGAAGCCAGAAGTTTCTTCGGGAAGTTGTAAGATAACTGCAGGAACTTCAGGCGGACGAACGAGGCATTCTCGATAAGTCCCGTGTCGAAGTGACGTTCAGAATTGACTGCGGCGATACGCGTCACATCACCCGGCTTCTGCCAGATGTTCAACATGTCGGTGGTCTGGTTGCCTTTGGTGGCGAATTCTGGGTTCTCGATGAAGTAACGCTCGTTGTTCATCATATAGCGGCCGAACATGCCGGTGAACTGCACGTCGAGCTGGATTCCCTTCCATGATACGGTGGTCGAGAGACCGCCCGACCACGGTGCAATCACATTCTTGCCGGTCATCACGTGGTCGCTCTCCGAGAACGTCTTGGTGAAGTTGCCGTCCTTGTCAATCCATACATTCTGTCCGTCAATCGGGTCGACATGACTCCAGCGCACTTGATACAGTTCGCCGTAGGGATGACCCTCTTCGAGATGTACAAGGTTGGTCACGTCGTACGAAGTCGTCCCGTTGAAGAGTTTGGTAATCTTGTTCTTGTTGAAGTTGCCGTTAAGACGCACATTCCAGTACCAGTCGTTCTGCTTGATGATGTCCGCGCCGATGTTGAAGTCGACACCGCGGTTGTACATCTCGGCCACATTGGCCCATTGTGAACTGAAGCCGGTGGTGTAGGAGTAGGGCACGTTCACGAGCATGTCGGAGGTTACCTTATTATAATACTCCAGTTCGAATGTGATGCGGTTGATGAACTTGGCGGACAAGCCCACGTTGAAGGTCTTTACCGTTTCCCAGGACAATTCGTCGTTGGCCACGTTCGAGGGGGCGATACCTGCCATGCCTCCGTATTCGGGACCGGATGACACCAGACCGAGGGCCTGATAGGCCGAGATGCCTGAGTTACCGGTAGAACCGTAGCTGACTTTGGCCTGCAGGCTGTTCAGCCACTTGCGCGAGCTCTTCATGAACTTCTCGTTGGTGATGTCCCACATGAACGCACCTGCACCGAAGGTCGCCCAGCGGTGTCCTTTGGCGAAGAGCGAAGAACCGTCGCGACGGATGGACAAGTCGACATAGTAACGGTCGTTGAAGCTGTAGTTCAACATGCCGAAGTATGAGTTACGCACTTCTTCCGAAATGGCATGTCCGGGCACACTCACGTTGCTCTGCGTACCGGAAGACATAAGCAGCAGGCGGTTGTCGGTCAGGCCGTTTACCGAGACGCTGAACGCTTCGGTCTTGTTGGTCATGGTTTCCTGACCGAGCAATACCGTGAAAAGGTGCTTTTTATAGATGTCGAACTTATATTCGGCCGTGTTGGTCACTGTCCAGCGGTAGAAACGGGAGAAACTCTCTGATGCGGATCCGGTAGGGAATACTTCCGGGTCGATGTCCAGCGTGTTGTAGGTCTTTGAAGTCGAGCGCACATCGTTAGCGTCCAAGCCTACGGCTGAACGGACGTTCAGGCCCTGGATGGGAGAGACATTGACGAAGAGGTTTTCGTTCAGACGTACGCGTGTGTTGTGTCCCGGCTGGATTTCCGATACCCAATAAGGGTTATAGTAACCCAACTGGTCGAAGAAAGTCAACCGTTCGCCGAAACCGTTGAATGTGGCGTTGGCAAAGTCAGAACCCTCTAAGCCGAGAATCTTGTTGTAAGTCTGTGTGGGCAGGTAGATACGTGCGGCATGCGCCTTGTTGTACACGCTGTTCGCAGACGTACCGAAAGCCGTGGCCGAAGACTTGGTGTAGGCTAAATTGGTGTTGGTGCCGATCTTCAACCAGTCGGTGATGCTGCCTTCAAGGTTGATGCGCATGGTCTCGCGGCGCATGTCCGAGTCGTCCATGATACCTTGGGCCGTGTAGTGTCCGTAAGACACCAGGTAAGCCATCCTTTCCGAACCGCCGCGGATGCTGACGTTGAGTTCGGCCGTAGGCTTGTTGTCACCGAAGAAGATGTCCGTCCAGTCGGTGCTGATGCCGTATTTGTTATAGAAATTCTTCTTGGCCTGGAATGCAGGGTTTGTGCGGTTCGTAGGGTCTATGAGTTCTTGGAAATCAAGCCACTGGGTGGCGTTCATCATATCCTCGTGGTCGCCGCTCATCTGCGACAGGCCATACATGGCCGAGAGGGTGATGGTAGGGTTGTCGCCGAGCTTTCCTTTTTTGGAAGTGATGATGACCACACCGTTGGCGGCACGCGAACCGTAGATGGCTGTGGACGAGGCATCTTTCAATACTGTGATAGACTCCACATCGTTAGGGTTGAGCGAAAGAAACGTCTGCTGAGAGATTTCACTGCCGTCAAGGATGAAAAGCGGTTCGGTGGAGGCATAAAGGGAGGTCATACCTCGTATACGCATGCTCGTGGTGGCAGACGGCTCGCCGGATGAGGTAAATACCTGAAGGCCGGCTACTTGCCCCTGCATGGCGTCACCGACGTTGGCAATCGGCCTGTTCTCGATGTCCTTGCTCGAAACGGTGGCCACGGAACCGGCGATGGTTCCGAGCTTACGGGCAGAACCGTAACCAGTGACGATAACTTCTTCGAGAACCTTGTCGTCAGACTGCAAGCGGATGGTCATTTTCTGCTTGGCAGGCACAATTTGCGGCTCCATTCCCATGTAGCTTACCTGCAATTTCGTGCCGATGGCGACTTTTAATGTGAACTTTCCGTCAAGGTCGGTGGCTGTCCCCTGATTCGTGCCTACAATTTTCACCGTAGCACCGATGATGGGCTCTCCGAATTCTGCGTCAATGACCGTACCGGAGACCGTGGTCTGAGCCTGTGTCAGGTTGACACCGACAAACAGGGCAAACAGAACCATCATGAGTTTTTGTTTCATAAATCTCTTTTTTGTCTTTGTTTTTAATTATAACCTAAATTCCGCAGCATTTTAGTTTAACTTATTTTATAAGTACCTGAGCAACAA
>URKA01000025.1 GCA_900548345.1 uncultured Paraprevotella sp. | reverse complement strand
TGTCGGCTATCGCGGCATACTGCTTTTTTGAAAAGAAGCCCGCCATTGACGTAAAGTTTGTCAATGACGGACAACTTGCTATTTTTTGATTTTATTTCGAACTCACGTTATTTAATAATAGAAATTAATTTTTCTGCAAAAAAATCTAATTTCCTGCGACCCTTTTTCAAACGCTGTGTGTCTTTATAATGTAATAACACTTATAAAGCACATGAAACACATAGCATATCTGATAGTAAAGTCTATTCTTTCCGACCTGTCTGAACAGGAAAAGAAAGAACTTAGCCAATGGCGTTCGTCATCGCGGCATAATGAAAACCTGTACCAAAAATACAGTGGAAAAGACTTTCTACAGGATATGACACCTCTCTACACTCCCGGAGAGGAAACAGAACTATACAGACAGCTTCAGAAAAAGATGCATCCGGCTCGCAAGCGGAGAATTGCATGGTATAAATGGACTGGTGCTATTGCCGCATGTCTGTTATTGTCTGTTATTCTATATCAGGTATATACAAATTATAGGCAAGAGCAAAATGTTATTGTCCTGGCTGATTTAAAACCGGGAACACAACAGGCTACCTTGTATACTTATTCCGGAGATGAAGAAACGGTTATGCCTAAACAAACCGAAAAAGTTATCATCAATTATCCGGACAACAATAAAAGTCTGAATAATGAAAATGACAAGCCGCAAGGTATTATACAACAATCGGCTGTCAAACTGAATGATATAAAACGTATTATTGTTCCACGGGGCGGCGAATACAACGTTGTTTTAAAAGACCAAAGCAATATTTATCTGAATTCAGAGTCCGATATTCAGTTTGCACCCGAATATGGAGTAGACAAGCGTGAAATGGCATTCAAGGGAGAAGCTTACTTCAACGTTGCAAAAATGGAAAATCAGCAACCCTTCATAATCCATACAGAATTCGGAACAGTAGAAGTAAAAGGTACATCATTCAACCTCCGTTGTTATGAAAACGAAAAGATACTGCAAATAGCACTCGAAAACGGATGTGTACACTTTACTCCCTTGCACAATAAAGACACCTATGTACTAACTCCGGGACAGCTCCTTACTTATCATGTAGACGAACAGCAAATCACTACAGAAGAAACAGATATCAGCATATACACATCATGGAAAAGCGGAATATACAGTTTCAGACAAACTCCGCTCTCGGCCATTATGAATGACCTTTCACGATGGTATAACATCCCTATCGGTTTTGCAAAGAAAGAACTTGAGAACATAACATTTACGGGTGAAGTCAAACGCTATGACAACTTTATTGATATTGCCGGTATGTTTGAACTGACAAAAATGATTCGTTTCAAGGCTAACCGAAACGGTATAATTATAGAAGAACAAAAGTAATCATATTATTAATTTTATACAGACTGAGATGAAAAACAGAGAGAATCTTTTCCTGCGACAAGGCAGGGCAACGGGCTTTAGCAAAAGGCTCTTTGCGTGTTTGCTTCTGGGTTCATTGACTTTAGGCAATGCAATGGCTCAGAACATAAAAAGAATAACTTTACAGTTAAAGAATGCCCAATTGGAGAAAGTATTGTCTACTATCAAGGAACAAACGGGCATGCGGCTCATTTACAGCGATGAGGACATAGCAAACATACCGCCTGTCAACATCAATGTAAAAGACATGGAGGTACTTGAGGCAGTAAAGCAATGCCTGAAAAATACAGGGCTTTCTGCAACTATAAAAGATAATACAATCGTCATCTCTCCTACTACACAAGCCGGGGAAATAAAAGGTATCGTAACTGACGAGCGCAACGGTGAACCTATGATTGGTGTCAACGTATCTGTTATAAAAGGTGGAAAAATGATTACTGGCGTAGTTACAGACATCGACGGTAAGTTCAGCGTAAATATTCCCCGTGGCGCTCAGCTTAAATTCTCGTTCGTCGGTTACAGCGAACAAGTAATCAGTCCGGAAGGAAACGATATAAAAGTAGCGTTGAAAGAGGATGCCAATACGATGGATGAAGTCGTAGTCAACGGTTTCTTTACACGTTCCAAACAAACTTATACAGGTGCTGCACGCACTGTAACCTCTGAACAGTTGTTGAGCATATCACCCAACAATGTATTACAGGCATTGTCTGTTCTTGACCCTTCTATCAAAATAAACAAGAACAATGCAATGGGATCAAACCCCAACAATATTCCAGATCTTGTAATACGTAGTACTACATCACTGGCTACTGACAATGAAGCCGGACTGAATGCTCCTCTTATTGTTATAGACGGAGTGGAATCTACATTACAGGACTTATACGATATCAACATGTACGATATTGAGCGTGTAGATATCCTTAAAGATGCTTCAGCTACCGCACTTTACGGTGAAAATGCCGCAAACGGTGTTATCGTTATTGAACGTAAAAGAGTGGAACAGGCACCAGTACGTATCCGATATACATTTACTCCAGATTTCAGTTTTGCTGACCTGTCAAGTTATGACTTATGCAACTCACAACAAAAACTGGAGTTGGAAAGACTGGCCGGATTATACGACAGCAGCAACGGAAGCATGGATAATACCTATTATGAGAAACTGGCTCTGGTAAGCAGCGGCATCAATACCGACTGGAAGTCAAAACCAATACGTACAGGATTCTCACAGACTCATTCGCTCTCTGTATCAGGACGTGGAGGAAGCATTGAATATAACATTACCGGAAACTTTACCGACAAGAACGGTGTCATGAAAGATGACGGACGAAAGAATTATGGTCTCGAGCTCTACCTGGCATACCGTCTCAAAGAAAAACTGGTGCTTACCTTAAGAGCCAGCCACCAGCAAACCAATATCCGCAACTCCAAATACGGAAGTTATGACACATGGTTGCAAATGAATCCTTATGACTCTCCTTACGATGAAAACGGAGAACTCCGTTCATTATTGTCATGGGATATGACCAATCCTCTTTATGAGGCATCACTAAGTAGCTTCTCTACTGAAGAAACCCGTACTCAGAACCTGTCTTTGAGTGCACGTTATAACTTCAAACCGAATTTGTACATCACGGCACAAGGTTCATTGCTCACGGCAAAAGGTACGGCCGATGATTTTGTATCTCCTCTTTCCATGCAGTTCAAAGACGTAACAGACCCGTTGAAAAAAGGAAGCTATACATTAACCAACAATGACGAAGACAATTATTCGTTCAAAGTAGTCGGTAACTGGATACACAGCTTCGATAATGACGGTACACTGTTTACATTGAACGTGGGAGGTGAAATCAAAAAAGAGAACAGTTCTTCACGCACAAGCATCGCTTCAGGTTTCTTGTCTGATAACCTAACCGATTTCGGATACGCAGCATCTTACTCTGACACTACCCCATACGGAAGTGAAGACCTTGCCACCAGCGTAGGTGCCTTCGCTGCAGCAAACTTTACATGGAAAAACCGCTACATCATTGATGGTTCATACCGTATGTCTGGTTCTTCCAAGTTTGGAGAGAACAACAAATATGCACCGTTCTGGTCAGTAGGTGCCGGATATAACTTGCATAACGAAGAATTCATCAAACAGCTAGGATGGGTAGATATGTTACGTCTGAGAGGAAGTTACGGATATACAGGTAGCGTAAAATTCTCACCATATCAGGCTATCTCTACTTATAAATATTACATTAGTAATATCCACCTTGGAGGCGTAGGTGCAGTGCCTATGGCCATGCCTAATCCAGATCTAACCTGGCAGACTACCAAGAAGCTGAATGTAGGTATCACTTCTTCATTCTTTGATGAACGACTGAATGTCAACTTTGACTACTATAACGAATATACCGACGATATGCTTATCGACATATCATTACCCCCATCATCCGGAGCCAGCACTGTAAAAGATAACTACGGCGCACAGGAAAGCAACGGTATCGAATTTGCCGTATGGGGTAAACCTATCGTTACTAAAGACTTCAGCTGGACGGTTTCTGTAAACGGACTTCATTCAAAGACCGTCATCAAGAATATCTCTGAAGCATTGCAACGCAAGAATGATGAAAACAATGCCGTATCTGATGAATCAGTTCCACGTATACTTTACGAAGAGGGCGGTTCTCCTACAGCAATCTATGCCGTACGTTCTGCCGGAATCGACCCTGCATCAGGAAAAGAAATATACATTAAGAAAGATGGAACCTACACTTATACATATGACGTAAAAGACAAAGTCGTAGTAGGAGATACCAATCCGGATGTTGAAGGTAACTTCTCAACAGACTTCATGTATAAGAATTTCTATCTGGGTGTAAACTTCAGCTATACTTTCGGAGGAGATATCTATAACTCAACCCGTGCAGCCAAGATTGAAAACATCAATCCGCAATACAATGCAGACGTAAGAGCATTCACCGAAAGATGGAAACAACCGGGTGACTTGGTACCTTACCTGAACCTCAGTGCAACTGGTGGACAACAGTTCGTACACTCCAGCCGATTTGTTGAAAACGAGAATGAAATATGGTTGTCGAGCATCAACTTTGCCTATGAGTTTCCACAATCATTGATCCAATCATGGGGAATACAACGCTTGCGACTGACTCTTGGAGCCTCAGACTTATTCCGTCTGTCAACTGTACGCTATGAAAGAGGTACCTCTTATCCTTATAGCCGCAGCATTAATATGTCATTCAATATTACACTTTAAAACATGAATAAGATGAAAAAACTAATATACATTTGTTACGGACTATGTTCCTTGCTCCTTTTCAATGCATGCGACGATTTCCTGGATGTACGCCCAAAATCTGAGAAGGTAGAAAACGAGCAGTTTAAAGACGCACAAGGATTTGAAGATGCCATATACGGAGTTTACGGTGAACTTCAGAATACCTATTCATACGGACGTTTCATGTATTGGGGATTTACTGAAGTACTTGCACAGAACCTTGCATGCTACCAGGATCAGGCAGAAATAGGACAGCCTCTTTCTGAACTTGATTACGAAGCAGATGCCGTAAAGGAAGTAATAGCCAACATGTGGGAAGAAGCATACAAGAATATCGGATACATAAACAATATTCTTGAAAACCTGGAAGGAAGAAACTCCATGACCCTTTACAATTACTATAGAGGTGAAATGCTTGCAATGAGAGCTTTCCTGCATTTTGACCTTCTGCGCCTGTTTGCTCCTACTGACGAAACCAAAGAAGGTATTCCTTACGTAGAAACTTATTCATACGATGTGAAACCTTTTTATAAGGTAGGAGAAGTATATGACAAGATTCTCAAAGACCTGAACGAAGCTGAAAGTCTTCTTGCCGAAGAAGAAAACAGCATGGACTATCCGAGAACAGACAACAACCTGCGCAACTTCCTGAACTACCGCACTACACATTTCAATCTTTATGCCATATGGGCACTTAAGGCACGTGTATATTGGACAAGAGGCGATATGGCCAATGCTGCTATTTATGCCGAAAAAGTAATAAAAAGCGAGAAATTCCCGCTCGCATACAGACAGGAAATGGCAGACTATCTGGCAGGAAAGTTATCTGAAAAAGAAACGATTTTCGGAGTTTATTCTAACTCGTATCTTGAATCTGTACGTGCTCTTATATTCAATCAAACCTCATTTGTATCATTCCAACCTTATCTGGAATCATCAGGTGGCAATGATTTACGAACCTTCGAAGATATCTATGCACTGGACAATGACAACACTGCAGCCGATTACCGCATGCAACAACTGGACAACAGACTTTGGAGAAAAATCATAGATTATTATACACTGAAAGGAGAAAGTGGTCCTAGCGGATGGGACGCCCGATATTCCGGATTTACCCTGATGCACGTTTCTGAAATGTATCTGATTGCGGCAGAAGCACTTCTGGAAACAAATTACGATCTGGCAGTCAGCTACTTTGACGCAGAACTTACCTCACGCGGATTAAGAGGATTTGCAGTTCAGGGCAAACAACTTACCAAAGAAAACATTTACAATGAATATTGTAAGGAACTCTTTGGCGAGGGACAAATATGGTATAATATGAAACGCCTGAACAAAGACATCATATGCAATAGCCTTGACCGTGTATTACCGGCCAGTGACACATATTATGTAGTTCCAATACCAGACAGTGAATATGAATATAGAAATGACAACAAGTAAATGTGTACAGTATGAAAACAATATATATCAAACAAGCCTTGCTCGCTCTATTGTGCATAGCAGGAACAGCCTGCACAAATGAAGACTACCAGCTCTATGATACGACCCAAAAAGATTCTGCGTTCATTGAATATATCAATGACAAAGATGAAATAGCAACTTCGGTTTCCTATAGTTTTGGATTTGACATCGCTACAGAATACGTTGTAGAGCTACCTGTAAAACTTATGGGAATGACATCGGACAAAACACGTACTTTCACTCTTGAACCGACAGAAGGTACTACCATGCAGGAAGGAGTGCATTATACTATTGATAAGGAAGCTATGTCTATTCCAGCCAATGGAATCGAGACAAAAGTGAAAATCACGCTTTTGCGCAACAATGATCCTGAACTGCAACAAAAGGAATTCACTTTAAACCTGATTCTAAAAGAGTCTGAAGACCTTGCCGTAGTAGGACAGAATAAATTCAGCATCACTTACTCTGACATACACCCAGAATATGCTCCTAGCTGGTGGGTATCATGGGCTATGCCACCCTACAGATATGATGTAGCACAAAAGTTTTTTGAGCTTTTCTATGCAATGAAAGATGTTAATCCCGCTGTTATAGACGAGATGGTAACACAATACGGAGATTATTTCGTAAATGCCAGCAGCATGATGGGTCCGTTATCTATGTATTCAAGCTTCATGAACAAATATGTACTGATACCCTTATACGAATATTATGAAGTACATGACCCATCAGCCATTGAAGGATGGGAAAAACCATCCGCTATGTAATTATATCTAACCGTTATAAAAATAAAGATATGAAGAATATAATATATACCATTTTTTTATTCTTTGCTCTCACATCATGCATCAACGATGATTCACGAGATGCAAACAAGCTGCTGCCAGAACTGTCAATAGAAGGCAGCGATTCTGAAAAGATGCCTGTTTACAACGTCTATTTCGGAACGGAATCTTTGGTAATAGATCCAAAGGTAAAAGCTACATCCAAAAACCTGAAATATGAATGGTCTGTAGGAGAATATAATACCACATCCGATTCAAAAGGAGAACTTACCAAAATCAGTTCAGAACCGATACTGAATTATTCTTTTGAAAAGAAAGGTACATATTACATACATCTTACCGTTACCGATGATATCGTTGGAGATGTAATGGAATATCAGGTAAATGTAAACGATTACTTTGAAAAGGGAATATTGGTCATAGCCAACTCGGAAGACGGAAAAGGAAATCTGGGATTTATCAAAGACCTCACTCCGGAAGATATTGCATCTGGAATGGAATACAAGGTAGAAGAACATTGCCTAGAACAAATGAACCCTGATATTCAAATGACGAAACTTATCGGAGCAGACCGTACCAATGCTGCAACCAGCCCTTATGCACAAACTCCGATAATGATTGTCGCCTTGGAAGACAAATGTTTCTTTGTAAACTCTACAACTTTCGAAATCATATCTTCTTCTGAGTATTCAAGCATCTTCGAAGGATTTAAGGCTACCCATTTTCTCTCGAATGACGGATATGCATCATACCCCTTTGTATATGATGTAAATTCCAAACATTCTATACATTTCCAAAAGGCTTATTGGTATCTGTACGAATATCCGCATGAATTCTATCAGCAAAGCTATGAAGACGTTATTCCCGGATATAACTATATGGCAAGTATAAATTCGTGGAGTACGACACCAGTATTCGTAAACTACAGTACTTCTGAAATTATCAAGTTCCAAGCTTATTCTAGTAATGGTATGGCTACATCAGGCGACTTGTTCAAAGATAAGGATATACTGATGCTTGTTCATAACACACAACAAAATAGTGGAGACATTTATGTTGTAACAAAAGACAAAGCCAATCCTAACAAAATTTCACAATATACTATCTCTTTAAATACTGTAGGTGAATATCCTGATTGGACATATATTTATGAAAGCAGTAAAGAAACTTCTTATGAAGTAACGGACACACAGGGAATTCCTTCACAAGGAACAAGACTCACTCTTGCCAGAAGTAGTCAAGTAGCATTTTATGGTATTGGAGGAGATTTGTACGCTTACTACCTTTTCAACGCATCACCCCAACTTCCTACAAAACCCATTATTTCTTATCCTAATGAAGAGATTACCTGTATAGGTTACAATGAAGCAACTCAGGATTTATACGTAGGTACTTACAGTAATGATACAAAACGTGGAAATGTATATATCTACAGCACAGAAGATCTGACCAGCGATAAATTTGAGCCTAAATACGAGTTCAAACAATGCACAGATAAAATTTCTGATATAAGATACAAAAACTAACCCTCTCTCTTCTTTCAATGGGGGTATGTCTTGGCGAAGAACATACTCCCATTTAATTCTATTACAAACCAAGTAACCATTTAAACATCAGTCATGAAACTACATATTGCTATTCTATTGGCTTTAATTTATGCCTGCACCATGAATGCACAGTTAACAGTCAAAGGTCACATAACAGTAAAGAATGAAACTGACAGCATACATGAAATAGCCATCAACAACATCATGATGGGAAACTCATCATACACTCCTGTAAAAGCTGACAACAATCAGTTCAATATAAAGCTTACATCGGCTAATAACGGATTTTACCAACTTAACATCATTGTCCGAAAAGGAGATTCAAACAAGTATCCTTTCAACATTCCGCTGTATATGCCCGACTCCATCCGTATATACAACCTTGACATACAAATTGACAATGAAAAGATACAGTACGGCTTTGACAATGACAATACCTTTCTGGGAGAATATTATAATCAGGCAAACGTCATGAACAAGGAAGTATGGACCAACACTCCCTTGCCTGAGAACTCTTTGAAACTTATAAATCAATATGACAACATACTAAACAAGCTGTTGACTCAGTACAAGCCTTCAAAAGAGGTAGAATTATATGCACGGACCTGGAACTTTATTGAAAAGTCAAAAGCTATAAACGACATCCAATTTATGCATAGAAGAAACGGTAAAACCACTCCCAAAGAATTAGACAACGAAACCAATAATGCAACAGCTTTATTAAACAACAAGTATGCGATATGCTTTAATGAAACACCGATGTTCTTTTGCGCAAATATGCCTAAGGGAATGACTCTTGAAGAAAGAATGGACTATATCTATAAAAAAGCCGAAGACAAAAACCTGCAAAAGAGTATAGCGGAATATCTTCTGAGAAAGTATATCTCATCTTACAACTACAACAAAGACTTTTCTAACGGACTGATCGTCTTGGAAAAATGCGTCAGCAAATACAATCTTCCGGAAAAATATGTAAATGACTTCAAAAAAAGAAGATATATACTAGACAAGGCTCCATTTCCCGACATAACCTTTTACGATTCTGAAGGAAAAGAGCATACGTTCGAAGAGTTCAAGGGATATTACGTATACATTGATATCTGGGCATCGTGGTGCGTTCCGTGCTGTAAGGAAATTCCGCATCTGCAAAAGTTGGAAAAAGAACTGAACAATCCGGCTGTAAAGTTCCTGTCTGTATCCATCGATCAGAATGAAAAGAACTGGAAGAAGAAAATAGAAGAACTGAATCTGCACGGAAACCAATGGTTCAACAAAGGCAATGAAATATCAAACTTCCTGAATATAAATGCCATCCCAAGATTTCTTCTGTATGATAAAGAAGGCAAGCTCATGAACATTGATGCTACCCGCCCCAGCAATCCGCAGACAAAAGAAATGCTGGAACAGCTAAAATAAAGAAGTAAAATAAGATGATTACTAACTGACAGACAATCAGTAAGTATATACAACAAGCAACCCGACTGCAGAGGTCCTGCAATCGGGTTGTATGCTTATCAGCCTCCTTGAATAAAGTCACTTTCTACTGGCTCCATAATTTATTGATACCCAACAAAAAGTTTATCTTTAGCCTAAAGATATATGTACTTAAGTTAAAGATACATGTACTCAGCCTAAGGATAAACTTTCCAACCTGTATAAAAGCAGATTATCAGTTAGTGACTGTATGAATAAACTACAGTCTGCTTGCTTTTCAGTGAAGCCTGCACATCAATAAGCCGTTGGTTGCTGCTTCCTCTGAAACAAAGGCTTTCGTCTTTCAGTTCCTTTTTGAAACGGCCGTCTACCAGTACGTCTATGTATTTCAACAAACGAACCTGTTTTGGATTATTCAACAGATTTTCAAACGTATACCCCGTGTAGCACCATATGCTCTTATTGCTTTGATGCTTGATGGCACAAGCCAGCTCGGCAAAGCCTTCAGGCTGAAACATCGGGTCACCGCCGCTAAAGGTTACGTCGGCAAACTCGTCAGCCAGAACTTTTTGAAGAATTTCGTCCGTACTCATCCAATGTCCGCGATTAATATCCCAAGATTCGGGATTATGACAGCCGGGACATCCGTTAGGACATCCGGCGGCATAGATAGCGGTGCGGAATCCCGGTCCGTCTACCGTCGTATCTTCAAGAATATCAAGGATAGATAACATGATGATTACGCTTAATTATGTATTACACGGTCATTCAGTTCTGCCAGTTTGGCCTGATTCCATCGGTCGGTTGTTCCCACCAGATATCCGGTTATGCGCTGAAGCTTGTCAATGTGCCTGCTTCCGCACTTGGGACATTCTTCCATATGGGGGTCGGCATTCTCATAACCACAGTCCAGACAGCGGTTACGGTTATGGTTTACCGAGCCATAACCTATGTTGTAACGGTCCATCATATCCACCACACGCATAATGGCTTCGGGATTGTGTGTGGCATCTCCGTCAATCTCTACGTAGAAGATGTGGCCTCCACGTGTCAGGTCATGATAAGGAGCCTCTATCTCAGCCTTATGACGGGCACTGCACTTATAATATACGGGCACATGATTGGAATTGGTATAATAGTCACGGTCGGTTATACCGGGCAAGATTCCGAAATCCTTGCGGTCAACGCGTGTAAACTTGCCCGAAAGACCTTCGGCCGGCGTAGCCAGCACACTGTAATTATGCTGATACTGTTCAGAGAACTGGTTCACTCTGTCACGCATATAGGTTACAATCTTCAATCCCAGTTCCTGAGCTTCTTCCGACTCACCGTGATGTTTGCCCACCAGTGCCACCAGACACTCAGCCAGTCCGATAAACCCTATACCCAATGTTCCCTGATTGATAACAAGAGCTATCGTATCGTTGGGTTTCAGCTTCTCACAACCAATCCACAAAGCCGACATCAGAAGAGGGAACTGTTTGGCAAAAGCTGTTTTCTGAAATTCCATACGCTCATGCAGCTGACGGGCCGTAACTTCAAGCATCGCATCGAGTTTGGCAAAGAAACGGGCTATGCGCTGTTCCTTGTTTTCTATTTGCATGCACTCGATGGCCAGGCGGACAATATTGATTGTAGAGAATGAGAGGTTTCCACGTCCTATCGAAGTCTTCGGACCGAAACGGTTTTCAAACACACGCGTACGGCAACCCATTGTAGCCACTTCGTGCTGGTAACGCAGAGGGTCATCGGCTTTCCAGTCCTCACTCTGATTGAACGTGGCATCCAGATTCAGGAAGTTAGGGAAGAAGCGTCGTGCCGTCACCTTGCATGCCTGTACATAAAGGTCATAATTGGGGTCTTCCGACAGATAGCTGACTCCTCTTTTCTTTTTCCATATCTGAATAGGGAAAATGGCAGTCTCACCGTTACCCACTCCCTGATAAGTTGTTCTCAACAGCTCACGTATGATACAGCGTCCCTCAGCAGAAGTATCCGTACCGTAATTGATGGAACTGAACACTACCTGGTTTCCTCCTCGTGAATGTATGGTGTTCATATTGTGTATGAATGCCTCCATAGCCTGATGCACGCGGGCTACCGTCTTGTTTACGGCATGCTGCACGATGCGTTCGTCGCCCGACAGGCCGTCAAGCGGTTTTTGCAGATAGTCTGAAAGTTCTTCTGCATACAGATGCGAATAGTCTGCTCCGTTAAGTTCTTCCAGATTCTTTATTTCTTCAATGTAACTGCTGCGCACATATGGAGCCAGATAAAAGTCAAAGGCAGGAATAGCCTGTCCGCCATGCATCTCATTCTGGGCAGTCTCCAGCGAAATGCATCCCAATATGCTGGCTGTTTCAATACGTTTGGCCGGTCTGGACTCTCCATGTCCTGCCGAAAAACCATTCTGAAGGATATGATCTAACGGATGCTGCACACAGGTAAGACTTTTAGTTGGATAATAATCCTTGTCATGTATGTGCAGATAGTTACCCGCAACGGCTTCGCGCACGTCTTCACTAAGCAGATAGTCGTCAACAAACGGTTTGGTAGTCTCGCTGGCAAACTTCATCATCATTCCTGCCGGTGTATCGGCATTCATGTTTGCATTTTCACGGGTAATATCATTCGATTTGATATTGATAATCTCCAGGAAAATATCTCTTGTCTTTGCCTTACGGGCTATACTGCGCTGATTCCGGTAAGCAATATATTTCTGTGCCACGTCTTTTCGGCTACTCTTCATCAGTTCCATTTCCACGGCATCCTGAATAGCCTCAACGGTCATCTGTGCATCTCCATTAAAAGAGATACGATCGGTAATCTGATGTATCAGTCTGAAGTCTTCTCCTTTTTCTGTATGCAACATTGCCTTACGGATAGCAGTGGCTATTTTCTCTTCGTTAAAGCCCACAATTCGTCCGTCACGCTTGATTACTGTCTGTATCATTTCCTACTGTTTTTCTAATTATCTATTATGCTAAATTTGCAATCAAAGGTAGCATATACAGAGGAAAGTTTCCCGTTTTGGACAACTTTTCGGCAATTAAAAAATATTAATCAATTGATAAACAGTAGCAATACAAAAGAAAATAGAAAACTTATACACAAGAAGTATTTTCTAAACAGTTAATCGAACAAGCAAACATACATACAGAAACAGTAAAATATATTCTATGCACTGATGAACAAACAGTTGAGGTAGAACAAATGAAAAGTTATCCATCAAAGTTTCTCCAGAAAAACATCCAGAAGCAGCATTGCCGTAAAACTTGAACCATATAAGGTTCCCATCTTTTTGCGAAGCTGTTCCTTTGCCCGTTTCTTATAGGCCTTTACTGCATCGACTGTCGTATGCATCTGCTCGGCAATTTCATCAATGTGGTATCCGTCAAGAGAGTAATTTATCACTTTCTTATAATTGTCGGGCAATTCCGAAATGGCCCGATACAGTAACGTATATACTTCCACATCGAGCATCTGATCATAAAAGTCTTCTTCTGACAAAGACTCCAGATAGGTATGATGAGTGTCTTCACTGCGAAGAATATTCAGACAACGATGCTTGACCGAAGTAAACAGATAAGTTCTTATCGCCTCCGGATTCTTGAACTCCTGACGATGATTCCATATCTGCATAAAGATATCCTGTACCACATCTTCTACTTCTTCTTCCTGCACAAAACGGCGTGCAAAGGCGAGCAGGCTGGGACTGTATTCATAGAAAAGAGTCTTGAATGCAGTCTCATCCCCTTGCTGGAAACGGAAAAAGGTTTCGTTTGTCATCTTTGTCTTTATTGGAGTAAGGCTTCTCTTCTTCCGTTTTACGAAAAGAAGAGAGCCGTATTTTTTCATTACTTCTTTGTTGTTGGATGCGGATAATCAATGGTATAATGCAGACCACGACTCTCCTTGCGCTCCATAGCCTGACGGGTTATCAGATAGCCCACATTTCAGGTTCATCCGACATTTCGCGTGATAGTTTATTAAAGAAGAAAAACCGCTGAACAAATTGTATATTTGAATAAGCACAAACAAATGTACAGTAATGAACAGCAGTTTTCTATATCATGCTTGGGGGTTATATAACCACAAATGCACTCGTGAGGAATACAAAGGTAATACAATTATCTTACATATTGAAGCAAAAGAGCGGAAGAAAGAATGTCCTAAGTGCGGGCATCGCCAATTGGTCAAGAACGGTTTTCGAGTTCGTGACTTTATAGGACTCCCGATAGGCGGCAAAAAGGTGATAATCCGCATGAAAGTCCAACGCTATAAGTGCAAGAATCAGGATTGTGATTATGACCGTCAGGAGAGCATACCCTTTGCCACGGGTAGTTGCGGTTACACCCATCGTTTCGCAAAATATGTAGTCGACCTGTTAAGGAGCATGACCTTGAAAGACGCAGCCAATCTCCTGGGCGTATCCTGGGATACCGTCAAGGATATCCATACGCGTCATCTTGAATACCATTACGCGCCTCCCTCCCTTGAAGGAGTGGACAGCATTGGCATAGATGAATTTGCGGTCAGGAAAGGACATGTGTACAAGACAATCGTGGTTGACCTAAAGAGTGGCCGTATTCTCTATGTCGGTAACGGCAAAGGAGCAGACGCCCTGGATGGCTTTTGGAAACGGATCAGAAGAAAAGGCGTTGACATCAAGTATATTGCAACAGATCTCTCCGCCGCCTTCATCTCCTCTGTATATGAGAATTGCCCGAATGCGGTGCACGTGTTTGACCATTTCCATGTGGTAAAGCTTATGAACGAGAAACTGGATGAAATACGTAGGGTGCAATACCACATGGAAAAAGACATCAACAAACGCAAGGTGTTGAAAGGTACGCGATACCTGTTACTGAGTAATGGGGCGGATATCTTCGACAAGGAGTATAAGACACGGCTTGACAACGCGCTGGATATGAACAAGCCCCTGTCGCAGGCATACTACCTGAAAGAACAGCTCAGGGAAATCTGGATGCAGGTCAATAAGGACGATGCCGAAAGGGTCATGACGGATTGGGTAAAGCAAGCCCGGGAGAGCAAAGTGCCGCAATTGGTGAAGATGGCAACTACGGTAACGGCACACAGGACAGGCATACTCACATGGTATGACTGCCATATATCAACCGGAAAGGTAGAAGGCATCAACAACAAGATAAAGGCCTCTATCCGCAAATGGACGGCTGTTCATCTCGTATATCACTGCACGACTCGTTCACGGACACTTCTTGACAGGGAATGGTCCGTTCAGCTTTGAAACCGAATACATGATGGAACAAGCCCGATATTTCGTTGCTCATCCAACCTCCAGCTACATCCAACTGGCAGATAATATCACGCAGCCATTCAACGAATATCTGCATCTATTCATTCGCTTCGGTTTCATGGGCCTCGTGCTGTTGTCAGCAATTGCATGGATGACCTATCAAAAGATGCGAACCTGCGCTACACGCCTCAAACAAGCAGCTTGGGCCTCGTTATGTGCCGGGGCTGTATGTGCCTGTTTCTCCTATCCGTGTCACTACCCGGCAATTTGGGTACTGTTGATACTTTCATTATCAAACATTTATACCCCAACAGTCTCTCAGGGACATGCAGCAACCAGATACAAGGCTTTTTCTGTCTTAGCCATTGCCTTCTGCGTGTTATCCCTGTCAATCATTCAAGCCCGATACGAACAGCAAGGAATCAGTCTGGAAGAACGTGCTGCAAACGGTGAGGACTCTGCTTCTCTACAGGATTCTTACAACCTGCTATATGACAGGTCCTACTTTCGCATCCATCCGGCTTTTCTTTACAATTACGCCATCTACCTGTTTGAAAGGGAACAATATGCCGAATGTCTGTCCATATTGGAACAAAGTGAAGCATATAAAATCGATTACAATAGTCAAATTCTCAAAGCGTATACCCTGCAACATTTGGGGAAAATCAAACTCGCGATCGAAGCCTTTCAACTAGCGTCACACATGTTACCCGGACGGCTGCAGCCTCACTATGAACTCATAAATCTATACGAATTAACCGGACAGCATCGTTTGGCAGTTCTATGTGCACAGAATGCTCTAAAGCTTCCATTGAAGGTAAAGAATGCCCGCACGCTTTATTTTCAGAAAGAAATCCAGAAATTTCTGATTCATTCGCAAACTACCAAACACAAGCATACCAACCCGTAGTCTACACCCCCTGTTGCCACACCACATGGCAGCAAGGTCACTGCAAACCCCATTTACCATTTTGTCAAAACGTCAAACGACCCCCCTCAAAAAGGCCCGCTTTCGCACCAAAATACAAGTTGGTGAGTAAAACGGGTCTTCTCGGGCGATTCGCTAAATACACATTGCAACCCGTCGGACAAAAGTTGCATCAATAAGGAATACATTCAGCCGAAAAAGGAGCAATAAGCTCCACGTCTGCGACATTTCCACCCAATATCACACTTTCAAAACCAGCCTCATCCGGAACAAACTAGAGGTGAACGAATGAAAATTATTGTATCGTTTTGCTAAAACAAGTGTTTCATCCTTCAAAAACAAGTGTTCGGGAAATGAAACAATATTGTTTGACTCGTCAAACACTTGTGTTTGGCACGTGAAACAATATTGTTTGACGAGCGAAACAATATTGTTTCACTGCATAAATATCCGGAATATACCCTTCTTTGGAATATTCATACGACGACTTCCGTATGAATATTCCTAAAAAAGCCTACTTTATCGTTTTTTCTCAAAAGTCGAGTTAGCTGAAAAGTGCGATTTCACCGAATCCGTCAAGCGGAAACGGGGATTCGGTTGCAATGTGACAGTCCGTCCTGCAACTACACAGGGGCACCACCTCACTCGAAGGGGAAGCGCACGCCCCAGCGGGCACGCAGGTCGTCCATGAGGCGCATCACGCGGAGTGTCTCCGAGTGAGGCATGTCGGGCGCCTCCAGCCAACCCCGCTGCAGTGCCTCGGCACATGCCTGCACCTCGTATTCGTAGCCGGTAATCTGCTTCGGGCAGTCATAGACTGCCTTCACGCGGTATTCGCTGTCGACCACGGTGATGCGCTGGGGGTTGTTGATGTTCTCCACGATGAGGTGTCCCTCCTCGCCCGAGATGATACCCTGACGGTCGGTCTTTGCCATCATCGTGCTGCTGAGCACCGCCATCCGTCCGTCACGGTAGGTCAGCGTGAAGCTCTCCTGGGCATCGACCCCGGTCTTCGTCTTCACACAGGCGGAGTCCACCCGTTCGATGTCCGTGCCGAATGCCATCAGGGCAAAATTGAGGGCATACACGCCCAGGTCGAGCAGCGCACCGCCTGCCAATGCCGGGTTGTACATCCGTTCCTTGTGGCTCAAGGGATAGCCCAGGTTGGCAGTCAGCATCGTGGGACGGCCGATGACGCCTTCCGCCAGCAGCTCGTTGAGCCGATGCGACAGTGGCATGTAGCGTGTCCAGATGGCTTCGGTGATGAACACGCCCCGTTCACGCGCATAGCCGAGCACCTCTTCAGCCTGCACGGCGTTGGCGGTGAAGGCCTTCTCACACAGCACGGGCTTGCCATGATGCAGGCACAGCAGGGCATGGTCGCGGTGGTGCGAATGCGGTGTGGCGACATAGACCAGGTCCACGTAGGGGTCTTCGAGCATCTCTTCGTATGAACCATACGCGCGGGGGAATCCCCATCGGTCGGCAAACGCACGTGCCGAGTCCAGGCTGCGCGATGCAATGGCGTATCCCTCGGCATCCTTCATTCCTGCCAGTGTCTCCGCCATCTTGGCGGCAATGGCACCGGCTCCAATAATTCCTACTTTCATAATGTATCCATTTGTTTGTCTGACGCACAGGCTGTGCGTCCGTTTTATCATACAATCAGGACAGGAGCTCCTGTCCGTTCTCCTAATCAAATGCCACGTACGGGGCGAGGCGCTTCAGGTCGTCCGCCGTGAACTCCTCATAGAGCTCCAGCTGACGGAGGGAGTGCAGGGGCCCGTACTTGTGGCGGAAGTCCGTGATGGCCCTTGCCTGCCGGTAGTTCAAGTACGGATGGCGGCTGAGCTGCGCAGCTTCCGCCCGGTTGATGTGAATCGGCTTTTCCGTCAGAGGACCGACGGTGAACCACCGGCACAGACTGTCGGGCATTCCGCTGATTTCCGTCAGTTGGGACACATGCACGAAGCCGCCCAGACGGTTCCGGTAGGCGACGATGCGCGATGCACGGACGCGACCGATGCCGGGCACCCGTTGCAGCACTGTCGTGTCGGCGGCATTGAGTTCGACAGTCGTCCCTTCGGCAAACTTCGACGGGCGCAGCCACCAGCCTTCCGCCTTCCCGGTGTTCTTCTGACGGACGGACGCCGCCTGTTCCTTCTCCGGCAGGGTGATGCGGATGTACGGACGCAGACGGGCGTAGTCTTCCGCTGTCAGCCCGTAGATGCGTGCCAGGGATTCGGGTGTACGGAACACGCCGCCGCGGGCACGGTACTTCAGGATGTTGCGCACCACGTAGGGAGGCAGTCCGAGACTTGACAACCGGACGGAATCGGCACGGTTGGGGTCAAACGGGACCGGCACGACTGCCGCCCTCCTTTCTCTTCCGGCAGACTGACGGTGCAGACTGTCGGCACGCATGAACGCCTGCCTGATGGCTGCGGTATCTGCATCCGTCACCTCGACAGAGTCAGACCGCGCGGCACGTCGGTAGACCCCGACACTCACCATAAGCACCAGTGCCAGTACCGACAGGACCACGACTAGTCGCTGTTCCCAGTACGAACAGAAAAGGGTATCTTTCCACATACAACGTCACGGTTCAGGTTCAGGTTCAGAACAGCCCCCACTCCTTCAGGAACACGCCGGCAATGGCTATCGGGGCGACATAGCGCACCAGGAAGATGTATGCCCGGAAGAAGCGCACCTTCAGGCTGCCTTCGTTCGACACCTCGGCATAGACCAGCCGACGGTCGAGATACCATCCGGTGAACAGGCAGATGAGCATGCCTCCCAGCGGAAGCATGATTTTGGTCGTCGTGAAATCAAAGAGGTTGAAAAGGTTCATTCCGGCTATCGTGAAGTCACTCCACACGCCCATCGACAGGGAGCAGGCGGCACCGAGCAAAAGGCAGCCGGCAGTGACGAGCGTGGCAGCCCGCGTCCGCGAGAGATGGAACTCCTCATGCAGGTAGGCAGTCACCACCTCGTGGATGGAGATGGTCGACGTCAGTGCCGCCAGCGCCAGCAGGATGTAGAACATCAGCGAGAAGATGTACGACAGGACCGGCACGCCGGCAAACGCCTGTTGGAACACGTTGGGCAGGGTGATGAAAATCAGCCCGGGACCTGCATCGGGACTGATGCCCACGGAGAATGCTGCCGGGAAGATGATGATGCCTGCCAGTACCGCCACACAGGTGTCGATTACGCCTACGCTGCCTGCCGTCTTCGCCAGGTTGGTGTCGCGACTGAAGTAGGAGGCATACGTGCAGAGGCAGCCCATGCCGAGACTCAGCGAATAGAATGCCTGCCCCATGGCACCCAGCACGACGTCGGAAGTGACCTTGCTGAAGTCGGGACGGAACAGAAAGAGCAACCCCTTCTCCGAACCGGGCAGGCTGACGGAACAGACCGCAAGGACAATCACCAGGATGAAGAGCAGCGGCATCAGGAGCTTCGACGAACGCTCGATGCCCTTCTTCACGCCACGCACGACCACAAAGTGGGTCAGCAACAGGAAGCAGGCTGTCCAGATGACTGGGAGCACAGGCTCTTGCAGGAAGGAGGCGAAGGAGGCGCTGAAGTCCGGTGCAGTCTTTCCGGCGAAGTTGTTGGTGCCCGCCTCGACGATGAACTCCAGTGTCCAGCCTGCCACCACGGAGTAGTAGCTCAGGATGAGAAAGCCTGTCAGCACGCCGAGGAATCCCACCCAACGCCAGGGAGTACCCGGTGCGAGGATGCGGTAGGCTCCTGCCGTGTTGGCACGCGAGCGGCGTCCGATGAGGAACTCGGAAATCATGACAGGCATGCCCATGAACAGCACGCAGAGCAGGTAGATGAGGATGAACGCCGCTCCACCATGTTGTCCTGCCTCGTAAGGGAAACGCCAGATGTTGCCCAAGCCGACGGCAGAACCGGCAGAGGCGAGGATGACGCCGATGCGGCTTCCGAAGTTTACGCGGTCTGAATTTGTCATCAGAAGAGTTAGTGTTTGTTATTAGTTTCAGGCAAAACTACGCATTTTTGAAGAGATTGTTATAATTTTGTCTCTATAATCAACCAAAAAGATTCGTTTAGCCATGTCCCGACTTATCTTACGCTACACCGTGTCGTGGTTGCTCATCGTGGCAATCCTGCTGGCATGCTTTCTGCCTGTCCCTGAAACTGAAATGGACGACGTCCCCTTCATCGACAAGTGGATGCACATCCTGATGTATCTCATGCTCTCGTCGAGCCTTTGGATTGAGTACCTGCGCAGCCACACGCACATCGACTACCCGAAGCTCTGTGTCGGCGCCATCGTCCTGCCCATCGTCCTGAGCGGACTCATCGAACTGGGACAGGCGTACTGCACGACGACCCGTTCGGGCGACTGGCTGGACTTCCTGGCAAACGTCACCGGTGTCGGATTGGGCGCCCTTCTGGGCTTCACGGTCTACCGGCGCCACTTCCTGAAGAAGGTCCGCTAAATCAAGGGACGAGGGTCCCGCCAACAGACAGTACATACATTAAACATAGGAGGATAAACTTATGAGAAAGAACTTTGGAGCAAAAGCATGGACGTATCCACAACCTGTATTCATCGTGGGCACTTACGACGAAGAGGGACGTCCCGACGCCATGAATGCCGCCTGGGGAGGCATCGACTACGACGACCGCATCAACCTGTGCCTGAGTGAGGGACATAAGACCGTGAAGAACCTGCTTGCCACACGGGCCTTCACCGTGAGCATGGGAACAGCAGACCAGCTGGTAGCATGCGACTACGTGGGCATCGTCTCGGGCAACAAAGAGCCGGACAAGTTTGCCAAAGCAGGCTTCCACGCCGTGAAGTCGGAGTTCGTCAACGCCCCGCTCATCGAGGAACTGCCCATGACGGTGGAGTGCGAACTGGTGTCCTACGACCCACAGACGTGTCACCTCGTCGGACGCATCGTCAACGTGTCAGCCGACGAAAGCATCCTCAACGAGAAAGGGAAGATTGACCCTGCCAAGCTGCGCCCCCTCATCTTTGACCCGGTGAACATGGGCTATCTCGTGGCAGGCGAGCGGGTCGGCAATGCATTCAAGGACGGGACGGCACTGAAGCGATGATACCGGTCATTGACAACATGATTACACTGGAGCAGCAGGTACTCCGCGAGGGGTTCCTGCCGTTCTTCCGTTGCGGCATCCCCGGTTTCTCCATCGAGGAGCGGACGGCGCCTGAATATTGGTTTGCTGACGGGGAGGATGGTCCGTGGGAATGGAAAGGGCCCCTCATCCGCGAGGGACACTGCGCCTACGGCAAGTTCTTCCGCAAGAAGGCCGGCTACGTCAGTCTGGAATGGCTGCCCCACCTGATGAACTACCGCCGTACCTGCCGTTATGCCAAGGACGAGGACACCGCTGCCCTCGACGACGTGGTGTTGCAGACCATCGCATCGGAAGGTGGGGTGACGGTCAAGGACCTGCGCCGTCTGTTGGGCTTCGTCCGTGGCAGGGGAAGGAGGCGTCCCGATGACCTCGTCGACCGTCAGCCGGAGCTCAAGCTCTCCCTCGACCCGATTCTGACGCGCCTGATGATGGGACTGCACATTGTCATAGCCGACTTCGAATACAACATCGACCGTCACGGCCGTCCCTACGGCTGGGGTGTGGCTCGCTACACGTTGCCCGAGGTGCTCTACGGACGCCTGGATGCCGGATGCACCCCCGAGGAGTCGCATGCCCGGATACTCGCCCATCTGCAACGCCTGCATCCGGAAGTCCCCATCCGAAAATTGGAAGAATTCATCGGATAGAGGGAAGGTGGAAGCCGTCCGCACCCTGCACCCGCTGGAATACGGGCATAAAAAAAGAGAGCTACATCGCTGTAGTTCTCTTCGTCTCAACGTGGTGTCACCAGGAATCGAACCGGGGACACAAGGATTTTCAGTCCTTTGCTCTACCAACTGAGCTATGACACCATTGCTTGATTGCGCTGCAAAGATAGGAATAATTCTTGAACTTACAAATTTTTCGCAATTTTCTATCCATTCCTTTGGCAGTTACAAAAAAGTGCGTACCTTTGCAACCGCAAAACGGAAAGTAGCGCAGTTGGTAGCGCACTACGTTCGGGACGTAGGGGTCGGGCGTTCGAATCGCCTCTTTCCGACACAACGGCAACCGGTATTCACCGGTTGCCGTTTTATTTTTAGTATGACAATCTTGGCTGTTGTCCTGCAAATGATTATAATTTGCCCTATAATATCATGCTGGAGAATATGGATATAGTAGTAAGGACGCAGATGGTGTGTCTTGTTCTCTTGACTTTTCACAAACTAAGAATAAAAGTTTTATTTTCAAAAATGAAACTTTTGGTTTCAAGAATAAAACTTTTATTTTTAAAAACAAAACTTTTATTTATAGAATCCGAACGGGCCGCGGATTTTATTTGCGCTGTGTTTTGAGAGGATTTGTCCTGACAGGGAGGAGTTTATGGCACAGGCATCGGATTCTCCTCTGGAGTCATGTCTGACTAAAAAAGGCATGCCGCATGAATCCGGAAATTCATGCGGCATGCCGATGGGAAGGGGTCCTGTGTTTACAGGTTCTGTATCTCGTCCAGATTGTGTTGGATGGATTCGTCGGTCAGTTCAAAGTTGGATAGGTTGCCGGCCAGGTACTGATCGTAAGCCGTCATGTCGATGAGGCCGTGGCCGGAGAGGTTGAACAGGATGACTTTCTCTTCGCCCGTTTCCTTGCACTTCTTTGCCTCGTTGATGGCTGCGGCGATGGCGTGGCAGGATTCCGGCGCAGGGATGATGCCTTCGGCCTTGGCAAACAAGCATCCGGCTTCAAAGGATTCCAGTTGTTGTATGTCGACTGCTTCCATCAGCTTGTCTTTGAGCAGCTGCGACACGATGACACCGGCTCCGTGGTAGCGCAGTCCGCCTGCGTGGATGTTGGCCGGGGCGAAGTTGTGTCCGAGGGTGAACATGGGCAGCAGGGGCGTGTAGCCGGCCTCGTCGCCGAAATCGTATTGGAACTTGCCGCGTGTCAGTTTGGGGCAGGAGGCTGGTTCGGCGGCCACATAGCGTGTCGGTTTGCCTTCCAGGATGGTGTGGCGCATGAAGGGGAAGCAGATGCCGCCGAAGTTGGAACCGCCACCGAAGCATCCGATGATGATATCGGGGTATTCTCCGGCCATCTCCATTTGTTTTTCAGCTTCCAGTCCGATGATGGTCTGGTGCAGGGTGACGTGGCTCAATACGGAGCCGAGCGTGTATTTGCAGTTGGGCGTGGTGCGTGCCAGTTCGATGGCTTCCGAAATGGCTGTGCCCAACGAACCCTGGTGGTTGGGCGTCCTGGTCAGGATGTCCTTGCCGGCGCGGGTCGACATGGAAGGAGAGGGGGTTACTTGTGCGCCGAAGGTCTGCATGATGCTGCGGCGGTAGGGTTTCTGCTCATAGCTGATTTTCACTTGGTATACCGCGGCTTCCAGCCCGAACACCTTGGCGGCGTAAGAGAGCGCGGCGCCCCACTGTCCCGCTCCGGTCTCGGTGGTGATGTTGGTGACACCTTCCTGTTTGCAGTAGTAGGCCTGTGCCAGCGCGGAGTTTAATTTGTGCGAACCGATGGGACTTACGCTTTCGTTCTTGAAGTAGATGTGTGCGGGTGTGCCCAAAGCCTTTTCCAGTCCGTAGGCCCTGACCAGCGGTGTGCTGCGGTAGTACTTGTACATTTCGCGCACTTCCTCAGGGATGTCTATCCATCTGTCGGTCTGATTCAGTTCCTGTCTGCAGAGTTCCTCTGCGAACACGGGATACAGGTCTTCCGGTTTCAACGGTTCCTTGGTGGCGGGGTTCAGTGGCGGCATGGGTTTGTTCACCATGTCGGCCTGGATGTTGTACCATTTGCGTGGAATGTCTTCTTCTGCGAGAAAGTATCTTTTCTTTTTTTCCATATTATTTGTTGTGTTTGGTATTTCTGAATGTATTTGTCTGATGAAGTGCAAACTTACGGAAAAAAACTGAAATCCGTGTGATTTTATGCAAAAAACTACCTGTTTTATTTTTAAAAAGGTGCGAAAAGTGGGCGGATGCAAACAAGATGAAAGTTTGTGGCGTTCAAATCCGTGTGTGTATGTCTTTTTGTATATATGTATTATTATGCGTGTTTTTATTCTGTTGATAATAAGCGGTTGTTTTCCTTGTATGGGGCGTTTGTATGCAGAAATATTGTATATTATGCGTGAGTTTTCAAAAGAAATGTATATCTTTGCGCTTTCTAACAACGAAGAAACTGTCGTATGAAGAATAAGAGCACCCGTTTGGAAGTAATTAAAATGATAGTGTCCGCTCAGGATATTTCGAATCAGGAAGAACTGTTGCGCGAGTTGGACAAGGCCGGTTTCAGTCTGACCCAAGCCACGTTGTCCCGCGATTTGAAACAGTTGAAGGTGGCCAAGGCGATGAATGCTGCGGGAAAATATATTTATGTATTGCCCGTGTCTCCGTTTTACCGTCGTGTGTCGGATGCTCATCTGACGGCCGATGCCATACATCAGGCCGGTGCTTTGTCGGTGAAGTTCTCAGGCAACCTGGCGGTCATACATACCCTTCCTGGATATGCCAGCCATATAGCTTATGACATCGACAATAAAAAATTCGACGAGATACTGGGCACCTTGGCTGGAGACGACACCATCATTCTGGTGATGGCCGAAGGGGTGAGCCGCGATATCGTCATGCAGCGTCTGGCGCAGGTGATTCGCAGTGAGAAATGAAAATGGATTGATAGGAATATAGTATTAGGTAAGAAAGTGGAATACAACGATGGAATCAGAGTGGTGGTCGCCGATGCCAGCCATGAGAAGTATGTAGATATCATACTGGAAACCATTACAGATTCGGCAAAGAAAAGAGGCTCAGGTATCGCATCCCGCACACATGAATATCTGGCCACCAAGATGAAGGAACGTAAGGCCGTCATCGCATTGGCAGGGGAAGGCGAGGATGAAGAGTTTGCAGGCTTCTGTTACATAGAGAGCTGGGGTAATAAAGAGTATGTGGCCAATTCGGGGCTTATCGTAGTGGAGAAGTTCCGTCACCATCATCTGGCCACGCGTATCAAACAGACGGCCTTTACGCTGTCGCGTCTGCGCTGGCCGCACGCGAAACTGTTCGGACTGACCAGCCAAAGCGCTGTGATGAAAATCAATACGGCCTTAGGATATGTGCCGGTCACGTTTGCCGAACTGACCGATGATGAGGCCTATTGGAAAGGGTGCGGCACGCCGGAGCATCCCTGTTGCATCAATTACGACATCCTGCAGCGCACGGGACGAAAATACTGTGTATGCACGGCCATGCTTTACGACCCGGCCATGCATCCCGACGAACCGTTGCCCGTGGAGTTGCCCGAAGATGTGGTCAGGATGGCCCGCGAGGCGGCGAAAAAGAATTTAAGATAACCTCAAAAGGATAATAGTTAAAAGGAAATATTATGGCAAAGAAAGTTGTGGTGGCCTTCAGTGGCGGTCTGGATACCTCTTATACAGTGATGTATCTGGCAAAAGAGAAAGGGTATGAAGTGTATGCGGCATGTGCCGATACGGGAGGCTTCAGCGCGGAACAGCTCAAGGCGAACGAGGAGAATGCGTATAAACTGGGCGCGAAGGCTTATGTGACTTTGGATGTGACCAAAGAATATTACGAGAGGAGCTTGCGCTATATGATTTACGGAAATGTGTTGCGTAACAACTGTTATCCCATTTCGGTGTCTTCGGAACGTATCTTCCAGGCTATGGCCATTGCCCGGTATGCCAATGAAGTGGGAGCGGATGCCATTGCACACGGCTCTACCGGGGCCGGCAACGACCAGATTCGCTTCGATATGACGTTCATGGTGATGGCGCCCGGCGTGGAGATTATCACGCTGACGCGCGACAATAACCTGAGCCGTAAGGAAGAAGTGGACTATCTGAACAAGAACGGATATTATGCAGACTTTACCAAACTGAAGTATTCCTACAACGTGGGCATTTGGGGTACCTCCATCTGTGGCGGAGAGATTTTGGACAGCAATCAGGGGCTTCCGGAGACAGCCTACCTGAAACATCCCGTAAAGGACGGTACGGAACTGTTGAAGCTCGGTTTCAAGCATGGCGAGATTTGCAGTGTCAACGGTGTGGATTACGAAGACAAGGTCAAGGCCATACAGGAAATCGAGAAGATTGGCGCGGCATACGCCATCGGACGTGACTGTCATGTGGGTGATACCATTATAGGTATAAAGGGGCGCGTGGGCTTCGAGGCCGCCGCTCCCATGCTGATCATCGGCGCACACCGCTTCCTGGAGAAATACACGTTGAGCAAGTGGCAGCAGTACTGGAAAGAGCAAGTGGCCAACTGGTATGGCATGTTCCTGCACGAAAGCCAATATTTAGAGCCGGTAATGCCCGACATTGAAGCTATGCTGACCAGCTCGCAGCGCAACGTGAATGGCGTGGTTACGCTGGAACTCCGTCCTTACGGCTTCAGTACGGTAGGTGTGGATTCTCCCGATGACCTGGTGAAGAACAAGTTCGGAGAATACGGCGAGACACAGAAGGGATGGACGGCCGATGATGCGAAAGGCTTCATCAAAGTGACGTCCACACCGCTCCGCCTGTATTATGCCAACCATAAGGATGATGAAAGAATCAAGTAGGCGGCGTATGGTAAAAGTAGGAATCATCGGAGGAGCCGGCTATACGGCCGGCGAACTCTGCCGCATATTGCTGAATCATCCTGAAGCGGAGATTGAATTTATCAACAGTTCGAGCAATGCAGGGAACAGGATTACCGATGTGCATGAAGGGCTTTACGGCGAGACAGACCTTGTGTTTACGGATGAACTGCCATTGGAAAAAGTAGATGTGGTCTTCTTCTGTTTCGGTCACGGAAAGAGCGAAGAGTTCCTGAAGACACACAAGATGCCCGCACATGTCAGGATTATCGACCTGGCGCAGGATTTCCGTCTTGCGGCTCCGGGCAATGATTATGTGTACGGATTGCCTGAGCTGAACAGGGATGCCATAGCTCATGCCTGTCATGTGGCCAATCCGGGGTGCTTTGCCACCTGCATCCAGTTGGGGTTGCTCCCGCTGGCCGCTCACGGTCTGTTAAGTGGAGACATCGCGGTGAATGCCATTACCGGTAGTACCGGTGCCGGAGTGAAGCCCGGAAGCACCACGCATTTCAGCTGGCGCAACAATAACATGAGCATTTACAAGGCGTTCAGCCATCAGCATGTGCCTGAAATACGTCAGTCGCTCATGCAACTGCAACCCGGTTTCGGCGGGGCTGTCGATTTCATTCCCTATCGCGGCGACTTCGCCCGCGGAATATTCGCTACCGAAGTGCTCCGTTTGGACAAGGATGTTGATGCCGACACGGTGGTAGGCATGTATAAGGACTATTATAAGCAGGCCGCGTTCACCCACTATGTGGACAAGGCTATCGACCTGAAACAAGTGGTCAATACCAACAAGGCGCTGGTACATGTCGACAAGTTCGACAATAAGTTGCTGGTGACTTCTGTTGTCGACAACCTGTTGAAGGGTGCGAGCGGCCAGGCCGTACAGAACATGAACCTGATGTTCGGACTCGACGAGAAAGCCGGACTGAACCTGAAACCCTCAGCGTTCTGATGATATGCAATTAACAAATTAAAGAATGAATAATGAAAGAGTGAGAAGAATGGATGATGAACAATGAGAGTGTGGATGGGAATGAAAAAGATGATTCATTCTTTTATTTGTTAATCATTCATTCTTTAATTCTTAATTTTGCAACAAATCTATGAAACTATTTGATGTATATCCCCTGCTCGACGTGAATATCGTGAAAGGACAGGGATGCCATGTATGGGATGATAAGGGGCAGGAGTATCTCGACCTGTATGGCGGTCATGCCGTCATCAGCATCGGTCATTGCCACCCTCACTATGTGGAGGCGATTACCCGTCAGTCGAACCTGTTGGGCTTTTACAGCAATTCGGTCATCAATACTTTGCAGCAGGAACTGGCCGTGCGTCTGGGAAAGGCGAGCGGATATGAAGACTATCAGCTCTTTCTCATCAATTCGGGTGCCGAGGCCAACGAGAATGCGTTGAAACTGGCCAGCTTCCATAATGGCCGCACCCGTGTGCTTTCGTTTCAGAAGGCTTTTCATGGCCGCACCTCGCTGGCCGTAGAGGCCACCGACAATCCTAAGATTATAGCACCCATCAATGCCAACCGCCATGTGACGTATCTTCCGCTCAACGACCTGTCTGCATTTCAGGCTGAACTGTCAAAAGGCGATGTCTGCGCCGTGATTGTCGAGTGCATACAAGGTGTGGGCGGTATCCGAATGGTGACGCCGGAATTCATGCAAGGCTTGAGGAAGGCTTGTGATGAGACGGGTACGGTGCTGATTTGCGATGAAATCCAGTGCGGCTACGGGCGTTCCGGAAAATTCTTTGCCCACCAGCATTTCGGCATCAGGCCGGATATGATTACGGTGGCCAAGGGAATTGCCAACGGTCTGCCCATGGGCGGTGTGTTGATTTCACCGGAGTTTGTGCCTGTATACGGGCAGTTGGGAACTACCTTCGGAGGCAATCATCTGGCATGTGCGGCTGCTCTGGCGGTGCTCGATGTGGTGGAAGGCGAACATCTTGTGGAGAACGCGGCAAAAGTAGGCCGTTTCCTGATGGAGGGCATTCGTAACCTGCATCTTCCCCATGTGAAGGAAGTGCGCGGTCTTGGTCTGATGATTGGCATAGAGTTGGATGTGCCTTACAAGGAGATACGCAACAGACTGGTATCTGAAGAGCATTGTTTCACAGGATGCAGCGGTACGAACGTGTTGCGCCTGTTGCCGCCTTTGTGTCTGACAGAAGCCGAGGCGGCCGATTTCCTGGAACGGTTGCAACGTGTAATGAAGTGAGGCTTGTGGAATGAACTGCAAAAGAAAGGAGAAATGATATGAAAGTGGCAATCATCGGTGCGGGCAATATGGGAGGAGCCATAGCCCGCGGACTGGCGAGAGGCACGAAGGTGCGGGCGGTTGACATTACGGTGGCTAATCCGAGCCGCGGCAAGTTGGAAGCCCTTCAGGCCGAGTTCCCCGAAATCAATGTGACGGACGACAACCGGGCAGCGGTTCACGGAGCGGATTTCATTGTATTGGCCGTGAAGCCGTGGAAGGTCTGTGAGGTGATTGACGAACTCAGGGACGGGCTGGACTATACGCGCCAGGCGGTTGTGTCGGTGGCAGCCGGCATCGGTACGGCACAGTTAAGCGAATGGCTTGACAAGGGTGACGGACGTTTTCCGGCTGTATATTATATGATACCCAATACCGCTGTTGCCGTAATGAACAGCATGACATTCATCGCTGCCGGGCATTCAGTGCTGGAACTTGACGGGCAGCTGTTGGGCATGTTCAGGGAACTGGGCGATGCCATGATGGTGGAAGAGCGTCTGATGCCTGCCTGTATGGCGTTGGCCTCCTGTGGAATCGCTTACGTGATGCGGTATATCCGTGCCGCTACCGAAGGCGGGGTAGAACTGGGACTTTATGCCCAGGATGCCCAAAGAATCATGTTGCAGACGATGAGGGGCGCTGTGGAACTGCTGGCACACAACGGGTCGCATCCCGAAGCCGAAATCGACAAGGTGACTACGCCGGGCGGACTGACCATCCGGGGACTGAATGCCATGGAAGAGGCCGGTTTCACGTCGAGCGTGATAAAAGGGTTGAGGAGCAGTGTGGTTGTGAAGAAATAAATTATGGAGCATTTGGAAAAGCGGCGTATAGCCGTGAAAATCGGCAGTAATGTACTGACACGAGCCGACGGCTCGCTGGATATCACACGCATGTCGGCACTGGTTGATCAGGTGGCGGAGTTACGCAAAGAGGGCATTGAAGTGGTGCTCATCTCTTCGGGTGCCGTAGCCAGCGGAAGGAGCGAACTGAAAAACGCTGCGGTACGCAAGCTGGACAGTGTAGACCAACGGCAACTGTTTTCTGCGGTGGGGCAGGCCAAACTCATCAACCGCTATTACGAACTGTTCCGCGACCACGGTCTGGCGGTGGGGCAGGTGCTTACGATGAAAGAGAATTTCGGTACGCGCCGTCATTACCTCAACCAGCGGAACTGTATGATGGTCATGCTCGACAACGGGGTAATTCCTATTGTCAACGAGAACGATACCATCAGTGTGACCGAACTGATGTTTACCGATAATGACGAGTTGTCCGGTCTGATTGCCACGATGATGGATGTCGATGCGCTGGTGATACTGAGCAACGTGGACGGTATCTACAACGGGCAGCCCGGCGAGCCGGGCGTGGAAGTGATTGCCGAGGTGGAGCCGGACAAAGACCTGAGCGAATATATCCGTACGGAGAAGTCGGGTTTCGGGCGCGGCGGTATGATAACCAAATGCCATATAGCCCGCAAGGTGGCAGACGAAGGCATTACGGTGATGATTGCCAATGGCAAGCGCGACGGTATCCTGACCGATTTGATACTACATCCCGACAGAACGTTATGCACCCGTTTCCAGCCACGCGAAGGCAATGTGTCGAGTGTGAAGAAATGGATAGCCCATAGTGCGGGCTTCACGAAAGGCAGGATTTACCTGAACGAACGGGCTGCAGAGGTGGTGTGCGGCGAACGGGCGGTGAGCATACTGCCCGTTGGCATTACGCGGATAGAGGGTGACTTTGAGAAGGACGACCTGGTACGCATCATGTCGCCCGATGGAAAAGAACTGGGTGTGGGGCGTGCCGCATACGGAAGCACGGAGGCATGCGACGTGATCGGCAGGCACGACCGGAAGCCTTTTGTGCATTACGATTATTTGTATCTGGAATAACGCCGGAAGATGGCATGGCCCGCAGATGACGCGGAAGTGGCGGATGAACATATATAATAAGGAGTAAAAAGATGGATTTGACTGCAACATTTGAGAGAGTGAAGGCTGCCGGACGTTCGTTGCTGCGGATGTCCGGGGAGCGGGTGAACAAAATCCTTTTGGCGGTGGCGGATGAGATGCTGGCACAGGCAGCCCGCATATTGGAGGAGAATGAAGCGGACCTGGCCCGCATGTCGCCTGATGACCCTAAGTACGACCGGTTGAAACTGACCGCAGAAAGGCTCGAAGGCATTGCCTCCGACATGCGTCATGTCGCCGCGTTGCCCTCTCCGTTAGGACGTGTATTGAAGCATAGCGTGTTGCCCAACGGGTTGGAACTGACGAGGGTGAGCGTGCCTTTCGGTGTGATAGGTGTCATCTATGAGGCGCGTCCCAATGTAAGTTTCGATGTCTTCTCGTTGTGCTTCAAGGCGGGAAGCGCGTGCGTGCTGAAAGGCGGAAGCGATGCCGATTGTTCCAATCGCGCTATTGTGAAGGTGATTCACGATGTGTTGGAACGGTTTGGAGTCGATACTTCCGTGGTGGAGCTGTTGCCTGCCGACCGTGAAGCCACCACGGCATTGTTGCAGGCCCGTGGCTATGTGGATTTGCTCATTCCGCGCGGTAGTAGCCGACTGATAAACTTCGTCCGCGAGAATGCGCGTATCCCGGTTATCGAGACGGGAGCAGGTGTATGCCATGCCTATATCGACCGCGATGCCGATTTGCAGAAAGGAGCGGCCATAGTGAACAATGCCAAGACACGACGGGTCAGTGTGTGCAACGCACTCGACTGTCTGTTGGTGCACGAGAGCCGGCTTGCCGACCTTCCGGTCCTGTGCGCTCCGCTGATGAAGAGCCATGTGCTGATTTATGCCGACGAACAGTCGTTCACGGCTTTGGAGGCACATTATCCCGGTGCGTTGTTGCGTCATGCCGGTGCAGACAGTTTCGGTACGGAGTTTTTGAGTTATACCATGGCCGTGAAAGTCGTTCCGTCGCTTGATGAGGCCTTGGAGCATATCGCACGTTGTGGTTCGGGACACAGCGAATGTATCGTGACGGAGAACCCCGATGCGGCGGAAACCTTCGGCCGGATGGTGGATGCCGCCTGTGTATATGTCAATGCGCCCACATCGTTTACCGACGGTGCCCAGTTCGGGTTAGGGGCGGAAATCGGCATCAGTACGCAGAAACTGCACGCCCGCGGACCGATGGCGCTCGAAGAGATTACCACTTATAAATGGCTTGTCCGGGGCAACGGACAGGTAAGGGCATGACAGGTGAATTATAGATGTTAATAATTAAAATCCGATATAGCAATGAAAGTTTTTCAGCATGCAGCCGACTTGGGTGATTTGAGACACGCCCTTCAAGAGGCTTTTGAAATCAAGAGAGACAGGTTCCGTTATCAGGAGTTAGGGCGTAACAAAACGGCCCTGCTCATTTTCTTCAACAACAGCCTGCGCACGAGACTGAGTACGCAGAAGGCTGCCATGAACCTGGGGATGAATGTGATAGTGCTTGACGTGAACCAAGGGGCATGGAAACTCGAAACCGAGCGCGGCGTGATTATGGACGGCGACAAGAGCGAACATCTGCTCGAAGCCATTCCCGTGATGGGATGCTACTGCGACCTGATTGGCGTGCGTTCTTTTGCCCGTTTCGAGAGCCGCGAGGACGATTACGAAGAAAAGATACTGAACCAGTTCATCAAGTATTCCGGCAAACCTGTGTTCTTTATGGAGAGTGCTACGGTGCATCCGTTGCAGAGCTTTGCCGACCTGATTACCATAGAGGAGTACAAGCGTACGCAGCGTCCGAAAGTGGTGCTCACGTGGGCACCTCACCCCAAGGCCCTGCCTCAGGCTGTGCCGAACAGTTTTGCCGAATGGATGAACGCCGCCGATGTAGACTTTGTCATCACCCATCCCGAAGGTTATGAGCTTGACCCGAAGTTCGCCGGTCCGGCACGGGTGGAATACAACCAGATGAAGGCTTTTGAAGGAGCGGACTTCATTTATGCCAAGAATTGGAGTTGTCCCGGTGTGACGCGTCCCGATGATTATGGCAAGGTGTTGTGCAAGGATATGAGTTGGACGGTGGATGCGGCTCACATGGCTGTGACGAACAATGCCTATTTCATGCACTGCCTGCCGGTGCGCCGTGGCATGATTGTGACGGATGACGTGATAGAAGCACCTACCAGTCTGGTGATTCCCGAAGCGGCCAACCGTGAGATTTCTGCCACGGTGGTACTCAAACGTATGCTGGAGGCGCTTTGATTTAAGATGGCACACAGATAATGCCGATGTTACAGATGACCACAGATTTTTAATTTTATCTTTATAATAAATCTGTGGTCATCTGTGTGTCATTTGTTTTTAGTAGGCAAACCGCCAAGTCTTGTCGCCGTCGAATGTCCGGATGGTGAATGCGATGCTGTCTCCCTGTTGCAGTTCGCCGATGCGGTCGATAATCAGGCTGGCGTAAACGGTGGTCGAGTATGAACAAGGGTCTCCGTTCTGGCTGTGATGGAGAGAGAGCTCGTATGTGTGCCCTGTGTCGGTTGTTCTGACCTGGTTGATGCGGTATCCCCATGCGTGTTGTCCTCCCTGTGTCTTCGGGGTGAGGTGGAAGTTCAGATAGGGGCCTCCCCGCCATACGCTCGTGGCCTGTATGGGGTCGTCAGCTGCCGGCTGGTCTTCGACGAGGTTGAGCAGGGTGATGTTCTCGGCGGTGCGCAGTTCCACCACCTGATAACGTCCATTGGTTCTGTCCGTCATTACGTAACCGCCCACAATGCGGTAGGCTGTGGTGGGATGCAGTCCTTGCAGCGGTTGGTTAATGGCATACACATCCCCGTTGTCCGTCATCAGAAGGTAGCCGTTGCCGCTTTCGTCCGTGTAGATGTCTACAAACTCCGTGATGAGCGAAGGATAGGGTTCCTCCGTCTCGTTCCCGTCGTCACTGCATGCGCCGCAGAGCGACAGGCAGATGGCGCAGGCGGCACATACCTGCCATAGTCTACGCTTCTTGTCCATTCGCTTCTGTCTGGTTGAATACGGGGTTGGCATACATGGTCAGCAGGCGTTCGCGCAGGAAGTCCGTGTCGGGATTCGGCAGGTCTACCATGTCAATCCGGCTTTGCAGATAGTTCTCGAAGCGTGTTTTCTCTTCGGCCGTATAATGTCCGGCGTACGTGTCCGTGCCGCACAACAGGTCGGCCGCCGCATAGTTTCCTGCATACAGCGTATAGTTGCGGTGTATCTCCTTGTCGATATGCTGTGCTATGGCGCTGAACAGTTCCGTTTTCGGCATGTCGTCCGGGAGTGTGTCGAGCCATTCGTCGATGCATCCGGCCATGCGGAAAGTCACTTTTCCCTTGTAGCCGAAAATGCCGGTCTGCATGTTCTGCAGGTCGTCGGCCGGACTTTTCCGGAAGCCCTCGATGTCGCGTTTTTGCTGAAATTCTTTTGCTTTCAGGTAATCGCAAGGGTCGTATTCGTAGGATAGTGCGGTGGGAGTGAGGTGAAGCTGCCTCAACCGTTCCGTGACACTTCCTTCCCCTCCCATGGCCATCATCTTGAGGATGGCGTCTTGTGTGCGGTCGTTCGAATCCTTTGCGCGTCCTTCTCTTTGTGCAATCCAGATATTCTCTCCTTTCACGGCTATGGCGTAATGCATGTACCGGCTCATCCGTGCGCTTGAAACCAGCATCTGGCGCAGGCTGACGGCTCTTTGTACGATAAACGACTTGTTGACCCTCACCAGTTTTTTTATCCATGGGTGTATGAGCAGATTGTCGCCTATGGCAATCTCCACGGTGTTTTCAAAACCGTTGTCGAGCAGGGCGATGGAGAGGAAAGCAGAATCCAGCACGATGTCCCTGTGATTGGTGATGAAGGTATGCGGCAGCCTCTTGTCGGTGATTTTACCGCTGTCGAGCGAGAAACCGTCGCACGCCTTGGTCGCCAGGTTCGTGATGAGCGGGTAGAAGATTTTTTTCTGCACTTCGAGGCTGGTGCGGCAGCTTCGAAGCAAGGCGCATGCCTGTTCGTAAGGCGTGTCGGGCATGACTTGTTCCACCACGGCGCGGAAACTCTTGTCCGCAATCAGTTCTTCAAAGATGGCTGGGAGTTCTTCCTCATCGTAAGGACGAATCTCGTCGAATTCTTCAGGAGTACGCATAAGTGTTTTTCTTTAGTGCGGCGGGCCGCCGCCCGGCACTTCCTGTGGGAAGGCCGTCCGGCCGCCTGTCGGATATGGAGTTTATTCAAAGGAATTCTCGATGATTTCGGTGAGCACGTCTTTCATCTCCATGCCTGCGGCACGTACCTGCTGAGGGATGAAACTTGTGGCTGTCATACCCGGTGTGGTGTTGATTTCAAGCATGTTGATTTTTTCCGTCTCTTTACCGTCGGGACCGGTTGTGTGTGTGATGATGTAATCCACACGGATGATACCGTTGCAACCCAGTATGTCGTAGATGGCCGATGTGATGAGGTGTACGCGCTCCGTGGTCTCTTCCGAGAGACGTGCCGGAGTGATTTCCTGCACCTGGCCGTTATACTTCGCGTTGTAGTCGAAAAACTCGTTTTGTGAAACAACCTCCGTGATGGGGAGCACCACATCGCGCTGTTTGGTCTTATAGCATCCGCAACTGATTTCCGTGCCGCTCATAAGAGCTTCCACCATGACTTCGTCGCTTTCGTTCATGGCCTTTGCGATGGCGTCTCTGAGGTCTTCCACACGTTTCACCTTGGTCACACCGAAGCTGGAACCTCCTTCGTTAGGTTTGACAAAGCAGGGAAGCCCGATTTTTTCTGTGATTTCGTCATCTGTCAGCAAGTGCTCGAATCCTTTCCTTATCACCAGGCTTTCGCTCACACTCACGCCGAATCCTTTCAGATACTGGTTGAGCGTGAATTTGTTGAAGGTCATGGCTTCCACCAGTACGTCGGATGTGGAATAGGGGATATGTATCAGGTCGAAGTATCCCTGCAGGATGCCGTTCTCCCCCGGTGTGCCGTGTATGGTGATGTAGGCATAATCCGGACGTATGCGCTTTTCTCCGTCGGTAAAGCTAAAGTCGTTGCGGTCTATTGTCGCGCGGCTTCCGTCGGGCAGGTGGGCTTCCCATGTCAGCCCTTTGATTTCAACGATGTACACTTGATACCTCTCATGGTCGAGGAACGAATATATACCTTGCGCGCTTCTCAGTGAAACGTCGTGCTCCGAGGAGTCTCCGCCAGCTATGATGGCAATTGTTCTTTTCATTGTGTTGATGTATGTGGATATGTATTTAGAAAGTTTCTTTATGTGCGGTGTATTTCCGCCAGCGTTCGATAAGCAGGGTCATGTCGGCGGGCAGTTCCGACGTGAAGTGCATTTCCTCGCCTGTACGGGGGTGTACGAAGCCCAATGTGCGGGCATGAAGTGCCTGACGCGGGCAGATGTCGAAACAGTTCTGTATGAACTGACGGTACTTGCCTGACTGTGTTCCGCGCAGGATTTCATGGCCGCCGTAACGCTCGTCGTTGAACAGTGTGTGTCCGATGTGCTTCATGTGTACGCGTATCTGGTGTGTGCGTCCGGTCTCCAGTCTGCATTCCACCAACGACACGTGGGTGAAGTTCTCCAGCACCCTGTAATGTGTCACGGCATGCTTTCCCACGTCCCCGTCGGGAGGGAAGACGGCCATCTGCATCCTGTCTTTCGGGTGGCGTGCGATGTTGCCCTCTATGCGCCCCTCGTCTTCTGTGAAGCATCCCCACACAAGTGCGTTGTACAGCCTGTGTGTGGTCTTGTTGAAAAACTGTTTGCCCAGGTGTGTCTTCGCGTCGGCGTTCTTGGCCACCACCAGCAGGCCCGATGTATCCTTGTCTATACGATGCACGAGTCCCACGGTAGGGTCGTTCGGGTCGTATGAGGGGTCGTCCTTCAGATGCCATGCGATGGCGTTGACGAGTGTGCCGGTGTAGTTGCCGCAACCGGGATGCACCACCAGTCCCGCAGGTTTGTTCACCACGATGAGGTCGTGGTCTTCATATACGATGTCTAAGGGAATGTCTTCCGGAATGATGTCGTTGTCGTATTTGGGACGGTCCAGCAGAATAACGATTTCATCGAGTGGTTTGACTTTGTAGCTGCTTTTCACTGGACGTCCGTTTACGAGAATGAATTCCTGTGCCGCGGCTTGTTGCAACCTGTTGCGGGATGTATTGCACAGATGTTCCATCAGGAACTTGTCGATACGCATGGGTTTCTGTCCGCTGTCCGCGGTCAGGCGATGATGCTCGTATACCGATGTGCCTTCCTCATCGGGTTCTTCGTCCCGACAGTCCGTCAGGTTACCGTTTGCCTTATATATATCTTCTATTAAATGGTCCATTTTTGCCTGTCGGTTGGATTTGAAGATTAAAGCGGGTCGGGCATGCGCGCCTCGTTGGCAGCCGGTTCGTCATCAGGGTAGGCATCTGCTGCAATCGAGTCTGTGTCCGAACCATCGAACTCTTCGTCGCCGTACTCACCGCGTCCCACCTGAAGGGTGAGCTCAGATTCAATGGGTATGCGGTCGCCGTTGAAGATGTTGCGCCCTCTGTATTTCACACCATATACCCAGTCTTTTTCTCCGTCGATGTATTCGCATGGCGAAAGTTTGAGTCCCATGGCCGTCAGTCGTGCCTGTGCTTCGCGCAGCGAACTGTTGTCGGCAATGTCGGGTAGTGCTACGGTTGGTGTCCGTGTGGTGTTGATGGTCAGATAAATCTCACGTCCGGGTTTTACGCGGTTGTCGTTCATGGGCGACTGTTCCAGCACGGTGCCCGAAGGAAGGGCCTTGTTGTAGCCCGAATCGGCCACTACCGGTGTTAGCCCGGCCTGTTCCAGTGTCCTGCGTGCAGTGTTTGCAGGCATGCCCTTTACGTTGGGCACGCACACCTCTTCTCCGTGTAGCGTATATTTGTCTAATCCAATCCAGACTCCGATGGCAACGGCCACGATGACCATGGTCATGGCGAAAAGGTTCCACCATATTATTTTGCTGCCTAACTTAGAAAAAAACTCGCGTAACGTCATGTTGTACTCAAGTGTGTATTTGCAAACAAAGATACGGATAAAAACCGAAAGACAGACAGATTATGGAAAAGAAAAAGATACAGGTATACAAAAAGGCCGTCCGGCAAATCTGCCGGACGGCCTTTTTGTGTGTTCTATCGCACGTCAAAATGATTATTTTCCGTGTCTTTCGTCAGATACGGTCAATTTCTTACGGCCTTTTGCACGACGTGAAGCCAATACCTTGCGACCATTGGCGGTTGTCATTCTCTCACGGAACCCGTGCTTGTTTTTTCTTCTCCTGTTGTGAGGTTGAAATGTTCTTTTCATTGCTGTCTTGTATTTTTTATTGTAATATTCTACCGATTCGGGGTGCAAAAATAGAGACTTTTTTTCAATTAAACAAGAGATAAGTCATTTTTACACAAAACTTTTGTGATTTTTTCCTTTTTTCCATTAACTTTGTAACCGCTAACGAGGAGTAAATCGCAATCAACTCAATTTAAAATAAAGATTAAGCAAAGCAAAAACTTATGATTAACGCTCAAGACATTAAAAAAGGCACTTGCATACGAATGGACGGCAAGCTGTATTTCTGTATTGATTTCCTGCATGTGAAGCCCGGTAAAGGCAATACGTTCATGCGTACGAAATTGAAAGACGTGGTAAACGGTTATGTATTGGAACGCCGTTTCAATATCGGTGAGGCGCTTGAGGACGTTCGTGTGGAGCGTCGTCCCTACCAGTACCTTTATCAGGAAGGCGAGGATTACATTTTCATGAACCAGGAGACCTTTGAGCAGATACCTATTGCCAAGGAGCAGATTAACGGTGTGGACTACATGAAGGAAGGTGAAGTGGTTGACGTGGTGTCGGATGCTTCTACCGAGACTGTGCTTTATGCTGATGTGCCGACAAAGGTGGTCCTGAAAATCACGTATACAGAACCCGGCTTGAAGGGCGATACTGCAACGAACACTCTGAAGCCTGCCACTGTGGAGACTGGCGCTACGGTTCGTGTGCCCCTCTTCATCAACGAAGGTGAGACTATCGAGGTTGATACGCGCGACGGCTCATATCTCGGTCGTGTGAAGTAAATCATTTGGCAAGGTAATCTTGTATATATATAATGAATAATAAGGCGTCCGGCGCTTTGTTATTCATTTTTTTTATATCTTTGTCTGCGCGAAAATAGGATGCGGTTCGGCATTGCCAAATCAGAAAACTCTGTTTTCATTTGTCTCTGCGCTCACCTTTCACTATTTTTGTCCTTGTCGGTCGGACAGGATTCCGCGGCTCATACAGTTGCAAAATATGAAATATTCATTGATTATACCGGTGTACAACCGTCCGGATGAAGTGGACGAACTGCTGCAAAGTCTTGTCGGGCAGACGGAAAAGGACTTTGAAGTGTTGATTGTGGAGGACGGCTCTACTGTGCCCTGCCGTGAGGTGGTGAGGAAATACGAGAATTTGCTGGACTTGGAGTATTATGGGAAAAAGAATTCAGGCCCCGGCCAGTCACGTAACTTCGGGGCATACCATAGCAAGGGTGACTATCTCATCGTGCTGGATTCCGATTGTGTCCTTCCTCCGGGTTACCTTCGGGCCGTGAGTGACGAACTGGAAAAGTGTGATGCCGATGCGTTCGGCGGTCCCGACCGTGCGCATGAGTCGTTTTCCGATGTGCAGAAGGCTATCAGTTACGCCATGACGTCTTTCTTTACGACCGGCGGTATACGCGGCGGCCGAAAGAAGTTGGACAAGTTCTATCCCCGTTCTTTCAACATGGGCATACGGCGTGAAGTTTATCTGGCTTTGGGCGGTTTCTCCAAGATGCGCTTCGGTGAGGACATAGATTTCAGCATACGGATTTTCAAGGGCGGCTATTCCTGCCGGCTGTTTCCCGAAGCGTGGGTATGGCATAAACGGCGTACGGATCTGAAAAAGTTCTTCAAGCAAGTGCATAATTCTGGTATAGCCCGCATCAATCTCTATAAGAAATATCCGGAGTCGCTCAAGGTCGTTCACATGTTGCCCATGGTGTTCACTGTGGGCACGGCATTGCTTCTGCTGGTTGCTCTTGTGGGATGGATGGGTTCCGTGTGGGATTTCCAAATCAGCCACGGCTATCCGTATGCTCCCGATTATCCGTCGATAGCTGGATATGCCGGTATGTTTCATGCCCTTTCGTGGATACCGCTGTTGCCTCTGTTGCTGTTTTGCCTGCTGATTTTCTTCGATGCCACTTTCTCGTGTAAAAGTCTGAAAGTGGGGGCGCTCGCGGTAGCGGCATCTTTCGTGCAGCTGGTGGGTTACGGCACGGGCTTCATCCGTGCGTGGTGGAAGCGTTGCGTGAGGGGGAAGGACGAGTTTGCTGCGTTTGAGAAGAATTTCTATAAATAAATAAGGTGTATGGAAGCCACAAAACTGAGCATCTGCCAATGGGCCGAAGAAGACCGTCCGCGTGAGAAGATGATGCGGAAGGGAGCTGCGGCACTGAGCAATGCCGAATTGTTGGCCATACTTATCGGTTCGGGAAATGCCGAAGAATCGGCCGTCGACCTGATGCGGCGCGTGCTGGCTGACTGCGACAACCGGTTGAAGACACTGGGGCGCATGCCTTACGAGGAACTGACGGGATGGGTGACCGCTACCGACCCGCAGACCGGGAAACTGAAGAAGACGCGCCGCTACAAAGGGTTGGCCGATGCCAAGGCGATAACCATCATGGCGGCGTGCGAGCTGGGGAGGCGCAGGATGGAGGAGGAGAACGCCGAGAAGACGTCCATACGTTCGAGTGCTGATTTGTATGACTTCTTCCTGCCCCGTATGCAGGACCTTGCTCATGAGGAATGTCATGCACTCCTGCTCAATCAGGCATGTGGTGTGATAGACCGTGTGCTGGTGAGCAAGGGAGGACTGACGGAAACGGCGGTAGACATACGCCTGATTCTTCGCGAAGCCTTGTTGCGCAATGCGCCCGTAGTGGCGCTATGCCACAACCACCCGTCGGGCAACAAGCGTCCCAGTGCCGAAGATGACCGTCTGACCGGGCGCCTGCACAATGCCTGCCAGACGATGAACATCCGTCTGCTGGACCATATCATACTGACCGACGGAGATTATTACAGTTATTGCGATGAAGGCCGCCTGGCCTGACAGATAAAATGAAGCTAATTACATGGAAAAAGAACAAGAACAACCCGACAGAACGACCACGGAAGAGAAGGTGGTCGAGATGCTCAAGACGGTGTACGACCCGGAGATTCCGGTGAATATATTCGACCTGGGATTGATTTATAAGATAGACCTGACGGACGATTTCGATTTGAACGTAGACATGACGCTCACGGCTCCCAACTGTCCTGCAGCCGACTTCATCGTGGAGGATGTGAGGCAGAAGCTGGAGAGCATCGCGCAAATCAGGTCGGTGGAGGTGAACCTCGTGTTTGAACCTGAATGGGATAAAGACATGATGACGGAGGAAGCCAAAATGGAGCTGGGATTCTTATGATGAAGAACGTATATTTTCTTTCAGATGCCCATCTGGGCTGCCGTTCCATTCCTCATGACCGGACGCGTGAGCGCCGGTTGGTGAATTTTTTGGACGGCATCAAACATAAGGCGTCAGCCGTGTATCTGCTGGGAGACATTTTCGACTTTTGGTATGAATACAAGACCGTAGTGCCCCGCGGGTATACCCGTTTTCTCGGCAAAATCAGCGAACTGACAGACTTAGGTGTGGAGGTTCACTTTTTTATCGGCAATCATGATATATGGTGCGATGACTACTTGCCGAAAGAGTGTGGTGTGGTGCTCCACACGGAACCGATGACCGTGGAAATCGGCGACAAGCTGTTTCTGTTGGCACATGGCGACGGATTGGGTGATGCCGACCGTAAGTTCCGTTTGCTCCGCTCGGTGTTCCATAATCGTGTCTGCCGTAGTCTGTTCTCTTGTCTGCATCCCCGTTGGGCGATGGCTTTCGGTCTCAAGTGGGCAGCACATAGCCGGCTCAAGCACGATTGTGAAGGTGGCGACCCGCCGTATCAGGGTGAGGACAAGGAACCGCTCGTGCTGTATGCGAAGGATTACCTGAAGACACACGCCGACATCAATTTTTTTATCTTCGGCCATCGTCACATCGAACTGGATTTGATGCTTACGCGCAACAGCCGCGTGTTAGTGCTTGGCGATTGGATTACGCAGTTCACCTACGCCGTATTCGACGGTGAGCACCTTTTTCTTGAGAATTATATCGAGGGGGATTCACATCCGTAACCGTGAACGGTGCCGGTGCGGCACAAGTCATATATATAAGAGGGCTGCCTGTGACATAGCGGGCAGCCCTTTGTGGTGAAGTGAGTCTGCACTGACGGAATGCCCGGTTTTTGAGGTGGGGACGGGGGAGAAAAAAAGGACGGTCAACAATGAATGGCCGTCCTTTGATTATATGGAATGTCCTTGTGCTTATACCAAGGCCATCGTGTCTTTGGCTATCATCAGTTCCTCATCGGTAGGGATAACGCATACGGTGACCTTGCTGTCGGGAGTGGAGATGACAGCTTCGTCTCCGTGGATGCCGTTATTCTTCTCCTTGTCGAGGTTAACACCCAGATACTCAAGGCCGTTGCAGAACGCTTCGCGCATGTCGGCTTGGTTTTCGCCCACACCGCCGGTGAAAAGGATGATGTCCACACCGTTCATGGCAGCGGCGTATGCGCCGATGTATTTCTTCACGCGGTAGGCATACATTTCCAATGCCAGGCGGCAACGTTTGTTGCCCTCTTTGGCAGCGGCGATGACTTCGCGCATGTCGGACGAAACGCCCGTGATACCGGCTACGCCGGATTTCTTGTTCAGCAGGTTGGACATTTCAGTCGGGGTCAGCCCTTCTTTGTCCATGATGAAAGTCAGGGCGCCTCCGTCTACATCGCCTGAACGCGTGCCCATAATCAGGCCTTCGAGCGGGGTGAGTCCCATGGATGTGTCCACGCATTTGCCGTCCTTGACTGCGGAGATGGAGCCGCCGTTACCTACGTGGCAGGTGATGATGCGTTTGCCTTCGGGGTTTACGCCGAGGTATTCGCATACGCGTTGGGATACATAACGGTGGGAAGTTCCGTGGAAACCGTAGCGGCGTATGCCGTATTTCTCGTACATCTCATACGGGAGGGCGTACATGTAGGCATAGTCGGGCATGGTCTGGTGAAAAGCGGTGTCGAACACGCCCACCTGCGGAATGTCGGGCAGCAGGGCGGATACGGCATTCACACCTTTCAGGTTGGCCGGATTGTGAAGCGGGGCCAGATCGTTGCAGGCCGTGAAGGCTTCGAGTACTTCCGGGGTCAGCACTACGCTCTTGTTGAATTTCTCGCCGCCGTGCACCATACGGTGGCCCACTGCGCCCAGTTCGTCCAGCGATTTCAGTGCGCCGAGTTTCTCGTCGGTCAGGATGCTGAAGATGAACTGCACTCCTTTGGTATGTTCCGGAATGTCCTCTTCGATGATTTTCTTCGTACCGTCGGGCAAGGTCATTTTAAGGAAAGAACCGGGCAGGCCGATTTTTTCTATTCCGCCCTGTGCCATGACGGTCTGGTTGTCCATATCGTACAATTTGTATTTGATGGAAGAACTTCCGCAATTCAATACTAATACTTTCATGTCGTTTTCTATGTGATAATCTGTTGTATGGTTATTTCTGCTCTTTGGCGGCAATGGCCTGGTTGGCGGTGATGGCAATCATGGTGTATACGTCCTCGATGGAGCAACCGCGAGACAGGTCGTTGACCGGACGTGCGATACCCTGGAGGATGGGGCCGATGGCTTCGGCATGTCCCAGGCGCTGTACCAGCTTGTAGGAGATGTTGCCCACTTCAAGATTCGGCACGATTAGTACGTTGGCATGACCGGCGATTTCAGAGCCGGGAGCCTTGCTTGCACCTACGCTCGGAACCAATGCCGCGTCGGCCTGCAGTTCGCCGTCGATGCTCATTCCCGGTGCCATTTCGCGTGCCAGTTTGGTGGCCTCTACCACTTTGTCCACTACCTCATGTTTGGCCGAACCTTTGGTGGAGAAGCTCAGCATGGCCACTTTGGGGTCCAGTCCGGCCACAGCCTTTGCCGTACGTGCGGTGCACACGGCGATTTCGGCCAGTTGTTGTGCGTCCGGTACAGGAGTGACGGCTACGTCGCCCATCACCAATACGCCGTTCTTGCCATAGTTGGGGGCTTTGGTGAGCAATAGCATGGCACCTGAAACGCAGGTGATTCCCGGTGTGGTCTTGATAATCTGAAGCGCAGGGCGCAATACGTCGCCGGTGGTGTTGCGTGCTCCGGCGAGCTGTCCGTCGGCATCTCCGGCCTTAATCATCAGGCAGCCCATGTAAAGCGGGTCGGTTACTTTCTTCTGTGCTTCCTCAAGAGTCATTCCTTTTTTCTTGCGGAGTTCATAGAGCAGTTGGGCATACTCTTCTTTCTTGGGATGGTTCTCAGGGTCAATGATGGTGGCCTTCGAGATGTTTCCCAATCCCCATTTCTTGGCTGCTTCTTCGATTTCCGCAGGTTTGCCCAGAAGGATAAGGTCGGCAATCTCTTCTGTCAATACAAGGTTGGCAGCTTTCAAAGTGCGTTCTTCCGTACCTTCGGGAAGAACGATGCGCTGTTTGTTGGCTTGAGCGCGGGTGATAATCTCTTTAATCAAATCCATGGTTCACTGTATTTATATGTCTTGATGTTTTATTATATACGGTTCAGTGTGCAAAATTACTGAATTCCGACCGAATAAAAGAGTGATTCTTATATTATTTCCCGACTTTGCACGGGAATGAAAGAGGAAATATGCATCTCTGCTTTTCCTATAGTTCTCCGGTCAGGTAGCGTTCCAGTTCTTCGGCGGAAAGTCGCAAGTTGAACTCTTTGTTGTGTGCAATGGATATGTTGCCGGTCTCTTCCGATACGATAACCGCCAATGCGTCGGTCTCTTGTGCGATACCTAATGCGGCACGGTGGCGCAGGCCGAGTTCTTTGGGGATTTCCATGCTGTGCGAAACCGGAAGTATACAGCCTGCGGCTTTAATCTTGTTGCGGCTGATAATCATCGCCCCGTCGTGCAACGGACTGTTCTTGAAGAAGATGTTTTCGATGAGGCGCTGGTTGATGTTGGCGTCTATGACTTCTCCCGACCGGATAATATCGTTCAAGGGCAGGCCGCGTTCGAGGACTATCAGAGCGCCGATCTTTTGCTTGCTCATGCTCATGCAGGCCATGACTATGGGCATGATTTTGTCCTTCTCGGCTTTTTCCGCCGTTTTCTTTTTGCTTCGGAACAGTTTGAGCAGGCTTGCCACCTGTCGGTGTGTGCCTATGGTAAAGAAGAAGTTGCGTATCTCGTCTTGAAAAAGAATGATTAAGGCCAGTGCGCCGACGCTTACCAATTTGTCGAAAATGGAGCCGAGCAGCTTCATTTCGAGGATTTGGGAGACGAACAGCCAGAAGACGACAAATATCAGCACGCCATAGAAGACGTTCAGGGAGCGGGATTCCCTCATCACCCTGTAGCAATAGAATAGGATGAGGGCGACAAGGAAGATGTCTATGAAGTCTTTTAATCCGAAAACTAATGGCATGGCTTTACTTCTGAGTGTTCATTGCGTTAAATATTCTTACGGCTTCCACGCATGCCTTGACATCGTGTACGCGAAGGATTGAGGCGCCTTTTTCCATGGCGAGGGTGTTCAATACGGTCGTGCCGTTCAATGATTCTTCCGGCGTGCATCCGAGTAGCTTGTATATCATGGATTTGCGTGATATGCCGACCAATACGGGCAGGGAGAAACGTTGCAGCTCTTCCATCTTCTTGAGTAGCTCATAGTTGTGGGCAAGTGTCTTTCCGAAACCGAACCCAGGGTCGAGGATGATGTCGTTCACGCCTCTTGCGTGCAGTTCTTGGACGCGTTCTGCGAAATACAGCATGACTTCTTTCATCAGATGGTCGTAGTGCGGATGCTGTTGCATGTCTTGCGGTGTGCCTTTCATGTGCATCATGATGTAGGGTACGTTCAGTCGTGCCACGGTGTCGAACATGGCCTTGTCCATTTGTCCGCCCGAAATGTCGTTGATGACGGCCACTCCGTATTCTTCCACACACATGGCTGCGATATCGGCACGGAAAGTGTCTACCGATACAACGGCGTCAGATGCGATGCGTCGGATGATGTCCAGTCCGCGGCGCAGTCTGCCGGCTTCTTCCGCCGCAGAGACATCCGTTGCGTTCGGACGTGATGAGTAAGCGCCGATGTCGATGAAGTCCGCTCCTTCCGAGACGATCTGTTCCACGCGTTCGGCGATGTCCTTTTCGGTTTCCTTGCGGCTGCCTGCATAGAATGAGTCGGGCGTAACGTTCAGTATGCCCATTACTTTCGGTGTAGACAGGTTCATGAGTTGTCCGTTTACCCGTATGCTGTATGGTATGTGTGTAAGCATGTTTTTCCTGTTCTTTGTGCAAATGTACGCAGAAATATTTGGTTTCGTGCCTGTTCGGCGCGGAATTTCGTGGAATATTCTTAGGGATGATAAAAAACGCTTTGTTCTTTTGGCGTTTTGTTGGGCTTGCGCTATCTTTGCTTTGTTGATATTAAAAAGGAAAAAATGGAGATAGCAGAACTTTATAAACTTTATATCCAGCACCCTGTCATCACGACAGACAGTAGGGAATGCCCCGAAGATTCCATGTTTTTTGCATTGAAAGGCGCTTCGTTCAATGGCAATGCCTTTGCCGCCGGAGCTTTGGAGCGGGGATGCAGATATGCCGTTGTGGATGAGAAAGAATATGTGGTGCCGGAAGATGAGCGGTATATTCTGGTGGATGATGTGCTGAAAACTTTGCAGCAACTGGCGCATTACCATCGCGAACAGTTCAAGATACCGGTAATAGAGGTGACCGGTACGAATGGGAAAACTACGACAAAAGAACTGATGGCGTGTGTCTTGTCGAAGAAATACAACGTGCTTTATACCCAAGGAAATTTCAATAACCACATCGGGGTGCCGAAGACTTTGCTGCGTTTGACGGCGGAACATACCATAGCGGTTATTGAGACCGGGGCGAATCATCCGGGAGAAATCAAGACGTTGGCCGAGATTGTAGACCCGGATTTCGGTATCATCACCAATGTGGGTATGGCTCATATCGAGGGATTCGGTTCTTTCGAGGGGGTGGTGCGCACGAAAGGTGAGTTGTATGATTATCTGCGTGGGAAGCACGGTGCGGTGTTTGTCGACCGCGACAGTAAGGATTTGACGGGAATGGCCGGCGGCTTGCATCAGATTTGTTATGGGGCTCCCGGAGGTGACACGCTGAGTGTGGAAGGCGAGGTAGTGGAATGTGCACCTTTCCTGAAGTTCCGTTGGCGGCCGGCTGGCGGCGAGTGGCAAACCGTGCAGACACAGTTGATTGGCGCGTATAATGTGAAGAACCTGATGGCGGCAGCTACGGTCGGGCGTGCTTTCGGTGTGCCTGTAGGACAAATCAACGACGCGTTGGCGGCATATAAGCCTGTCAACAATCGCTCGCAGTTGACGGAGACAGCAGACAACAAACTGATTGTGGACGCCTATAATGCCAACCCGACCAGCATGATGGCGGCTTTGGAGAATTTCCGCGACATGAAGGTGGACAATAAGATGGTGATTCTTGGTAATATGGGCGAATTGGGCGGTGCAAGTTGGCGTGAACATCAGAAGGTGGTGGATTTTCTCGTAGGTGAGTCTTTCAGACACGTATGGCTTGTGGGGCACGGATTTAAATCATTGCAGCATCCGTTCCGTACGTTCGACAATGTGGAACAGGTGAAGCAGGCGTTGTCCATCAAGAAGCCGAAAGGATATTATATCTTGATTAAGGCCAGCCATGCCATGAAACTCTACGAGCTTCCGGACTATCTGTAATGGCATCATGGGGATGGAAATGGCGGATATAAGCGGCCGGTTCCATTCCCTTTGTCGGTCGCTGCGAAAAGGAAAAATAGTATCGTAAGTGCGGACCCTTATACCTTATTATATAGAAACGGCAGTTTGTTTCCTTTAAATATGGTCTTCTGCCGACGTTTTCATTAGCTTCCCTCACCTTTCTTTTTGATTCGTTTTCCTCTTTCTTTTCTCATTTGTAGATGCCTCTATATTCCCGCCCCGCAATGCGTACCTGTGAGGGCTAAAATGGTCACCTGTGAAGACCGAATCGCTCACCTGTGAAGAGCCGGCTCTTCACAGGTGAGCGATTCGGTGTTTGTATCATCTTGAAAACCAATGCATAAGAAAAGGCCGAAAATCCGTGCGGTTTCACAGCGTCCGTGTCATGTGTGTGCCCTA
>URKA01000024.1 GCA_900548345.1 uncultured Paraprevotella sp. | reverse complement strand
TCCAGCACCCGGACCTCCTTGATGCCGTTGGCTGACAGCTGCTCCGATGTCATGGCGAACGGTACGCAGAAGGTGTTCCATTTTTCATCGCCATTCAGGACGCGGGACATTTTGACACATGCTTTCTCCTTATCTTCCACCTTATCTGTTTCATCCGTCTCACTCAACAAAACAAGATTCGACGCAACCAATTCAATCTTGATATTACGAAAACCACACCAATTACTACCATTTCCAGCTGTAGCCCTAAGACCGACACGAACCATACCTTCTTCTGCATCCTGATTAAAATCCAATCCAACAGGCAATAAATTGGAGGCATCATGAGAGACTATATTTTCGCTATAAACATTTCCAGCACACAACGCACCATTCATTTCCGAGGCATTGTTTGTCGCTCCCCAAAAAGCCTCAGCGGTCAATTTATAATTTCCAGCCGGTAACGTGATATCTTGATATATCGCCCATCTTCCGTTCTCTATCGTATTATTGCCATTCCATGTTTCATAAAACTCAACTCCTTTCTTATTATCATTAGTAGAGTTGTTAGTCTGTCTGTTTCCACCAACTTCCGAATTCCATCCAAAATCGGTAAGAGGTCTATGAACATTCAAAGAAGTTGGGTCCGGATACTGAATGTACAATCCTGTAACATCAAAAACAAAATCTTCACTATTCTGGGCGGCATTATCCACAATCTCATTCCGAATCTTTTTCAGTTCCTGTATAGCAGCAATAACTACATTTGATTCTGTTGTGGCTTCAACATTTTCTATAATCAAGGTTGCTTTTTCGGTCCATTCCGATGCAAGAGATACATTATTAAAGAACTCATCACAACGTTTCTTTAAAGCCGAATACTCCTTATAGGAGTTAATTATAGCATACGCATCCTTCATCTGTTCATTCTTCTTGGCAATAGCAGTTCTATAATCCTCCACTGTAGCGTTGTCTGCAACCGTTGCATCTTGTTTCAATAGTTCCTTACATTTTGCTGTTATTTCAGGATACTTCGTTATATACTCTTTCGCTTCCGCATTTTTAGCAGCCAAAACATCTGCCATCCATTCCGTTTCTGTCTTTCCTACTAAATTTCCGTTGTACCCTAAGGTTGCATCTGTAATTGCATTCCAATTGTTTTCATTGTCTGGTCCCGCAGCGATTCCGACTGTGAGTTCACCGTCTTCTAATACGATACATTCCACCGTACATTCAGTCCAGGTCCTGCCATTCACTTCCGTCACATTGTCATTGGCAAATAGATACAGGCTACCATTATAAGGTTCACCCGAACGGGTCTGATCTCGGCCCACGGCATACGCCTTGAACGTATACTTTCCCGGTTGCAAACCTTTCACTGTCTGCCATATCAGATTCATGTTTTTACGTGCCGTACCTGCTTGAACCCACGTTTCAACTCCTATCCTACCATCTGAGTTAACATTATACCCGTTAGAAACGTTTTCCACAAATTTCTCCCAGCCGTTATTCTCCGCACAAGTCGGATTCTTTAACATGACAGTATAATCCACCACATTGCCATCTGTAGGCTGTGCTGATTTCAAGTATACCTTATAATCTTTCAACAGCCCTTCACGTGCATCATCAATCTCTTCCACTGTCATAGCAGCATTCAGAGCCTCGTTTTGCTCATCAATTGCATTGTTCAAAGTCTCTTGGTTTCCTGTACTTTTTGCAATCTCCTCTTGTATTTTTGTACGCAAATCAACATACTCTTGGTAGGGAGCCACCATCGAATTGGCCAGAAGCATCATATTATTGGCATTATCAATGGCCTGAGTATACTTTTCTATCGTATTATATTCCACTGCATCCTTATTTAACTCTGTTAAACAAGCCGTAGATATTTTTCCTTCCAAAGATTTTGCCAGCTGCTTACAAACCTCCACTTTTTCCAGATAAAGATTCTTTATCTTTTCAAGCGAAATAAATTCAAGGATCTCTAACTTAAAATCGTTAACAACCATCCAGTTGTTACCTCCTGCACGCATTCCCACCGTCAACGTTCCATTAATGACATTTGTTTCTATTTCCACAAGTTGTTCAGTCGGATGCGCCATCATATAATTAACCGTCTGTTGAAATACGTTTCCACTACCTTCCTGAATAGAATTTGCCGTAACGTGCTTATCAATTTGAGTTACATCACCATCCCCTTGTGCATAAATATAAAAATCCTGCGTATCATTACTGATAGCTTGTACACTGACCTTATATTTACCATTCCGCAAATTTTTCAATTCCTGTTTCACCTCAAACGCCCTATGATAGTATTCCGTAGCTTTATTATTGTTTGTTAAGGCAAGTCGACCAAAAGAGCCATTGACAGCAGTCCATCCATTAGGTACAACACCACTGAAATCATTGGCAATTGTATATAATTGATAAGGTTTATCTGAAGTAACATTTGCTACTAAAGCATCATCCATCGCCTGATTCAGGTTCCCAATGGCTGTTTTATACACTGTTGAAGTTTCTCCTTCCCCTATGCTTTGAGCCGTTGTAATCTCCGCAGACAAATCAGCGTCATTATATACTGAATTAATGCCTGTAGCCTTTTCTATAGCCAAATCCAAAGAAGCCTTGTTATTCACATAAACCAATCTTACATCAGCAATCTGAACCCAGTTATTCCAATTCCCTGCACCTCCATGAAGACCAATCTTAAGCATGCCGTCAGTGCCAACCTCAACACCTTCTATTGTATATTCAGCCCATTTATTACTGGTAACCTGCACTTGTTTATCTGCGGCAAACAAAAACAAATCCCCATTATGTATATCTCCGGCCCCCTGGTCTCTTCCGGCCGCATAAGCTGTCACATTATATGTACCGGCAGGCAACCCTCTTACAATTTGCCAAATCAAATCTTGGTTTTTCAAGGCGCCATCTGCATTTGCTTTTCGCCAGAATTCTATACCGGTTCCGGAAAACACGTCACTATTCAAAACATCAGCCATTATCAAATAATTGTCATTTCCTTGAAGATTATTACGGGTCCACGTAGTCCTATCATCTACCGTACAACTTGCATTCTTCACATACGAAGTGTAATCCGTAAAATCGTCCGACGCCGGTTCTGCCTCAACATTCTCGCCTTCTGCAGCGACCATTGCAGACACAGACGTTACCGAAGCAAATCCTTGCCTGGCGTACACATTATGTGACACCACTCCGGTTGCCGCCATCAGCACAGCCGTAAAAAGTAATTGTGTTTTCATTTTTTGTTTTTTTAAATTAGATTAATGTATCATCGAATTATCAGTTTCCCTTATTCGTATATATTCTATACGAACAAGCCGATGAAAATCCCAAAGAAAAATCGTTTTTTCTTCAAAAAAAGTCGGAAAAGGCCAGAAGTCGCCTTTTTCACGTCCGCTTTATAACCTGAAACGGCATATAAAGAAAAGGGTGTCCGCATTTCTGCCAGACACCCTATCCATGCAATCAAAACTACTTATTGTCGAACAAACACTATATGATTGCTTTTAAGTCTTATAGTGATTGAGTATATTATTTATTCTATAACCCGTTTCCTCCTTAATATGCCGACACCAATATTCATCAACACCGGCTTGCTCTGCATAACGGTCGTAGTTGGAAACCACATCTACAGCCTTTCCAATCATCGCATCGGCTCCTTTAATATTGTAACGTCTGGCCAATTCAAGCAGGTCGCCACGTTCGAAATCAGAATTTTTGTTGCCTATGGTCATACTATGACGGTTCATATATACCGGTGCAGACGGTTCGACAGAAAAAGTGAAATCGTACGCCGGAGCAATATGCCATATTCCATCTTCATTCATCAGGAAACTGAAATTCTTATTATGGTCATCTACATTACCCCCCAATACATTCATGACAGTCAGAAGAAACAACTGCTTGAGTTCCGCCGGCCAAACCCCTATCCGACAGGCCGTGTCAAACAAGTCTTCATAGCTGGCAGAAGAAGGTTGCATGGCAGCCAAAGTCTGTACATGCACTTTCTTCCCCCCACGGCGGTCAAAACGTTCAGTCAGAAAATGAGCGGTATGTTCACCCTCGACAAGACGTGAGGGCATCATACTCAATCCGACATCTTTCGCCATAAGATAGTAACTGTATTCAATGCGTGTAGTAGGTATATCCGAATGTTCATCGAATTTGATTATCATAGGGATGTAACCGGGCTGCGGGGCTGCCACCTGACCGGAATAACATTCATTGGTTTCCGGAGCGAAGTTAATAATAGCCTTGGGTCTGCGGCCACCGGCTGATGTCCCCACCCTGAACAGACTCTCTATCATGAAATCCGGCTGCATCTCGACCTTAAGTCCTTTCGCCTCGTTCAATGCCGATTGAGCCAACTTGTACAGGTCGGCAATCTCCACCTTGAATGGCTGCTCCATATCTTCGGCTGCCGGCGGCAGAAACTCCAATGCTCCCATTCCTCGTCTGCCGATGTAAGCCAGACGGTCTAAAGCAGACAAACGTCGCGGGCTAATGTGATGGGATTTTGCCCATTCATTGAACACTTGGTTTCCCCAATAGTCCGGCAATGAATCTGCAATAAAAGAAGGCAACCCGCCAAAAAGTTTCTCCTCTTCAGCATACACAGGCAAACCGTTCTTTACAGAAATGCTGGTAATGGAGGCACGTAAAGGGGCTATATCATAGCCACTGCAAATAAAGTCACGGTCAAAATAGAAACATATCTTTTCTGCGTAATTCTCCTTATAGGTAACTAAAGAACCTACTTTCCGATTCCATAAAAAGACATCAAGATTCCGTATCATCGTTATTTCTCCTTACTCTTTTAGGAATGAGTTTGTTTATCTGTCTCAACGCCATCGGCGGCATGGGCAATTCGGGCAACACATCGCGCAAACGCTGTTCCATCCCCAACACACGCAAGAGAGAAACAAAATTGTTGAGCGTGATATTACGGCTCACGCCCTGTTCAAGATGACTGATGGTGGCCAGACTTACTCCAGCCCTCTCTGCCATCTCCTTTTGACTCATCCGTGCTGCAAGACGATACTCTTTCAGACGTCTGCAAAGAAAGGATATGATGTCACTATTGGTCGTATAAGAAAGGTTACCCATATAGTAATCTATTGATATTTATCTGCAAATATATGAATAAATATCTATATATTAATACCACACGCACAATTTTACTTCACTTTCCGTTCGGCATATAAAGAGAAGGGGTGTCCGCATTTCTGCCAGACACCCCTCTTCATGAGAAACAACAATATTACTTTATCACCTTCTTACCGTCTACAATGTAAATACCCTTGGGCAAGCCTTGAAGCGCATCGGCTTGCTTGACGGATGATTTCACTTTCACACCGTTCACGGTATACACGTCAACTGTTTTACCGAGGAAATCCGCACGTACGCCTTCAACCGACGTCACAAGTTCGCCATCGACGTACACGTTAATCTGTTTCGGCGATGCGCCCTCTATTTCGAGGAATGCACGGAATCCTTTCACTTTCTCTCCGGCCTCAGCCTTACGGACGCCTTTAGCCTCGAACACATACGCATTGTCGGAAGTAAGAGATGTCACCTGACAGGTTCCCTGCATCTTGGCCGTAACCGTTCCGTCGGTCACCGTCACGCCATTGGTGGCATAGGCTTCCGTATCCACGGCCATGTTGGTGAAGACGGTCTCTTCCACATCTTCGGCCACCTGAACCAAGTAAGGAATACCTACCCTCGCCCTCGTGGAGTTGGTGAAATACAAGTTGCATACATCACCCGACATGTCCACCTTGCTCAGTGATTTCACGGCCGTGAAGTATTTCTTCACCAGAGAGGATACTCTCAAATCTACGGGAAGGCATACCACATTCCACTGGTTCTTCTTCCAGGACTGTACGAACGTGATGTCTCCCTTGGTACCGTTCTCCACGGTCAGCACCTCATCATTCTCGTCCAGCACTGTCTTCTGCGGCCCGTAGTACATCAGGCGCACATCTGCCAGACCCACACGGTTGGCCGTGTTTACAGAACTTGTCGTCAGTCCCAGTTCAAGTTTCTGCGTGGAAACCACCGTCTCCAGCTCGAAGTAATCCAGTTTGGCGGACGTCACTTCCACCTGCGTATCGTTGGCATACAGGCTGACCGAACCGGCAGGCACAGAGCCGTTGCCAAACTCATTCATACGGAAGGCTGCCGCCGTCAGCACATAGCGGCCGTTCTTCATATTGGACAGCGTCTGGTATATCGGACGTGCACCTTTAAAGACATAACTTTCGATGTCCCATTTCTCGAAATACGTACCGGCATACTCGCCGTTGACCTTTCCGTCCGTTACCGGGAAGAAATTGCCCGTACCGTCTGTGGACCATCCGCCGGCCTGCGTTCCTGAAGGATTCGCCACCTTGAACGTCAAGTCGAAGCCGATACCATTCAACGGCACCGCATCGACCACATAAGACTGGCGGCCGCTTTCGAGCGTGTTGTAAATCTCTGTCAGATCGGCAGGGGTCGGTGCATCTTCAGCCTCACTCTTCGCGTTGTCCAGCGTGTTCTGCAAGAGTGCGCGCGTGGGTTCGACAGTCGGTGTGGAGTTGGCGATAATCTCCTCCACCTCCTTTGTCAACGAGTTGAAATCGGCATACACCTGGATGAACTTGCGTGCGCTGCCAATCTGCGTCATCAGGTTCTTCAATGCCTTCGACAAGGAGTCCGTGTCTATCTTCGTGATTTCCACATCGACCGCCTTGTCCAGCAAAGCAGCCACAGTGTCGTTCATGGCCGTACGGTCCAGCCCGTTAGCCACCTTCACCTGCTCGTTCCAGTTCGTCAACAGTTCACTGTTGTCAACACCGGTGTATTCCAGCCTCAGGCCGCCCAGGACGCACCACATATTAGCCGAGGTACATGACATTCCTACCGTCACCTCACCGGTGGAGAAAGTCTCCGCCGCAATACGCGACACTTCGGCATCGGCCTTGAAATCATCGGCATTCTGCCCCAGATGAAGTCCGGCATTCGTTCCGTCCGCGCGGGTCTTGTCGGCAGCATAAACCATTGTCGGCTCGCCGGAAGCATTCTTCAGATAAATGCCGAATGTAGAGTTGTCGGCACCGGAATTGCTGCGGGCCTGCATGCTGAAACGGTAATTACCGATGGGCAGTCCGGATACGGTCTGCGAGAAGTCGAACGGAGCATGATACACTTCCATCGCGCCTTGGCAGAATGCGGCCACAGCCGAAGTTGCGGATGTCCATCCGCCCAGCCTGCGCTTGCGGAAGTCGCCGTTCTTCACATATTCCGTCATGTCCACGGGATGTTCCGCCGACGCGTTCTTTATCTTATACTGATTGATGGCCTTCAACAGGCTTTCATAGGCAGCGACACGTTCCGAAGCCGTACCCTCGGCCAGCATGCCCTGAGCCTCAGACACCGCCGTCTGCAGTGCGTTGTCGCTGTCCGTTCCGTAGTTCAGCGCGGCAGCTTCGGCCAAAGCCTCGTTGAGCAACATCACCGGACTATGGTACTCCAATACAAAATCGGTCATGGACACCCACTGGCAGGCATTGGCCTCAGCCGAACGGACACCCACCGAGAGGTTGCCCCCCTTCACGATTGTCGAAACGGAACAGTTCCGCAATACAAGCGGAGACATGACCGGCTCGCCGGCCTGATTGGCAAACAGTTCTATCGCCCCTTGCTCACGTCCTTTCTGCACGGCAGCCTTGAACACGAAACGTCCGGCCGGCATACCTACGACCTCTTGATAAATCAGCCGTTCGCCCACAGCGAAATTGGCCGTACACCAACGTTCAATCATATTGGCGGCCACAGCATCGCCACGCTGCGTATCGGAACCGTCAACGGCCAGCACCTGGAAGTTTCCGCCTCCGGCCTCTGTCAGCCAGTACAGGTTGTTCGTACCCACTCCTGCCAGTTCCGTATTCATCAAGGCCGAAGTCATATCCACCGGAATCTCCGCCTCGCACAGGTATCTGCTCCATGCAGCCTCCAGACTCTCGTAAGCCGCAAAGAACTCCTCTACATGTCCGGCCTTTTCAAAAGCCTCCAACGCCTCCAGCAATTCGGCATAGGTCACACCGCCTCTCTCTACAAACTCCTTATACTGTTTATACACAGCCATGTAATCCTTGTAATGAACAGCCAGCATCTGCGCCTCACCCAACGCGCGCTCAAGTTCCACCGCAGCGGCAACATCCTCGGCAGAACCTTCCGCCAATGTCTTCAATGTCTGATACAAGGAAGGCATCATCTCGTCTTCTTTCGCTGCAGCCGCCTTTTTGCGCATCTCCGCCAGGTCGGCCGACAAGTCATCCGTGCCTCTATACACGAAGGTAAAGTTGTCTACAGCCACCCAGTTCGCCCCGTTGGGGGAATTGCCCTTATTCTGGTTCGTCACATTCTTGACGCCCAACGTGGTCTTTCCGTCCTCACCGACATAGAAATTCACCGTGAAGAATTCGGGAACACCGTCTTGGGACGACACGGCCGTATTCGCACCGCCGCCATACAGATATACATCCTTCACATAATCCTTTCCGGCCGCGCCCGTCAGACTCTGCTGAGTGGCAATGACCGATGCGGACAGCTCGTATTTCCCGGCAGGAAGTCCCGTAAGGGTTTCGGACATATCGAATATCTCCTGTCCCCAGCAAGACATTCCGTTGGCAGTGGCCTTGCACTGACGCTCAATGTAAGAACCGGAAAAACCGGTATAGGACGAAGTTCCGACAGCAAAGCCTTCCACGTTTGTATCCCACAAGGACACGTTATTACAGTTCGGGTCGGAGAGCAGATCGGTCTTGTCATTCTCGTAGGGTTTGATATGGAACACCCTTTCAATCACCACACCCGACTGATTGACCAGACGGAATGTCAGCTCATGCGGGTTGTTGTCTCTCAACGTATAGGTATAAGAGCCGCCGGAAGCAATAGCCTTTCCCGTCTCGTCGTACCAAGTCTCGCTCTCGATATAGTTCCAGTTGGTATAGGAAGTCCTGAGCGACACCGAACGTCCGATACCCATCTCGACTTCGGAGCCTTCGATAACCTTGCCGCAATAGTTTGCCGTGCAAGTGAATGTGCCTTTGATTCCTTCTCCGCGCACTGCGATGGAGAACATCTGCACACTCTTCACCCCCTTGCTGTTGGTATACGTCACACGGTAGATGCCGGAATGGTCGGCCGTAATCTGACGGTTCTGTCCCGTCACGCCGTCTTCCCACACCCAATTGCCGGTATCTTCTTCTCCGTTCGGGAGACTCACGCCCAACATCAGCACCGTTCCCGGCTCCACGCCGGTGAATCCGACACCCTTGATAGGTTTTCCACCCGTACTCGTTCCTCCGTCTACCACCACGCCGGCCTCGGCATACCTGTGCTGTTTGCCGTTCATCAGGATGGTCGGGAACAGGATGGTCGGCACTTCATCCTCGGCCACGGGCTTGTCATAATGCATCAAGTCGCCGAAGCCCGTATGGTCATAATGTCCGCTGTTGCCACCATAAGCACCTCCACCTCCTTCGATGCCAATCTCCGCCTTCTTTGCCGAGCAATATTTCATGGGGATGCCCATACGGTTCTGATAGTGGTTGATGAACAGCTGCCAGATGGGCCTCCACTGCCCGCGGCCTGTTCCGTTGAGTCCTCCCATCCACCAGTTCGTGGTATAGGGCAAATCATCCACTCCGGTGTTATAAGCAGCCACATACTCGGCAGCCGCCGCCATCATCGCACTGCCGGCCTTTCCGGTCACTACCATATTGTTCAGGTTACAGAAAGCATTGTCGCCCTGATTGAAAGCCGTCTGCAAGGTATAGGATGCCAATCCGAGTCCTGCCATGGCATGTCCCTGGTCACGGCCGCTCTCCTGCAACTGGGCGAAATAACCCAACGGACCGCGCTCGTCCTTATGGAACCAAGGCATCAAGCCCCATCCGTAACCGCAAAGTCCGGTGCCGAAAGCCGCCGCGTCAAGAGCCGACACCTTGGTGGATTCGTTGCCCGGACCTTCCTTGAACCAGTACATACCGTAATTATAGATGTCGGGGGCATCGCACAATACACCCAGCGACACACAGAAGAGCGCATTTCCGGCTCCCCAGTTGCTGTGATAATGATACCAGTTTTCCTCGCGGTACACCGTATCGTGACGACGCTCCAGGAAGTCCTGTGCCAGCGTGAACCACACATCTATCATATATTGCTTGAACAATTCGAACTCTTCTTTCGGCCATCCGTCATAGTCGCGCATGATTTCCGCGGCATTGCAGAACTGATAGCCGATAAATCCGGGAATCAAGGACATATTGGTATTGCCTCCCAGACTCTTGTTCCAGATACGGTAACCGTTCAGCAGGTTCTTGGCCGCCTCGCCGTATCCCGTATCGCCCGTAATCTTCCAGAGCAAAGCCAGCTGATAGGCACGGGCGGCATTCCGATAGCAGTTCATATAGTTTTCCTGTCCGGAGATACCTCGCGAGATATGTTCGTTGATGACCCAGTCGCCACCCCAGTTTCCACGCACCCCCGGCGCATTCTTCAATACATCAAGGGCAGCCAGTGTCTGTTCGTCACCCGATGCGACCCGTTCCTTTATCTGCCGGAAATCCTCTTCCGAGTGCAACAACCCCGGATGATGGAAGCCGACGCCCTGCGCAAAGGCCGTTCCCACGAAGGTGGCCATGCCGAGCATACATAAAACAATTTTCTTTCTCATATTATTTCAGATTAGAGTTAATATAGCCTTATATATCATGTATACGAACAAAGGAACAAAAATCCCAAAGAAAAATCAGAAAAAAAACAAAAAACATCTCTTTTATTCTTTTTTCACAGCCTTGCACTTCTATAAATAAAAATTTTATTTTCAAAAACAAAACTTTTGGTTTCAAGAATAAAACTTTTATTTTTAAAAACAGAAGTTTTATTTTTAGTTTTGTCCAAAAGAGAAAAAAGAAGTTGAAAGGTGGCTCCACAGACGACACAAACCATTAAAGAATATAATAAATGAGAGTTTTTTTTGCAGAAACGGACAAAAAAACGTAATTTGCAAAGATTTTCATCGGACGGGACCTTCATGAACTGGGATTCCGCTCCGCAAGAAAGGCATACGCATGACATACAAATGGCTTTTCGCATATTGCTGCTTCTTTTGCACCACACTTGGCGCAGGCCCGCTTTTTGCCCAAAAACAGACAAAGGGAAAAGCATCCTATTACTCCGACAAACTGCACGGCAAAAAAATGAGCAACGGCGAGAAATACCATCGCGACAGCATGACATGCGCCCATCTGAATTACCCGTTAGGCACATTGCTTAGAGTAAGGAACCCGCTGAACGACAAGGAGGTGTTTGTCAGAGTAACCGACAGGGGACCGTTTTCAAAACGATATATCATCGACCTGTCAAGGGCTGCCGCCCGCGAACTGGACTTCATCCAGAACGGCTTCTGTCAGGTGGAAATCACACCCATACACCCGAACAGGATTCCATTCCGACCGGACGACAGAATCGAAATACCGGAACTTCATCTGGAATACCAGGATGTCGTGACATTCCCCACACCCGCATGGATGCAGGTTAAAGGACTCCACAAAAACCAGACACAGAAAAAAGAAACGAATGAACGGAAAATCGACAAAAAATAATCACAAAGACAAAAAATGGAAAAGAAACTAAGAAAAGAGTCTGTATGCGTACAGGCCGGATGGACACCCAAGAAAGGGGAACCGCGCGTATTGCCCATCTACCAAAGCACGACCTTCAAGTATGACAACAGCGAACAGATGGCGCGACTGTTCGACCTGGAAGACACGGGATATTTCTATACCCGCCTGCAAAACCCTACAAACGATGCCGTGGCGGCCAAAATCGCCGAGCTGGAAGGCGGCGTGGGTGCCATGCTGACTTCTTCGGGACAAGCGGCCAACTTCTACGCCGTGTTCAACATCTGTCAGGCCGGAGACCATTTCGTCACTTCGAACAACATCTACGGCGGCACGTACAATCTTTTCGGTGTCACCATGAAGAAACTGGGCATCGAATGCACATTCGTCGACCCCGAATGGGATGACGAACGTATCGAAGCGGCCTTCCGTCCCAATACGAAATGTTTCTTCGGCGAAACTATCTCCAATCCCGGCGGACAGGTGTTCGACATCGAGCGTTTTGCCCGGATGGCGCACAACCATGGCGTGCCGCTCATTGTGGACAACACATTCGCCACGCCTATCAACTGCCGGCCGTTTGAATGGGGAGCCGACATCGTCACACACTCCACCACCAAATACATGGACGGGCATGCCACCGCAGTGGGAGGGGCCATCGTGGACAGCGGAAACTTCGACTGGGCCGCACATGCCGACAAATTCCCCGGACTGTGCGAACCGGACGAAAGTTACCACGGACTGACTTATACAAAGGCATTCGGAAGGATGGCCTACATGACCAAAGCCACGGCCCAACTGATGCGCGACTTAGGGTCCATCCAGAGTCCGCAGAACGCCTTCCTGCTTAACTTGGGACTCGAAACGTTGCACCTTCGCATGGCACGCCATTGCGAAAACGCACAGAAAGTGGCGGAGTTCTTAGAGCAGAACGACCGTGTGGCGTGGGTCAACTATTGCGGACTGGAAAACAACAAGTACTATAAACTGGCACAAAAATACATGCCTAACGGCTCGTGCGGAGTCATCGCCTTCGGTTTGAAAGGTGACAAGGAGGATGCCATCCGTTTCATGGACAGTCTGAAAATGATTTGCATCGTCACGCATGTGGCCGACGCGCGCACTTGTGTACTGCACCCTGCCAGCCATACCCATCGCCAGCTCTCCGACGAACAGCTCCGCGAAGCCGGCGTGGCTCCCGACCTCATCCGTCTTTCGGTGGGCATCGAGAATGTGGAGGACATCATCGAAGACATACAGCAGGCACTGGATGCTTCGAAATAGGCAGTTTCCACTATATTATGAAATCAGACCCAGAAGGGTCTGATTTCATAATATAGTGGAAAAACATGAAAAAAGGGACTACGCCTTAATTACGACATAGTCCCCTTACTATATTAATATTATATTTTATATGAATATACAACCTCTCCCACAATTGTTCTTGCGGGATGAATAGAGAACGTGACTTTGTTTTCTTTAGATGCCTTAAGAGTAGTAGAAATGATAGCAACATGATTCTTATCGGATTCGTTCATGCTGTCTGGGTATTGTTCCATATACTGCTCAATTCTTTCGTCATTGAAATCTTTTAGCATTTCGTCTTCTGTAAGAAAAGAGTTGGGATGTTTGTGTTTCAACTCCACAAAGAACTCTGATGAAACAATCTTTTTTATAGATTCCATTAAATCATCTTTCCCGATGCAAACAATAGCCCACGCCCTACGCACCTTAAATTCTGCACGATCATTTTTAATTGCCACCTTATTTCGGACATACTCATCACGCTTTAGAACATAGACATGCGGTCGATCAAAGACCACATCATCAAGAGATTGAATTTTACGCGTAAACAGCAAATCGTTATTTTTTATTCCACACAGCAACATAGACCAACCTTTTACCAAAAATTTATCATAATCGTTTGGATTTACCAGATTGTTGTTCTTGTCATAGAATTTACGGCAATTGAGCTGAACCTTAACCTCATTTGGAGCATCTGCAACAGCTGAACCTGCGCAAGAAACTTTTACTGATATTGTTTTAGCCAAATTAAGTTGTTTCCCAAACTCTTTCAAAAGTCTTGAAAATATCACTATAAAAACAGCTAAGCAAATGACAATTACACCGAAATATATTATTTTTTCCATATCACATAAGTATCTATATTGAGAAATTCAGTTCAGGCACTCTCTTTGGGCTATCTATTGTGTATTTATCCCAATTGTTCTGCAACCAAATCTCCATTCCCTTAGTAAACGAAGATACAAGGATAACCATTCCTATAAAACATTTTCCTATATATTGTATATCGGCATTCGAAAGAAAATGGCATCCTAAAAACATAAACACTACAACAGCCACTATTGTTGTTATGAACAATGCTATAAATCTGCAAAAGGTCATATTAAGCAATAAATCTTCCTTTTCTATGGCGCAATCTACAAACGTAAGGATTATCTCTCCAAAGAATATTACAATAACTACGCCAAGTGAAATGGCGTACTGCTCACTATTGTTTGAAAAAAGCTGTTTCAAAACGTTCAAAAAATCAGTCGTAACAAGCAGGCCAACCATCCATAAACAAGCATGAGATATAGGTATTCCCCACTTATGCAACCAAATTTTGGCATCACTCTTGTCTTCTAATTTGCTCATATCAGCAGGTGTATGATTAAATAATGTACAAAAGTACGACATTTTTCTTGATTACCTATATTGTTTGAATGAAAAACTTATTTCTGAATACGATTTTCCCAGCTTATATCACTATAAGTTACGTCATTAAGAACTTCGATAGGAATAACTACATCATTATCATTCCTGTTCAGTTGAAAACGAGCTGGGTTATGAAAGCGGATTGTACCACTTGAATATTTTTATGCCACCAAAACAAGTGGTACAACCCATCGAAAAATGTGCTGTGAGCAACACATTTTTCGATTTTTATTTCTTTCTAAACTTCACCGAATGCTTGCATCCTCTTACATCATAATAATTTAACACATAAGTACCTTTTGACAGAGAAGTTATATCAATGTTCGCCTTGTTATTTTCTATCATGTTATTTACAATGGGACGAATTGTATATTCATCTATAGGAAGAATTTCATATGAAACCAACATTTTTTTTGATTTTTTTCGCTCTCGTGCAGAAGTAATTCTGATTTCATTATCAAGCACCTGTACATTATAATTTTGTTCCGCAGGTTCTAAAGGTTCTACAGTAAATGTCTCACTACGCGTTCCACCATTCTTATTATAAGACACAACTGTAAAATCCGAATAAAACTCTTTATCCACGGTCGCAACAAAATATCCGTCTTTAAAATCAGTCACCTCAAATTTACTGGGCACGCGCTCCCCTTCATCCAATTGTTCTACAACGACCCGTTCAACACCCTCTAAATTTTTAATACCAATTTTTATATCCCGTAGATACTCATTTGCCACAGAACGTGTAGAAGCCATTGGCATTATACCAGAAAAGTCCATCTTTACACGCTGGGGAAGATAATCCAAAACATAATATCTTGTACGTTGACTGCGATAAACTTGATTATAGCCATATCCTAACATACAACGATTTACCCTACACCTTAAGTAGCCATCACAAGTACGAGCATAATTAGAAATATCATCTTCAAGATTAAGATTATTCACATTTATCTCAAAATCCTCATCAAGTTCAACTATAGAAACAACATCCCATGTCCCATCTTTTTTTAGTAATGCTATAGTATAACCCTCATGCGTAAGAGGTGAATTTTTTGCAATAAAATTACAATCATAAGGTTTACAATAATCATTTATACTAAATCCTGTATTATTTTTCGCTTGGACATTATTATCACTTTTGGCATAAGCTGTTAGTCCAGTCTTTCCACTCTCCATCGATACAGTCTGCAAACTATTTTGCACATTGGTTATGGTTCCTCCATAAGGAATGACCTGATCCGTTGATGTATAAATCGCACTATTTTGATTACTTGGATCTCCAACAGGAGCATCATGCCAATACCAGTCCATGGCATTTTTTAGTAAAACGGAGTAATCGTCTGTAATATTACGTATTACAGTTCCCTTGCCAAATTCATTACTTAATAATTTTGTAATATTCTTAGTGGAGTCAGAAATAAAAGAATTTAAAGACAACCCTGCTTGCCACGCCGTGGGTGCATATAAGGTCATTTTTCCGTAATTGGGAATATTAATATCAAGAGTACCCTTCGTTGCATTTTTATATATCACATAAGGGTCATTACTTCCTATGGCATCCATAATATGTTTCTCATACGGCGTACATAATGTTTCATCCACAGACATTCTTTTTTCATTCACATTTGCCTTAAATGACCAGTTAAATCCTAAACCGATAGCTATATCACGTAAAACCAATGTAACAAAGTCATATTTATTTGTTGGTGTTGAATACAATGAATATGAAATATCATCCAATAAATCCTCATTATATGTAATTGTTATATCTGGTTGCATTATAAAAGCACTATCCGCACTTAAAAAGTAATGTTGATAGCCATTCATAAATTCAGCAAGTAAAACATATTTCACTTGAGAGGAAAGATGCATTGAAACAGTTTCATAATCATTATCAACAAAAGTCCCGGTCCTATATTCAACTTTTGATATCGGCTTTGCTCCACCAGATTGTCTTATTCTCCCTATTTTTGCAACAATATTTATAGGGAGAGCTGTCGGTAAATTTTCTTCCCAAACTTTGCAAGCATATTCAAATGCTCCTTTCATTTCGTTTGTCCAAGTGCCTTCGTACGTAACATTAAAAATAGTTCCTCCTGCTAGTTTACGAACAATCGGTAAATCTAAATGCTTCTCGATATACGTTTCTGACGCATATGAATATGACTCATCTGCCCTTTGACCATTTGCCGTTATTCCTAAAATAAGGAAAAATTGAATTAATAAGATTTTCTTCATGATTTTATAACTTTAAAGATAAGTTTTTGATGCATCTTCGTTTGGCAGGAAATAATATATAATCCTTTGGGTAAGTCTGATATATTCATATCTTCCCCATTCTTTTGTTGTCTTACAATCTTTCCATTCATATCAAAAAGAGTCAGATTAGAAACTAAAGATTTGTTTCCTTGCACTTCTATGTAGTCGTGTTTACTAAATATATGAATATCTTCATCTTTTGAAATATCTGATATAGAACTGACTTCCTGTCTTATTTCTTCCAATCGGGCCAAAATAGCAGGATCTGTGATATAATCCGTAGTCACAATAGTATCTGAGACATATGAATTCCCATAATCATTTTGTGCAATAAATCTATAATACTGTCCCCAATCTGCAAATTTATCCACATCCGCTGTTAAGTAATAATTTTCAAAAGAAGGAAATACAATATCCTTGATATTAAAATAAAGCCTTTTGTCATGTGGAAACTCAAAAAAGAACGGGTCACCCGTTTCTACAATAAGTTTAGTACACCTTGCTGAAAAGAATATGATGTTGAAAGTGGCATAATCCGGATAAAAATCATCATAATCCCAATCATAACGAGTATAGGTAAAAGAAGCATCTATTACTTTAGGCTTTGAAGGTAAAAGATTAAATAAAACAATCATGCTATCCTTCTTTTCCTCATTTATAAAAAGATAAATACATCCCTTAAAATATCTGGACGAATCACCCTCATATTCAAAACGTTTTGCTTCACTATGCCAAACATTGCGTTCAACCATATCAGCTGATACAATAAAACCCTTAGATGATTCATCCTGCCGCACTTTTATCATAAATGAATTTGTCTTACCATTAAAAATAGCAAATGCCCATTTCACATATTCTTTGGTTAAGACATCATCAACATGGAATGTACAAACATCATTCTCTAAAAACGCATATTCCTTAGAAACGTCCCTGCCATCCTGCAGGGTTATATGCGATGATATCTTTTGTGCGTATGTTTGGGACAACACACTAAGCCACAAAATAAGGTTTAATACACGTTTTTTCATCGTCTCATATATTTTGTTGTCTTAACACACTCTTTTTCTTTGTAATATTTAAGAATATACAATCCGGGATGTAAGGTATGCAACTCTTTTAAATTCTGAATCCGAGAAATTTTATTTTTATTTATATCAAAAACATCTATATCAGTATAATTTTGAGATTGACGGTAAGCCTGTCCGCCCGACATTATTAAATTTCTATTATTCTCACCCTCAAACGGCGGAAGTTCCACTGTATATATGTCTTTTCCGTATTTATTTTCAGCCTCTATATCTATCCATGCATAATTAAATGATGTTATACTCGGTATATATACATGTGCAAGGAATGGTTCATAAACAGATTGACTCCTGAGTTTTGAACTGTACTCTTCCTCTATAGAGACGGTAACCATGTTAGTTCCTGTATATTCAACCACAAAAGAGATGTCATAATAATCAACAAGATGACTTTCTTTTTTTAATATGATATCGACATTGTTTATATGTGGTTTCAGTTCCAATGACAAATTATAAGTATCTTGAACCGTCTTTCCATTAATACTTCCTGTAAAAGAAACCTTTCCATAAATGTCTCCATTGACATTTATTTTATATTTGCTTTCATCTTTTATAGAACCGATAGAAAAAACAAGAGTGTTTTTCGATTCTGAAATAATTGTATCTCCCCCATTTGCCAAAGGTAATGTATATGTCCAGGAAGCATCGGTAATGGTTCCACCAATATTATTCTTTAAACTGAATGTATGACTTTCATAAGCAGAAGTTATACCGTTCTCATTTATTCCATTTCCTATAATCTCGATGTCTTTTGCTACTTTAAAGTCCCAACCAATTGCATGCAACAACTCTTTTGTAACTTCATCCACACGAAATTGCTTTGTCCCAGTTCTTAAATCATAATACATCAGTGATTCATCATTATCCAAATATACCATTGACTTATAGGCTTCAAATGACGACGGTGCATATAATTTATGTTCATTATCTTGTGTCATTGCATAAATATAGGTCCCATTCCCCGGTTGAGAAAAGTTTGTCAGAACTGGATTATTACGATTACCTATATTATCAATATCTTTCAAATATAGCCCATCAGAAGAGAATATAAAAGAATCAAAAATCGAGCAACCTGATTTACTACCGAATACAATTATTTCATTTCCTCTTATTGTTTTCTTTGTAACGCTTGAACCAAAACCCAAAGAAATCGCAATAGCTCTCATCATAGCATAAGTCATGTTGCGCGCAGATGGTATGATGATTTCATTATGACTACAATCCCATACCATTTTTTTATTGATATAAATTTCTGCATCTGCATTTGTTAATTCTCCGAAATCAACACCCCACAAGTGACTATACAAACTTGTGGGATAATAAATATCCGTTTTAGGCCTATAAAGAACTTCCACCTCTACGTCATTATTATTGTCCAATTCCTCATAATGACATTCAAGACGAATTGTATCATTGTTATCAAGGCAAGAGCACCATATATCTGCAGCGACTTCAGCACAAATTCGCACAGAATCTGGGACCTCACCTGACCAATTTATCTTAATAGTTCCCTGATATCCACTACTTAAACGTTGTTCTTTAGGAAGGATAGAAGTAACCGTAGGATTTCCCCCTTGCTGGAATTTTTCAACGAATGTAAGTTTTTCAACTTCTTGCGATTTGGCGTTAAATATTGAAAACAGCCCTATTCCTAAAAGCATTAATTTAATTAAGTTCACCATTGTCTATATATTAATTAAATAATCATTACACATAACAAATACAAATCTACAACAAATAAATATACAAACAAAATTAAAAGGAAGTTAATCATCCGATTTAAGCCGAAAAGACTAACAGGCGCAACTTGAGCTGTCCATTAAGTGTTCTCCAATGCCATCATTGTTCGACTGCGAGGGGTTGGAAACAGAAATCAAGCAGGAGGCAAACGCTAATCATAAGTGTTTATCTCCTACTTTCACGTTTACCGACCTCTCACACCACCGCACATGCGGTTTCGGGCTTTCTCATCTCACGACGTGTAGCAAGTTGTTTTCAGCCATCCCTTTGAATAGCATCACTTCTATTCTATTGTCGGATTCCGTCCTATCGTGTGAATAGAGAATTCCTTACGGACATCTGACTACAAATGATTAGGGTAGCAGTCATTTACTATTGCACTGCCCGATTCTGCCCTTCCCCATAGACACACGTGCCTTAGGTACTATGGCTTCTGCAGACTTCTCACGGCAAGTTTTGCTCCGAGGCTTTCGTAAAAGCAACTAATTGCCACCAGTGAAACCTCCTCGGATAAGGGTATTGTCTTTCCATCTTATACCCACTTCATTTACACCAACCGTTCCGAATAGCTATAGGACTTTGATTTGTTTGGCAATCTCATCCACGGTCAAATGCCTTGTATGAAAATTCTGTACGTTAGGTCAGATGTTTACCGCCAGTTTACTTCAGATTCCACTTCGCGATGGATACCCTTGACTTGGGCTATAGCCTTCCCGCTATTAGAGGGTTTGGGAACTTGCACCCGTTAGACAATGCTCATGCCGAGCGTACCAAAGCAGAGAGTGTATCAAATTTGATACACTCTCATACTATCATGTCCTTATTGAGTTTTATCGGACAGCAATTATTTTATATATAAGAAAAACAATCAACGTTTATCCCCAAAATCTGCTTTATCTGCGGGCCATTATTGTTTCTCCTTATCTTATAATCACTTTCTTCGTAATGAGGTTACGGCCGTTTGCCGCCTGCACCCGAACAATGTAGAATCCCGACGGCAGGGTCATGCTTACAGCCGAACGGCCGGCAGAATATTCGCCGATGCAGGCACCGGATGGTGCAATCACGCGCACCGTGGTTGCCGACAAAGACTGTCCGACGTGCAACGTACGGCCTGACACGTATACCGAAGGAACTTCGTCGCCGGCCAAGAGGTTACCGACAGCCGTGGCGTCCGGCAGGTCGGGACTTCCATAACGGTTCGTATTGCCGAACTTCACCTTATAGGGCCATTGTTCATCATTGGAATCGTTGTCATCCCACACTTGACGCCAATAGGTCTTCGGGCCGCCGCTCACTACAAAATACAGACGCTTGCAGCCGGCAGGACAGGAGAAAAACAAGGTGTCGGAAGGTTCTCTGTAGGTGGACTTGCCCATATCGCCGTATACACGGCTGCCATCCTGAAGCTGGGCCACGAAGCCATAGCGCCATTCCGCGTATGTGGAGTTCTTCAGATGGAAACCGGGCTCTCTCTTCAATCCCGTGAAACAGGCGGAAACTGTCGTAGCTGTGGTGGGCACATTCAACTTGATAATGTTATGGCCCGTATTCTGTGGGACCACCGAGACATCGATACGCCAATAGTTGTCATCCACTTGCGTCATGGCCGGCTGCGGACGGGCATCCACCTTGGATGCGCCGTATTTCTCCAGATGCGGGATGTCCCATGTCGCAAAGCGGGCGGCACAGTCATACATCTCGTCATTGAACTCACTTGCGGTCACTCCCGTAATGCGCATATAAGCCTCTACGGCGTCTTCCGGATTGCGGCTTTCGTTCCACAGCCTGCCCACGAAGTTCATGCCATGCTTGAACGACCAGTAATCCTGCACGAGGTAATTGTTGTAGCGGGGCGATTCATGCAGGATATGTTTATGCACGTTGCTCAGATAGCCGTTGAACCACTCGTTGTTGAACTGGTCGGCCGGCATGATTTTATAAGCCTGCCATTGTGCACACTGCTCCCAGAAAGCGCACCCGTTGCCGTTTCCCGGAGCATACATCCAACCGTTCTGGTTGCCGTTGTCGCAATGCACCTGATACTGGAAACAATGGCCGATTTCATGATAGAGTGTCTGCCAGTTTCGCGAAGGAGCGGCCCAAGGCGTAAGGGTAAGCAGTCCGATAAGGTTGTCCACACCCGAACCGGTAGCTTCCCAGGCGGTAGCATCGTAGCGCAACCGTATCACCATCTTGTAAGTATCGGTCTTCGACGCACCCCGCCTGACGAACTTCAGGGAATCCGTATAGAAATCAAAAGCGATGTCTGCTCTCCTCAGCACTTCATCGACATCTATCGTATGGTTCCCGCATGTGAATGTGGCAGGATTCTCTCCGTACCCCTTTTCCCAAAACAATATCCAGTTCTTCGACTGCCGTGTGCGACCTATATAATATGCATTATTGGGGTCGTTGACATTTCCCATCGACCATTCGGCCGTATAGATTTTCTTATCCACCGTCTTCGTGACATTCTGCAAAGCCTGCACGGCTCCATGAATCTGCTCTTCCGTCTGGTCCGGGTTGTCGAGAGCGGTCCGGGCAGTCCCTATGGCATCAGTCATCTTAGTGTGTTTCGCTTCATCCTTCTCGTACCACCCTGCCACTTTCTCTGCATAAGCTATCGCCGAAACCAGTTCGTCATACAACGCTGCCGAAGCCTCAATCTCCGCTACGGCATGATCGAGCGACGCTTTCGCAGCCTCCATCGCCTCCTCGTCCGGAACGTCCGATGCGCTCAAACGCTCTGCATTCTCCACCGCAGTTTCGACCGTCAGGCGCACAGTGGTCTGAATAGGCTTTGTCAGCAGGTTATTGCGGACATATCCGGCATAATGAGCCAGATAAGCGGCATAATCCTTCGGCGTATTCTCCCCTAAATAATACAGGCGGAAGTTGTCGAGGCAGACCCAGTTTCCCGTGGCATTCTCGGTTCTGAAACCAAGGGTGGCCTTTCCGTCCACTACCGTAAAGTAGATTTCCTTAGACGCCTTCATCGTGTCTACGGGAACTTCATAAAGGTCGGCATAAAGGATGGCTCCCGTCTGCTTGGTCCCCGCATTCACCGTACTGCCGGAAGCGGCCTGCTGTATGTTGCCCGCACCTGCACGCATACGGTACTTCCCGTTGGGAATGCCCTCTACCGTCTGCCGGATGCTCACATCCGGCACTTTGGAACCTATGTTCACCCAACGCTCCAGATAAGTGGCGCCGGACGTGCCGGGAAATGCCTTGTTCCCTTGCGTAACCAAGCCGTTATTTTCCCAGCCCGTAGTTCCTTTCTCGAAACTGGGATTGACTATCCGGGTGGTCATGTTCAACGGTTTGTCTGCCGAGGCATTCTTATATTGATAGGTTTGCGTGGCCTCTGTCAACTGCTGCGTCAGCATAATCACCTCTCTCGCAGTGGCCTCCGCATTATCATACACTGTCTGGGCCGCATCTATTACGGTTTTCAGTTCGGCCGCATATACGCCTGTACCGTCCCCGTATTGACGATTGGCCGTCGAAAGGGCGCTCCTCAGTGCCGACTTGTCCACTTCATCGCATAGCAACTTCACATAATCCACCAAAACCTTGGCATGAGCGGCCGAACCCGCCCCTTCATTGGCAGCGAACCCAATGCGTATCTTTCCGGTGGTGGCAGCAGTAAGAGTGAATGTGATTTCATCTTCTTTCCATGTTCTCAAAGGGAATACACTGAGGGTGGAAGCCGTCTCGGTCCCGCTCTCAGGCACCCATGCCAACAGACTGCGTCCTGCCGTGGCCGAACCCACATTATAATAGGCGGAGGAAAGACGGTATGTTCCTTTCGGTAACGTGACGGTTTGGGTATACAACAGTTGCATGCCCCATCCTGTGGTAAGTCCGAGTGCACCTCCGGCACTACCGTTATACCCCGCGACAGGCAGGGCGGAACTTCCATCGAACGTCACTCCCGCATTGTAAGCGAAAGTTCCGGCCACAGTATAAGTCGCCGTTGTCTCGTTCGTCCATCCGTATACCTCGTGAATGACATCCCCGGCAATATTTCCCGTCTGTTTCTCATCATAATTGAATGCCGTATCGAAGCCGTTATTGACGAGAAAAAGGTCGGAAACATCCGTTTGGGAATAACCCGAAATACCCATCGCCCAACATAGCGACAGGATTATTAGTCTTTTCATGCTATTGATATTAAGTTAATGTCTACAAAAATAGGCATTCCCGCGAAAAGGTACAACAAAAAGACCGGATTTTATTGTATCCGGTCTTGTCTGGCAAGGGCCACAAACGCAAAGCGTTGAAAGTGGCTCTCAATACTCTGACAGCAACTGGTGCATACGGCCGATATGCGCATCGGCCACAGATGCCTCGCTTTGGATTTGCGCGTTTGTGGCGTTACACCGTTGGATGATGGTATTGATATGGTTTACATTGATGGCTGAAGACACCGTGTCGTTCCAACTCGCCGACACGCGGTTGACGGCCTGTTGAAGCATATCCATGGTTTCATATAATCCGTTTACCCTGTTTAATGTTTCTGACATAATGCGATAATCATAAGTTTAACCTTTGTATGTTTCAATATGCACGGCCGCGCGTTCGATGGCAGAGCATGCGCTGTACACCGCATCGCGGACAACCCCTCTGCCTGACGCCGTGGCGGATGCCGCCATCGACAATGCCACACATGCCTTATGGCATTCCTCCTTGCCCTCTTCGTAACGACGACGGGCACGAGCCAACCGCGCTTCCGCTTCATGAATGGCATTGGTAAGCCGCCTCACCACATCCGGATCCGGCGGAACGGGATTCCCCTCGCTGTCTTTGCGGCCGGCCTGGCTTGCCAGATAAGACTGCAAGGCCTGCTGGCAACTATGCAAATGACTTGCTGCCTGGCTTACCTTGTTTTCAAGGGCGCCGAGCAGGCTTTTCGCCGTGGCCATATCATCGTCTATGGCCCTCTCCACAAGAATAAGCTGGGATTCATACCTCTCATGAAAGTCCTGCACGCCTACGGAAAAGAGTCTTATCTCCGCTACATCCTTTACTAAGACATCTGCCATAAGGTTCTCCTATTTTGCAAATCAGTGACTGTTGATATAACGGTCCAGCTCCTGAGCCTTACGGTGCACGTATTGCTGGTGTGCGTCCACCACCTCTGCCATGTGCTTCACACCTTTAAGTGCCTCGACGAATTCTTCCATGAATTTGGCCTGCACCTTGTCATCCCACGACTGGTTGATGAGGTTCATGGCATGGGTAGCCGCATTGGTAGACTCAACCAGTTCTTCCAAATAACGGCGCAACGAATTCTCAAAATTATAGAGGTCCTGCAACGAGGTAAGACCCGCGTCTTTATAAGCCATAGTATATCGTTTTAATCGGTTAAGAGTTCAAATATATCTTTCTGCGAGGAAGAATCATTCTCCACAGGGAAATCATAAGGCACAAAAGTGCGCAGGCCTTCATCGGGATTGTAGACCAAGGCACGCAAGCTCTTTATATCGTCTGAAAGCGCTTCCACCTGCTTGGGAGCCACACCTTGCGGCAGGTTGTTCTGTGCCCATCCGCCTATCTTGAGCAGGACAATGTCGGTGAACAAATCGTTCATGACACGCGGAGACAGGCTGTCTGACGGGAATACCTTGTCGGGAGACGACACCTGGATGATGGTATGCACACGCACTTCCGGTCCGTTGTTCATAATGAACTGCAGTTCCTCCTGTAATGTCTCCGATGTGGAACCCACCGCACGGGATGTGGAAACGGATTGGACACCACTACCCTTATCGATACCGGCAAAACCAAGACTGGACTTAGGGGTCTCGAAACCCAAACTATCGGAGATGGAAGGCTTTTCCATCTGCACCTGCGCCGAAGGAAGTCCTTTGAGACGTGAACGCAACGAACGGCAGTAGTATTCCTGATTGGGAAGTATCAGGTAGACGCTTTCGTCTGTCGAAGCACCGGCCATACGCTCACGCACCATCTTACCCACACGCTCAATCGCCTCGCCACGCTCGTCCTCGTCAACAAGGTTCATGCCCGGCAAACGGCCGATGCGCTTCACCACGCTGTGGCGCAAGGAAGCAAGCTCTTGTATATCGTCCTCTTCCTCCGGGAATGTGTACAATATATTAAACTGCGCCGGCCTCCCCACTGACTTGTGGCTATAGAAAAGAGACATGACGGCACTCCACAGTACACGCTCGGCCTGCAGTTTCTTATTGATACCCATGATGAGCATGTTGTAGCCCGTTTCTTTCTTGAACTTCACAAGCATACCGTCTCCCTTCACCGTCAGGCTACGGCCGAGCAAGGCAACCGGAATACGACTGTTGCGAGTTGCAAGCGCACGCAAGTCTTCGGACTCCATATAGAAACGCTGGCAGGCATTGAAATAAACCTGCCGCGCCTTGGGTTTCTCGTAACGGGCAGAATGGAGCACTTCGGCAGTCTTCTTCTTATACTCTTCCTTAGGTCCGGCATAGTCGTAGACGAAACCTTGCTGGAAGGCGCCGCCTGAATAATGAATGACCTGACCTTTGAGCAGACGGCCCACACGGTTCTTCACATCGTCATTGGTGATACCACAGTCCAACACGTCCTCACTGGTACAGTTCATCAGCAGGAAGTCACTGAACTGTTTGATGGCATCGGTAGGTATACCCGAACCGGAATACAGCTGGGTGGCAAACACCAGATTCACACCCTGGCTACGGCCCTGACGGGCGATGTTGGCCACAATCTCTTTGTTGCGATCGCGCATACGCTCGCCGTCGGTGGTGTTGTCGGAGGCAAACAAGCGGTGGCACTCATCGGCAAACACAACCAGATGTTTCATCTGCGCCATACCGTGCTCGCGGGCATAACGGTTGTAACCGTCGATGTCTTTCTCACCGATTTCATTGAGCACCTCACCCCTGCGGCGCATCTCACGGTCGATTGACTCCATGATTTCATTGACAATCTGACGGTCGCGGCCGTTGACAAGCAGTTTGCTTACGTGAGGAACATCACGATAGTAGTCGAGTTCCACACCACCCTCCTTAAAGTCCATGACAATAAGTTCCACAATAGAGGAGTCGTACTTCAGCATCATATTGGTGAGGATGTTGTGCAGCAGGTAAGACTTACCCGAACCGGAACGACCGATAATGAATGTCGAGAAGTGGTCTACTGTGGCAAAACGCAAGTCCATCTCGCGCCCGTCCGTGCTTTCGGCAAACGGCACCACGAGGGTATTGGCAGCCGAATTCGGCTGTTCCGTAAAGAGGTCCTTGATGGGGGTACGCGTATACAGTTTGCCCTCTGCGATTCCTTCGTACACCTTGTTTTCTATGGTCGTACAACAGCTCTCAATGTATTGCACCACAAGTTTCTCAAGCGTGGTGGGCACTTTCTTCATCACCTTGCGTCCACCCTGGCTGGCATCCTCGTCGAGTTCTTCTCTCACGGCCTTGCGTTCGAGACAATAGTTGCTTGAATACCCTGTCCGGTTGAAGTATCCATAATAGGCGTCTTTCGTGAAATCGTAATTGGCCGCCGGCAGTACGACAAAATAAATGCCACGTCTCGTGCCATCGTTAAGAATCTGCTCCAGGTCCTTCATCTGGCGCTTCATGTCCTCATCGTATCCTGTAAGCACCACAATTTCGGAAGGAGTATATGTACTCGTATTCTTTTCCAGCTCGCGGTATTTCTCGCGAATCCGGGCTATGAAACTATTCCATTCGCTGCCATTATCCGACACCACGTCACAAACGGCCTTGTTAAGGTCGTGCAACATCTGGGGCACCGTGACCTTATGTTCTATGATATTCACATGCACGCGACGAACGGGAAAAGCAAGCAGATATGTCGTAACCAGTTGCTTGAGGTCGTTCATCTGTGTACTGCCCCCTGTCATCACGATAAGATTCTCCTTGCCGGTGCAATCGATATATTTTCCTCCGGCCGGCATGAAGGGCAATCCCGACCTGCGGGCCGCCGCTTTCTTTACTACGTTGAGCCAACGCTGGTCGTATATATCCGTACCCAATGATTCCGGTATGCTGAAATTGGCTTCGATGGGGTCTAATTCGGCCAATATCTTCTTGGCACGTTCAATCTCCGCTTCTTTCTCTCGGATAAGTTTCCTGATGGCTGCCAGGCCGGCCTCTGCATCGGCCACCGCCTTATGGGCGTTTCCATGTGCGGCCTGTGCACTGGCGTATGCTGCCTGTGCCTTTTTCAGGGCCGTGTCGGCATCCGATATCCCCTTACGGTATTGTTCCTCATTGGCAATATATTTTTCCAGTTCCTTCTGTTGTCCTACATTCAGCGTATGGGTGTAGTTTTCCGTAAACCTGGCATTGGTGGGTGTGCCGTTATAAGGTGCCAGTTCGTTGTCCTTCACCAACTGGTTGACAAAATTCCAATATGCGCGCACGGCCAGGTCGTATTTCTTCCAGTAAGGATAGAGGATTCTGGCACGTGCCACCAGGTCTTTGCGCACGGAACTTTTCACCTTGGTGTCGTCATTCACCTGCGAAGGTGTGTCGGGTGATGCCGTAGCGGAATTCAACCCTGCCTTATAACGCTGTTGCACGTAGATTCCGCTGGGAGATGCCATGGATAACGAGATGCTGTCGCTATACATGTCGATACGCACGCCTACGAGTGCCGCCTTGCGGAATGTCTCAAGAGCCTTGTCTATCCATTGCTGCCGGGCCGTCTCCGCATCTTTGTTCAACTTGATGACCTTAGCCAGATGGGCTTTATGATGCTCCATCATGTGGCGCTGCTTATGTACTTCATTTCCGGCATTTTCCATTCCGCTTTGCATCTGCCGGCACCGTTTATTGGCTTCCTCCTGTCCAAGGCCTGCTTGCCGTTCGTTTTTTCCTGCACGCTCCTCATCGGCCAACGCATTCCGTCTCACCGAGTCAGCAGCACTTTCTTTTGCCCGTAATTCCGCAAGAGCCTGTTGTTCTCCTAAGATATATTGAACGTTTATTTCCATGATTCTTTGTCTTTAAGATTAAACAAGAGTTAGTCTTTGGCGCACCAATAACAGGTTTCGCCTTCGGTTTTCTCCTCATAACTGTTGATGAGCGGCATGGGGTCTTCCGCCATCAGGCCGTTACTGTTGAGAGGGATGGACAGCACATCTTTGGCCGCGAAGTATTCCTTGCGACGATGACAATTCTCAAGAATGAAACTGCCGCACTTGCCGCAACGGCCTGTAAACACCACAAGGCCGGCCATCCCGGCCCACAGCGAACAAACACCGATATACAACGCTTTCCAAAGGAAAAGGAAGAATCCATAATCGTGCCAAAGCCCTACGATGGCATACAGCATGCTAAGTCCTGAGCCGATACCGAATACCGCTAAAGCAGAAGTATTCAGGTATGGAATGAACATGAGAATGAGTGCCGCAAAGAAAGGTATGACAATGGGGAACGCAAGTGTCCAGTGATGAGTCACCGACACGAAGCATATCGCCCCCATCACACAAAGCATGCCTAAATTCTTATAGGCTCCATGCCAGATGAAGAACACAACGGCCAACAGGAATATCGCCACAAAAACCCACGCATACTTGCTGTAGATATTGAACATATAATGGTCGGCCGCATAAGGTGCTTCGAGTGAAAAGCCATACCACTTTTCTACCAAGTCGTCCGGGCTGAAAATCCGGTCTTCATTCACCGTCACCTTATATTCGGAAGCAAACGGCCATCCCTCGTCCAAAGAGAGATATGCGGTATTACCTTTCTGACGCACCAAACGGCAACCGGGCACCTCCACCCTTTTCCCCTTCACACCGGCGTATACAATCTGAAAAGTCAGCGTGGTTTTATTGGCTGCCTCAAGATTGGTTATATAAAAATCGGAACCCACCTGCTCCTCACCGTCTGAAACAACTTTATACAAGGCAATCCGTCCGTTACACCCGTTGCCATTAAGGATGGCATCATTCACATACCTGGACCTGAACGACATGTCCAGTTTCAGGATACAGTCATATCCTTTCTTTTGTTCAAGTTCCTCGTCTTCAAACACACCCCGCAACCTCTCATCGGGTTTCGAACCGCAAGAGATGCAACCTACCAAAGAGAATGAGAGTATGACGCTTATTACACTCCCTAAAAGAAACCGTCCAAGACGAACGATAAAATCATCTTTACAATAGAATCTGTCCTTCATGTTGTATTAGTTTTTTTGCAAAGTTAAAACTTTTATATAATTAAGCAAAAAAAACATTGAAAATCAGAGCCGAATTTTCAGCACACGATTATATATTCCAAACGCGTTCCGTATAGGATTATCGAAACACACCGTACACAGAAAAATACGGACCTGTCGGTAATGAAACGCGGACCTGCTGACAGATCCGCATTTTAGGCATCAAAGGTCGCTAAAAACAATATGGGGAAAGAGGGCTTATTCCGGAGGAGACCAAAAAAAGCCGCCCGAAACCACTTCGGACGGCTTTTTCATAATATAGCAAATAGAATTATTCGGCATCGGCCGGCGTTTCAGCTGCAGGAGCCTCCGTTGCAGGAGCCTCGGCAACCGGAGCTTCTTTCGAAGCTGCAGCGGCTTTTTTAGAACGGCGCGTACGCGTCTTCTTGGCAACAGTCTTAGCCATATTCTCATCGTAGTCGACAAGCTCGATGAAACACATCGGCGCATTATCGCCTGCGCGGAAACCGGTTTTGATGATACGGGTATAACCGCCCGGACGGTCAGCAACCTTCACGGAGATTTCCTTGAACAATTCCGTAACGGCATACTTGTTCTGCAAATAGCTGAAGACCACACGACGAGAATTAGTAGTGTCATCTTTAGACTTTGTAATCAACGGTTCTACGTATTTCTTCAAAGCCTTTGCTTTTGCAAGAGTCGTAGTGATTCTTTTGTGCATGATCAGAGAGATAGCCATATTTGCCAACATGGCGTGTCTGTGGGATGCAGTACGGCTCAAATGATTGAATTTCTTATTATGTCTCATAATTTTTTAATCTTTATCTAATTTGTATTTAGAAATATCGGTTCCAAACGACAGATTCAGACTCTCTAGCAAATCATCAAGCTCAGTGAGCGATTTCTTACCGAAATTTCTGAACTTCAACAGGTCGGTCTTGTTGAACTGTACCAAATCGCCGAGTGTTTCCACATCTGCGGCCTTCAGACAGTTCAATGCACGGACACTAAGGTCCATATCCACCAACTTGGTTTTCAGAAGTTGACGCATGTGCAATACTTCTTCATCGAACTCTTCATTGCCCTCACCATCGGAATTTTCCAATGTAATCTTCTCGTCAGAGAACAACATGAAGTGATAAATCAGTATCTTGGCAGCCTCTTTAAGGGCGTCTTTCGGGTGTATGGAACCATCAGTAGAAATTTCAAGAACGAGTTTCTCGTAGTCAGTTTTCTGCTCTACACGATAGTTTTCAACAGCGTACTTAACATTTCTAATTGGAGTGTAAATTGAATCGATTGGAATTACGTTCACATCGGTACAATATTCACGGTTCTCGTCTGCGGGAACGTAACCACGACCTTTGTTAATCGATAATTCAATCTGCATCGTTGCTTTGGCATCTAAATGGCAAATAACTAATTCAGGGTTTAACACTTCAAATCCAGTAAGATACTTGCTAATATCACCAGCTTTGAACTCTGTGGTGTTCTCTACCGTGATACTCACTTTCTCATTCTCGAATTCTTCTACTAATTGTCTGAACCTCACTTGTTTGAGATTCAGGATAATGTTGGTGACATCTTCTTTTACACCGGGAACGGAAGCAAACTCATGCTCCACACCAGAAATACGCATAGTATTGATGGCATATCCCTCAAGAGATGAAAGAAGAATACGGCGCAAAGCATTACCAACAGTAATACCGAAACCGGGCTCCAACGGACGAAATTCGAACTTGCCGTATTTGTCGTCCGCTTCCAACATTAATACTTTATCAGGTTTTTGAAATGCTAATATCGCCATTATCTTAATTATTATTTAGAGTACAACTCAACGATCAACTGCTCCTTAATATTCTCTGGAATATCTGCGCGCTCCGGTTTGTGGAGTAACTTACCGGACTTCGTGTTCTCATCCCATTCTATCCACGGATATTTGCTATGATTGAAACCAGCTAAAGCATTGGCAATTACTTCCAACGATTTAGATTTCTCGCGAACACCGACAATTTGACCGGGCTTTACTGCACATGAAGGAATGTTAACCACCTTACCATCTAAAACAATATGTTTGTGGCTTACCAACTGACGGGCAGCTGCACGAGTCGGAGCAATACCCAAACGGTACACTACGTTATCCAGACGGCATTCCAGATTCTGCAAAAGAATCTCACCGGTAATACCGCTCGTACGGGCAGCTTTCTCAAACATGTTACGGAACTGTTTCTCCAACACACCGTAAGTATATTTGGCTTTTTGCTTCTCAGCTAACATGACACCGTATTCCGATGTCTTCTTTCTTCTGTTGTTTCCATGCTGGCCGGGAGGGAAGTTTCTTTTGGACAAAACTTTGTCAGCACCGAAAATAGCTTCTCCGAAACGACGAGCAATTCTTGATTTTGGTCCAGTATATCTAGCCATTTTTATTTCTTTTTTTAAAGGTTCTGCAGGTTCGATACTTTACAGCCGTAACTAAAAGGGCACAATTCCCTTGAACGTCATCAGAACCTGCGTTGAATTGGTTATCTATTATTAAACTCTTCTTCTCTTAGGAGGACGACAACCGTTGTGTGGCAATGGAGTGACATCAATGATTTCGATTACTTCAATGCCAGCTCCATGTATGGTACGGATAGCAGATTCACGTCCGTTACCCGGTCCTTTTACATAAGCCTTAACCTTTCTCAAGCCAAGATCGTATGCAACCTTCGCACAATCCTGGGCAGCCATCTGAGCTGCATAGGGAGTGTTCTTCTTCGAACCACGGAATCCCATCTTACCAGCTGACGACCAAGAGATAATCTGACCTTCACTGTTTGCTAAAGATACAATGATATTGTTGAAAGAGCTATGTACATGCAACTGTCCCATAGCGTCAACCTTTACATTTCTTTTCTTAGCTGCGACTGTTTTCTTTGCCATATCTAATTATTATTTAGTAGCTTTTTTCTTGTTTGCAACTGTCTTCTTCTTACCCTTACGTGTACGGGCATTGTTCTTCGTACTCTGACCACGCACAGGAAGACCGATACGATGACGAACACCACGATAACAACCGATATCCATCAGTCGCTTGATATTCAACTGGATTTCCGAACGAAGGTCTCCTTCAACCTTGTATTCAGTACTAATCACAGTACGGATATTACCGGCCTGCTCGTCAGTCCAATCCTTTACTTTGATGTCTTTGTCTACACCGGCTTTCTCAAGGATTTTTGCCGAACTACTACGACCTATACCATAAATATAAGTCAAAGCGATTTCGCCTCTCTTGTTCTGAGGCAAATCAACACCAACAATTCTTATTGCCATATACTTATTTAATTTCTTTTGCTATAAAATATTAACCCTGACGTGTCTTAAACTTAGGGTTCTTTTTGTTAATAACATACAAACGTCCCTTGCGGCGCACGATTTTGCAGTCCGGAGTACGTTTCTTTAAAGATGCTCTTGTTTTCATATTCTTGCTTGTTTTATTTATATCTAAATACAATGCGACCCTTTGACAAATCATAAGGACTCATCTCAACCCTAACCTTATCTCCGGGCAGAATCTTTATATAGTGCATTCTCATTTTGCCTGAGATATGCGCGGTGATTTCATGCCCATTCTCCAACTCAACCCTGAACATTGCATTGGAAAGGGCCTCGATAATCACACCATCTTGTTCAATCGCTGACTGTTTAGCCATACTTAATATAATTTTCCTTCTACTTGTTCTATTCCTTCAAACGAAGATAAGATATCCGCTTTACCGTGATGTATCGCTATCGTATGCTCAAAATGAGCAGCACACTTTCCATCCGTTGTCTTGATGGTCCAACGATCTGGCATCATGCCGATTTTGGGCGAACCCAACGTTATCATAGGCTCAATGGCAATACACAAACCGTTTTTAAGCAAAGTGCCGTTTCCGCGCCGCCCATAGTTGGGAACCGCAGGCTCCTCATGCATTTCTTTGCCGATACCGTGCCCTACGAATTCACGGACTACCCCGTATCCATGGGACTCGCAATGCTGTTGCACCGCAAACCCGATATCACCGATCCGCTTACCGGTTAAAGCCGCCTCAATACCTAAATAGAGAGACTCTTTCGTCACTTTCAACAAATGTCTTATGTCTTCCGCAACATCTCCTACACAAAACGTATAGCACGAATCTCCATTATATCCCTCTAATAACGTCCCGCAATCCACAGAGACGATGTCACCGTCCTCAAGCGGTCTGTCATTGGGGATGCCGTGAACGACTTCATCATTGACGGAAGTACAAATCGATGCAGGAAACGGGCCACCGTAAGGATTGGGAAAACCTTTGAACGTAGGCACCGCCCCATGATCTCTTATGTATGTTTCCGCAAGTGTATCCAACTCCTTGGTCGTCACTCCCGGCCTGATATTTTTAGCGATTTCAGTCAATGTATCGGCCACCAGAAGGTTTGCCGCCCGCATCAACTCTATCTCATCTTCTGTTTTAAGAAATATCATATCATATCTTAATAGGCAGAAACACCACCTGAACGACCGTAAATCCTTCCGGAACTCAACAGACCGTCATAATGTCTCATCAGCAGATGACTCTCAATTTGCTGCAAGGTATCCAATACGACACCTACAAGAATCAGCAATGAAGTTCCTCCGAAGAACTGAGCAAATTCAGCCTTCACATCCAACAGACCGGCAAAAGCAGGCATACAAGCAATAAGTGCCAAACCTAAAGAGCCCGGCAATGTAATACGGGACATAATGCGGTCAATATATTCCGCTGTATCCTTACCCGGTTTGATACCAGGAATAAAGCCATTGTTACGCTTCATATCTTCTGCCATCTGCACAGGATTCAATGTAATCGCCGTATAGAAATACGTGAATGCTATAATCAATAGCGCGAAAATCACATTGTACAACCAACTTGTATGGTCTACCATCTTTTGCATGAAAGGAGTAGCCTGATCAGAAGAGAATCCTATCAGAGTAATCGGAATGAACATCAATGCTTGTGCAAAAATAATAGGCATCACATTGGCTGCAAACAGTTTCAACGGAATGTACTGACGTGCACCGCCGAATTGCTGGCCACCCACAACGCGCTTTGCATATTGCACGGGGACCTTCCGGGTTCCCTGCACCATCAGAATGGCTGCACAAACCACGAAAAGCAAAATAACAAGTTCAATGATGAACATCGTCATACCACCGCCACTTGCATTGGTCAAACGAGCAGAAAACTCCTGAACGAATGCTTCCGGAAGACGTGCAATGATACCAATCATAATAATCATTGACACACCATTACCGATACCCTTGTCCGTGATGCGTTCACCCAACCAAAGGATAAACATACTGCCGGCTGCAAGAATAATCATAGAGGTTATCAAGAAGAATGTCCCATTGACTGAAGGACTCAACGCATTCGCAGCCTGCCCTCTCAAATTCAAAAGATATGCGGGAGCCTGAAACAAAAGAATGAATATCGTCAGATAACGCGTATACTGATTCATCTTGCGACGGCCGCTTTCACCTTCACGTTGCATCTTCTGGAATGCAGGAACTGCAATACCCAACAACTGAATCACAATGGACGCAGAAATGTAAGGCATGATACCCAATGCAAAAATGGACGCGTTTGAAAATGCACCTCCAGAGAACATATTCAATAAAGACATCAAGCCATCCTTCGTCTGCTGTTGCAATGCAGCCAACTGTGCAGGATCAATACCCGGCAACACGACAAATGCTCCGAAACGATATATGGCTATAAAGCCAATGGTGATGAGGATCCGTGTTCTCAGATCCTCAATCTTCCATATGTTCTTAAAGGTTTCTATTATTTTCTTCATCGAATTACAGTTTTGTAGCTTTACCACCAGCTGCCTCGATAGCAGCTTCTGCACTCTTGGAGAATGCGTTTGCCTCTACATCAACCTTAGAAGTAAGTTGACCGTTACCCAAAACTTTCACCAACCGACCGGCTGACACCCATCCGGCAGCAATCATTTCAGCAATACCGACTTTCTCCAGATTCTTGGCGGCAACCAATTCCTGAATATTACCGATATTTACGGCCTGATATTCTACACGATTGATATTCTTAAAACCGAATTTCGGCAAACGACGCTGCAATGGCATCTGACCGCCTTCAAAACCGATCTTTTTCTTATAACCAGATCTAGACTTAGCACCCTTGTGTCCGCGAGTTGAAGTACCGCCCAAACCGGAACCGGCACCACGACCTACTCTTTTACGAGTATGAACAGAACCACAAGCTGGTTTTAAAGTATTTAATTTCATTTCGTCTTAGTTTAATAGTAAATAATTAATCTACGATGGTTACCAAGTGATGCACTTTATGAACCATACCGCGAGTAGAGGGAGTATCTTCCACTTCAACAATGTGATTGAGTTTCTTCAAGCCCAAAGTATCCAGCGTTCTTTTCTGATCTTTAGGAGCTCCGATTCTGCTCTTAATCTGCTTTACTTTAATTGTTGCCATAAAAAACCTCCTTATCCTCTAAATACTTTATCCAAATTTACACCACGGTTCTGTGCAATAGTTCTTGCATCACGCATCTCGGCCAATGCCAAAATCGTAGCCTTTACCAAATTATGAGGATTTGACGAACCTTTGGATTTTGCCAAACAGTCTGTCACACCTACACTCTCAAGTACAGCACGCATGGCACCACCTGCCACAACACCGGTACCGGTAGAAGCCGGCTTGATGAATACTTCCGCACCACCAAACTTAGCGTTCTGTTCATGAGGTACAGTACCATTCAATACGGGAACCTTCACCAAATTCTTCTTGGCAGCCTCTACGCCCTTAGCAATAGCAGCTGTTACTTCTCCAGCTTTACCAAGTCCCCAGCCAATGATACCTTCACCATTACCAACCACAACAATGGCGGCGAAAGTAAAGGTTCTACCACCTTTTGTCACCTTGGTAACACGGTTGATAGCAACCAATCTATCTTTTAATTCGATATCACTGCTTATCTTTACTCTATTAATTGCCATAATCCATTAAAATTTAAGTCCACCGTTACGTGCTGCGTCTGCAACTTCTTTCACTCTACCGTGATACAAGTAACCGTTACGGTCAAAAACAACAGTCGTGATACCAGCTTCCAATGCTTTCTTTGCAATCAGTTCGCCCACCTTGGCAGCCTGCTCTTTCTTAGGCATAGTTTCCATTCCTAATGAAGATGCAGCAACCAAAGTTTTACCCGTCATATCGTTGATGACCTGAACGTAAATCTGTTTGTTACTTCTAAACACTGACATACGCGGACGTTCAGCAGTACCTGAAATCTTATTGCGTACTCTATATTTGATTTTGATTCGTCTTTCTAATTTCGTTATCATAATCTTACAATTTTAAAATTATTTGGCACCAGCCGACTTACCAGACTTTCTACGGATCTGTTCGCCAACGAACAAAACACCTTTTCCTTTGTAGGGTTCAGGCATACGGAAAGAACGAATCTTTGCACAAACCTGACCTAACAATTGTTTGTCGCAAGATTCCAATATAATAAGAGGATTCTGGTTTCTTTCAGACTTAGTCTCAACCTTGACTTCTGCCGGCAGCTGGAGAAATATACTATGCGTATAACCTAATGAAAACTCTATCAGATTACCCTGATTGCTGGCGCGGAAACCGACACCGACAAGTTCCAACTTCTTCACATAACCTTCAGAAACACCAACGACCATATTGTGAACCAATGAACGATATAAACCATGGAAAGCCTGCTTCTGCTTTGTTTCCACAGTATCATTCTCTTCATCAATCGTAAAAGTAATCTCAGAATCTACAATATTCAACTTGATTGAAGGATGTACAGCCTGCTTCAGTTCACCTTTTGGTCCTTTTACAGAAACCACATTCTCATCGCTTACAGAAACTGTAACGCCAGCGGGAATGTTAACCGGTAATTTTCCTATTCTTGACATATTATATCCTCCAATTAATATATGTAACAAAGAACCTCGCCCCCGATCTTAAGATCAGATGCTTCTTTATCAGTCATAACACCTTTGGATGTAGATATGATAGCAATACCCAATCCGTTAATAACTCTCGGCATATCTTTATATCCCGTATACTTACGCATACCAGGAGTAGATACACGGATCAACTTCTTAATAGCGTTGACCTTGTTCACTGAATCATACTTCAGTGCCATTTTGATTGTTCCCTGAGGACCATCTTCTACAAATTTGTAGTTCAAGATATAGCCCTTCTCAAAAAGGATTTTCGTAATCTCCTTTTTCAAATTCGACGCAGGCACTTCTACTATTCTGTGCTTTGCCTGAATTGCATTTCTCAGACGCGTCAAATAATCTGCTATTGGATCTGTCATTTTATATGAAATTAATTAATCGGGACTCTCCCGACAATATTAAATAATAAATTACCAACTTGACTTCTTTACACCGGGAATCAAACCGCTTGAAGCCATCTCACGAAACTGGATACGTGAGATTCCGAACTGACGGATATAACCTTTCGGACGTCCAGTCAATTTGCAACGATTGTGCAAACGGATAGGATTGGCATTCTTCGGAATACGCTGTAACTTCTGGGCTGCCTCAAAAGCTTCTACAGGTTCACCTGTATTCACGATTTTCTTCAAAGCAGCACGTTTCTCGGCATATTTAGCTACCATCTTGGCTCTTTTAACTTCACGAGCCTTCATTGATTCTTTTGCCATAGTATATAATTAATCGTTTTTAGCGTTTTTAAAAGGAAGACCAAACTCCTTGAGCAGGGCATAACCTTCTTCATCCGTCTTGGCTGTTGTTACGAAAGTAATATTCATACCAAGAATGCGTTCAATCGAATCGATATTAATCTCCGGGAAAATAATTTGTTCCTGTATACCTAACGTGTAATTGCCACGGCCGTCAAATTTACTTTCGATACCTTTAAAGTCACGAATTCGGGGCAAAGCCACACGTACAAGTTTCTCAAGGAACTCATACATTCTTTCACGACGCAAAGTAACCATTACACCGATAGGCATCTTTTTACGCAATTTGAAATTTGCAACGTCCTTTCTGGAAAGTGTCGCAACAGCTTTCTGTCCAGTAATTGCGGTAATTTCATTGATAGCCACATCAATAATCTTCTTGTCGGCAGTTGCCATACCCAAGCCCTGATTAATCACAATCTTCTTGAGTACAGGAATCTGCATGTTTGAAGAATAGTTAAACTGTTTCTTCAAAGCAGGAGCTATACGCTCTGCATATTCTTTTTTAAGGCTTGCAGTATTTCCCATTACTTAATCTCCTCTCCTGATTTTTTTGCGTAACGAACCAATTTTCCGTCAGCATTTAATTTTCTACCAATACGTGTCGGCTTACCAGTCTTCGGATCAACAACATTCAAGTTTGAAATATGGATGGAAGCTTCCTGCTTAACGATTCCTCCTTGAGGATTCTTTGCACTGGGCTTTTGGCTCTTTGAAACCATATTCAATCCTTCGACAATGGCACGGCGTTTTTCCACAAATACCTTCAACACTTTACCTGTCCGTCCTTTTGACTCACCGGCATTCACGTAAACTGTATCGCCTTTTTTAATATGTAACTTACTCATTACTTTATTTCTTAAAAAATTAAAGTACTTCAGGTGCCAAAGAAACAACTTTCATGTTTGCAGCACGCAACTCACGGGCAACAGGACCGAATATACGACTTCCTCTCAACTCACCTGCATTGTTCAACAACACGCAAGCATTATCATCAAAACGGATATATGATCCGTCTGCACGACGGACTTCCTTTTTCGTACGTACAATCAAAGCCTTTGATACTGCACCTTTTTTAATATCACTTGATGGGATAACGCTCTTTACAGAAACGACAATCACATCACCTACAGAGGCATAGCGTCTTCTTGTACCGCCCAAAACACGGATACAGAGTGCTTCACGCGCACCGCTATTGTCTGCAACAACCAATCTAGATTCTGCTTGTATCATAATTACTTAGCTCTTTCTACGATTTCTACAACTCTCCAACTCTTAGTCTTACTCAAAGGACGAGTTTCCATAATCAACACAGTATCACCTACGTGGCAGTCATTTTTCTCGTCGTGAGCATGGTATTTTTTCGTTTTGGAAACGAACTTACCATAAATAGGGTGTTTCTCCTTGAACTTAGCGGCAACAACAATGGTCTTATCCATTTTGTCGCTTACTACAACACCCGTTCTTGTCTTTCTTAAATTTCTAGCTTCCATGTGTGGACCATTATTATTTATTAAGTTCTCTCAGACGTAATACAGTCTTCATACGAGCAATATTACGACGCGCAGCTTTAATCTGTGCAGGATTCTCCAGCGGAGAGATAGAATGGTTTAGCAACATCTGAGTATAATTAGCTTCTTCAGCCTGAATACGCTCAACCAATTCGTTGGTTGCCAACTCTTTTATTTCTGCAGTCTTCATAATCATCAAGCGTTTTTATCGTAATCACGTCTAACAATAAACTTAGTTGTAACAGGAAGTTTCTGAGCTGCAAGACGTAAAGCCTCTTTTGCAATCTCATAAGAGACACCCTCTACTTCAAAGATGATACGCCCTGGGGTTATCGGGAATACATATCCTACAGGATCTCCCTTACCTTTACCCATACGCACATCCGCAGGCTTCTTGGTAATAGGTTTATCCGGGAAAATGCGAATCCAAATCTGACCTTCACGCTGCATATAACGAGTTACGGCAACACGGGCAGCTTCAATCTGACGGCTTGTAATCCAATGCGTATCAAGAGACTTTATACCGAATGATCCGAAAGCCAACTGGTTTCCGCGCTGAGCGTTACCCTTGCAACGCCCCTTTTGCGGTCTTCTATATTTTGTTCTTTTCGGTTGTAACATAATTCTTAAAATTCAAAATTAACGATTATTGTTCTTCTTTTTACGGAAGTTCTTACCGCCGTTATTTCCACCACGGCCGTTGTCCTTAGCCTGAGTGAAATTAGGCGCCAAATCACGCTTGCCATAAACTTCGCCGCGACAAATCCACACCTTAATGCCCAACAAACCGACTTTTGTAAGAGCCTCTGCCTGACAATAATCAATGTCTGCACGGAAAGTATGCAACGGAGTACGTCCCTCTTTATACATTTCAGAGCGAGCCATTTCCGCGCCATTCAAACGGCCGGAGATTAAGATTTTGATACCTTCGGCACCGCTTCTCATCGTATTGGCAATAGCCATTTTGATGGCACGGCGATAGGCGATTTTGCCTTCAACCTGACGAGCGATATTATTTGCGACAATCACAGCGTCAAGTTCCGGTTTCTTAATCTCAAAGATGTTGATCTGGATATCCTTGTCGGTAATCTTCTTCAACTCCTCTTTTAACTTGTCAACTTCCTGGCCACCTTTGCCAATGATCAAACCCGGACGTGCTGTACAAACAGTAATTGTCACGAGTTTCAAAGTACGTTCAATGACGATCCTTGATACGCTAGCCTGAGCCAAACGAGCATTCAAGTACTTACGAATCTTGCTGTCTTCCAACAAAGATTCTCCAAAGTCCTTGCCACCGTACCAGTTAGAATCCCAACCTCTAATAATACCTAATCGGTTGCTTATCGGATTTACTTTCTGTCCCATACTTTCTTTTATTAATCATTAGTTTTAGTGCCCACGAACAAAGTCACGTGATTTGAACGTTTGCGAATTCTGTAACCTCTTCCTTGTGGAGCCGGTCTCATTCTCTTTAACGTAGCACCACCGTCAACATAAATTTTCGTCACGAACAATTCGCCATCTTCAGCTTTACGTTCGTTCTTCTGTTCCCAGTTTGCGATAGCAGAACGCAGCAATTTCTCTACATCAGCAGAAGCTGCTTTTGAGGAGAACTTCAAGGTACCAAGAGCTCTGTTAACTTCCATTCCGCGAATCAGATCAACCACATATCTCATCTTACGCGGAGAGGAAGGAACATTCTGCAATTTTGCAAAATACTGGGTTTTAAGGGCTTCTTTTCTTTTTTCAGCCGCAATTTTCTTTCTTGCTCCCATTTATATAATCTTTTTTATTTCAATATACGACCTGCTTACTTTTTCTTGTTACCAGCATGGCCACCGAACTTACGCGTAGGTGCGAACTCACCCAACTTATGTCCAACCATATTCTCAGTAACGTAAACAGGAATAAACTTATTTCCGTTATGAACTGCAATAGTATGTCCCACGAAATCAGGAGATATCATTGAAGCTCTGGCCCAAGTCTTTACCACGCTCTTCTTTCCGCTCTCATTCATGGCGAGAACTTTCTTTTCGAGCTTAACTTCGATATATGGACCTTTTTTTAATGAACGACTCATAATTTTACTCAGATTTACTTATTACTTATTACATCTTTCGATAATATATTTGTTGGACTGTTTCTTCGGTGCTCTAGTCTTCAAGCCCTTAGCATACAATCCCTTGCGTGAACGCGGATGACCACCGGACTGACGGCCTTCACCACCACCCATCGGATGGTCGTGCGGGTTCATAACCACACCACGGTTGTGAGGACGACGTCCCAACCAACGTGAGCGTCCGGCCTTACCCGAACTTTCCAATGCATGGTCTGAATTACCCACACTACCGACTGTAGCCTTGCAAGCACTCAGAATCTGACGAGTCTCACCTGAAGGCAACTTAATCACGCAATAACGTCCCTCACGAGAAGTCAACTGAGCAAAATTACCTGCAGAACGAACCAACAAGGCACCTTGTCCCGGACGCAACTCAATATTATGAATTACAGTACCTACAGGAATATTCGCCAAGGGAAGTGCATTACCGATTTCCGGTGCTGCATCCTTGCCGGACATCACCTTGCTGCCTACCTGCAAACCATTAGGAGCAATAATGTAACGTTTTTCACCATCAGCATAAAACAACAAAGCGATACGAGCCGAACGGTTCGGATCATATTCAATTGTCTTTACCACTGCTGGAACACCGTCTTTTTCTCTCTTGAAGTCGATAAAACGGAACTTTCTCTTGTGACCGCCGCCTCTATAACGCACTGTCATCTTGCCGACATTGTTACGGCCACCTGTTGATGTTTTACCATATACAAGAGACTTCTCTGGTACCGATGCAGTTATCTCTTCAAAAGTACCAATAATCTTGTGTCTCTGCCCCGGTGTCGTGGGCTTAAATTTACGAACTGCCATCTTTTATTTAAATATTGCTATAAAAATCTATAGTTTCGCCTTCTTTCAAGGTTACGATTGCCTTTTTATAGGCATTTGTACGTCCTTGTATAAGACCTGACCTGGTATAACGGCTTTTTGACTTACCTGCATAGTTACAAGTATTCACCGCCAGAACCGTAACATTATACAATGCCTCGACCTCTTTCTTAATCTCCAGCTTATTTGCCTCAGGACGAACAATGAAGCCGAACTTATTCTGCTTCTCTGTAATTGCGGTCATCTTCTCAGTGACCAACGGTTTAATTATATATCCCATAACTGTTCAGTTTCCTTATTTGGTTAAGATTTGGTCAACGACTTGAAGCGAGCTTTCAGCCATAACCATTACATCTGCGTTCAACACCTTATAGGTATTCAGCGCAGAAGCTGCCATAACATTCACACGTTCGATGTTACGAGCTGACAAATATACGTTTTTATCTGCGCCCGGCAAAACGAAGAGTGACTTCTTGCCATTAACTTTAAGATTATTTATGATTTCTATAAATTGTTTAGTCTTCGGAGCTTCTAAAGTGAAGTCTTCAACCACAACAATGGCGTTCTCGCGAGCCTTATATGACAAAGCTGATTTGCGGGCCAAAACCTTAACCTTCTTATTCAACTTGAAACCGTAATCGCGGGGTTTGGGACCGAACACGCGACCACCACCTACCAACACAGGAGAGTTGATGTCACCGCGACGGGCACCGCCGCCACCTTTCTGACGACCCAGCTTGCGGGTAGAACCACTTACTTCGCTTCTTTCCTTTGACTTAGCTGTACCTTGACGCTGATTAGCCATATACTGCTTTACATCAAGATAAATCACGTGGTCATTAGGCTCAATATTGAAGACAGCGTCGTTCAAAAGAACTTTTCTTCCGGTATCTTCACCCTTAATATTCAATACACTAACTTCCATTATTTCTCAATTATTACGATTGAACCTTTGTAACCCGGTACAGAACCCTTTATCAGAAGCAAGTTGTGTTCAGGGATTACTTTTAATACTTGCAAATTATGCGTAGTTACGCGGTCGCAACCCATCTGACCAGCCATGCGCATGCCTTTGAATACCTTTGCCGGGTATGAGCAGGCACCGATAGAACCCGGTTTGCGGGCGCGGTTATGCTGACCGTGAGTAGTCTGACCTACACCACCGAAACCATGACGTTTAACTACACCTTGGAAGCCGTGACCTTTCGAGGTTCCGATTACGTCTACATAAGGAACGCCCTCGAACAAATCTACGGTGACGGTATCACCCAAATTCAATTCTTGTTCAAAACCTGTGAACTCGGCCAAGTGTCTCTTGGGAGTAGTACCAGCTTTTTTGAAGTGTCCCATCAACGGAGCCGTAGTGTTCTTCTCTTTAGCTTCCTGGAAACCGAGCTGAACAGCTGCATAACCGTCTTTTTCAACACTCTTAATCTGAGTTACTACACAAGGACCAGCTTCGATAACAGTGCATGGTACATTCTTACCATCGGCACTGAATACGGATGTCATTCCGATTTTCTTTCCTAATAATCCTGGCATTTCAGTTAATTTTTAATAGTACTAAACTTTAATTTCTACTTCTACACCGCTCGGCAATTCAAGCTTCATCAATGCATCCACAGTCTTTGCAGTAGAGCTGTAGATGTCAATCAATCTCTTGTAAGAAGACAATTCAAACTGCTCACGAGATTTCTTGTTAACGAACGTTGAACGGTTAACAGTGAAAATACGCTTGTGAGTGGGAAGAGGTATCGGACCGCTCACGATGGCGCCGGTTACCTTAACTGTCTTGACAATCTTCTCTGCAGACTTGTCCACCAGATTGTGATCGTAAGATTTCAGTTTAATTCTAATTTTCTGACTCATTTTGTTTATTAATTATTTTGATTAATGAAAAGGAAAGAAGGTGTACCGGTTAAGAGTCATTCGCTAACCGATACCTTCAATCCAGTTTTATTGATTATACCAAATCCGTACGTCCCTTGATTTCTTCAAGCACCGCCTTGGCGATAGAGCTTGATACGGGTGCATGGTGGTTATAGGTCATGGAAGAAGTGGCACGACCTGATGTGATGGTACGCAGTGCCGTCACATAGCCGAACATTTCTGCCAGAGGAACCATTGCCTTCACGATGCGCGCACCACTACGGCTCGTATCCATACCTTCCACCTGACCGCGACGTTTGTTCAAGTCACCGATTACATCACCCATATTCTCCTCCGGAGTAACCACCTCAAGTTTCATAATCGGCTCCATCAGCACGGGCTTAGCCTGAGCGCAAGCATTTCTATAAGCCTGGAGGGCACAGATTTCGAATGAGAGCTGATCTGAGTCTACGGGATGGAACGAACCATCAAGCAGCTCAACTTTCATGCTATCCATCGGGAATCCGCCAAGCACACCATTCTTCATCGCATTTTCAAAACCTTTCTGTACGGAAGGAATGAACTCCTTAGGAATGTTACCGCCAGTCACCTTGTTCTCAAACTGCAGACCACCTTCCTTGTAATCTTCGTCAACAGGACCCACATTCACGATGATATCGGCAAACTTACCGCGACCACCGGACTGTTTCTTGTAAACCTCACGAAGGTTGACAGTCTTGGTAATAGCTTCCTTGTAGTTAACCTGAGGCTTACCTTGATTACACTCAACCTTGAATTCACGTTTCAGACGGTCGATAATGATATCCAGATGAAGCTCGCCCATACCTGAGATTACGGTCTGTCCGGTCTGTTCATCAGTCTTCACAGTGAAAGTCGGGTCTTCTTCAGCCAACTTAGCCAGACCGTTAGACAGCTTGTCCAAATCCTTCTGAGTCTTCGGCTCTACGGCAATACCGATTACAGGGTCGGGGAAGTCCATAGATTCCAATACAATCGGAGCAGATTCGTCACACAAAGTATCACCGGTACGGATATCCTTGAAACCTACGCCTGCGCCGATATCACCGGCACCAATCACTTCCACGGGGTTCTGGTGGTTAGAGTGCATCTGGAACAAGCGTGATACACGCTCTTTCTTGCCCGAACGAGAGTTGTAGATATAAGAACCAGCCTCTACCTTACCTGAATATACACGGATGAAAGTCAGACGGCCTACATACGGGTCGGTAGCAATCTTGAACGCCAAAGCCGAAGTCTTCTCATCTTCAGACGGCTTACGGTCTTCTTCTTCGCCCGTATCAGGATTTGTTCCGATAACGTTGGGAGTATCCAACGGAGAAGGCAAGAAGGCACATACATAGTCAAGCAGAGTCTGAACGCCCTTGTTCTTGAATGAAGAACCGCAAAGCATCGGAGTCACTTCCATTGCCACGGTTGCAGCACGCAACGCACGCAGGATTTCTTCCTCGGTAATCGTGGAGGGGTCATCAAAATACTTAGACATCAGTTCGTCATCGAACTCTGCCACTTTCTCCAGCATCTTGTCTCTCCACTCTTCGGCTTCTGCCAACAGGTCTGCGGGGATATCTTCCACGTCGTAATCCGCACCCATCGTTTCATCATGCCAAAGAATAGCCTTCATCTTTATAAGATCAACAACGCCCTTGAAAGTCTCTTCCGCTCCGACAGGAATCACAACCGGACAGGGATTGGCACCCAGCACTTCTTTCATCTGGCGAACCACTTCGAAGAAATCCGCTCCCGAACGGTCCATCTTGTTGACATAAGCGATACGGGGAACATTATACTTGTCCGCCTGACGCCATACGGTTTCCGACTGAGGTTCGACACCACCGACCGCACAATATGCTGCTACGGCACCGTCCAACACACGCAAAGAACGTTCAACCTCAGCCGTGAAGTCAACGTGTCCCGGAGTGTCAATCAAGTTGATTTTATATTTATTATCATTCCAAGTCCAGCTCGTGGTTGTAGCAGCAGAAGTAATGGTAATACCGCGCTCCTGCTCCTGAGCCATCCAGTCCATGGTTGCCGCACCGTCGTGCACCTCTCCGATTTTGTGAGTCAAACCGGTATAGAAAAGAATACGCTCCGAGGTTGTAGTCTTACCGGCATCGATGTGAGCCATGATACCGATATTACGGGTCAAATGTAAATCTTGCTTTGCCATTTTTTCAGCGACTTAATGATTAAAATCTAAAATGTGCGAATGCACGGTTAGCTTCCGCCATACGGTGCATATCCTCCTTGCGCTTGTAAGCACCACCCTGCTCATTGAAAGCGTCCATAATCTCTGCCGCCAACTTGTCGGCCATAGATTTGCCGCCACGCTTGCGAGCATAGATAATCAAGTTTTTCATCGAGATAGACTCTTTGCGATCCGGACGGATTTCCGTAGGCACCTGGAAAGTGGCACCACCAACACGGCGAGACTTCACCTCCACCTGAGGAGTCACATTGTCCAAAGCGGTCTTCCAGATTTCCAACGCACTTTTCTCTTCGTTAGGCATCTTGGCCTTTACCGTCTCAAGGGCAGCATAGAAAATCTCATAAGAGGTATTCTTCTTGCCGTCATACATCAGATGATTTACAAACTTGGAAACTTTAACATCGTTAAAGACAGGATCCGGCAGGATCACACGTTTTTTTGGTTTTGCTTTTCTCATTTTAAAAAGTTTTCTTCAGTTTGGCTGTACTTCGTTCTTCAACTCCCCCACCGGAGAATTTACTCAACCTTTAGCTCAACAAACCAAAACTAATAAATAATAGATTTTTTAATCCGGCCTGAAAGATTACTTCTTACCTGCCTTAGGACGTTTTGCTCCATATTTGGAACGACGCTGAGTACGATTTGCCACACCGGCAGTATCCAAAGTACCGCGAACGATATGATAACGCACACCCGGAAGGTCTTTAACACGACCGCCACGAACCAGCACGATTGAGTGCTCCTGCAAGTTATGACCTTCTCCCGGAATGTAAGAGTTCACTTCCTTCATGTTTGTCAAACGCACACGAGCGACTTTACGCATCGCTGAATTAGGTTTCTTCGGTGTGGTAGTGTATACACGAACACATACGCCACGACGCTGCGGACAGCTGTCCAAAGCCGGCGACTTGCTCTTGTCTACCAACACTTTTCTACCCTTTCTTACCAATTGTTGAATAGTAGGCATTGTTTTAAAAATTTAATTATTATATTATATTTATATGATTCTTTATTCAGGAAAAGGCATTTCGGCCCATTCAGGGCGCAAAGTTACGAAATTTATTCCAATCCGCAAGGCATTTTTTACTTTTTAGGGCCAACCTGAAGTGTATTATCAACCCTAAAAAGCAAAATTAACTCATTTTAATATTATAAAAGGATTATTATATACAAAAAAATAAGGGAGATTATGCCTCCCCCTTATTGATTTTGAATGGTGCCACCGTACGTGGCTCTCCGGTGTGCATATTGATTTCGCCGAACATGCGTTCATACTTTGCAATATTGTCCTGCAAGGCAAAAAGCAGGCGTTTGGCATGTTCAGGGGTCATCACGATACGCGATTTCACGGTTGCCTTAGGCATACCGGGCATCAAACCCGCAAAATCCAGAATCATCTCTGAAGGCGAATGGGCTATCATCACGAAATTCGCATATGTACCCTGTGCCACTTCCGGCGTGATTTCCATCTGCAGTCGGTTATCACCCTGCTGGTTTCCTTCATTACTCATAATCTTCCAATTTAAATTAATATTATACCTTATTATATATATACGTATATGGGAAAGAGTGCGGAAAGCTGCCAGTCACCGCCCGGCTGTATAGCCGATCATGTCTTGCCCACAACAAATATAGCAAAATAAATCCGGTTGCAGACAGAAGAAGTTGCAAAAAAATAAAGCACCGCCCACACAACATAAAAACACGGAGCCCGCGTCCCTACTTAAGAATACGCGTCCCGCAGATATAAACATCTGATTAAAAGGTTTGTCAGTTTGTCCTGTACAAGTTGTCAAGACGGAAATGTACAAAAGGGCTCCCTATACCGGAACGGACACAGGTGAACATCGGAACGGACACAGGTGAACATCGGAACGGACACAGGTGAACATCGGAACGGACACAGGTGAACATCGGAACGGACACAGGTGAACATCGGAACGGACACAGGTGAACATCGGAACGGACACAGGTGAACATCGGAACGGACA
>URKA01000023.1 GCA_900548345.1 uncultured Paraprevotella sp. | reverse complement strand
ACTCAATTCTATCACTATATCTTTCCGCATTTCACTTTTTTGTAGTAACTTTGCATCATCAATAAAATACTTATGATTACTTATCCAAACGCTAAAATCAACTTAGGGCTGAACGTTACGGAGCGACGCAGCGACGGCTACCATAATCTGGAGACTGTATTTTACCCCATCCCCCTGTGCGACGCACTGCAGGTGGAAACAGACACGGACAAGGGCGGCATCTTTGGGCCGACGGTGTTTCCCGAAGATTGTGAGGTGCACACGCACGAGGCCGACTGCTACACACTGCACACAAGCGGCATCGGCATAGACTGCCCTGCGGAAAAGAACCTTGTCATCAAGACATTGCGCAACCTACGGCAGGATTTTTCCCTGCCACACCTACATATATATATGTATAAGCGGATTCCTTCGGGAGCCGGACTGGGAGGCGGCTCGTCCGACGCGGCCTTCATGATGAAACTGCTGAATGAGCAGTTCTCTCTGGGCCTGACCGAAGAAGAGATGGAAGCCCGCATCGCGCCTTCCGGAGCCGACTGCGCGTTCTTCATCCGTAACCGCCCCACCCTTGCCACCGGTATCGGAAATGTATTCACCCCCATCAACCTGTCGCTGGCCGGCCGGTATCTTGTGGTGGTGAAACCCGATGTATTCGTCTCCACCAAAGAGGCGTACGCACAAATCAAGCCTCACCGCCAGGAGACGCCTGTGGAGGCACTCATCACCCGTCCCGTGGAAACATGGCGCGACACACTGGTGAATGATTTCGAGGCAGGCATCTTCGCACTCCATCCCGAAATCGCCGCCATCAAGGAACGCCTGTACAGACTCGGCGCCGACTATGCCGCCATGAGCGGTTCCGGCTCGGCCGTCTTCGGACTTTTCCGCGCACTTCCACCCTCATGCGGGGAGCTGTTTCCGGAATGTTTCTGCCGCCAATATACCTTATGACAGACCGCTAAAAACGCACACAGGTGAGGAACAAAACGCGCACCTGTGAAGAACGAGACGCACACAGGTGAAGAACGAGACGCACACAGGTCTGCATTTTGCCCGCCTCAAATAGGGATTTTCCTACCCACAAATAGGCGAAATCCCTTTCCTTTCTTTTCCGGATGCACGATATTTGCCATAGAGAAAAGAACACAGTAGTAACCCTCTAAAACGAAAGAACATGAAAAAGATAGCCGGACTCATCATCGCCTTGTTTTTCACCCTGACAAACATGAGTGCCATGTCGTATGAGGAAGCACGCGACAGAGCAAGATTCCTTACCGACAAGATGGCATACGAACTGAACTTGAACGACGCGCAGTACAACGATGCGTACGAAATCAATCTGGACTACCTGATGAACATACGTACCGCAAACGATGTGTCGGGCGTGTATCTGCAATACCGCAATGCCGACCTGCGCTACATCCTGTACGATTGGCAGTACTCCCTGTTCACGGCGGCCGACTACTTCTTCCGCCCCATCGTGTGGCACGCCACCGGATGGTTCCTGCCCATATGCCGCATCTACCCTCACACTCATTTCTATTACAACCCGCCGAGAGTGTACCACATATACAGAGGCGGACACTGCCACTATCACCACAAGCACGGAGTGAGTTTCTACGCCCAACGCCGACCCGTATGGAACGGCGGTTTCAGAGGCGAACACAGAGGACCGGTAGCCAGACGTCCGGACGCACCACGCGGCGGACACCGCAACGGATTCCGGTTTGAACCGACCGACAGGCGACCGTCACACGCAAGAGGAACAAGGGACATAAAGGACAAGAAAGAAACAGGCGTAAGACCGCAGAGTCCACAGCGCCCCAACCGCCCGACAGCAGGCATCCGCACGAGTGAGAACCTCCGGACCGACAGAAACGTGTCGCGACCGCAACCCACCCGCAACACGACCACAGCCGCGAGAAGCAGCAGTCGTTCGAGCAACTACAGCCGGCCAAGTTCCACACGTACGACAGTGAACCACGCTCCGCAAAGCACAAGGGTGCGCACGTCGCGTCCGCAAAACACACCGAGCGTACAAAGAAGCACGTCACGCCCCTCGTCCGGTCGCTCCGCCAATGCGCCACGGCATTTCGGAAGCCCGTCGCGAAGCAGATAACCACGACGTTGTCAACCGGGTACATAAGAACGTCCGACAGAAGGACATAAGATAAAAGTTTCCTGTGCCAAGAAAAGCACAGACTTCCAGAAAACACATATCTTATGTCCTTCCGTAACAATAAATCCCCATGTATTTTCTATCGTGACCTCATTTCCCGAAGTTCCGGACCTAATAACAATTCAACTGCCTTGACCGGTAGTCTTTCGGTTTACATCCCGCAATCTTGACAAACAGACGCGTGAACTGCGCCGGACTATAAATACCCACCTTTTCCGCTACCTGACTTATCGTCATATCGGTTGTCAGCAACAAGGTCTGCGCCCGCTTGATACGACGATTCTGTATATAAAGACAAGGCGAGGTTCCCACCACCTGTTTGAAAAGTTTGGAAAAATGCCCTGTTGTCAGACAAGCCTTATCCGCCAGTTCTGTCAAAGCGATATGCCGGTCAATATGACCGTGGATATAATTCACAATATCATCAAACCGGCCATTGGCAGCCGTCCCCACATAACGCCCCAAACACTCATCCGTAACAAAACATGAGAAAAGCTGCATCAGAATACCACTGGTCTCCATTTCATTCCGGGCATGAGAACGGATAACAGTTCCGTCGTATACCGCCCGGTTGTAGACATTGGGATCTACGTAGACAAGCTCCATGCACGGATTTAATTGGAGAAAGCGCTTTATCAACATCAAATCATATACTTCCGCCTGTACCTGCAATACCATCTTGTCCGGACACGGCACCCCATTATGCACCAAATCATCAAAAAAACAAATATAATAATGGTTCATCCCGCCCGTACATTCATAACTGTGACAGGCATACTTCGGAATGAGAAACAACTGGCCCGGCCGCAAATCATACCACACCTCGTTCACACATACGCGTGCCGCGCCACTTTCCACATAATACAGACGGTAAAAAGGACTGACGACATGCTTAAAATTCCACCAATGCCCCACCCGTTTCACGCCAGCAAAGATTGGAAACAACAAAATACCTTGTAATGAAAAAGCCCCCATGTCCGAAATTCACGATATAGAACTATATTGGTTTAAAAATAATGCTTTTCATAGTATAAATCAAAAAAAAGAGAGAAATTATGGCAAAGCCTTCCTTTCTCTCCTTTACATCATGGCTGAAACCTTGGTCTTACACCGGCATGCACACCATTCCTGGTCCATCACCCAAAAACATGCACCAGTAATAATCCGCCGACCTCAAAACCGTTCATTTCTTCATCCGAACCACATCTTCATAAACAAACTCTATGCGCCGCGACTTGCCGAAGTTTCCTTCATACACTTCCTTCTTTCCCACAAAACGATATCCGTCTTGTGACAAATCTTCATACCGGACCACAAAACGCTCACCTTTCTTTCCATAAATATAACGGGCAGGATAAGCCACATGCCCCTTTGTGGTCACATAATCCACACGCACACACTTTTCATCCTTCGGACGGTTCTGACAGGCAGCCCCACAGGCAATACCCAGCGCACGCGCCCCTCATACAAGGCTTTCACGTCATAATCCTTGAACAACCCATCGGTTCCGGGAGCCAGGTTAACCACCAACGTATTGCCTTGCTCTACCATGTGGTTATACGCTTCTTTAATCTGCATGGCCGACATAACGCTTCCGGAATCGTTTCTTTCCGACCAGAACCAACTGTTATTCATACAGACCGTAGCCTCGAAAGGCATGTAATAATCCTTTCCTTCACGACGGTATATTTTCGGGTCGGCATCCACACCGCGACGGGTAAACATCGGGTCGTGCAGACGAAAATCACTCGGAAAATAATAGATTTCCTCTCCACCCTGATATTGGTCCGGAGTACGCCCGCAACGGATACAGGTATTGACAGCCATCTGACAGGACGGTTGCAGACGTTTCACCGTGTCATACATACGGGCAAACTCCCATGCCGTATTACTCTTCACCCATGCCCCGTCAATCCAAAACTCGGAAATCTCACCGTAACGTCCGTCCATCAACTCGGTAATCTGCGCCAAAGCGAAATCATTATATTCCTGTGCCAACTGCACACGGTCCATTCCCGTAGCCTCCGATGTATGGTTCGCATCCCAGTTTCTGTCCCAGGCAGAATAATAGAGTCCTAACTTGATACCATATTTACGACAGGCATCCGATACTTCTTTCACAATATCCCGCCGGTCGCCCTTACGTCCCGTATGATTGATGTTATACGTGCCGACCGCCGTATTCCACAACGCGAAACCATCATGATGTTTTGTCACCAACACTATGAAATTCATGCCTCCTTCATACGCAGCCTTAACCCATGCATCGGGATTGAGGGTTGACAAATCGGGATGATAAGCCGAAGCCGGAGCGGAACCATCGGACCATTCCTGACCCAGAAACGTATTCATTCCATAATGGATAAACATGCCGTACTTCAAATGTGCCTTACGTCGCTGGCACACATCCGCTTCATACGCAGGCTGCTGGCAAATCCAAGTAGAATGGCCGGACCTCCAAGCCGTGGGTTCCGGTGTACTCACCGCCTTGGGGTCATCGTAAATGCCAATTTCATCCACATTGATACCTTCCGGACTACAGTCCATAAAAGAAACCTGCACATACCGTGCCGTCACGTTCTCGCCGGCCAGCACCGTACGCGCGTTCAAAGGTCTGCGACCCATCCAACGCTTCCAGTCAATTCCATTATCAGATACGGAAACCACCACTTTGTCAATACGTCCTTTGTATCCTTCCGTCTCACATACGTCGATACAATTGAAAGTCTTCTCTCCCTTCAAATCCAATGTCAGCCATACCGTCCCCGACAACTCGGCCGAAGCCCAACGCGTAGCGAGATTTCCGTCCGTCACATTCTTTGGCTCATAACCCGCACCATAACAAGAACCGGAAAAAGCTTCAGCTCCCAAAGCCAGATTCTGCGATTTACCGTCTTCCGGCAATGCTCCGAATACTTGTTCCGCGCCCGAACCGAGCATTCCGGCGCACAAAAAGCTCCACAAACAATGTTTCCACACTCTCATACTTTCTGTTTTTCTCCCTAATTTATAGATTAAACAAACTGAAACAAAAATACAAATATCCAGCATAAAGGAATTTACCAAAAGAAGGAATGTTTTGCCTATTTCGGTGGAGTTTCATGCAATACGTACCCTTATAGATTGCCATCAGGAACAGAGATAAAGTCACGACCGACGGACATCTGTAACGACAAAAAGGATACAACCGTGAGAACCCACCGCAGACCTCAAAAGAATCTACTATATCCGCGCCTTCTTCCACACACCGCGCGACATGTAGGCATAACACAGCAAAAAGATGCACGAGCCGTAAACATGTTCCGAAGTCCAACACCAAGCTACATCAAGACGCAGACGTTCGATGGTGACATATATATATAAGGTATAGACCGCCAAGGTCACCAACTCAAGCATAAACGCCTTCCGCGTATTGCCCGTACCCGAAAGGGCAGAAAAATAAATATTTCCCGGCACCACAAGCAAGGGAGTCGTACAATATACCCATAAAGAAGGTATGGCAGCCGCCATCAGTCCGGGAATATCCGTATAGACACCGAGTATCAACTCTGGAAAAACAGCAAAGAACAGGGCAAACGGCAAAATAATGGAATAGGCCAGCCATACATGACGACGCACAAGAGTCGGCACCGAATCCTCATGCCCCGCCCCGATGAGATTGCTCACCAAAGAACTGCATGTGGAACCAAAAGCCGCCACCACCATGAACAATAGTCCCGAAATGTTGCGTATGATATTGGTCACGGCCAAAGCCCTCTCTCCCAAATGCTCCACAAAAAGAAAAAAGACGAACCACGTGGAAAGAGAAATGAAATTCTGTATCATCGTCCAGAAAGAGACCGTAAGAATACGACGAAGCTTGTCCATACAGAAACGGGGCAGACGGTTCAGGCCATACCGGCCCAGATCGACCCTGCGCCATGTATACACCACAAAGAATACCAACGACACCAATTCTGCCAACGAAGAGCCGATGGCAGCACCGGCAATACCCAGCTTAGGGAAGCCGAACTTCCCGAAAATCAGAATATAATTGAATACCACATTCGACAGCACCATCACCATAGAGTTCAGCGTCAGCGTCTTGGTCTGCGTCGTACCTACAAAGAACGCACGGAACATCACCGCTGCAAAAGAGAAGAAAAAACCGAAAATACGCCAGTTGATGTAACTGAGAGAGGCTTCGCAAATGCGGGGAGACGACACTATGGCAGGTAGCAGACGAGGAGAAACAACCTTGGTCAGTACGAATGCGAACAACGCCAATCCCATCATGAAATAAAGCCCCTGATAGAACACGTCGCCAATCTCACGGTATTGTCCTTCGCCATTTCTTCTGGCCATCAGAATCTGAGCACCAATACCGAAACCGAAACCCATCATAAACACAGCCACATAGTAAATTCCGGCAATGGCCGCCGCTCCCAGCTCCACTTCTCCTACACGACCGAGAAAAGCCGTATCGGTCATGCCTATCATCTGTTCCATCAGCAGACTGACCAAAATGGGATAGGCAATCTTAAATATTTTCCCTGCAGAATATACACCTCTGTCGGCAATTACAACCTGTTCCATGATATAAAAGAGAAAGATTAAAAGGATTGAGTCAGCAAAATTACGGATAATCCACGGAATAACCTCAAAAAAAGAAGAAAATAACCATAGTATCTTCATTCCCTATACAATTTTTCAAGCGTTTTGACTTATCTTTTCCTATAGAGACCGACACAACAAAGTGTCCTATTTATTCTATTAACAACCAAACTTACACAAAATGACATCAGTAAAAGTTAAGTTCAGACCGTCTTCCATCAAAGAGAAGGAAGGGTCATTGTATTACCAGGTTATCCATCGGAGAAACATCAGACTATTAAAAACCAACTACAAGATATTTCCCGATGAATGGGATATCACCACGGCAAGCATCTGCCCCTCTCCAACCAATCCGGAAAGAACCGACAAACTGACACAACAGGGAAAAGCTGTCGAACAAGACCTGAACCGCCTGCATAGCTGCATCAGTATGCTACTTCGCAAAGGAACCCCCTTCTCCGTGGAAGATATCGTGAAGATTTATAAGAACCGGAAATACAAAGACACACTGAACGCATTCATGCGGCCAATCATCAGACGACTTCAGGAACAGGGACGAAACAGGACTGCAGAGACTTACAGCAGCACACTGAGAAGCTTCATGCGTTTCAGACATGACAAGGAAATATTCTTAGAAGAAATCAACCAGGAGACCATCGGAATGTATGAAGCGTACCTCAAAAGCGAAGGACTGTCGCTGAACTCCATTTCCTTTTATATGAGAATACTGCGGGCTGTTTACAACCGTGCCGTAGACCAGGAACTTACCACACAGCATTTTCCTTTCAAGCATGTCTACACGGGCATAGAAAAGACCATCAAACGTTCGGTCAATATCAAAACCATCAAATGCGTCAAAGACATGACACTTATACCCTTAAGTTCCATCGACTATGCCCGCGACATGTTTATCTTCAGTTTCTATACACGAGGCATGTCGTTCGTCGACATGGCATATCTGAAGAAAAAAGACCTGCAAAACGGTGTCCTGACCTACCGTCGCAAGAAAACGGGACAACTTCTATGCATCAAATGGGAAAAATGTATGCAGGCACTCCTCAACAAATATCCGTCCAATCCGACCGAATACTTGCTTCCCATCATCAGGACTTATGCCAAAAGCGAACGTAAACAATACAAAAACGCTCTCACACTGATTAATCGCAAACTCAAACACATTGCAGAATCCGTCCACAGTCCCATTCCTTTATCCATGTATGTCGCCCGCCACTCCTGGGCCAATATCGCCAAAAGCAAGCACATTCCGATTTCCATCATCAGCGAAAGCATGGGACACGACTCCGAAACCACGACACAAATCTACCTTGCATCCTTGGATTCCACCGTCGTTGACCATGCAAACGAACTTATACTGAAAGAACTGTAGGTTACATCAAGCGTTGTGCATACTTTTTCACGGGAAGCCATACACTAAAACATAAAAAGAGAAAGTTTATACCCAGGCTTTCTGTAAAAGGTATGCACTTCATATTCCAACAAACAAACTTATTCTTGATTGTGTTTTCCTATTTTCATTCGTATATTTCAAAAAAAAGCCGTACTTTTGGCCATTAATTGATTCAACTATGAGTGACGGAAATTTCAATCGTAGCCTGCTTCCCCATACGCCTTACCATAGCGGGATGCAAACAGGCAAGGCCATGGCACGCATGCAAGCCTTAGAAGCCTTCAAATGTTATCTTAGCCAAAAGCATCCGGAATTATCTGAAAATGAAATCAAAGAGCGTACCGAATGTTTTAAAGGATTTCTTTACGAAAAGAAAAACATCTGATTTTTGCTCTAAAATTTGGAGATATCAAAGAAAAGGCGTACCTTTGCATCGCTTTTCAGCGGAAAGCCTTCTTCTTAAGAAGTTTGGAGAGATGGTAGAGTGGTCGATTACAACGGTCTTGAAAACCGTCGTGCTGAGAGGCACCGGGGGTTCGAATCCCTCTCTCTCCGCAAAAAAGAGACATAGCTTACTGAAGTTCAGTAAACTATGTCTTTTTTATTCTAAGTAATATCCAAGGAAAGAGGGACTTAGCCAATAGCAACACATAAGAAAAGCATAAATGAACAAAAAGACAAAATGGGGACTTATAGCCCTTATCGCCTGTAGCCTGACCGCATGGGGCTTATATTCGCAATTACCCAAAATAAATCAGGAGTTAGCTCAAGCCAACGATACGGGAAAAGGAGAAAAAGCAAAGAAGAGCATCTTAAATGTCAATGCCATAAAAATCTGCACAGGTAAACTTACCGATGAATTCTCCGTCAGCGGCAATCTGCTACCCGATGAGGAAGTGGATCTTTCATTCGAGACTTCCGGGCAAGTGATAGAAATCAGATTCAAAGAAGGCAGCCACGTTAAAAAAGGACAGTTGCTGGCCAAAGTAAACGACAGAAAATTGCAAGCTGAACTGAAACGCTTGCAAGCCCAGCTCAAATTGGCCAATGACAGGGTAGACCGCCAACGCACCCTGTTGCAACACGACGCTGTCAGTCAGGAAGCATACGAACAGGTACGTACAGAACTTGAAACATTAAATGCAGAAATCGACATCGTAAAAGCCCAAATAGAATTAACAGAATTACGTGCTCCTTTTGATGGGGTAATCGGCTTGCGCCAAATTAGCGTAGGGGCATACGCTTCCCCCACCACAATAGTAAGCAAACTCACCCGTATTATTCCGTTAAAAGTAGAATTCTCTGTACCGGAACGTTATGTCAATGAAGTCAATCCCGGCACGGCTTTGACCTTTACAATAGACGGTTCTTTACAGAACTTTCCCGCCAAAGTATATGCTAAAGAATCAGCGATTGATGCGCAGACACATACACTGAAAGTCCGCGCCTTGTACGACAACCCGAACGGACGCCTCACTCCGGGACGTTACGCCAACATCATTTTGAAGAAACAGGAAATCCAAGACGCTATAGCCATTCCGGCAGAAGCCATAGTGCCAGAAATGGGCAAAGACAAAGTCTTTTTATATAAATCAGGAAAAGCCCAACCTGTAGAAGTTACCGTAGGTATACGTACAGAAGAACGTGTACAGGTCTTGAAAGGCCTGCAGACAGGAGATACACTAATCACTTCCGGTACATTACAACTACGTACAGACCTGCCCGTTATACTTGACCGCGTAGATTAAAGGGAGAAGAAGACTATGAATATATCAGAGTTAAGTATTCGCCGACCAGTTCTGGCCACAGTGATGACTGTCATTATCCTTTTATTCGGAATGATAGGCTATTTCTACATCGGCGTGCGTGAATATCCCTCGGTCGACAATCCGATTATATCTGTATCCTGCTCGTATGCAGGAGCAAATGCCGACGTCATAGAGAACCAGATTACAGAACCGTTGGAACAAAATATCAATGGCATTCCGGGCATTCGTTCTCTCACCAGTGTCAGTTCACAAGGAAACAGTCGAATTACAGTAGAGTTCGAGCTTTCTGTTGATTTGGAAACTGCCGCAAACGATGTCCGGGACAAAGTTTCACGTGCCCAACGTTTTTTGCCGCGAGATTGCGACCCTCCCACCGTATCCAAAGCAGATGCCGACGCCTCTCCTATACTCATGGTTGCCCTGCAAAGCGAAAAACGTTCCTTACTTGAGTTGAGCGAAATCGCAGACCTTACCGTCAAAGAACAGTTGCAGACCATTTCCGATGTAAGTAGCGTTTCCATTTGGGGAGAAAAGAAATATTCCATGCGCCTATGGCTTGACCCTATCAAGATGGCCGGCTACGGTATCACACCAATGGACGTAAAAAATGCGGTAAACAACGAAAACGTTGAATTACCGTCGGGGAGCATAGAAGGAAACACCATTGAGCTGAACATACGTACCATGGGACTGATGAACACAGCCAAGATGTTCGACGACCTGATAATCAAACACGAAGGAAATCAAATCATTCGTTTCAGCGATATAGGCCGTGCCGAACTCGGAGCCGCTGACATCAAAAGCTATATGAAGATGAATGGAGTTCCGATGGTCGGCGTTGTCGTTGTCCCCCAACCCGGTGCCAACCATATCAATATAGCCGATGCCGTATATACACGTATGGAACAAATGAAGAAAGACCTTCCGGAAGACGTGCATTACAGCTATGGGTTCGACAATACAAAATTCATCCGCGCATCCATCAACGAAGTAAAACATACGGTATACGAAGCGTTTGTTTTAGTTATCATCATCATCTTCCTTTTCTTGCGTAACTGGCGTGTCACATTAGTGCCCTGCATTGTAATACCAGTTTCTTTGGTCGGTTCGTTTTTCATCATGTATCTATTTGGATTCTCCATCAACGTATTGACCATGTTGGCTGTCGTTTTGGCCGTCGGCCTTGTGGTAGACGACGCCATTGTAATGACCGAGAATATTTATATCCGCATAGAACAAGGGATGAATCCCAAGAAGGCTGGTATTGAAGGAGCCAAGGAAATCTTTTTTGCCGTCATTTCCACTACAGTCACTTTGGTGGCCGTATTCTTCCCTATCGTATTCATGGAAGGAACAACCGGTCGGCTTTTCCGGGAATTCAGCATGGTCATATCGGGAGCCGTCATCATATCCTCTTTCGCCGCACTGACATTCACCCCGATGCTGGCCACCAAACTTCTTAAACAACAGAAAAACAAAAACAGGTTTTATCGTATCACAGAACCGTTTTTCATTGGAATGAACAACATATACAGTCGCTCCCTGCAAGCTGTCCTAAGCCGCCGTATTTGGACAATTCCGGTCATCATCCTCATGCTGGGAGCCATCGTATTCCTTTGGAAAGCCATACCGTCGGAAATGGCCCCATTGGAAGACCGTTCCATGATTACCATCAATACACAGGGTGCTGAAGGCGTGACATACGAATACCTCAGAGATTATACAGAAGACATAAACAGCATCGTCGACTCCATCATTCCCGATGCAGAAGCGGTGACCGCCAGGGTATCCAGCGGAAGCGGAAACATCCGAATCCGACTGAAAGATATGGGGGAACGCAACTATACCCAGATGGAAGTTGCCGAAAAACTTTCTCAAGCAGTCAAGAAAAAGACCAAGGCGCGCTCATTCATACGGCAACAATCCTCATTCGGCGGACGACGGGCAAGCATGCCGATACAATATGTACTGCAGGCTACCAATATTGAAAAACTGGAAGAGGTGTTACCGGTCTTTATGGAAAAGGTTTATGAGAACCCTATATTCCAGATGGCAGATGTCGACCTGAAATTCAGCAAACCGGAAATTCGCGTGCATATCAACCGAGACAAAGCCAACATCATGGGCGTAAACACCCGCGACTTATCCGAGACCCTGCAATACGGATTGAGCGGACAGCGTATGGGGTATTTCTATATGAACGGGAAACAATACGAAATCTTGGGCGAAATAAACCGTCAGCAACGTAACAAGCCTGCTGATCTGCGAGCTATTTACCTAAGAAGCAACGATGGAGAGATGATTCAAATGGACAATCTCATTGAGTTGGAAAGTAGCATAGCCCCGCCCAAACTTTACCGCTACAACCGCTTCGTATCCGCCACTGTTTCCGCGGGTTTGGCCGAAGGAAAGACCATTGGACAAGGCCTGGACGAGATGGATAAGATTGCCAAAGAAGTGTTAGACGATACATTCCGCACTTCATTGGCCGGCGATTCAAAGGAATTCCGGGAGAGTTCTTCCAGTCTGATGTTTGCTTTTATCCTGGCCTTGGTGCTCATCTATCTGATATTGGCGGCCCAATTTGAGAGTTTCAAAGACCCGTTTATTATCATGCTGACAGTTCCGTTGGCCATAGCCGGAGCATTGACATTCATGTATTTCAACGACATAACCATGAACGTATTCAGTCAGATCGGTATCATCATGCTCATCGGCCTGGTAGCTAAAAACGGTATCCTGATTGTGGAATTTGCAAACTTGAAACAGGAAAACGGGGCAGACAAGATGACAGCCGTACACGATGCCGCCCTACAACGTTTACGGCCAATCCTGATGACCAGCGCATCTACTGTCTTAGGATTGATACCCCTTGCATTTGCTACAGGAGAAGGCTGCAACCAACGCATTGCCATGGGTATTGCCGTTGTAGGCGGCATGGTAGTATCCACCTTCCTGACCATGTATATCGTTCCGGCTGTTTACAGTTATATTTCAACCAACCGAATCAACAAGAAAGAAAAAAATGAAAAATAAGATACTGTGGTATGCTTTCCTTTTGTGCGCATTGCCCATACAGGCACAACAAGACATCGTAGAAACAAAAGGTTCCGTTACCTTGCAAGAATGTCTGGCGCGTGGACTGGAAAGCAACTTCTCCATCCGCATGGTAAAAAACAGACAAGAAGTTTCCGCAAACAATTCCACAAGGGCTAACGCAGGGATGCTACCCAGCATAGACTTCAGTGCTTCTTACAAGGGAGATTTGGGTTCAACCCGTACAACTCCCCGTTCCACGGGCATTACCACAACCGAACGAGGGGGCTATGACGGAGCCATTGATGCCGGAATTGATTTGAACTGGACTGTCTTCGATGGTTTCAGCGTATGGACAAACTACAAGCAGCTACAACTGCTCAAAGAACAGGGAGAACTGCAAACACGCATTACGATTGAAGACTATGTGGCATCGCTCACGGCTGAATATTACAATTACATACAAGAACAGATACGTCTGAAAAACTTCCGCTATGCCATGTCCCTATCCAGGGAACGTATGCGTATCGTACAAGTGAGATACCACATAGGCAACTTCTCACGTCTGGATTATCTGCAGGCCAAGGTGGATTTCAATGCAGACAGCGCCCAATATATGAAACAACGGGAAGTTTTGAACTCCTCCCGTATCAAGCTGAACGAGCTGATGGCCAATCACGATGTAACGGCACTCATAGGCATAAGGGACACCGCAATAGATGTCAATTCGGACCTGCAATATGAAGAACTATGGCAAGCCACATTGGCGACAAACGCATCCTTGTTGATGGCAGACAAAAATACGGAAGTGGTACGTGCCGACTACAAAAAAGTCATGTCGCGCGACTATCCTTATGTACGCTTGAACGCCGGCTACGGATACACCTTGAACCACTACGAGCTGTCACCGACCAAGAAACGTGACACCTGGGGATTGAACGCAGGCGTAACCATCGGCTTCAACCTGTTCGACGGAAAACGGAGAATGCAAAAAAGAAATGCACAATTGGCGATAGAATATGCCGCACTGGAACGGGATAATTTGGAATTGTCGCTGAAATCAGACCTTAGCAATCTGTGGCAAGCCTACCGTAACAATTGGCAGGTCGTGCTGATGGAACGGCAAAACCTCGTGGCCGCACAGGAAAATCATGAATACGCCAACCTGCGCTACATGAAAGGAGACCTTTCCGGATTTGAAATGAGAGAAGCCCAGCAAAGTCTCTTAGATGCGGAAGAACGGCTTTTGGTTGCGGAATACGACACCAAGATGTGCGAAATATCCTTGCTTCTACTGAGCGGAAAGGTATTGAATTATTTAAATGAATAAAAGCACGGTATCTCACCTTGCGGGAAAGCCATGCCGTATGCTTTTTACTATTCATTTGGTCAGATGAAAAGAAACCCGTACCTTTGGAGGATTATCTTCCGCTAAAAACCGACAATAAGATATACATAAAGATAATGAAAGACTCAGTCGCAAACAATCATCCTTCGACAAGCACATCAATCAGCCGCATCATCAACATCAAACTGATTAGCTATGTCATCGGAATCCTGTTATGGGTTGAAGGAGGAATGTTCCTCATCTGCATGGGAGTCTCCCTTTTCTATCAAGAAGACGCCTACCGTTATTTTCTGTATTCATCCGGCATCAACCTTATCATCGGCGGTTTACTGATGGCATACGGGAAAGGTGCGACCACATGGATGACACGAAAAGACGGCTATTGCATCGTCACATTCACATGGCTCATGTTTACGTTGTTAGGCATGTTACCGTTTTGGATGAGCGGGGAGATTCCATCCGTCACCGATGCTTTCTATGAGACCATGTCCGGATTTACCACCACCGGGGCTACGATTCTCGACAACATTGAATCCCTGTCCCACGGCATGTTGTTCTGGCGAAGCCTGACACAATGGATTGGCGGTTTGGGCATCCTGTGCTTCACCATCGCCCTGCTTCCCATCTTCGGAGTGGGCAACCTGCAACTGTTCAGTGCGGAAGCCACCGGAGTCACACACGACAAGGTGCATCCTAAGATAAGCACCACCACCCAACTGATTTGGACAGTATACATCCTGTTGACGGGCTGTCTGACCGTCCTGCTGTATGTGGGAGGCATGCAGACATTCGATGCCGTATGCCATTCGTTATGTACGATGGGAACAGGCGGCTATTCGACCAAGCAGGCCAGCGTGGCTTTCTGGAACTCTCCTTTTATAGAATATGTAATCGCCGTATTCATGATTCTTGCCGGTGTCAACTATTCTCTTTTAGTGCTTTGCCTGCAAGGGAAATTCAAGCGTCTGTTTAAGGACGATGAGATTAAATGGTATCTCGGTTCCATTACAGTGCTGACCGTCATCATTTCCGTTGCGTTGTTCTTCCAACTTCACTACAGTCCGGAAGAAGCGTTCCGGAAGGCGTTCTTCCAGGTGGTCACCCTCCACACCTCCTGCGGTTTTGCCACAGACGACTACACCCTATGGCCCCAGTTCACATGGATGCTGCTGCTGTTTGCCATGATAGCCGGCGGTTGCACAGGTTCCACTGCTGGAGGCATCAAGAACATGCGCATCATCATCCTGTATCACAACATCAAGAATGAATTCAAACGGCTGATACATCCCAATGCCATGCTACCGGTAAGAATCAACAAACACGTCATACCGCAGGGCACCGTCAACGCCGTCACGACATTCACCATTTTCTATTTCCTGTGCGGATTGGTTGGTTGCACCGTCCTGCTCTGCTTCGACATCAATTTTCTGGAAGCATTCAGTACTGTCTTCAGCTCTTTGGGCAATATCGGCCCTGCCTTAGGCGATTTCGGTCCGTCAGCCACCATGAGCGCCATGCCGGAAGTCATCAAATGGCTGTTGTCTTTTCTCATGCTGATAGGTCGTCTCGAACTGTTCAGCGTATTGCTGCTCTTCAGTCCTGTATTTTGGAAAGAGTGGTAATCCCAGACACTCACAAACGTTCAAGTATTAACTCATAAAGACTCATACCCATGCAAACCGAAATGTTATCCTGTGCCATCCGTGCGGCCCTGTTAGCGGGAAAAGATATTTTAGATGTCTACAACGACCCTAAATCAGACTTCGGAATTGAAAAGAAAGCCGACAACTCACCGCTGACCATTGCAGACAAACGTTCGAACGAACGCATCATGAGACTGTTGGACGAAACCTCAGTCCCCGTTCTGAGCGAAGAAGGCCAGCATGTTGACTATGTCCTCCGCAAGGAATGGAAAACACTATGGATTGTCGACCCGCTGGACGGAACCAAGGAGTTTATCAAAAAGAACGGGGAATTTACGGTCAACATCGCCCTTGTGGAAAACGGTACACCGGTCATTGGCGTTATATATGTGCCCGTCACACGTGAACTGTATTTTGCGGAAGAAGAACTCGGTGTTTATAAGGTAGAAGATATCGACTTCAGATCTGCCGGACTTTCTCCCGACGAACTTATCGAACGGGCCGACCGGCTCCCCCTCATGCAGGCAGACACCAAAGGATTTGTCATCGTGGCATCACGCTCCCACCTCTCTCCCGAAACAGAAGCATACATCCGGCAAAAGGAGGGGGAATACGGGCATGTCAGCATCATTTCCTGCGGAAGTTCACTGAAAATATGCCGTGTGGCGGAAGGTGTTGCCGACATTTATCCGCGCTTTGCACCGACCATGGAATGGGACACGGCCGCAGGGCACGCCATCGCACGGTACGCCGGCAAGAACATCTACCAGACCGACGAAAAAACCGCGTTGCATTATAATAAGGAGAACCTGCTGAATCCGTGGTTTATCGTGAAATAATGGCATATACCCAAGCGTATGGAGCACATATAATGACAAAAACATCTTGATTTCTTGCAAGTCATGCTTTCCTTTTATCGAATATTTTCCATACCTTTGCACCTTATAACCCAAAATTAAACAGAAACATCATGGATACAACTCCCAACAAGTACATCACCGTGGCCTACGAACTGTACACCACATCCGAAGGCCAGAAAGAACTGGTAGAGAAAGCTCCGGTAGAACATCCGTTCCAGTTTATCTCCGACATGGGCACAACCCTCGACGCCTTCGAAGCACAAATCAAACCCCTGCAGAAAGGCGAGAAGTTCAACTTCACCCTGTCGGTAGAAGAAGCCTACGGAGATTTTGAACCGGAACGCGTGCTGGAACTCGACAAGGAAATGTTTAAGATTAACGGACATTTTGACAAGGAACACATCTATCCGGGCAGCGTAGTGCCCTTGATGAACGCCGACGGCGCACGCTTCAACGGCACCATTGTGGAAGTAAAGGACACCACGGTAACGGTAGACCTGAACCACCCGCTTGCAGGAAAAGAACTGACCTTCATCGGAGAAGTCACTGAAAACCGCGACGCCACAAAAGAGGAAATCCAAGGCATGCTGAACATGCTCAGCGGAGAAGGCGGTTGCGGATGCGGATGCGACAGCTGCGGCGGATGCGGAGACGATGACTGCGGATGCGACGGTCACCATCACGACAGCGGATGCGGATGCGGACACTGCCATTAAGCCGTACTTACCCTCACCACAAACCACACACGACATGAGCAATACATTTGGGCACATTTACCGCCTGACCAGTTTCGGAGAAAGCCACGGTCCCGGCATAGGGGGCGTAATAGACGGATTCCCCGCAGGCATAGAAATCGACTTGGATTTCATTCAGAAAGAGCTGGACAGGCGGCGTCCCGGACAAAGCCGGCTCACCACCCCGCGCAAAGAAGCCGACAAGGTGGAACTGCTCTCCGGAGTTTTCGAAGGTAAATCCACCGGATGCCCCATCGGCTTTCTGGTGCGCAACACCAACCAGCACTCCGGCGACTACGACAACATCCGTAATGTGTTCCGCCCCTCACATGCCGACTTTACCTATACCCAGAAATACGGACTGCGCGACCATACCGGCGGCGGACGTTCCTCCGCACGTGAGACCATTTCGCGTTGCGTGGCGGGTGCATTGGCCAAACTGGCCTTGCGGCAGGTGGGCATTGAGGTATATGCCTACACTTCGCAGGTGGGCAACATCAGCCTGGACAGAGATTACCGGCACTATGACCTTTCGCTCACCGAAAGCAATGAGGTGAGGTGTCCGGATGCAGAAAAGGCTGCCGAAATGGCAGCACTGATATCCGAAGTGAAAGCACAGGGAGACACCATTGGCGGAATCATCACCGGCGTCATCAAAGGATGTCCGGCCGGATTGGGCGAACCGGCATTCGGCAAGCTCCATGCGGCTTTGGGCGGAGCCATGCTCAGCATCAACGCCGTGAAAGGATTCGAGTATGGACAAGGATTTGCCGGTGTGACCCAACGGGGAAGCGAACAAAACGACGTGTTCATCAACGACAACGGACGGATTTCCACCCGAACCAACCATAGCGGCGGCATACAGGGAGGCATCAGCAACGGGCAGGACATTTATTTCCGGGTGGCATTCAAACCGGTTGCCACACTCCTGACCGAACAGGAAACCGTGACGCTCGACGGCACTCCCACCGTATTGAAAGCCAGAGGAAGACACGATGCGTGCGTACTTCCGCGTGCAGTCCCCGTAGTAGAGGCCATGGCCGCCATGACAATTCTCGACTATTACCTGTTGAACAAAACCACACACCTCTGACAGGTTTCGTCATACGCTTCCCGTTACTTTTTGGGGGAGTCAGATGGCATGCCGACACTGTTTTATCCGTGTCGGCATGCCATTATTTTTCCCGAAACCTTCAAAATCTATAAATAAAACTTTTATTTATAAAAACAAAGGTTTTATTCTTGAAACCAAAAGTTCTATTTTCAAAAATAAAACTTTTATTTATAGATTCACACAGCTTCGAAATAATTACATAACGGAGCAAAAAACTATCAATTCCGTCTTTTTCTATCTTTTTTGCAAAAAAAGTTCTCTTTTTGCATACACTTTGAAAGAAGTTTAATATCTTTGCAAGACAAAAAGAAAGAAATAACAATAAAAACAAAGATAAAGGTAAGAAGAAGTTATGAAAAAAGGACTTTTTATCAGAAATAAAGAAAAGACATGCGCACATCGTCAGCCCCGCCAGGCGGGCTTATACGATGCAACAAACGAACACGACGCATGCGGTGTGGGTATGATAGTGGATATCCACGGAAACAAGTCGCACGAACTTGTGGACTCCGCACTCAAGGTATTAGAAAACATGAAGCACCGGGGAGCCGAAGGTGCAGACAACAAAACGGGGGACGGTGCGGGTATCCTGCTTCAGATACCTCATGAATTCATTCTGTTGCAGGGTATCCCCGTACCGGAAAAAGGCAAATACGGCACAGGACTGGTGTTTCTGCCCAAAGAGGAGAAAGAACAGGCACGGATTCTGAGCATCATCATCGAAGAAATCGAACGCGAAGGATTAAACCTCATGCATCTGCGCAACGTTCCGGTCAACTCGTCCATTTTGGGAAAAGACGCACTGGCAACCGAACCGGACATCAAACAACTGTTCGTCACAGGTGTTACGGACGTGGAGAACCTCGAACGCACGCTTTACATCATCCGCAAGAAAATAGAACAACGCATCAGTCACAAGGACTTTTACATCGTGTCGCTCTCCAGCAAAAGCATTATATATAAAGGTATGCTGTCGTCCACACAAGTAAGGGAATACTTCCCCGACCTGACACAGCCCTACTTTACCAGCGGACTGGCTGTGGTACACTCGCGTTTCAGCACCAACACCTTTCCCACATGGAGCCTGGCACAACCGTTCCGCTTGCTGGCCCACAACGGAGAAATCAATACCATCCGCGGCAACCGTGCATGGATGGAGGCGCGAGAGAGTGTGCTTTCCACACCGGCATTAGGAAACATCCGGGCCATCCGTCCCATCATACAGCCCGGCATGAGCGACAGCGCATCGCTCGACAACGTGCTCGAATTTTTCGTCATGTCAGGCCTGAGCCTGCCGCACGCCATGGCAATGCTCGTGCCGGAATCTTTCAACGACAAGAATCCCATCAGCGAGGATATGAAAGCATTCTACGAATACCATTCCATCCTGATGGAGCCGTGGGACGGACCGGCCGCGCTGCTGTTCAGCGACGGACGATACGCAGGCGGCATGCTCGACCGCAACGGCCTGCGTCCGGCACGTTACCTGATTACCAGGAACGACATCATGGTGGTGGCGAGCGAAGCCGGAGTCATCAGTTTCGAGCCTGGAGACATCAAGGAAAAAGGACGTTTGCAACCGGGCAAGATACTACTCGTAGACACACAGGAAGGCCGCATCTACTACGACGGGGAACTGAAAGAACAACTTGCCGCAGCCAAACCTTACCGCCAATGGCTCTCGACCAACCGCATCGAACTTGACGCGCTGAGAAGCGGACGGAAAGTGGAAAACAGCGTGGAAGGTTACGACTGTAAACTGCGGGCTTTCGGATTCACCCGTGAGGACATCGAAAGCACCATCGCGCCTATGTGTACGAACGGCGCCGAACCTACAGCCTCGATGGGCAACGACACGCCTTTGGCCGTACTGTCCGAAAAGCCCCAGCTCTTGTTCAACTATTTCAGACAACAGTTCGCACAGGTGACCAACCCGGCCATCGACCCTATACGCGAGAAACTCATCATGTCGCTGACCGAATATATCGGTGCTGTGGGCATGAATATTCTGCTGCCCAACGAAAGTCATTGCAAAATGGTGCGCCTTCCCCATCCTGTACTGACCAACACACAACTGGATATCCTCTGCAACATCCGTTACAAAGGTTTTCATACCGTAAAACTCCCCATGCTGTTTGAGGTGAGCCGGGGAAAGGCCGCACTGCAGGAAGCCTTGACGGAATTGTGCAGAAAAGCGGAAGAATCGGTAAACGACGGCGTGAACTACATCATTCTCTCCGACCGCGGCATAGATGCCGGTCATGCCGCTATCCCTTCGCTTCTGGCTGTAAGTGCCGTACACCATCACCTCATTTCCGTGCAGAAGCGCGTACAGACGGCCTTGATTGTGGAAAGCGGAGAGATTCGCGAAGTCATGCACGCCGCCCTGCTGTTAGGCTACGGCGCAAGTGCCATCAATCCTTATATGGCCTTCGCCGTTGTGGATGACCTTGTGAAGAAAGGGGAAATACAGATGAACTATGAAACGGCCGAGACGAACTACATCAAGGCGGTATGCAAAGGCTTGTATAAAATCATGAGCAAGATGGGTATCAGCACTATCCGCTCCTACCGCGGAGCCAAGATATTCGAGGCCGTAGGCTTGAGCGAAGAGTTGCTGAAGGCTTATTTCGGCACTCCGTCCTCTTCTATCGGCGGCATACGGCTGGAAGAAATAGCAAAGGATTATACCACATTCCACGACTTGGGATTCACCACGGAAGGCACGACGAACCTGCTGCCGCACATCGGCCAGTTCTCGTTCCGGAAAGACGGGGAGAAGCACGCGTGGAATCCGGAAACGATTTCAACCCTGCAACTGGCCACAAGGCTGGGAAGCTACAAAAAGTTCAAGGAGTTCACCCGCATGGCGGATGAGAAGGATGCACCCATCTTCCTCAGAGACTTCTTCCGGTTCAAACGTAACCCCATCGACATCGACAAGGTGGAACCCGTCGAAAGCATCGTGAAACACTTCGTCACGGGAGCCATGTCTTTCGGAGCCATCAGCAAGGAAGCCCACGAGGCACTGGCATTGGCCATGAACAAACTGGGCACACGCAGCAATACCGGAGAAGGAGGAGAAGACCGGGAACGCTTTCACAGCGACCTCAACGGCATATCCATGTGCAGCAAGACCAAGCAGGTGGCTTCGGGACGCTTCGGTGTGACAGCCGAATATTTGGTGAACGCCGAAGAGATACAAATCAAGGTGGCACAAGGTGCGAAACCGGGCGAAGGAGGACAATTACCCGGATTCAAGGTGAACGACATCATCGCCAGAACCCGCCATTCCATTCCGGGGATATCCCTGATTTCCCCGCCGCCTCATCACGACATTTATTCCATCGAGGACCTGGCACAACTGATATTCGACCTGAAGAACGTCAACCCGAAAGCCCAAATAAGCGTCAAGCTCGTGGCAGAAAGCGGAGTGGGCACCATCGCGGCCGGAGTGGCCAAGGCCAAGGCCGACCTCATCATCATTTCCGGTGCGGAAGGCGGAACGGGTGCCTCGCCGGCCTCTTCCATGCGCTATGCCGGCATCTCACCCGAATTAGGCCTCAGCGAAACACAACAGACACTGGTATTGAACGGACTGCGCGGCCAGGTACGTTTACAGACCGACGGCCAGCTTAAAACCGGACGGGACATCATCGGCATGGCCCTGTTAGGGGCGGAAGAGTTCGGGTTCGGCACCACAGTACTGATTGTATTGGGATGTGTCATGATGCGCAAATGCCATACGAATGCCTGCCCGGTGGGCGTGGCCACGCAAGATGCCAAACTGCGCGAACACTTCCGCGGACATTATGAATATGTGGTCAACTATTTCAGGTTCCTCGCCGAAGAGGTGCGCGAATACCTGGCAGAGATGGGATTCACCCGGCTGGACGACATCGTAGGCCGCACGGACCTTATCGAAATCAAGCCCTCCGAAAAACCTTCCAAAACATCGCTGCTGGATTTCAGCCGCATGCTTCACAGGATGGAAGGCGACAACGCCCTTCATCATCTGACGGAACAGAGGCATGATATCGACCACGTAAAGGATGTCGACATACTGGCCTCGGCCAAAGAGGCCCTCGAACACCAGAAAGAGGTGTCGCTGGAATATACGATAGCCAACACCGACCGCTCGGTAGGCGCGATGCTTTCGGGGGCCGTGGCTGCACGGTACGGCAACGCCGGACTGCCCGACCAGACCATCAATGTGAAATTCAAAGGTTCCGCCGGCCAAAGTTTCGGCGCATTCCTTACGCATGGCATCAGTTTCAAACTCGAAGGCGAAGCCAACGACTACTTAGGCAAAGGGCTGAGCGGCGGACGCATCTCCGTGCAGCCGCCCGTACGTTCCAACTTCGATGCGGAAAAGAACACGATTGCCGGCAACACCCTGCTGTATGGCGCCACAAGCGGTGAAATATACATCAACGGTCGCGCAGGAGAGCGTTTCGCCGTCCGCAACTCCGGCGCGATAGCCGTTGTGGAGGGAACCGGCGACCATTGCTGCGAATACATGACGGGAGGACGTGTCGTCGTGCTGGGAGAAACAGGACGCAACTTCGCCGCAGGTATGAGCGGTGGCGTGGCATACGTATGGGACAGAAACCGCACATTCGATTATTTCTGCAACATGGAGATGGTGGAACTTTCACTTCTGGAAGACTCCACGTCGCGCAAGGAACTTCATGAACTGATCCGTCAGCATTACCTGTACACCGGCTCACAACTGGCACGCACCATGCTCGACGATTGGAACCATTATGTGGACGAATTCATCCAGGTGACTCCCATCGAATACAAGAAAGTACTGGCCGAAGAACAGATGCGCAAACTGCAGCAGAAAATTGCGGACGTACAGCGCGACTATTAATATCATACAAGATTATCACACCTATATAATATAAGAACAACATGGGAAACCCTAAAGCATTCCTCACCATACCGCGGCAAGAAGCAGGCTACCGCCCCGTACACGACCGCATACTGGACTTCGGAGAAGTCGAACAGACCCTTAACAGCAGCGAACGCAAATTACAGGCTTCACGTTGCATGAACTGCGGCGTACCCTTCTGCCACTGGGCATGTCCTTTGGGCAACCGCCCGCCCGAATTTCAGGACGCGCTCTACAAAGGCAAATGGAAAGAAGCCTACGAGATTCTGAACATGACCAATGACTTTCCGGAGTTCACCGGACGCATCTGTCCCGCACTCTGCGAAAAGAGTTGCGTGCTGAAACTGAGCATCGACGCGCCCGTCACCATCCGCGAGGACGAAGCGGCCATCATAGAAGCTGCCTTCAGGGAGGGGTTCATACAACCACAGCATTATGAACGCAACGGAAAGAAGGTGGCCGTAATCGGCTCTGGGCCTGCAGGCCTGGCGGCCGCCAACCAACTGAACAGGAAAGGCTATGAAGTGACCGTCTTCGAGAAGGACGAATATGCCGGCGGACTGTTGCGCTTCGGCATTCCGAACTTTAAACTGAACAAAGCCATCATCGACCGCCGCATTGCCATAATGGAAGCCGAAGGAATCATATTCAGGCTGAGCACCCCCGTCGACCCCACACAACTGCCCGAAGGATTCGACGCCTATTGCATCTGCACGGGTACACCGCAGGCACGCGACCTGAACATTCCCGGAAGGGAACTGAAAGGCATCCACTTCGCACTTGAAATGCTGGCACAGCAGAACCGTGTGCTGGCCGGACAGACCTTTACGAAGGAAGAGCGTATCAGTGCCAGGAACAGGCATGTACTGATCATCGGTGGAGGCGACACGGGTAGCGACTGCATCGGTACAAGCAACCGCCACGGTGCCGCAAGCGTCACCCAAATCGAAATCATGCCACAGCCCCCGGTGGGGCACAATCCCGCCACACCATGGCCGCAATGGCCCGTGGTGCTGAAAACAAGTTCAAGCCACGAAGAAGGCTGCAAGCGCCGCTGGTGCCTGGCATCCAACAAGTTCATCGGAACGAAAGACGGACGGGTGTGCGGTGTGGAAGTGGAAGAAGTGGAATGGCAACCTAATCCTGAGGGCGGACGTCCGCTCATGAAACCCACTGGCAAGAAAGAAATCATCAAGACCGACCTCGTACTGTTGGCCATGGGTTTCCTAAAACCCGAACACCCCGAATTCGGGAAGAACGTATTCGTGGCTGGTGACGCAGCCACAGGAGCAAGCCTCGTGGTGCGCTGCATTGCAGGCGGACGGAAAGCCGCCGAGTCGGTCGACGCTTACCTGAACGTTTAACATCATAATCATTATGCCATGTGTGGAATAACAGCTATATTCAACATCAGACAGCAGACACCGGAGTTGCGCAAGAAAGCACTCTCCATGTCGAAAAGAATTCGACACCGAGGTCCCGACTGGAGCGGCATCTATTGCGGCAAGAGTGCCATATTGGTACATGAACGTCTGTCAATCGTCGACCCGCAGAGCGGAGGACAACCTCTATACACGCCCGACCGCAAGCAAATCCTTGCGGTCAACGGGGAAATCTACAACCACCGCGACATTCGGGAGCGTTACGCCGGAAAGTATGAATTTCAGACCGGGAGTGACTGCGAGGTCATTCTTCCGCTCTACCGCGAAAAGGGCACAGGCTTTCTGGAGGAACTGAACGGTATCTTCGCCTTCGCCCTTTACGACGAAGAGAAGGACGACTTTCTGATTGCACGCGACCCCATCGGTGTCATACCGTTATATATCGGCCGAGACAAAGACGGCACCATATATTGCGCCAGCGAGTTGAAAGCCCTCGAAGGTTTCTGCGACGAATACGAACCTTTTCTGCCAGGGCACTACTACTGGGGCAGGGAAGGCCGGATGAAAAGATGGTATACGCGGGATTGGATGGAATATGAAGAGGTAAAAGACAACTACACCCCATCGGCAGGAAGCCGCCTGGCAACAGCCGGTGCAGACTGCACGCACGACATACAGGTAAAAGCCGTACACGACGCACTCGAAGCGGCGGTACGCCGCCAGTTGATGAGCGATGTGCCCTACGGCGTGCTCTTGTCCGGCGGTCTGGACAGCTCTGTCATTTCGGCCATCGCCAAGAAGTTCTCGGCCAAACGTGTCGAGACCGACGGCCGGAAAGATGCGTGGTGGCCTCAACTGCACAGCTTCGCCGTAGGACTCAAAGGTGCTCCCGACCTGCTCAAGGCACGCGAAGTGGCCGAACACATCGGCACCATACACCATGAGGTCAATTACACCATCGAAGAAGGACTTGACGCCGTACGCGATGTCATCTATTATATCGAGACTTACGACGTGACCACCGTACGTGCCTCCACACCGATGTACCTGCTGGCACGCGTCATCAAAAGCATGGGCATCAAGATGGTGCTGAGCGGAGAAGGTGCCGACGAGGTCTTCGGCGGTTATCTCTATTTTCATAAAGCCCCCGACGCGCGTGCCTTTCACGAAGAGACTGTGCGCAAACTCTCCAAACTGCACCTCTACGACTGCCTTCGTGCCAACAAGTCTCTGTCGGCATGGGGTGTCGAAGGACGCGTTCCGTTCCTCGACAAGGAATTTCTCGATGTGGCCATGCGCCTGAACCCGTCGGTCAAGATGTGTCCGGGCAAGACCATTGAAAAGAAAGTCGTGCGCGAGGCTTTTGCCGACATGCTACCCGACAGCGTGGCCTGGAGACAGAAAGAGCAGTTCAGCGACGGAGTGGGTTACAGCTGGATAGACACCTTGAAGGCCATCACCTCGAAAGCGGTTACGGACGAACAGATGGCACATGCAGCCGAACGTTTCCCCGTCAACACGCCGATGAACAAAGAAGAATACTACTACCGCAGCATCTTTGAGGAATACTTCCCCAGCGAAAGTGCCGCACGCAGCGTACCCAGCGTGCCCAGCGTGGCATGCTCCACAGCCGAAGCCCTGGCTTGGGATGCCTCCTTCCAAGGACAGAACGACCCCAGCGGTCGCGCAGTGTCAGGCGTACACGAAGATGCTTACCAAAAATGACAGACATGAAAATCGAATTTACAAAAATGCACGGAGCGGGCAACGACTACATCTATGTGAACACGCTCAAATACCCTATCGACAATCCCGAAGCCTGCGCTGTGGAATGGAGCAGGCCACACACGGGAATCGGCAGCGACGGCCTTGTACTCATCGGCCCGTCGGACAAGGCTGATTTCAGCATGCGCATCTTCAATGCCGACGGGTCGGAGGCCATGATGTGTGGCAACGCCAGCCGTTGCATCGGCAAGTACCTGTATGAACATGGCCTGGCCGACAGGACGGAAGTTGCACTGGAAACCCTTTCGGGCATCAAGGTGCTACACCTGCATACCGAAAACGGCAAAGTGGAGCGTGTCACGGTGGACATGGGAGAACCGTCCGGCATCCGGCCGGTAACCTTAGGCGACGGCTATCCTTTTGCCGAAGGTATCGCCGTGTGCATGGGCAATCCCCATCTGGTCATCTTCACCGATGACATCACAGCTGTCGATCTCCCTAAGGCAGGCCCGATTCTGGAACATCACCCACTGTTCCCCGACCGCGTGAATGTGGAATTCGCACAGATTCTGGACAACGGAAAGGTGCGTATGCGTGTGTGGGAAAGAGGTTCGGGCATCACACAGGCCTGCGGAACGGGCGCATGCGCCACTGCCGTAGCCGCTGCCTTCACCGGACGGCGCGACCGACAGTCGGACATCATCATGGATGGCGGGACACTCACCATCGAATGGCGGCAAGACAGCAACAGAGTGTATATGACAGGACCGGCGACACACGTTTTCGACGGCACGATTGAAACCATCTAAAAAACAACCTATATGGCATTAGTAAACGAACATTACCTGAAACTTCCCGGAAGCTACCTGTTTTCCGACATCGCAAAGAAAGTCAATATTTTCAAGGCTACACACCCCGGAAAGAAACTCATCCGGCTGGGGATAGGCGACGTGACCCGTCCGCTGCCCATGGCAAGCATCGAAGCCATGCACCGTGCCGTGGACGAAATGGCACACGCCGACACATTCCGCGGCTACGGCCCCGAACAGGGATACGACTTCCTCATTGAGGCCATCCTCAAACATGACTTCGCATCAAGAGGCATCAACCTGAGTCCCTCGGAAATCTTCATCAGCGACGGTGCCAAAAGCGACACGGGAAACATCGGTGAAATCCTGCGCCACGACAACAGCATGGGAGTGACCGATCCCATCTATCCCGTATACATCGACAGTAATGTCATGTGCGGACGGGCCGGCACACTGGGGCAGGACGGAAAATGGAGCAATGTGACTTATCTGCCCTGCACGGCGGAAAACCGTTTCATACCACAGATACCGGACCGGCGCATCGACATCATATATCTGTGCTATCCGAACAATCCCACGGGCACAACGCTGACCAAGGCCGAGCTGAAACAGTGGGTAGACTATGCACTGGCCAACGACACGCTCATCTTCTTCGATGCAGCCTACGAGGCTTACATCCGCGAGAACGACGTGCCCCACTCCATCTATGAAATCAAAGGGGCTAAACGCTGTGCCATCGAGTTCAGGAGCTTCTCCAAGACTGCCGGGTTCACCGGCGTAAGATGCGGATATACGGTGGTTCCGAAAGAGCTTACCGCAGCCACACTGGACGGCGAGCGCGTCCCGCTGAACCGACTGTGGAACCGCCGGCAATGCACCAAATTCAACGGCACAAGCTACATCACCCAACGCGGAGCCGAGGCTATCTACTCTCCCGAAGGTAAAGCGCAGGTGAAAGCCACCATCGACTATTACATGGAGAATGCACGCATCATGCGCGAAGGCCTGCAAGGCGCAGGATTCAACGTGTACGGCGGCATAAACGCACCTTACATCTGGCTGCAAACGCCCAAAGGAACCGGCTCATGGGCATTCTTCGAGCAACTGCTCTATGAGGTAAACGTAGTGGGCACACCCGGTGTGGGCTTCGGACCGAGCGGCGAAGGATACCTGCGCCTGACGGCTTTCGGCAAACGGGAAGACTGCACGGAGGCCATGCAACGCATCAAACAATGGATGTAATGATTTGTGGAAATCCGGCCGTCCCCGCACAGCACAAGGCATGCTTTGCCCGTGCGGGAACGGCCGCTCCCACAACGCCTCAGTTTTATTGACAAAAAGACAACAAAAAGGCTGGCTTTTTTTAATGAAAATACACAAAAACCGCACCGAATTCAAAAGATATTCTAAATTTGCGGGAAAGGGTTGCACAAGAAAAAAAAGTTCTCTTATATTTGCAACGAAATGAAAACGATATTGAAGTTCATATTGGTTCTGTTGCTCATGACGGTCGGAAACCGCATCATAGCAAATGCCACTTCCGAAGACAATAACGGAAGAGACGAGGAACTTTCGCTTCAACATCATCAGAACGACATAATAGAAGAGACGGAACATGCTTTCATTCTTCAGGCCGGAGATTCTGTTCCCACAGCGGCATTTGAGAACATCCCATGTCGGGTGATACCGTCGGGCGAGCCCGCGTCCTCTTCATTCTCACTCAGGACCTACAGGAAAGCTACAAAGCCATTTAACACCTTCATAACTTCCTGTCGTAGTCGTCAATACGACACCAATGCGCCGTTCTATTGTCCCCTCCCGAACGGATATTACGTATTCACCCTTCGCCACATCATCGTTTAGACATCAGCCATCATCATCACGCTTTTCATCCTTTGCATACACTTATGTAATGCAGGAGAACTGAGTTTTATTATCTCATTCAACAACCTTTTAATACATGATGATTATGGCTGTTCTACATTCAAATACAAGCGCTACATCCTTAACTAACTATAATATATCACAGAAAACTGACGTTTCAAGCTGTATCATCTCATTGTCTGTCGCCACACTCGGTGTCTTTCTCTTCATGTACTCTTTCACACTGAAGAATCACTACATGACGGTTTGCCTGATACTGATGGCCGTCGGAGTGGGTATATCTGTATACGGACTCTTCCGTTGCCTGTCCGACTCAGACAAAAATATGTACAAACCGGAAGGAGAAGGTATCAAAGAATACCATCTGTATTTCGGACAATACAGAAAAGAGACCTTGCAGGCCATCATCAATGCCGACGGCATTCCCGAAGGCATCAAACCTTCCGGTCACTATGAGGGAGTCATCCGACTGGACATCATACTCTCCGAGGACGACCGTTTTGCCGGACTGCAACTGATGGAATATGACACTTGCACTTTCCACCCCGTCACGGACATGCACTATCATACCGGTACGGACGTGGAACGGCTCAAGAGCCTGCTCGACAGTTACCACACAGTTTGAACATAACTTCATATAGATAAATCTAAAATATAGTCTCCACCGGGCCGTAGCGATACGCCCCGGTGTTTTTTTCTTCGCACGGCAAACCACCGGAATCAATCACACTACAAACGCCCCAAAAACGAACAGGCCGACATTCTTTCGCATACAGGCCGACTTTTTGCCGTCTACCCGTACATATATGCAGACAAAAGACCGGACTGCCTCACGGCAACCCGGCCTTATCATTCAAATAACCAATAAATAGAGAATCTCTCCTTTATCGTATGAACAGCAACTCACGATACTTGGGCAACGTCCACATCCGGTCGTCTACAACCAATTCAAGTTTGTCGATATGGTAACGTATCTCTTCCAGCATCGGAGCAATCGTATCATGGTATGCCACCGCCTTCTCGCGTTCGTCTGCAATCTTATTGGCCACCTTGCGCGCATCTACCATGGCATCCACATGCTCTTTGATATAGGCCGTACGCTCCGAAATCTCCCTGATAATGGCCATGTTCTCGGCGGAAAGTTTCTCTGCCTCTTCCTTGTCGAACAGACTCTTCATCTTGAAGACATTGTCAATCAGACGGGTCTGGTAGCCGATGGCCACGGGTATCACGTGGTTCATCGCCAAATCACCCAACACACGGGCTTCGATTTGTATCTTCTTCGTATAGGTCTCCCACTTCACCTCGTTGCGGGCTTCAAGCTCCACACGAGTCATCACACCCGTGCTCTCGAACATCTTCACACTGTCTGCCGACAGGTAGCTGTCGAAAATGACCGGACAACTCGTCTCGCAGTCCAACCCTCTTCGGGCGGCTTCAGCTTTCCACTCTTCACTGTAACCGTTGCCGTCGAAACGGATAGGTTTGCAAATCTTGATGTACTTGCGAATCACCTGTATGATGGCGGCCAGTTTCTCCTCGCCTTTCTCTATTCTTCCGTCCACCTCGGCCTTGAAATCTTTCAGCTGTTCGGCCACTGCCGCGTTCAGTGCAATCATCGCACTCGCGCAGTTCGCCTCGGAGCCCACAGCGCGGAATTCAAAACGGTTGCCGGTGAAAGCAAACGGAGAAGTGCGGTTACGGTCGGTATTGTCAATCAGCAACTCCGGAATCTGCGGAATATCCAGTTTCATGCCTTGTTTTCCACCCAGCGAAATAAGTTCCTCGTCCGGACAATCCTCCAGATGGTCGAGCACCTTGGTCAACTGTGTACCGAGGAAAGACGAAATGATGGCAGGAGGTGCCTCGTTGGCACCTAGGCGATGCGCGTTCGTCGCACTCATGATGGATGCCTTGAGCAAACCGTTGTGACGGTACACTGCCATCAGCGTGTTGACGATGAATGTGATGAAACGCAGATTTTCTTCGGCCGTCTTGCCCGGTGCCATCAGCAACACACCCGTATCTGTACCCAACGACCAGTTATTGTGCTTACCGGAACCGTTGATGCCTTTGAATGGTTTCTCATGCAGCAACACGCGGAAACCATGCGTGCGGGCCACCTTGCGCATCAGCGACATGATGAGCATGTTGTGGTCTACAGCCAGGTTGCATTCCTCGAAAATGGGTGCAAGCTCAAACTGGTTGGGGGCCACCTCATTGTGTCTCGTCTTGACAGGAATGCCAAGTTCGAGTGCATGTATCTCAAGGTCCTTCATGAAAGCCGCCACACGTGTGGGAATCGCCCCGAAATAGTGGTCTTCAAGCTGCTGGTTTTTCGACGCCTCATGCCCCATCAGTGTACGCCCAGTTAGCAACAAATCGGGACGGGCGGCATAAAGTCCTTCATCGACAAGGAAATACTCCTGCTCCCAGCCTAAATATGAAAATACTTTCTTCACCGTAGGGTCAAAGTAGTGACACACATCCACCGCAGCCTTGTTTACAGCTCTCAGTGCTTTCAGCAAAGGTGCCTTATAGTCGAGCGACTCGCCCGTATAAGCAATGAATACGGTAGGAATGCACAACGTGTCGTCCACCACAAAGACCGGCGACGAGGGGTCCCATGCACTGTAGCCGCGCGCCTCGAAAGTGTTGCGGATACCACCGTTAGGAAACGAACTGGCATCGGGCTCCTGCTGCACGAGCAACTTACCGGAAAACTCCTCCATCATGCCTCCCTTCCCGTCGTGCTCCACAAAAGCATCGTGCTTTTCGGCCGTACCTTCCGTCAGAGGCTGGAACCAATGGGTATAATGGGTCACACCAAGTTCAGTGGCCCAACGCTTCATCCCTTCGGCCACAGCATCGGCCACACTGCGGTCCAGCGCAGCACCGTTGTCCATGGCATCCGCCAACTTGGCGTATACCGTGCTGGGCAGATACTTGAACATCTTTTCGCGGTTGAACACATATTTCCCGAAATACTCGTCCGGACGTTCCGCCGGCGACGGCACTTCCAAAGCTCTTGCATGAAAAGCCTTTTCTACCACTCTGAATCTTAATTCTGACATAATTACCTGAATAGTTTAATAGTTTGTATTGAATTCATTGTTTATTCCCGATTCACCTTACGCATTGTAGGCGGATTCACCGTGTTCGTAAATGTCGAGGCCCTCCTCCTCCACACGCCTCGGTACGCGAAGTCCGTGCAGCTTGTTGAGTGCCGTAAAGATAATGAAGCCCATCAGCGCAGCCCAACCTCCGACAACCAGAGCGGCGAAAGTCTGGGCGCCGAGCAAACCGAAGCCGCCACCGTAGAACACACCGCCGTCCACGGCAAACAAACCCACAAGAATTGTACCGAGCGTACCGCACACACCGTGCACGGAAGATGCTCCCACCGGGTCGTCAACCTTGAGTCTATGGTCGATAAAGTCAACGGAAAATATCATCACCACGCCACAAATCAATCCGATAAGAACGGCGCCGAGGGGAGATACCACGTCACAACCGGCCGTGATGCCTACCAGTCCGGCGAGAATGCCGTTCAACGTGAGCGACAACGACGTTTTGCCATATTTCATCCAACTTACGAACAATGCCATCACCCCTCCTGCACAAGCCGCAAGATTGGTGTTCAGGAACACAAGAGAAATGGCAGTCTGGTCTGCACCCGTAGCAGCAGCCAACTGTGACCCAGGATTGAAGCCGAACCATCCGAACCACAGGATGAACACACCCAGAGAGGCAATCGTCAGGTTATGGCCGGGAATAGCACGTGACTTGCCGTCCTTGCCATACTTGCCCACACGGGGACCGAGAATGGCCGCACCGACAAGGGCTATCCATCCACCTACGGAATGAACTACCATCGAACCGGCAAAATCATGACTGGCACAACCGAATACATCCATCATGAACGAGCCCTCTTCGCCGTTCATCAGCCATCCGCCTCCCCATGTCCAATGCCCTGAAACCGGATAGATAAGTACGCTGATGAAAACCGTATAGACAAGGTACATGGAGAATTTGGTACGTTCTGCCATCGCACCCGATACAATGGTGGCCGAGGTGGCGCAGAAAACGGTCTGGAACACCAAGAATCCTTCGATGGGAAGGCCGTTGCCGATAATCCCGGACATCATATCCAAATCAATGAAGTGGGGCATTCCGACAAAACGTCCCGCACCGAACATCAAACCGAAACCAACCAGCCAGAACAATAAAGAGCCGAACATGAAATCCACGAGGTTCTTCATCAGAATGTTGGCCGTATTCTTGGTTCTCGTGAAACCGGCCTCAACCAAAGCAAAACCCGGCTGCATGAAAAACACCAGCATGGCTGCCAGCAACATCCATACGGTATTCACGCCTGTGGCCAGTTCCGACAATGTATCCGCCGAAACACACTCCCCGGCAACCACCGCATCCTGAGCCGCTGCGGCTACAGGAAACAAAACCGCTACACTCGCAACACCCATCAAACGTCGGGCTAAATCTGTCTTCATAAACTTCTTCATAACCATTTTCTTCCTTTCTCACTTCTCTTGTTCCGCATTATAAAGCGCAATGTCACCTCTCTCACCCGTACGAATCCTCACGGAATCCTCCACGGGAATCACAAAGATGCGTCCGTCACCAATCTCGCCCGTCCGGGCAGACTTCACAATAGCCTGAATCGTCTTCTCCACATTTTTGTCGCGCACGACAATGGATATCAGGATACGTTCTATCGAACTCGTATCATACACTACCCCTCTGTAAATACGTCCCTGGCGCATCTTTCCCACACCCCGAACGTCATAATAGGAGAACCATTCAATATCGGCTTCCAACAAGGCGTCCTTGACCTCATCGAATTTAGTCCTGCGAATAATCGCTTCAATCTTTTTCATATTACGTCTTTTAATTATGTTGTTTCTTCAATCAACGTTATGCTTACAAACTCAATCCCATTGTGAAATATCCGTCCTCCGTAGCAGGATTCCAAATCACCTTGGCAAACAAAGGCAACGAAAAGGAATCCGTCACACGAATGACCTTCGTAGCCTGCAAGGCAACCTCTGAAACTGCGAAACCTCCCACGCCGCCATTGTAAAAAGAAGTCTCCCATGGAGTAGCCCCAACAGTGGCTTCCCAATCAAGACCGCCCAACTTAAAGGGAGCGGAAAGGGTGAGATAAGAAGAATAAGCCCGTTTGCCATTCTTCTTCAACCCGTCATTTCCTCCGATGTTGGTATACCAATTCAATGCGAGAAACCTGAAGTCGTAACCGACTTGTGCTTCAAACACATGCAAGGTGGAGTTAGCTCCGTAATGAAAGTACTTGCCGTCAATGGCGTTTCCTGTCTTGAAATTGTCGCCCTTGTTAAAACTGTAATCCGTCACCGACACGCTGAAACCTCCTACAGAATAGCCTAATGTCAAATCAAACTCCTTGGCATCATCGTTATCGAATCCAACCGCTCCCCATGCCGTCAGGGATAACCCTTTCCAAGCCACGGATGCAGATGGCTGGATACCTACGCCTCCAAGATTCTGACCACGCCAGATATATCCACTGACCAAATCAGCCCCCACGCCAACCTCCACCTTGTCCTGTGCTTTCATACTCGTGGAAAACACCATCACTACAATAAATGACATGACTAATCTCCATACATCTCTCTTCATCTCTTCTTACCTTTTTTAGTTCATACTATGGGAAAACTCCCAGTCAACCTCTCAATCATACATTTTAATGCTGTATGATACAAATTGTGCACACTTTGATTTTATCTTGTGCAAAGATATGTCATTTTGAAAGAATATATCCACTTTTCAAAACAAACTTCTTGAAATATATTTTTATTCTAACAATCTGCAAGCAATCCACCTGAAAATTATTTCAAATTGAAATGTCATCAAACAAAACTCACGCTTTGTATAAGTATCCACCATAAAGGACCTAAAAAAAGGAGCACCCTCTTATGCATGAGGGTGCTCCTTATACCTTATTATATATATATCTGTCAGAAATAGAATCCGAGGCCGACCTTCAAGCCCACCTTACTTCCATCGGAGAAATCGTTCAGGCTCATGTTGTAGTAAACAGCCGGCTCTATGGTGAGAAAACGGTTGATGTAGAAAGCATAACCGACCTCTGGAGTCAGATGCAGATTATTGATACTCTTCGTAGCATGTGCATACTGCAACCCCAGCCCCAAGTATACGCCGTTTTGCGTGAAGTAATAACGTCCGCCGGCTCCAAGTTGGAAATTATCCGTATAGCGCGTATGGTCATAACCCAGACGCCCGTAAATCATCCACGCATCACGTATAAAGTATCCGCCGGTAAACTCCAGGCCCATCGTAAACTTCTCGCCGGAACTATAGGACATTCCGAATCCGGTTGCCGAAGCGGAGATATACTTTGTTTTCTTATTAAACTGTGCATTCGCACCCACTGCCATTACCAACAACAGCAAAGAAAGCATTAATTTCTTCATACATCTTTAGTTTTTAAGTAATCAATCACGGGAACACACCTACGCGCCCCGCAGTTATTTCTCTTTATCCAGCCTATCTCTTATCGACAACCCGTTTCACGGAAGCATTCACAGTATCCAATCCTATCCGCCATTTCACAAACAGTCCCAGCAACAGTAGGGCCAGCACTATCCCGCTCAAACAGCTTATCGTATAAGACACCCCGAACCCTTCGGGCGCTACCATGATGTAGGATGTACAGACCGCAGTCATGAACACGGCAGGAACCAACGATATCCAATACATTTTGCCCTTGCGTGCCAGCCACACGGTCACGGCCCACAATGTAAAGATAGACAAAGTTTGATTAAACCAAGCAAAATATCGCCATAATATATCAAAATTGAGAGTCATTAACACTGCGGAGAGCAAAAACAGCGGTAGAGATATGGCCAGACGGCGCACAACGGAGTGTTGCTTACAGTGAAGGAAGTCGGCTGCAATCAGACGCGCACTGCGAAAAGCCGTATCGCCGGAAGTGACAGGAGCGGCCACAACGCCCAATATGGCCAGTATGGCACCGAACGTTCCCATCCAGTCATTACAGATATAATTGACGATAAGCGCGGGATTTGATTTTCCGGCATGCGACATCATCGCGTTCAGTTCCTCATAGCCTCCGGTATACTTGATGGCGGCCGCCGCCCATATCAAGGCTACCACCCCTTCGGTGATCATGGCACCATAGAAGACATGGCGCCCCGTCTTCTCATTCTTCATACAGCGCGCCATCATAGGACTTTGCGTGGCATGGAAGCCGCTGATGGCCCCGCAGGCGATGGTAATAAAAAGCATCGGAAAGATGGAAAGCTCCTTGTTGGGATGATGCGACTCGAACGCCGAGGTTATCTCCGGCATCCATCCGTCGTGGGTGAATATACCGAAAAGCACACCTACGGCCATAAACAACAAGGCCATGCCGAAAAGCGGATAAATGCGTCCGATAAGGGCGTTGATGGGCAGAAGTGTGGCCAGGATGTAGTAGGCGAAAATCACGATGCTCCAGAACAACGGTGTTCCGCATATCCCCCAATCACCGGTCATTGATGAAAGCAGACCTGCGGGCGTGGTCACGAAGACCGTACCGACCAGTACCATCAGCACCAACGAAAGCACACGCATCACGAAACGCACTCCCGTGCCCAATTCGTCACCTACCATTTCCGGCAGACTCGCCCCATTCTTGCGAAGTGAAATCATACCCGACAGATAATCGTGCACCGCTCCGCCGAAGATACATCCGAACACAATCCACAGGTAAGCGGCAGGCCCGTAAAGAATACCCAATATGGCACCGAAGATGGGACCTGTGCCTGCAATGTTCAAAAACTGTATCAGATAAACTTTCCACATGGGCATGGGCATATAGTCCACACCATCCGCCATCGTATAACAAGGCGTCTTTCGGGAGCCGTCCGCCCCGAAAATCTTTTCCACAAGCGTACCGTAAAGCACATAGCCCGCCACCAACAGGAGCAGGGCCGTACAGAATGTTATCATATCAATTTAACCTTAAAAATCTCGCAAAAGTAACAAATTACAATGTAAATACAGACAAATGTGGCTGAAACTTTTCTCTTCTGCCGCGAATATTTTAACTTTGCAAGTATTCACCATCGAATGTTCCGGCATGAAAAGATACATTTTTCTATTTCTCATTGGCATTTGCAGCCTGGCAAACGCACAAGGCCTCCCATTCCCAGGCATGCCCTCATCGCCCAAACATGAAACAAGGGCTGTATGGCTTACCACCTTCAGCAGTCTGGACTGGCCGAAGACAAAAGCCACCACGGACGCCGGACGGGCCGCACAGCAGGAAGAACTGCGGCACATGCTTGACCGCATGCAGGAGGCAAGGATAAACACGGTGTTGCTGCAGACACGCGTGCGCGGCACCACAATATACCCTTCGTCCATAGAACCTTGGGACGGTTGCCTGACCGGCACGCCCGGCCTGTCGCCCGGTTACGACCCGCTGGCCTTTGCCATAGAGGAATGCCATAAGCGAGGAATGGAACTGCACGCATGGATTGTCACCATTCCCTGTTTCAAGACGGCTGCTGCCGCCAAGACCGGAACACGTTCCGTGTTAAAAACGCACCCCCGGCTCTGCATCCGGCACGAAGACTCGTGGTACCTGGACCCCGGACAACCGCAGACCGCAGACTATCTGACAGCCATCTGCAAGGAAATCGCAGAGAAATATGATGTGGACGGCATTCACATGGACTACATCCGTTATCCGGAGAACGCCGCACGCTTCAACGACCGGGAATCTTACCGGAAGTACGGACGCGGACAAAACAAATCAAAATGGCGGCGGGACAACATCACCCGATGCGTACGCAGGATGTACACGGCCATCAAGGACATCAAGCCATGGATTAAGGTGAGCTGTTCCCCCGTGGGCAAGCACGACGACCTGAGCCGGTACTCATCTTACGGATGGAACGCACGCACCGCCGTACATCAGGACGCGCAGGCCTGGCTGCAAGAAGGCATCATGGACATCCTCTTCCCGATGATGTACTTCCGCGACAACCATTTCTACCCCTTTGCTGCAGACTGGAAAGAAAACGACCACGGCCGCATCGTGGCACCCGGACTGGGTATCTATTTTCTCAGCGCGAAGGAGAAGAACTGGCCGTTGGAGTCCATCAGCCGTGAACTTTACTTCATCCGTTCGGCTGGATTGGGCGGACAGGCCTACTTCCGATACGCCTTTCTCAACGAGAACCACAAAGGTATTTTCGACTTTCTGCGCGATACGTTCTATCCCTACCCGGCCCTGCCCATGCCTTGCACGGCGCAAGACAGCATCGCCCCCGACATGCCGCGGGAACTGAGAAAGACATTTGACGGACAATGCACCCGACTGCAATGGAAACCTTCGACAGACGACCGGTGCGGGCAACGCGTACGATACAACGTGTACGCATCCTCCGGCACACCAGCCGATACGGCACAAGCCTGCCAGTTGGTTGCCGCCGGACTCGAAGACTGCTCGTATGCCATCGATGATGTGTACTGCACACTGAGCCATATACATTTTGCCGTAACCGCCACCGACCGTTCCGGCAACGAGAGCGTTCCCGCACGGTTGGCCGCACCACCCTCGTCCGTATTCGACCCGCGCCTGTTGCCACACGACGGCAAACGACTGGAATTACCCGAACTGACATGTCGTTACATTGTGATAGAAGACGCCACCGGACGAATCATCCACACGCATTCCTATGCACGGAAAATCCACATCGCCAGCCTGCCGGGCGGCTTGTACATAGTGAAAACTTTGGAGAAAAAAGGACGCGCCTACCGCATTGGCGAGTTCATCAAATAAGAAGGATTGCTCCGCGCTTAATTCTTCACAAGTAAACGTTCAATTCTTCACAGGTGAACGTTCCGCTCTTCACAGGTGAGCGTTTCGTTCTTCACAGGTCTGCATTTTACCCCTCACAACATTCTGATTTCAAGCTTGTTAAAAAAGAGCAAAAAAGAGACCATTCTAAAGGTCTCGAACCCGCCGCATGACATGCAACACTGCACGGTAATGCGTATGCTCCGTCACAGGTGTTAGGCGCAGAACACCCTCCGCCACGCGCCCCTCCTCACACCGCAAGGGATGTTCCCCGACAAGCCGCTCCGTGTCAGCATACAAGGCATTGCCATCCTTGAAAAAATCAATGACAAAACGTCCCTCCGAACCCGACGCCACATATCGCGCAAGGTCGACTGCCACCAGCCCCATCGTGCGACGCAGGTTGACCTCCACACAAGGATGCACGCAAAGCCGGTCGCGGCCGGGGACACGACAAAGCATCATATCCACTCCCAAAGGACCGCGATAGCTCCCGGCAAAGACACGCCCGATACAAGCCTGCAACTCTTCGCGCAAAGCCGCGAACATACCGGCAGGTATATGCCTCAGCATCCACCGTTCCTTTTCCTGTTCGGCCGACACCCGATTGCCGGCATAAGCCCCCTGATGCGTGGTAAAAAACAAGGAAAGTCCACGATAGGATACACCTCCGCCACCATCAGCCTCAAACTCCAGCGCAAAATCACACACCTTATCATACAAAGGCTCTACCACCACACCGCCCTGCTCGCGCAACAAACGTCGGCACCACCCCGACAACGGTGGCACGAAGCCCGTCCGTCCCAGCCGCAACCCCTTTCCGCTGCCCGACCACGGGGCTTTCAATATCGTTTCGGGATACTCACCCAGCAAACGGACGATTTCAGCCTCATCCGTACAGTAAAACGAGCGACCGCATAAAAGACCGCCCCACTCCCGGCCCAGCACCGAATCCCGACCTGTCAGAAAAGACAACAGTTCTACGGCATGCCTCCGGCCGGACAGGCCGCGCCAGCAGCGCAATACAGCTTCGTCAGGCAAGGTTTCCGCATCGCATCCCCCTTGCCGCAGGCGGTTGACCAACAAAGGGCTCCACCCCCAAGGCCGCACACTGTCATATCCCGCGCAATCGTCACGCGACACCCACCGCACCCGTGGGCACAAAGCCCCCTCAGGCATCCCTATAATCCGGGCCGCCTCCCCGACCGAAGCCACACACACCGCATCCCCCTCCTCCGCCCACCAGGCTGGAAGCACAGACAAATCGTCCGCCATCACACGCGCTGAACGTGGCGGAATGAAGTGCGGCTCAAAACAAGCCAGCGCCAAATCGTTTTCCGGATTGAAGATATGCAAAGTCATCGGTACAAAATTATGAAAAAGAAAATATTTTGCCAACTCTACTTTGCATTTTTAAGCATTTCCATTATCTTTGCATTTGCGTAGTATAGAACAGTAAATGGAGTCCTTTTTCAGAACACATGCCTACTTGGTGGAGCACACCCACGCCCCTGTCCGTCGCGCCCTTATGGACGAGATTGACTGGAACGACCGTCTCATCGGTATCAAAGGTACACGCGGTGTGGGAAAAACGACCTTCCTGCTGCAATACGCCAAAGAACACTTCCGGATAGAGGAACGGAAATGCCTTTATGTCAACATGAACAACTTCTATTTTCAGGGCAAAGGCATCGCTGAATTCGCCACCGAATTTTACCAGGCAGGGGGGAAGGTGTTGCTCATCGACCAAGTGTTCAAACAACCCAACTGGAGTTCCGAACTACGCAAATGCCACGATGAGTTGCCGGAGTTGCGCATCGTCTTCACCGGTTCGTCCGTGATGCGGCTGAAAGAGGAAAACCCCGAACTGAACGGAATCGTCAAGTCGTACAACCTGCGCGGATTCTCTTTCCGTGAATATCTGAACCTGATGACGCACAACGACTTCCCATCCTACACGCTGGATGAAATCCTGCGCGACCACGAACGCATCGTGAGACAGATACTGCCCAAGACCGGGCCGCTCAAATATTTCCGGGACTACCTTCACCATGGGTTCTACCCATTCTTCCTTGAAGAACGCAACTTCTCGGAGAACCTTCTGAAAACGATGAACATGATGCTCGAAGTGGACATCCTGCTCATCAAACAGATTGAACTCAAGTACTTGACAAAACTGAAAAAACTGCTTTACCTGCTGGCCATCAACGGTCCCGTGGCTCCCAATGTAAGCCAGCTTGCCGCAGACATCAGTACCTCGCGCGCCACCGTAATGAACTATCTGAAGTATCTGGCAGACGCGAGACTCATCAATATGATCTACCCCAAAGGTGAGACATTCCCCAAGAAACCGGCCAAAATCATGATGCACAACACGAACCTGATGCACGTCATCTACCCCAGCCGGTTCGAAGAACAGGATATCCTGGAGACATTCTTCCAGAACACCATGTGGAAAGACCACAAACTGGCCAAAGGCGAAAAAAACACATCGTTCGTCGTCGACGGCCACATCAGATTCAAAATCAGTAGCGGAATGATTCGGAAACGCAATCCCGAACTCATCTACGCCCATCACGGCACTGAGATAGGACACGGGAACGAAATACCTTTATGGCTTTTCGGATTCCTGTATTGACAGACAACCATGTTTATTCATTTGTAATATTAATCATTTATTATGGCAAAAGAAAAAAAGTTTATCACTTGTGATGGAAACCAGGCAGCAGCGCATATTTCATATATGTTCTCTGAAGTTGCAGCCATCTACCCCATCACCCCGTCGTCGACCATGGCAGAATATGTTGACGAATGGGCAGCACAAGGCCGTAAGAACATCTTCGGCGAAACAGTGTTAGTGCAGGAAATGCAATCGGAAGGCGGTGCGGCAGGTGCCGTTCACGGTTCACTGCAGGCAGGTGCACTGACCAGTACTTATACGGCATCACAGGGCTTGTTGCTGATGATCCCGAACATGTACAAGATTGCCGGAGAATTGCTTCCGTGCGTATTCCACGTATCGGCCCGTACATTGGCTTCACACTCACTGTGTATCTTCGGCGACCACCAGGACGTAATGTCTTGCCGTCAGACGGGCTTCGCCATGCTGTGCGAAGGCTCCGTACAGGAAGTCATGGACCTTGCCGGCGTAGCACACCTCTCCACTATCAAGAGCCGTGTGCCCTTCGTGAACTTCTTCGACGGATTCCGAACCTCACACGAAATCCAGAAAATCGAGATGCTGGAGAACGAAGACCTTGCTCCGCTGGTAGACCAGGAAGCATTGAAGGAATTCCGCAGCCGTGCATTGACCCCCGAACGTCCGGTGGCACGCGGTATGGCCGAGAACCCCGACACATTCTTCACACACCGTGAGTCTTGCAACAACTACTACAATGCCGTTCCGGCAATCGTAGAGGAATACATGGAGAAGATTTCGGAAATCACAGGCCGCAAATACGGTTTGTTCTCATACTACGGTGCAGAAGACGCCGACCGCGTCATCATCGCCATGGGCTCCGTAACCGAAGCCATCCGCGAAACCATCGACCACCTGACAGCTCAGGGCGAAAAGGTCGGTCTGGTTGCCGTTCACTTGTATCGTCCGTTCTCTGCAAAACACTTCTTGGCAGCAGTTCCGGCCACGGCAAAGAGAATCGCCGTACTGGACCGCACCAAAGAACCTGGTGCCAACGGAGAACCGTTGTATCTGGACGTAAAAGAATGCTTCTACAATAAGGAAAATGCTCCCGTCATCGTGGGCGGACGTTATGGTTTGGGTTCTAACGACACCACACCGGCACAGATCCTCGCAGTATATGAGAACCTTGCTTTGCCCGAACCCAAGAACCAGTTCACCATCGGTATCGAAGATGACGTGACGTTCACTTCACTGCCCAAGAAGGAAGAAATCGCCATGGGCGGCGAAGGCATGTTCGAAGCCAAGTTCTACGGTCTGGGAGCCGACGGTACGGTAGGTGCCAACAAGAACTCCGTAAAAATAATCGGTGACAACACCAACAAGCACTGCCAGGCTTACTTCTCATACGACTCCAAGAAGTCGGGCGGTTTCACTTGCTCTCACTTGCGTTTCGGTGACACTCCCATCCGTTCAACTTATCTGGTAAACACTCCTAACTTCGTGGCATGCCATGTTCAGGCTTACCTGCACATGTATGACGTGACACGCGGCTTGAAGAAGAACGGAACCTTCCTGTTGAACACCATCTGGGAAGGCGAGGAACTGGCCAAGAACCTGCCGAACAAGGTGAAGGCTTATTTCGCCAAGAACAATATCAAGGTATATTATATCAACGCTACCAAGATTGCTCAGGAAATCGGATTGGGCAACCGCACCAACACCATCCTGCAGTCTGCATTCTTCCGTATTACGGAGGTAATTCCCGTAGACCTTGCCGTTGAACAGATGAAGAAGTTCATCGTGAAGTCTTACGGAAAGAAGGGACAGGACGTTGTAGACAAGAACTATGCAGCTGTTGACCGCGGCGGCGAATACAAGGAACTGACCGTTGACCCGGCATGGGCATCTCTTGCTGCCGACCCGGCAAAAGAGAACAACGACCCTGCATTCATCAACGAAGTGGTACGCCCGATTAACGCTCAGGACGGCGACCTGCTGAAGGTTTCCGCCTTCAAGGGCATCGAAGACGGTACATGGCCGCAAGGTTGCGCCGCATACGAGAAACGTGGTGTGGCTCCGTTCGTTCCGACCTGGAATCCGGAGAACTGTATCCAGTGTAACAAGTGTGCTTACGTTTGTCCTCACGCCGCAGTACGCCCGTTCGTGCTCGATGCGGAAGAAATCAAAGGCTTCGGTGCACCGACTATCGAAATGAAGGCTCCGGCAGCCATGAAGGGCATGAACTTCCGCATTCAGGTAAGCGTAATGGACTGCTTGGGTTGCGGCAACTGTGCCGACGTTTGTCCGGGCAATCCCAAAACCGGCAAGGCACTCACCATGGTTCCGCTGGAAGGTGAGCTTCCCGAAGCTGCCAACTGGGAATATTGCGTGAAGAACGTGAAGAGCAAACAGGATTTGGTTGACATCAAGAGCAACGTGAAGAACTCTCAGTTCGCCACTCCGTTGTTCGAGTTCTCCGGCGCATGTTCAGGTTGCGGTGAGACTCCGTACGTGAAACTCATCAGCCAGTTGTTCGGCGACCGTGAAATCGTAGCTAATGCAACAGGTTGTTCTTCCATCTATTCAGGTTCTATCCCGTCAACTCCTTATACGAAGAACGAAAAGGGTCAGGGTCCGGCATGGGCTAACTCTTTGTTCGAGGACTTCTGCGAGTTCGGCTTAGGTATGGTTCTCGCCAACAAGAAAATGCGTGCACGCATCGAAGAGTTGCTCCAGGGCGCTATCGCTGCCGAAGAGACACCGGCCGAATTCAAGGCTGCCGCTCAGGAATGGATTGACGGCAAGAACGATGCAGACGCCAGCAAGGCAGCGGCTGCCAAGTTGGTTCCGATGATTGAGGCCGGCGCAGAGAAAGGTTGCTCTGCATGTGCACAGCTGAAGGAACTCTCTCACTACCTCGTAAAACGCTCACAGTGGATTATCGGTGGTGACGGTGCTTCTTACGATATCGGTTACGGAGGTCTTGACCACGTGATTGCTTCCGGCGAAGATGTAAACATCCTCGTTCTCGACACTGAGGTTTACTCTAACACCGGCGGTCAGTCTTCAAAGGCTACTCCACTCGGCGCCATCGCTAAATTTGCCGCTGCCGGCAAGCGCGTACGCAAGAAAGACCTCGGTATGATTGCCACCACCTACGGTTATGTATACGTTGCACAGATTGCCATGGGTGCAGACCAGGCACAGTGCTTGAAGGCAATCCGTGAGGCAGAAGCTTATCCCGGTCCTTCTATCATCATCGCATACGCTCCGTGTATCAACCACGGTTTGAAGAAGGGTATGGGCAAGAGCCAGGCAGAAGAAGGTGCAGCCGTAGCATGCGGTTACTGGCACTTGTGGCGTTTCAACCCGGCTTTGGAAGAGGAAGGCAAGAATCCGTTCAGCCTCGACTCCAAAGAGCCGAACTGGGAAGGTTTCCAGGATTATCTGAAGGGCGAGGTTCGTTTCGCTTCCGTCATGAAGCAGTATCCCGCAGAAGCTGCTGACTTGTTCAAGGCTTGCGAGGACATGGCGAAGAAACGTTACCAGAGCTATGTTCGTATGACCAAGATGGATTGGAGCGAATAATCGCCGCCTGATCATCTATATATAATAAGGAGAATGTGTCGCAATCATGAAGACACATTCTCCTTTTTTCGCATTCATAAAAAGGGACATTCCGTAAATATTATTATTGCTGTCCGATAAACCTTTTTATTGCAAGATAAAATTAGGGGTCGATTCCATTTGCAGGAGTCGCCCCTTTTCGGTTACTTTGGTTTCGCCAGAAATCAAAAACAACCGATGCGCAAAAATAGTCATTTTAGCGGACAGCCGCTTTATTATCAGGTTATAAAATTGCTTGATAAGTCAAAAGTTCTCGCCTATAGTCGTGATAACGGCGGTGAGAGGTACACCAAACGCTTCAACAGCTGGATTCATCTGGTGGTAATGCTCTATGCCGTGATAATGCGTTTCGACTCATTGCGGGAGATAACAGCCAGTTTGCTTGCCGAGACACGCAAACTGGCGCATCTGGGCATCACATTCAAGATTGGACGCAGTACACTCGCTGACGCCAACAAAAGACGTCTGGAAGCCATATTTGAGGCAATATACCGTGATTTATATGCCTCTTACCGACATGTTCTTTCCTCGGAAAGCCGGAACGGCAAGACTCCAAAATGGATGAAACGTCTTCAGATTATCGATTCCACGACCATCACCTTGTTCTCAAACTTGCTTTTCAAGGGTGTCGGCCGCCACCCAAAGACAGGAAAAAAGAAAGGTGGAATCAAAGTGCATACAGTCATCCATGCCAACGAAGGTGTGCCGTCGGATATAAAGTTCACATCAGCTGCTACAAACGACTCCTTCATGCTCAAGCCTGCAACATTAAGCAAAGGAGACATAATGGCAATGGACCGCGCATATATCGACCATGAGAAGTTCGAGCAGCTTACACGGCGAGGCGTAATATACGTCACCAAAATGAAGAAAAGCTTGAAATACAGCATTCTGTCAGATACAATGTATCAGACTCCCGACAGTTTTATGGAGGTCAGGATACAGCATGTGGAGTTTGTCAAGCAGGTTAAAGGCAGAGAGGTCATACACCATAAATCTCGTATAATCACTTATGTGGATGGCAAGAAGCGCAAACTGATATCATTGTTGACCAACGATATGGAATCTGACCCGGAAGAAATCATAGCCATATATCGCCAGCGTTGGGAAATCGAACTGTTATTCAAACAGATGAAACAGAATTTTCCTCTGAAATACTTCTATGGCGAGAGCGCCAACGCCATCAAAATCCAAATCTGGGTGACGCTCATCGCAAATCTGCTGCTTATGGTGATGAAGAAAGAATTGAAACGCCAATGGAGCTTCTCAGGACTGGCTACTATGGTCAGGATAACACTGATGTACTACGTCGATTTCTACAGTCTGTTCAACAACCCCGAAAAGGAATGGGAAATCATTCTTTCCGAGGCTTCCGGAGCACCTCCTGAACCATCGCTTTTTGGCTAAGGGGCTTAAAAAAACAAAAAGGAAGACTCGAACACTGTAAAATCAGCGTTCGAGCCATATTGTATCGCGCTTTCTGAATTTTATCGGACAGCAATAAAAATTTATCGTGACGGTCTGTCAATCCTTCCGAAAAAATCCACTTCGCCCCACTTTTCGGTTAGTGGGCCGGTTGCTTGGAGTTGTCGGTTGCTAGGATATGGTATCAGTGTTCCGATGCTTGTAGTAGTTGTTTGTCGAGTTGTTCCTTCATGTGTTTCCGAGTCCTTTCTTCTGGAATCGGGAAGGTGCGTACCGTGTTGTAATACAGCTTCATCTCGTCCCAATCGTTAGAAGGCATTTCGTCTGTGTCGGCCATCAAGTTGAGACGGCGTTGCATGTCGGGCTTACATTCATCGTCGAGAATATTCTTGATACCTATCGAGCCTATGAATTCGTAGAAAGGATTGAGGAAAATGTAGCCGTCAGAAAGGTCTTTCCACGATGTCCCGTCGTTGTAATGCCATGCTTTGGTTTCGCCGAAAGGAGTTCCCTTCAGGTTGAATCCTACTGGCTTGTTGCCCGTTAACTGGAACGCCGCATCCCATCGTCCGTCGTCGATGAGCCCTGGTCCGCTTGACGCTGTAAAGTCAAATTCGCCAGGGTTGCACCAAATGTAAGAATTGATACAAACAATCTTTACTTTGTCTTCTCCTAGGGCCTTCTTCGTGCGGTAGCCAGCCCATTTGCCATGAGGCAAACGCAAGGCATGTGGCTCATTCCAAATGACGAGTGCCTTGTGGTGACTGTTAATAGCCTTCTGCTTCCTGTATTGGCTCAGGAAGTTCTTTGCCATCTCTCTGTCACGAATGATAGTGCGCTGCCCTTTGTGGAAATAGGTGTTTTTACGTACCCATTTCCTGTACTTATTGGGGAAGGTCCACTTGTATTTGTCGGGCGAAGTCCATTGGGTCCAATCGAAGGCGATGTCGGTTAGTCCAAGGGTTATCCTCTTGTCATGGGGCAACTTTTGGTTGATGTGATAGAGGCTGTCGAGAAAAGTGCTGCGATTGTTTTTTTCCCAAAGGAAGCCATAATCTTCATAGCGTAAGTGCTCCCTTAGCGCTTTTTGAAAATCCTCCTCGCTTGCCCAGTCTGTTTTGATTAGTTTATTGGCAGATTCCGTCTTGTTGGCGCATCCCACCTCTGTGTAAACGTAACCGATTCGTTCGGAAAAGCGCTTGTCTGCCAGTAGGCGCGATATGAAATCGTATTGCGTGATGTCGCGATGATCGCGTTCACCAAGGATTACCACGTCTGCCTTTTCAAACTGTCGGAATATGTATTCTACGGGATCCTCGCCATGTTTCTCAAGGCATGCCTTGTATTGCGCAACAGTAGTCTGTGCGTTTCCAGCGATGTTGGCAAATACGAGGAGAATGAATAGCAACACTTTATGTTTGACGGGCCAATCGTGTGACATTGTTGTGGAATTTAGGTTTATTTTTACAAATATAGTTAATATTCTTGAGCCGTGGTAACAAGTTATAGTTTTTTAACGCTATTTGCCTCTTGGTAACTATTCAGCACCCCCAGGGCATGAGTAGTTACCTTACTGTTGTACGACAGCAAGTATAGCATTGGATTTAGAGTTTCCATTCTTCATGGCAGTTTCTACTATAGAGTGTAACTTGGCAAAATCATCGGCACCGCTATCGGTACGGAAGCATCCGCTGACTTTCTGTTTTACCTTTATCTTTCTCATCCCTCGTTCGCTTGCGTTGTTGTCATAAGGCACAAGTGGATTGGAGAGGAAAGTGAACAGATAGTCTTTTACCTTTAGAATGCCTTTCTTGAATCTCTCAAACTCATCATCGAGGTGCGATAGACTTTCTCCCAAGAGGTTTTTCATCTTGGTTTTCAGTACCTTTATCTTTCTCTGCGTGATAGTTTTGTTTCGCCTAAGGTCGATGGCGTGCGCTAACAGATGGATAAACCTTCGAGACCAATCCTGCTTTGCGTCTAGTTCGTTGAGATATTCGGCATTTCTTAACAGGTGAGCCAGACAGACTTGATGATCTTTGACATTCATCTTGAAATAAGTTTGTTTTCTGTCGGTCACAAGCGTTGAATGGGGCAGACCGTTAGGAAACTTGGAATCTACGGCCTCCTGACCTCTCGATTTCAGCTGATATACATATGTAAGAGCATCTGTTTGGAATATCCAGTTCCAGTGCAACTGCTTTCCCACAGCGGCACCGGTCTCGTCTGCTCCAACAACTGGAGCACACTCGATCCTCTTCCGTATCTCATCGTATGCCTTGTCGGACTTGGCGCTGTTTCCTTTAAGTATGTTCTGTACTGTTCCCTCGTTTATCCTTTGTCCACAAAGGTCTGATATGAGTTCAGCTATTCTCTTGAAAGGGATACACTGCACGACATTCAGATAGCTGACAAGCGCACGGATGTTGTCACCGTATTTGATGCGGCAGTTGGGTGCGTCGCAGTTGTTCACGCAGCCACACAGGCAGACCTTCTCATAATACTGCTCCTCGGTGGTCTCTACGACAAACTTGATGTCTACAATTTGTGTCTTACGGATTTTTCTGTACGCAATGCCATCCAACGGGCGACCGCAGCATTTGCAGTAGGCTGGCTCATGCTTTATGATTCTGTCTGGCGTACTGACAGACTGCAAGGTGCTTCCCTTGTGTCCAGGCTGTCCACCGCTTGGCTTGCCACTCGGCTTGCGCAAGGATTTCGTCCTGCGAAGTTCGCGAGCGGCAATGCTCTCCTGAGATGGAGGAACACTGCTGTTGCAGCTATTCTTCTCAGGCTTTTCTGATGAACTTGAAGAATCGTCCTCTTCGGCAGGTTCCTCGCCCTCAAGTTCCTTGATGCGGGTCTTGGCATCGGCAAGATCTGACGTGGATTTCGACCATGTTTTCGTCAAGACGGAAAAAGCTGATGCGAAGTATTC
>URKA01000022.1 GCA_900548345.1 uncultured Paraprevotella sp. | reverse complement strand
GTATTTACAATGCGAGGGGTAATGCCGGAAACGTGAACATACGACACGGATTCCGAGCGTTTACTGCCCTGAATTGCGACTACTGATAATATGTTCATTTTGTTTCTTTGCATTATTATATCTTATATTGTTTCAAACAACGATGCAAAATTAGCAAATTATATCCAGTTTCGCATCATTTTTATAAGAATTTGAATGCGTAGCCTTTGCATTGCTCTAACATTCATCATCTTCGTCCTCAAATCCTTCGGACGCATTTGCAATCAACGCCTTTCCAATTTCCATCTGCAAAAATTTAGGAAGACAAAGCAATTTGCTCATCAGCTGGCTATAAGTGAACTCTACTTTGGTATCAAGTATCGGTTCTTCTTCAATGTCTGTATCTATGCTCTTGACAATCTCAGCACCATCAGTGAATTCGGAAAAGTCAGCTTTCTCCGGCCAGTTCTCAATCATTCCGTCATGATTGATTCTAAGTCGGATATAATCCCCGCAGTCATCGGCCTCCGGTATCAGTCCGTTAGGTACATAACCTGCGATTTTGCATATCACCTGTTTGCCTTTGTCAAGCAGGAAGTATGTTCCGCTATCACACACCTTTGCTTGGAAGTATAGGCTTCCGTATTCCGGCTTCCAATTCAAAAGTTTGTGAGTTTTCAGATTTATCACCGCCGACCACATCCCTTTAGAAACTAATGGGTAGCTGTTCTTATACAACTCGTCAAGCCACGCATCAGTATAACTGCACATGTCCTCATCAAAGGGAATGTATATCATAAGATAGTGAGCGACCTCATTCAAATTCTCCTCTTTGACTCCTGCCAATATCTGCTTTGCCATAATCTATGTAATTAAATTGTTGTCAGTAAACTCAAATCCACCTCCGGAATAATCGCATCCGTAAGTTTATCTTGTATAAGGAATCCCATATAGAGCGGAATGGTGAGTATGTTTCCTTCACGCCCGACATTGTATTGGCCTAATTTGATGGCGTTATTCACATGATACACATCCTTGTTCTTAAGAACGGTGGCCATGCTTTTCGCCTTGCCTGCTTTTGCTTTCACTTCAAGGACAACACATTCACCTTTGAACCTTACAAGGAAGTCGAGTTCAAGACCGCTTTCCTTGTGAAAATAGTACAACTTTTGCCCGGACTTGCAAAGGAAGTCTGCCATGAGATTCTCGAAGATGGCTCCTTTGTAGCCTAAAAGATTGCCCTTCAAGATATCCACCTGCGTGCCATAATTAAGCATTGCCATCAGGATGCCTATATCCGTAGTATATACCTTGAAACAATCTTTGATAGCATTGCCGTCCAGAGGCAGTTCCGTTATGGATGTATTGTAGCACCGTTGAACTATTCCTGCATCTTCCAGCCATTGGATGCTTCCCATGTATTGCGAAGCCCGCCCGCCTTTCTTGACTACGGAGTATTGGAACTTTTTGTTCTCCTTGGCTAATTGTGTCGGGATGGACTCAAAGCATTCACGGATATGTGGCTTGTCGGAATCATCCGCATACTTCACCATATCCTCTTCGTATTCGGCAATAAGGTTACGCTGCACCTTATAGATAAGTTCGATGTTCTTCGTTTCAAGGAAGCAGTTTACCACTTCCGGCAGGCCGCCAACGATGACGTATCTATACAGCAGCTCCATCATCGCCTTGTGAATGCCATCGGGGACGGCGGTTTCGTTCTCAAAGCAGGTTCTGACAGAGTCAATCACTGCATCATTGATACCGTTTGCCCAAAGAAATTCCTCGAAGTCCAAGGGGTGCATATCAATGACTGTTTCATATCCTACGGGCACGGAATCTTGCCCCTCTTCCTTATTTTTCTTCTTGCTCTTGCCGTAACCTTTTACGCCTAAAAGTGAGCCTGTGGCGATAACATCGAAGCGACCATCTATATGAAATGATTTCAAGGCAGTCCTCGCTTCCTTGCATTCCTGTATCTCATCAAGGATAATGCAGGTTTTTCCATTGACGAAACGACTGCCGGGAATCAAAGCCGAGAGGTTGAGGATGATGGTATCCACATCTATGTTGCCCGTAAAGGCTGACTTCTTATCCGGTTCAAGGATGAAGTTCATATAGACCACATTCTCATAATGCTCTTTTGCGAACTTCTGAACAATGTATGTCTTTCCGCATTGTCGGATACCCTTTATCACAAGAGGCTTCCTGTCCTTTGTCTCCTTCCATTCGGTCAAATATGTTTCTATCTTTCTTTTAAGCATAGCTTTTCACGATTAGCTCAATGCAAAAATACATTTTTCCAAGCGAATACACAAGACCTATTGCACTTTTCGGAACGAATATCACTAAGAAGCACACATTTTTTGGAACGAATCAATAAAAAGGCAGCCGAAAATCGCCGAAATCCAAAGAAAAACGCTACCTTTGTCTGCACAAGCGTTCTGTAACATCCATGCGGAAATGTCCTATCGGTCAGTGCTTTGAAACTGATAGTGGGCATTTCATAAATGGGCTGAAAAAAGGTGGTACAAAGCATATATGCAAAGCGGTGAAAGACAACGGCTTGCATTTGTCCCCATTTCCTGTGAACTTGTCAGAAGTGAGGTTGTACCGATTAAGATGAATGATCACTGATAATCAGTGATGTGAATATGTTGCATCGTTCCGTTTACCTTGACATAGAGGGGATGACATTCTCCAGCCTGAACGGACTCAATACCGCCATCCGCATTTCCCTGCTTGATTCAATGAAAAGGTGATGGCAGGTCGGGAGATGTCACGTAAGGAGATGTTCCTGCGTGGCGAGAAGGACTATCTCCGTCCGCTTCCCCAGAAACGTTACGTGGTGAAAGAGAGAAAACTCATGACCGTGGGTAAGAACTCTTATGTTTCATTGTTCAGTTACACAATTATCGTAACGCAAAATCAGTCATATTATTTGAAACAACCAACAGAAGCACCTGTGTTTTTTGCCCACCAAAAGGAAAAACGCATTATCTTTGCAAAAGTTCAGCAAAGAATAAAGGCAAAACACGTAACTATGGAACATAATCTTGACGCGCATTTCTGCAAGGATGCTGATGAGAGCCAGTTGAAAGGCAGAAAAGTCTTCCCTGATAAAGACAGTGCATTTCCCAATCCCTCGATTCCGAGTCTTTGCTACATAAAGAATGTAGTGAAAAATCCGAGAATCATTGTCGGAGATTATACATATTATGATGATTGTGACGGTGCAGACAAGTTTGAGGAGCACGTCACGCATTTCTACGATTTCATCGGAGACCGACTGATTATCGGAAATTTCTGCGCGATTGCAAAGGGAGTAACGTTTATTATGAATGGCGCGAATCATCGGATGGACTGCGCCACGACATATCCTTTCTACATAATGGGAGGCGACTGGGGCGGTGCGATTGCTCCCGTAATGGAAGAACTGCCTCTGAAGGGTGACACCGTTGTCGGCAATGATGTGTGGATAGGACAGAACGTGACAATTATGCCAGGGGTGCATATCGGTGACGGTGCGATAATCGGCACGAACTCGACCGTCGCGTCAGATATTCCTCCATTCTCGGTTGCAGCAGGTAACCCGGCGAGGGTGATACGTCGGCGTTTTGACGATGAGATGATCCGGCTTTTAGAGAATCTTCATTGGTGGACCCGGCCCATCGAGGAAATTGACAGGCTGCTCCCGATAATTTCAAATCCCAATATCGACGAAGCCAAAACGGCAATCGAAGAGTATCTGATGCATACACGGCAATAATGTATGTTCTACTATCACAGACTTTTTCTTGGAAGAATAGCAGGCAGTAAACTCAAATCAACATCCGGAATAATTGCATCCGTAAACTTATCCTGTATTAGGAATTCCATGTAGAGAGGAATGGTGAGTATATCTCCATCACGCCCTACATTATATGGCCCCAGCTTAATCTGCAAACTCACCTTTATTGAAAAGATACGGATATAAAAATGGCACGCAGCATACTAAGTCTTGCAAGTCTTAGATACTGCGTGCCGTAAAATCCGTCAATCCAGATGGAAAACTTCACGCAAAGGTATCGTCACTGGTGAGTTGTCGGGATTCACCTCCATGATATCCGCCATGTAGTCCCACCACTTCTGTGTAATCTCATCGGCTCCCATGTCCTGCGAGGAAGTTTCTCCCTCGATTTCCTGATAGCCGAACAGGATATTCGTATCCTTGTCCCAATAAATGGAATAGTTGCGCACACCGGCATCGGCGATCTGTTTCTTCAGTTCCGGCCACAATGCCGCATGGCGGCGCTCATATTCCTCCTCAAAACCAGGTTTCAGATACATCTTAAATGCAAATCTTTTCATATCCTTCCTTTTTTATCGTTATTTAGGTAAGTTAAACGCCACACTCATCTCGCGCATCTGTTCCGCACTCATACCGTCCGGTTCAAAGCCCATATTCTTTGCGGCAATATAAATCTGTGCGGACTTGTTCAGGACATCCACCTGGTCGAAAGCCGCCATGATGTCTTCATCCACAGCAAAGACACCGTGTTTCTCCCACATCACCACATCATAATCGGACAGTTCACGTATGGTAGCCTCCGCCAGTTCCGTCGACCCCGGAAGGGTGTAAGGAATGATACCTAATCCACGCGGGCAGAAAGCCTTTGTTTCAGGAATCATGCTCCACAGAAGCGTGGAGGCCACATCCTTCTCCAGATATGCCTTGTTGTGGCTCATTGCCACCAGTTCAATGGGATGAGTATGCAGCGAAGCCTTATAAGGCACTCCCTTCCCTATCAGTTCGTTGTGAACGCTCAGGTGGGATGGCAACTCGGATGTCGGCATCACCGGCTGGTCGGCCACAATGACATAGCTGGCACAGTCATCGCAAATGCGTATGACCGAGCCGTTCTCCATCGGCCGGCGCGCCAGGTCACGCATACGTTTCTGCGTACCTTTGCAATAGAAATAACATCCTTTCAGGTGAGGAAGCACCACACCGATGGGTTTCGGTTCGCAGATTGCCGGCAAGGCACGGATTTCATCATCCACCCAATCCGTCACGTTGACTGTAATGTTTCCGCCATTGCGTTCGGCCCATCCTTTCATCCACAGATAGCCCGCCACCTCGGCCACTTTTCCTATCTCTTCGGCCAGTTCGGGACGGCCTTCCAATATCGATTTCATATCTTATCTGTTTGATTATTTTGTTTTCCAAATGTTTTATTGTTGTGCCAGAGCCACCAGCACGATACTGCCCACCAGTATCAGAAGGCCGGCAACCAACACGCCTTTCACTCTCGCTCCGCAGCCTTTCCACTCTTTCAGCAGAATGCCCCATACGTTGCTGAACGTGACATTGAGCGCCATCAGAATACTCCATGAAAATGCCAGCAAGGTTTCATGCCCTTCGAGGAAACTCTTGCCCATTTCCAGTCCGAAGAACTGCGAATACCACAGTACTCCCGCCAAAGCACAAAACAGCAGGTTGTTCACCCACACCCCACCTTGCCTGTAATCGGAGAAGGTTTTGTTCCGCGCATTCTGGTACAGGCAATATACGGCATTGGTCAGAAATCCGCCTGCCGTCACCAGCATGATTACAGGCAGACCGGCATAAAGCGCATCCACGCCTCGCTCCACCAATGCAGTTTTCATTCCTGCACCGGCATCGATTCCGAGAGCGAAACAGGCACTCATCACACCGCAGAGCAACGCCACAAACAACCCTTTCGTCAGGGCAAAGTCCTTCACCGCTGCCTTACGTTCCGCTTCCGACATCATACGGGCACGCAAACTGCCGGCATAACCTATCACGGCAATACCGGCCAAAGTAAGCGATACGCCTGCCAGCAACAAAAGCCCCTGTCCGTGCCACAAATCAGTACCGCCCAAAATGGCAGGCAACAGTGTACCGAAAGCCGAACAAGTGCCCAGGGCTATGCTCTGTCCCAATGCCACACCCAGATAACGCATGCTCAGGCCGAAAGTCAGCCCTCCCAGTCCCCACAGGACACCATAGAACATAATCAGTCCCACATTACCCTGTGAAAATACGTCCGACAGGCACATGCCTTCCGGCAAACCCAAAACAGCCCCCAAAAATGGAAATACAAGCCAGGCAAAGACGCCCTGTACCAGCCAGAAGCTCTCCCAGGCCCACACGCGCACCTTCTTAATAGGTACGTATGAACTGGACTGCCCGAAACTGCCTAAGGCAATAATCAGCAAAGCAATTGCCACATTCATGTTCAGCCGCGTTTGGATAATACATTCTTCTCATACTCTTCCACGGAAGCGATAAACTCCTCGCCCACCGGCACACCGTTGCGCAGGCAGAACATGTCCCAAACGGCATTCCACGGCAACGACTTGCCCTCTTCAAGCAAAGCCAGGCGTTCGAATCCCCGGTCGTTCGCTTCATGTTCACGCAACGTGGACAACGGTTCGAGCAATGCCTGCAGCAGGCACTTCTGTGTGGCACGGCTTCCGATGACGTATGCCCCGATACGGTTGATGGAAGCATCGAAATAGTCCAGCCCTATATGTACACGGTCGAGCGCATCGCAACGCACGATTTCCTTGCACAGGTCCATGGTATCATCGTTCATAATCGTCACATGGTCGGAATCCCAACGCACCGGACGGCTGACATGCAACATCAGTTCCGGCACGAAAAGCAACAAGGAAGACACTTTGTCTGCCACGCTTTCCGTAGGATGGAAATGACCGGTGTCCAACGTGACAATCTTCTGGCGGCTGGCAGCATAGCCGATATAGAAATCATTGGAACCTACGGTATAGCTTTCCAGTCCGATACCGAACACCTTGGACTCGATACAGTCTTTCATGTGGTCGTATGATGTGGCGAAGATACGGTCGAGAGAGTCCTTCAGCAAAGCACGGTACTGCATGCGGTTCACCGTGATGTCCTTGCTGCCGTCGTGCACCCACAGGTTCATGATGCAGGCATCTCCCTGGCGGCGTCCCATCTCCTCCGCAATGGCACGGCAACGGCAAGTATGCTCCACCCAGAAATCGCGGATGCCTTTGTCCGGATTGGACAATGAAAGATTGCCTGACTTGGGGTGTGAGAATGATGTGGAGTTGAAATCCAGCTTCATGCCATGTTCTTCTCCCCACTGCATCCAGCCTTCGAAATGTTTCGGTTCCACCTGGTCGCGGTCGACGAACGTACCGCCGAACTCTCCGTAAATCTCATGCAGGTTCAGGCGATGACGTCCGGGGATAAGTGATGCGGCCTGAAGGATATCCGCCCGCAGTTCGTCTATGTCCCTCGCCTTGCCGGGATAATTTCCCGTTGCCTGTATACCGCCTGTCAGTTCACCCGCCGACTCGAAACCGGTCACATCATCCGCCTGCCAGCAATGCAGGGAGAGCGAAATGCGCTGCAACGCTTCCAATGCCTTCTCCGTATCGATGCCTATGGCGGCATACCTTTCACGAGCTATCTCGTAAGCTTTTTGTACCAATGCGTCTTTCATAATCTTTCTTTGTATTGTTTTTGTTAAAATAGGTATGGTTAATTGTTTTCTTTTTGTTGCACTTCAAGGAAACGTGCGTATGCTTTCTCCCACGCCGGTGACGGACAAGGGGTGTAACGTTTCAGTTCCACGGATGCCGCCGAAATGCGGCGCATGTCTGCCAGCGTGCCTACACCGCCCGAAGCCCGAACCTGTACCAGTGTATTGCCCAAAGCCGTACCCTCGACCGGACCACTGACCACAGGCAGCCCCGTGGCGTCCGCAGCATATTGCATCAGATAGGCATTGCGCGAACCGCCGCCTATGACGTGCAGACATTCTATGGGGAAAGGCGACATCTCGCGCAACCATCCAATCACCTGACGATAGCGCAAGGCAAGGCTGCGATAAATGCAGCGTATGTAATCGGCCGGGACTCTTGGCACCTCCTGTCCCGTGCGCCGGCAATAATCTTCTATGGCACGCATCATCGATACCGGAGCGGCAAAGCATGGAGCATCCGGGTCGATTACCCCCTCATAGTCCGACGTCTCGCAAAGGGCGGCCAACACGGGCACATCCTTGCACTGCGTATCGGGAAACTCTTCACGGCAACGTTCAAACAGCCACATGCCGCAGATGTTCTTAAGGAAACGCGTGGTGCCGTCCAGGCCGCCTTCGTTGGTAAAGTTCTTACGGAAACTGTCTTCAGTAATCACCGGCGTCAACGTCTCGATGCCCAGCAACGACCATGTGCCGCAACTCAGATAGGCGAAATTCGTTCCGGACGCGGGCACGGCGGCCACGGCAGAAGCCGTATCATGCCCGGCCACGGCAATGACCGGCACATCCGGCAGGCCGGTATACTCGCTCACCTGCGGCGTCAGCCTGCCCACCACGGTTCCGGGACGCACCATCCGCCCGAAACGTTCGCGCGGCAGACCTATGGCTTCTAACAGTTCCGGCTCAAGCTCTCCCGTACGCGGATTGAGCATCTGCGAAGTAGACGCCACCGTATACTCCGTCACAGCGTTCCCCGTAAGCAGATAAGACAGGGCATCGGGCATGAACAGTATCTTGTCGGCCGTCTCCAAAGCGGCACATCCGTTTCGGCGCAAAGTATCCAGTTGGAACAAGGAATTGAAATTCATGAACTGGATGCCGGTAAGTTCATACAGGTGTTCGGGCGATACCGACGCGAAGAACTTCTCCATCGCCCCTTCCGTATGCCTGTCGCGATAGCAGTGAGGCAGGCCCGACAACTGCCCGTCGGCCGTAAAGAAGGCAAAGTCACACCCCCATGTATCGATTCCGATAGAAGTGATTTCCACCTTCTCCGCCGCCACTTTGCGCAATCCTTGAAGGATTTCATAATAAAGCGCGGGCAGGTTCCAGAACAGATGGCCGTTCATGGGAATCATCGGATTCCGGAAACGGGCCACTTCGCGCATCTCCACCTTCGTCCCGTCGAAAGCAGACAACACCACACGCCCGCTCGTTGCGCCCAAATCGACGGCAATATAATTCGTATGCTTCATCTGACAATTATTAAGGTTACATAGTTATCTTACAAAGATAAGCTGTATCATCCATAAGACACTTATGTTTTTTGTCCGTTTTGCTGCATTTATTGTCTAAAAAACTTTTTATTCCGGTTTTTTATCCGTAAACTTGCATTATGGAACCTATCAAATACATCGCTGAGAATCACAAAGACATACAGTGGGGCTTGTCCGTCCGCTCGGTAGGTTACCAAAAGGTTGCCCCCGGAGACCTCTATCCCCCCGCCGGACACAACAAGGAATATCTGTTCAATCCCGACAAGGGACGCACGCTACAGGAATACCAATTGCTATATATAATAAAAGGAGAAGGCACGCTGACCACCGCCAACGGCGGCACGCACCACATCCATGCGGGCGACATGTTCCTGCTTTTCCCCGGAGAATGGCATACTTACCGCCCCTCGCCGGCCACGGGATGGGAAGAATACTGGATAGGATTCCAAGGAGCCAACATAGACCACCGCGTGGAAGCCGGTTTCTTCTCCAAGGAGTTTCCCGTATATAAGATAGGAGAAGCCGACAAGAAAATCATCGCGCTCTACCGCGACGCCATCGACACGGCAACCCGCCAGGAGGCTTACTTCCAGCAACTGCTGGCCGGCATCGTCAACCATCTGCTCGGCCTGATGTTCAAAACGGCACAACAGCAACGAATCGCCTCTTCGCAACGTATGCCCGACATCATCGAGTCTGCCCGCCATTACATGCAGGAAAATATAGAAGAAGACATCAGCATGCCGGACGTGGCCCTGCACCTGAACATCAGCTACGCCACGTTCCGACACACATTCAAGAAATATACCGGACTGTCGCCGGTGCAATATTTCATCAACCTGCGCCTGCATCGCGCAAAGGAACTGTTGCGCAGCACGAAACTCCCCATCAAGATCATCTCGTACAACCTGCACTTTGAAAACCCGGAGTATTTTGCCACGCTCTTCAAGAAACGCACGGGAATTAGCCCGTCGGAGTTCAGGAACAACTGAGAAGACACGCATGCCGCCACAGCTGTTTCCATCGACACACACGATACAAGAACGGGAAAACACCTCCATCGGACACAGAAAACACGACGGAAGCACCTGAGGAACTTGTTTTTTTTGCAACCTTTGCTTTCGCGAAGATAGGATGCGGTTCGACAAAGCCAAATCAAAAAAACACGTTTTCATTTGCCTCTGCGCTCACCTTTCACTACCTTTGCACGCCCTTTCACACAAGGAGGGCATAAACTTTTTATTTATTGTTATTCTATGTACAAGAAACAAAACTTACCGACTCCGGATTTTCGTTTCAAGCACTTCAGTAACAAGTCCTATGCGCTGTTCAACTGCCTGCACAAACAAGTGTGCGTCGGCGTGCTGGCGGTGACAACGCTTACTTTCGCCAACCCCGAAACCCTTTCCGCACAGACGGAAAAGACAACGGACGAAGGCGAAATGCAGATGGACGGCATTGAAGTGATTGGAAGCCGGGTTCCGCTTACGCAAAGCGAAGCGGCGAGAATTGTCACCGTACTGGACCGCAAGACCATTGAGCATGCGCCGGTACACAGTGTAAACGACCTGCTGAAGTATGCCGCAGGCATTGACGTCCGCCAGCGCGGCGACATGGGCATACAGACAGACATTTCCATCCGCGGGGGAACATTCGACCAGATTACCATTCTGCTGAACGGTGTGAACATCAGCAACCCCCACACCGGCCATCTGGCAGCAGACTTTCCGGTGGCCATAGAGGACATCGAACGTATCGAAATCCTGGAAGGCCCCGCAGCAAGGCTCTTCGGTACATCAGCATTCAACGGAGCCATCAACATCGTCACATCGGCCGAAAATCAGAAACATGTTCAAATCCACGCTACCGGCGGTTCTTACGGACTGGGCGGCGGCGGACTGCGACTGAATCTCACGGAAGGTGCCTGGAAAAACCAGATTTCAGGAAGCTACCTGCGCACGGACGGTGCCACGGCAAACAGCGACTTCGACGTATGGCGCACCTACTACCAGGGAGGATACACCACACCGACCGCCGACATTCGCTGGCAAGCCGGGTTCAGCCAGCAGAAGTTCGGCGCCAACACATTCTACTCCGGACTTTACCCCAACCAGTATGAGGAGACAAACCGCTACCTCGTGTCCGTGCAGGCCGACAGCAAATTAGGATGGCTGCACCTCATGCCTTCCATTTACTGGAACCGTTCGGTGGACCACTACCAGCTGATACGCCACACCGACAAAGGCGAGAACTTTCACCGCACGGACGTGTACGGCATCAACCTCAACGCTTATTTCACCTCTGCCATCGGCAAGACATCCTTCGGCATGGAAATGCGCAACGAAGGCATCCTGAGCACGTCGTTGGGACGCCCGCTTGACGAGGCGCAATACGTAGCCGTAGGCTGGCACGGGGGAAGGCATTACAAGAAGAAAGACACCCGTACCAACGTCAGCTACTACCTGGAGCACAACATCCTGCTCCCCAAGGCCACGTTCTCGCTCGGCGTGATGGCCAACAAGAATACGGCCTACGACGACAAATACCATTTCTATCCCGGAGTGGATATCTCCTACCGGCCCGCACGCGACTGGAAGCTGGCCGCATCGTGGAACATGGCACTGCGCATGCCCACCTTCACCGACCTTTACTACAAAAGCCCTGTACTGGAAGGAAACGTGGGACTTCACCCCGAAGAGACACAGGCTTTCAGCCTCGGCGCGCAATACCGCCGCCCGGTGGTGCAGGCCTCGGCCAACGTGTTCTACCACAAAGGCACGAACATGATAGACTGGGTCATGTTCTCGCCCGATGACGCATACCATTCGACCAACTTCAAGTTGGACAACTACGGCGTGGAGGCCGACGCCACACTGAACCTGCAGGAATTTTTCGGCGAACGCTTCTTCCTTGACCGCCTGAGCCTCGGATATACCTACATCCACCAGAAACGGCACGACGGCACGGCCATCTACAAATCCAACTATGCGCTGGAATACCTGCGACACAAGTTCACGGCCGGACTCACCCACCGCATCTGGAACAGCCTGTCGGCCACATGGTCGTTCCGCTGGCAAGACCGCATGGGCAGCTATATCCGCTACGAAAACGCTTCGGACAAGACCGGCACACTCACGCCGTATCATCCGTATGCCGTCCTCGACCTGCGCATACAATGGAAGACACCCACATACCAACTCTACGTGGAAGGCTGCAACCTGACCAACCACACATACTACGACTACGGCAATATCCCCCAACCGGGATGCTGGGTCAAAGTGGGCGGAAGCTACCGCTTCAACTTCTGAACGGAAGGGCGCGCGCGGCAATGAAAGGCTTCGCGCGCCGCCTTGTTTCCGTAAGAAATACGGACAGAAAAAACACGGACAGGTGAAGGACAAAATGCCTACCTGTCCGCAATCCATTGTTCACAGGTCGGCATTCCGCTCTTCACCTGTCTCCATTCCGTTCTTCACCTGTCACCATTTTCGTCCATACAGATAATTCTAAATCAACATCTTACAAAAGAACAAAAAGGCTCAGCGGTACAGAAACCACGTTTCTACGATCGTCCGTAATCTTTACATATAGTCTTCCACACCCGTTTTCCACCCGCATTCCGTTGCTTCCATCCGGAAACAAAGCACAAAAAAGCAGGCGATGACTCTAAAAAATCATTTTGTTATTAGGTCATATACCGAAAAATGATTATTTTTGCAGAGATATAAAGGATAAAGACATTATCTGCATTATCATTATATTACCTATAATAAATTAAGTATAATTATGGTTTATTCACACGAAGTAGAAAACATGTGTTGTGTTGCCAAAGGTCCGAACCACGGACCCGCCCCGATTCCTGAAGAAGGAAAATGGGTACAGGCAAAAGAGATTAAAGACATCTCAGGTTTGACTCACGGTATCGGCTGGTGTGCTCCCCAGCAGGGTGCATGTAAACTGACCTTGAATGTTAAGGAAGGCGTTATCGAAGAATGTCTGGTTGAGACCATCGGTTGCTCAGGTATGACCCACTCTGCCGCCATGGCATCTGAAATCCTTCCGGGCAAGACCATCCTCGAAGCCCTGAACACGGACTTGGTTTGCGATGCCATCAACACGGCCATGCGTGAATTGTTCCTCCAGATTGTTTACGGCCGTACCCAGTCTGCTTTCTCCGAAGGCGGTCTGATCATCGGTGCCGGTCTGGAAGACTTGGGTAAAGGCCTCATCAGCCAGATGGGTACACTTTACGGTACAAAAGTAAAAGGTACACGTTACTTGCAGTTGACAGAAGGCTACATCACCAAGATGTTCCTCGACAAGGACGACCAGGTTTGCGGTTACGAGTTCGTTCACATGGGTAAGTTCATGGATGCCATCAAGAAAGGCGTTCCCGCCGACGAAGCTTTGAAGAGCGTAACCGGCACATACGGCCGTACAAAACCAGAGCAGGGAGTTGTTAAATCTATTGACCCACGTAAAGAATAAGAGGAGAACCCAGATATGATTAGAGAAGTAAAATTTGAAAGCCAGGACCGTCGTATCAAGCAGATTCTCGCTGCATTGAATGAAAACGGCATCTCTTCTATCGAAGAAGCTAACGAAATCTGCGAAAAAGCAGGTTTGGATCCTTATAAGACTTGCGAAGAAACACAGATGATTTGCTTCGAGAATGCAAAATGGGCTTACGTGGTAGGTTCTGCCATCGCTCTGAAGAAAGGTTGCAAGAACGCAGCCGACGCAGCCGAAGCCATCGGTATCGGCCTGCAGGCATTCTGCATCCCCGGTTCTGTAGCCGACGACCGTAAGGTTGGTATCGGTCACGGTAACCTGGCTGCACGTCTGCTCCGCGAAGAAACACAGTGCTTTGCTTTCCTCGCAGGTCATGAGTCTTTCGCAGCTGCCGAAGGTGCTATCAAAATCGCCGAGATGGCTAACAAAGTTCGTAAGAACCCGTTGCGTTGCATCCTGAACGGTTTGGGTAAGGACGCCGCCATGATTATCTCACGTATCAACGGCTTTACTTACGTTCAGACTCAGTTCGACTACTACACTGGCGAGTTGAAAGAGGTTAAGCGCATCGCTTACTCTGACGGTCCCCGTGCAAAGGTTAACTGCTACGGTGCCGACGATGTTCGCGAAGGTGTGGCCATCCTGTGGCACGAGAACGTAGACGTTTCCATCACCGGTAACTCTACCAACCCGACCCGTTTCCAGCACCCCGTTGCAGGTACTTACAAGAAAGAGCGTGTGCTCGCCGGAAAGCCCTACTTCTCAGTAGCTTCAGGTGGTGGTACAGGCCGTACCTTGCATCCGGACAACATGGCTGCAGGTCCTGCTTCTTACGGTATGACCGATACTTTGGGCCGTATGCACTCCGACGCACAGTTCGCAGGTTCTTCATCAGTTCCCGCTCACGTGGAAATGATGGGCTTCCTCGGTATCGGAAACAACCCGATGGTAGGCTGTACCGTAGCTTGCGCCGTTAACGTGGCTTTGGCTTTGGCAAAATAAATCTTTTACAAGATAGGTAAAACCGCGCAAGGGGTATGCTTGACGAAGAGCATGCCCCTTGCTTATTTCTGTTTCTCCGTAAGATATTTCCAGTATCTCACCGGCAGGTCCTGGCGGTGTTTGCGGGGATTCATCCGCTCACGGATGCAGATTGCCTTAAAATAGGTGCGCCACAAATCCTGATACCAACGTTCGTCTTCATCACGCATCTCTTCACTCAACTTCCCGTCAGGCAAACGGAACACGGGGGAATTGTCCTCCAATGTGACACGCACCGGCTGATGGTCGGCATAATAATAACCGTAACGGCGATGACGGTCGTATATCAGCCACCGTTCTTCCGAAAACCGGTCGCTGAAATGAGGAAGAATCAAGGGAAGCACATCGCAGTCCGGTTCTATCATGGAAAAGTACGTGCCGTCCGCAGTCTTCTGAAAACGGACAAACTGCATCATACGCAGCCGTTCACGCCCCACCCTTCGAGACGCATTCGTTACAAAAAGAACATCCTCATCAGCAAAATTCGTCTCTATGCTTCGTTCAGCCTTAACCGCTTTACAGATATACCGGAACAGATGCATATCCAATGCGGGTATCTCGGAGTACAAAGAGACCGTCAGACAATTCATTGCCTGAGAAGAGAGCTTTTTCTGCAAAGCACGAAAAACACGGCCTGCCTTTTCTTCGTCCGTTACCACATGATGCACTTCCGCAAACATCGGCGGCATCTCTCCTTCGTCCAACATCGCCACGGGAAATGTCTTACGGAAAAAGGCATCGAACACGGCTGTCAGCATCCCTTCCCAAGTCCTGTCGTATATGAAAACTGTATCTTCCTTCATCGTCATGGTTCTTCCTTGAACATCAATGTCAGCTGCCCGTCATTCTTTTTGCCTTTCGGTGCCGTAATCAACGAACGTACGCGTTCCGGATGCAGTTCGTTGATGCCTTTCGCCTCCAACTCTCCACAGGTGATAAAATACTGTGCACGTTTCATCACACACCCCATCTTCTTCAGGTCGTAACTTGTCAGTCTGCCAAAACGGCGCGAAGCAACTATTAGTTTCGCCGACTTCACACCGATACCCGGCACGCGCAGGATACATTCATAGTCGGCACGATTGATATCCACCGGAAACTGTTCGGGATGCCGTAAAGCCCATGCCAGTTTTGGATCGATTTCCAAATCAAGGTCGGGCGAGGCCTCATCCACAATCTCTTCTACTTTGAACTGATAGAAACGCATCAGCCAGTCTGCCTGATAAAGACGGTTCTCACGCACCAAAGGCGGCTGCTTCAACACCGGCAGGCGTTTATCATAGGTATTGACCGACACATAACCGGAATAATATACACGCCGCATGGTCGGCCTTCCGTACAGAGCAGAGGAAAGATGAAGGATGTCCCGGTCTGTCTCGCCGGTTGCACCGACAATCATCTGGGTACTTTGCCCTGCGGGCACAAAACGCGGTGCATGGCGGTGTTTTTTCCGTTCCTCAGCACTCTCCAAAGCTCCCTGCTGGATAAATGCCATCGGACGGTACACACTGTCATGGTCTTTCTCCGGCGCCAGCAATTTCAGAGAATCCTCATTGGGAATCTCGATGTTCACACTCATACGGTCGGCATACAGTCCGGCTTCGTTCACCAGTTCACGGCTGGCTCCGGGAATGCTCTTCAGATGGATGTATCCGTTAAAACGGTGCACTGTCCGCAAATCTTTCGCCACACGCACCAAACGTTCCATTGTATAATCAGGATTCCGTACCACACCGGAACTCAGAAACAGACCTTCTATATAATTGCGCTTATAGAATTCCATCGTGAGATCAACCAGTTCCGACACGGACAAAGTGGCACGCGGGATATCATTGCTCCGCCGGTTGATACAATAGGCACAGTCATAAATGCAGAAATTCGTCAGCATGACTTTCAACAACGATATGCACCGACCGTCCTCCGCAAAACTGTGGCAGATGCCAATTCCGCCAACTGTGTTTCCTACTCCTCCCGCCGTATTACGACGGACGGTGCCGCTTGAGGAACAGGACACATCGTATTTTGCCGATTCCGCCAAAATTCTGAGTTTGCGAAGCGTATCTTCTTTCATGCCGTTCAACCTGTTTACTGATACAAAGATAAGAAACTGCACAGGATTATTCAAGTTTCCGCCTTCATTCGGGTATAAAAAGCGCTCGCCCGGACAATCACTTGCCCGGGACGAACTAAAAAATTCACCTTATATCTAACCTTACAAAAATGTATTCTCGTTAGCCCATATATCAAAACCTTCGTTGCGATTTACATCGCCGCCCAACTCATCGACCGGCGTATGGTTCACTCTGATGTTCGTCCCTGCCATGATGGACTGGAGGCCGACTTCTATTATCTTGCAGAAGGGTTGCGTATATATTCTTTTTCCTTTCATCCGTACTTTCATATTACTCCGTCACCGCTACTTTACGGTTGCCCACGATATAGAGTCCCTTAGACAACCCGTCCGTAGCACCGTCCGCATTCACCCGGCGACGCAAACAAACACCTCCCGCAGTATAGACATCTACCACTTGGTCCGCAGACAAGTTCACCTCATCTACATTTGTCACATCATCAAAAGATATTATCCTATGATTCACCTCTGCCGTCGGCACATAAACACTCATAAGGTCTATGTCCAAATAGGCACGGTTGGGATTGATATAACACCCTGTTCCGCATAGTTGCACTTGGTTACCGCTAATGATATACTTGCCTTCCGGTACCTCAATCCGCTCCGTCAAAGACCCGATTAATCCGTTTTCAACTCCCGGTTCGGTCACGGCATCCCCGGTATAGGCAACCACAACCCTATCTTCCGTGGCCTTAAATATATAAGGTATACCGGCCTTCAACTCTGTCTGCGGTTCACCCAACGCTATAGCTGACACTTTATCACCGTCCATCACCTTCCCCAACACAGAATAGAACTCCGCCCCAGAGAAATCTCCAGCCACAACATGACAAGGCAAACAAACCGTGCCGAACTTCGATGCTGAAACGGAAGCCCCAGACACACTGCGCACATATCCGTCAGCAAACGGCATGAACATCATCGACCCACTATATCCCGGCTGATTGATATTGCTGACAGCATTTGCCTTTATGTAATTGTACACAGAGCTATACAGCAAGGTCCGTTTTGCTTTGTCCGCGTCTGTCGCATACCAGTAACTGCCCGCCGCATCAGAGCTCCAAGTATATACCGATGTTTGAAACTTCAGGTTCGTACCACTTCCTGAATAAGCCACATAATTGCCATTCACAGATTTGATAGTATGTTTCGCTTCATCCACATACCACTTCATACCGTCTTCGGAAGTTGCCGAAATCACTTTTCCGTTTACACAATCCACATTCACGGCTTGCAACGCCCCATTGGAGATTGCTCCCACAGCGGCATAAAATGAACCGCCTTTCTCAAAAACGACCGCACGAAGCATATCGGCCAACTCCGGTTCTACCTTCGTATATGTAACCGACACCGTTTGGGAACGTACGCCGTCCACTACAGCCACAGCCTTTATTCTCGCACTCCTGTCTATGGTCAGCCCTTCGGAAGGAAACTCTTCCGAAAGTTCCGTAGGGTCTTCCGGCATCTCACCCGTATAGGATATGGTATAATGTATTCCGGCTCCGGCTGTCTCACAATCCGCACTTACCGTCAGAGAAGTTTCAAACGTCGCCCCGTCTGCAACGGAAAACGAAGGTTCTGCAACCTTAAACGCCGTAGTTTCGGAATAAGACACCCCCAAATAATTCACATACAAGCGGCTATTTTTATCCCTACCCATACAATAGAATGTGACCGACTCCGCATTAATCTTTGCAACAGTATACTTTCCGCCGGCAGAGATTGCGTGGGAAGTTGATTTCTGTGTCCCTTCATCCAATGTATATGCCACAGATGTTGCCATAGAAGAACCGATTGTCACACTATTTAGTTCATAACCCGAAGCTGCTTTAATGGTAATGCTACCGCCACCTGTCCCCGACGCATTCTGATACAGACGGATTTCATCAGCATAAACTGCCGGGGATGTAGTTCCACCACCCTTTGAAGTCGTATAAGAAACATGGGTATCGCCGGCTATATTGTCTGCAGAGACAGATGTAAACAGCGTCTGTTCAACGCTCGCTTGCCCTCTCATTTTCCCGCTTACCAAAGCAAAGAAAATGAAAAGGAGCACTTTACCCCCCCCAATTTGTAAATGAGTATTAATATTCATCATACGTAACAGACAAGGATAACCTTAGTTGCGGTAAATGTAGACAAAAAAATCGAAATACCAAGCAAAAAGGAGTTTTTTTTGAAGAAAACTTTTGTATGACAATCCTTTGACAGGCAAATCACTTGTTTTCAAGGTAAAGCAATCTTGTGAAGAATCCCGTTCAAAGCAGCTATGGCCATACCGTAATTCGTCACAGGAACGGAACAAGCACACGCACGACGCAAACGATTCAGCACGTGGCGACGGGTGAACATGCAGGCACCGCAATGAATAATCAAGTCATAACCGGACGGAGTATCCGGGAAATCATCACCCGACACTATATCTATCTGCAAAGAATCACCGAATCTGCCGCGCAACAGACGCGGCAATTTCACACGGCCTATATCTTCGTTGCGGGGCACATGCGTACAAGCCTCGGCAATCAGTATGCGGGCATCCGGACGTAAATTCATCAAGACCTCGGCACCTGCCATGAACAACCGGATGTCGCCCTTTTGGCGGGCGAACAGAACCGAGAAGGATGTCAGTAGCGTCTGAGGCGGACAAAGTTGCTCCACCTGACGGAATACTTGGGAATCAGTGATGAGCAACGTGGGAGGAGCTGACAACGAATCCAACATCCGCTGAAGATTGTCGGTGGTGCAACAATGCACCAAACACTTCCTGTCCAACAGATTACGCAACGTCTGCACCTGCGGAAGAATCAGCCGGCCCTTGGGAGCCTGTATATCCTGAGGCATGACCAGCAGCACGACATCACCGTCTTTCACCAACGAGCCGGTCAGGTCGCCGGCATCATCCGTTTTTCTATACACATCCGCTACGGCATCACGCAACGCATCCAATCCCTCTCCGGTACGCGCCGACACACATAAGACATCCATGCCTAACCGTTCACCCCACATTCCGGCATAGACACCACCATCTACATCCACCTTATTATATATAAGAAGTACGGGTATTCCTTCCTCACGGAAACGTACGAGCCATTCCTTTTCCAGTTCTGTATCCGATGGAGCACCGGACACGACCAACAAAGCCACATCTACCCGGCGGGCTGCACGCAGGGTCTGTTCTACCCGCAATGCGCCCAACTCTCCGACATCATCGTATCCGGCCGTATCGACCCATACTGACGCACCGACTTCCGGCAGTTCCATATTCTTGTACACCACATCGGTAGTCGTTCCGGGCATCTCGGAAACCACGGCGACATCCTGCCCCGTCAGGGCATTGACCAAAGATGATTTTCCGGCATTGCGCCGTCCGAACAGGCCAATGTGAAAGCGGTTGGCACGCGGAGTGTTTTCTTTATGATTCATTGTTTATCTGTCATAATTTCTTTATGATGACGGGTGTCAGAAACGAAAGTCACGCTCTCCTTTCTCAACAGCCGCCAGACATTCTCTTGCCCGTTCGCGCACCTTCTCGCCGGGCACCGTTTCCAACAATCCGGCTATCATGCGCGCACCTTTCTCACGGGTTGACGGACGGGCATAATCCTGCAGGTATTCATTCAGTGTCAACAATGCGTTGGGCAGACAACAATTGGCAATCTGTCCTTTCTTGAGCAGCGACATGAAACGGTCGCCCGTACGCCCCTCGCGGTAACATGCCGTACAGAAACTGGGCATGTATCCAAGGTCGAGCAACCATTCCACCACCTCGTCCAGCGTCCGGCGGTCGGATATGTCGAACTGTGATGAGTTTTCCTCACCGGATTCTTCATGCACATAGCCGCCCACACTGGTGCGCGACCCGCCGCTCAACTGCGAGATACCCAGTTCGAGCACTTTGGCACGACTTGCCGCGCTTTCGCGTGTAGACACAATCATGCCCGTATACGGCACGGCTATACGGATGACCGCCACGATTCTGTGGAAAATCCGGTCAGGCACACAATTCTCGAAATCGGCCGTATCTATATCGTCAGCCTTGCATAAGCGCGGCACACTGATGGTATGAGGTCCCACGCCAAAACGCGCTTCAAGATGCTCGGCGTGCATCAACAGTCCTATACAGTCGTAGCGATAAGTGTCCAGACCGAAGAGTACGCCGATGCCCACATCGTCTATCCCTCCCTGCATGGCACGGTCCATGGCCTCGGTGTGATAGGCATAGTCCCGCTTCGGGCCGGAAGGATGCAAGGCTTCGTAGAGGCACTTGTTGTACGTCTCCTGAAACAGGATGTACGTCCCGATTCCCGCTTCTTTCAGTTTCCGGTAGTTCTCCACCGTCGTGGCGGCGATATTGACATTCACCCTGCGTATCGCCCCGTTCTTATGCCTGATGTCATATATGGTACGTATGCTCTCCAGGATGTACTCTATCGGATTGTTACGGGGATCTTCCCCTGCCTCGATGGCCAGCCGTTTGTGCCCCATATCCTGCAGGGCAATGACCTCGCGGCGGATTTCCTCCTGAGTCAGTTTCTTGCGGCGGATAGTCTTGTTGCGTGCATGATAAGGACAATAGACACAACCGTTGACACAATAGTTGGACAGATACAAAGGAGCGAACATCACGATGCGGTTGCCATAGAAACGCTGTTTGATGTCACGGGCCAGCGCAAACATCTCCTCCTCAAGGTCCGGCTCATCGCATTCCAGCAATACGGCCGCCTCGCGGTGGGTCAGCCCTTTGCAGGCCCGCGCCTTGTCCAGAATTTCCGACACCAGCGTACGGTCGTTGCGATGTGCGGCGGCATAGGCCATCGTGTCGCGAATCTCTTCATCGGAGATGAACTCTCCGGCATGTGCTGATTTTACATCATACATCTTCTTCTATTTCTTCTATTTTTCAGGATAATCCCCACGCCCGAAAGCGATATGGTATCCAATCGTTTCCAATTCCCTTTCCAAATCTCCCAGTCTCCGTGCCGACTCTCCGCCTTCGCACAGTTTGCGGTCGTAGATGGCATATTGCCCCCGGACCGTTTCGGGCGAAAGATTGGGCATCACCACATTGGCCCCCGACAATATGCCTTGCATGCGTCCACGCGGTGAGAGGGTGGCCAGTGCCGTAGTGGCCGGTATCAGCGCACGGGGAAAACGCAATCGCATCAATGCCATGAGCAGCAAGGTCTGTTCCGTCGAACCGGCTGCATGACGGGCAAAAGGGGTATGCGCGGCAGGAATAAAAGGCCCCATGCCTATCATTTCAGGCTGCAGTTCCTCAAGGAATTGTATGTCGTCCAGCAGACAGTCTGTGGTCTGCCCCGGCGAACCCACCATCATGCCGGCTCCGGTCTGGAATCCGGCCCCTTTCAACCTGCGGAGACATTCACGCCTGTTCGCCGCGCTCATGGATGACGGATGCAACCGGGCATAATGGGCCTCGTTGCGCGTCTCATGACGCAGCAGGTAACGGTCGGCTCCCGCCTCACGGAACCTACGGTAGGCTTCCTCGCTGCGCTCGCCCACCGAGAGGGTCACGGCGCATGCCGGAAACTCCTCCTTGACGGCCCTCACGAGCATTTCAATCCAGTCGTCGTCCTGCCCTTCATCTTCACCACCCTGCAACACGAAGGTGCCGAATCCGAGCCGGGCGCCCTCGCGGCAACAGTCGAGTACCTCCTCTATGCCGAGTCTGTAACGCACTGCATGACGATTCGACCTGCGCAAGCCGCAATAGAAGCAATCGTTACGGCAAAACGAGGAAATCTCTATCAGTCCGCGGACATAAATCCCATGTCCGAAACGCGCCATCGAAGTCTCGGCCGCCTGATGTCGCAGACGCGACACCTGTTCTTCCGAAAGCGATGTGAGCAGCATGCGCCATTCCTCGCGGTCGGGATAAACTCCGGCGTCGAAACCGTTCAGCAAGGAGGCAAAACGTGATTCGGGCAATTTATTTCCATACTCTGTCATAAAATCAGGGCAAAGGTACAAAAAACTGCTTTTTTTTTAGTAGTTTTGTTCGCGAATCCCTAATTTATTTATCCAAACATGGCATACAACAACAACATTATGTTCATTCGCTACCAGTTGCTGGCCCGGTTAGTGAAGATGTGGAAAGAGAACAATCTGCTGGAGGAGATAGACAGACTGCCCGTAGAACTGCATCCGAGAAAACAAAAGCCCCTCGGCCGATGCTGCGTACACAAGGAACGTGCCGTCACGAAGTACAAGACGATGGCAATGATGGGTTTCGACATGGAAGATGAAACCAACGAAACGGAAAGTCTGTCATCATACGCCCACCGCATGCTCGAACGCGAAAGCATCAGGCCGGACAAGAGTATCCTCAGCGTAATGGACGAGGCATGCTCTTCCTGTGTCAAAATCAACTACGAGGTATCCAACCTGTGCCGGGGCTGTGCGGCGCGCCCCTGCTACAACAACTGCCCCAAGGACGCCATCAGCTACGACCGCGACGGCAAGGCATTCATCATGCACGAAAAATGTATCAGCTGCGGCAAATGCCATCAGGCATGCCCATACCATGCCATCGTCTACATTCCCGTACCTTGCGAGGAGGCGTGCCCCGTGAAGGCTATCTCTAAAGATGAATACGGTGTGGAGCACATCGACCCGAACAAATGTATCTACTGCGGAAAATGCCTGAATGCCTGTCCGTTCGGTGCCATATTCGACACCTGTGCCGTATTTGACGTACTGAAAAGCATCCGTGCGGGCAAGAAAGTGGTGGCCATGGTGGCACCTTCGGTGCTGGCACAGTTCAAGCAACCGGTGGAAAAGGTATTCGGCGCACTGAAAGTCATCGGTTTCGACGACGTGATAGAGGTGGCATACGGCGCGGAAGAAACGATACGCAACGAAGCCGAAGAGTTCAAGGAGAAACTGGAGTCCGGCGCGGCATTCATGACCACAAGCTGTTGCTCGGCATACGTACAGCTGGCCAAGAAACATGTACCTGAAATCCTGCCATACGTGTCTTCCACAGGCTCACCCATGCGGTACACGGCCGAATACGCACGCAAGAAACATCCCGAAGCCGTCACGGTATTCATCGCACCCTGCGCCTCGAAAAAAGCGGAAGGGCGCGAAGACCCCAACGTAGACTTCGTATGGACATTCCGCGAACTGGATGCCGTCATGGAAGGACTGGATATAGACATAGACTCCTGCAAGGACTTCGTTCCCGATGAACATGCCGGACATGATGCACATGGCTTTGCCAAAACGGGAGGCGTGTTTGCCGCAGTGAAGAACATGGTGGGTGACCCGAACCTGCAGGGTACCATCGTGGCGGACCTGAACAAGAAAAACATCGCCGCACTCCGAGCATACGCCAAGACGGGCAAATGCCCCACGCGTATGATAGAAGTCATGGCTTGCCCCGGCGGTTGCATCAGCGGTCCTTGTGCATGCAACGAAGGTATGGCAGCCATCCGGCAATTCGATGCGGAACTAAAGAAAAAGGAGTAAGAAAAAGGGGCTTTGTAACACACTGAGCCACAAGCAACTGCAAAAGCAAAAATGGTCACCTGTGAAGAACGCATCGCTCACCTGTGTGCGTTTCGTTCTTCACAGGTGACCATTTCAGTCTGTACAGCATGCAAGCGCGAAGACATGAAAAACAGACAATACAGGCCGGCTTATCAATCTTCAAGCAGTTCCAGCTTCCGGCGCTCTTCCATCTTCTTATACTTACGCCAACGCACGCCGTTCACAATCTCGGCCACCCCATAAAGCATACAGTTGATTCCGACCAGGATGAAGGGCAGCGAAGCGGATTCCATCGGATAGGCAAGCACCGTCACGCCCAACAGTACAATCACCAATGCCGTAACCAGCATATACCAGCGGAAAGGCATGAAATGACGCAGGCGGAACATGTTCCACAACTGATTGATACCGGCAATAACCATCAACACCCCCACAATGACCATCAACGAAGTGACAAAACTGCCCGGATAAAAGCCCAACACGATACCGAACAGGAAACTGCCCAGGCCGATGATGGGAAAAACGGGCTTCACCGTCTCCTTGTCGGAATAGCGAATCACAAAATAGTTGATAATGGATACCAGACCGGAAATCAAGAACAAGCCACCGATGACCTGCACCATCAGCGTGGTCATACGCTCAGGATTCGCCACTAAAAGAAGGCCTACCAACAAGGCACATACGGCACGAAAAATATAACTGTTCACCGCTTTCATCTTTCCTTTAAATTTAAAAATTACACGCGGCGAATATACAAATTTCCCGTATGGGACGTAAACAAAAGGACTAAAAAAAACATAACGTGCCACTTTTTTCCAATTTATTTCATTTCCTTTGCATCCGCATAAGCCTACAAGACAATGGAAACGACACTCTATCTCGTGCGCCACGGACAAACGGAAGAAAACGTGGCAAACATTCTGCAAGGACACCTTCAAGGACATCTTACGGCCGAAGGCATCGCACAGGCCACCCGGCTACGCGACGAACTCGCCGGCACGCACTTCGATGCCATCCTGTGCAGCGACCTGCAAAGATGTGCCGACACGGCGGCCATCCTCAACGAGCCTCACCACCTGACCGTGGAATACACCACCTTGTTGCGCGAGAGGGACTGGGGACCGTTCACGGGTATGAACATACTGCAAGCAAGACAAATCATAGACGAACGTGCGGAATCGACAGAATCAATGTATCGCCGCGCCGAATTGTTTCTGCGCGACGTGCTTGCCCGCTTCGAGGGACGCACCGTACTGGCAGTCAGTCACGGTCTGTTCTGCCGCGTCATCCAAGGAGCCTGTTTTGGAAAAGCCATCCGTGAAATCCCCCGGATGGAGAATGCCGAAGTGCGCCGCCTAAGCCTCTCGACTCCCTTCCGCGCCAACGTTCGGCATGAAGAAGAGAGCGGTGCTACGGCCAACTGACTTGCCTGCACCGCTCCGCCCCTTTCGTCATGTAAGGGGTACATGACCGGGGGAATAAAGTCTTGGTCACAAAAATACATTGTTATTTTCAGAAAAAGCACCTTTACATGTGGACATATCTTCTACATTTTGTGGAAAAAATCGCCACATCAGGAATCCCAACCAACCATTTATTCGGATGGGATATATTGTTTTTACCGCCATGTCGTGGTTCTGTATAGTCCCATGACATGGCGGTAACGTTCTTCCAAGCGGTGCCCGAATCGCACGCTATTGCCTATTCTTTGACACAACGCACAAAACAGGCATCCGAGCCACCGGCTCTAATCAAGTTTCCAGTTCCGATAAAATTGAAGTCGAAAGTAAAGTAGTTGATATCCCACCCCAAACTGTTATCATCCGTCTTGGGAGCATCTTCCTTAGGCTTTTCTTGGTTAAACCAATATATGGCACCGGGACGTTTGTACAGGTCATAAAACAACGGACGCCCTGTAGGTGTTGCATACAACTTCGTTCGACCGGCAGCGTATCTTAACACACCATTGAGACTTTCCGTATCCCCCCAAGTGGGAACGTAACTTTGTTTCCTGTGTCCGTAACCGGAAGCACCAATGGGAAAGAAGAGATTCTTACCCGTATTACTATTGTACACAAAGCAACCTCTCATTCCACGTCCTTGCTTGTTATTTTTATAGTCATAGCCGTAAGCATCCACGATATAGTCTGCCGTTTCTTCCGCGTCATCTCCGTACAGGATACCATATCCCTGTTCTATAAAACTATGGCTCCTCAATTCCCAGTAATCTTGGTATGTAGCCATTCTGGCACCTTCCATTTCGGGATTGCCAAACACCGAGTCTTTCTTAAAATCAGCGGATTTTATGGAGGTAATGTCCTCCCACGCCATCTTATCTTCAGTTCCTGCTATGATAAAACCATCTTTGGGATACACATCAAAACTTTCATCCGTAACATTTATCCATTCTTCATTCGGATTCTTATTACTTAAGGCGTCTATCGGCAAATCCCACCTTCTGAATTTAAACAGCGAGCCCTCATCCAACGGATTGGAAGCCAATTCAGTCGTGGTTCTCATGTTCTGGGCATACCATATAGTACCGTTTTGAACCAGACTATCCGGCTGGTCTCCCTGTCTCACGAATATCAAATGCTGACAGGTATAATTGTGATATTCCACACGGATAATGGCATAACGGTTGGCTGTAGAAGAAGTTCCGGAGAAATCTACATTGAAATCTATCACGCTGCCGGTTTTGCCATGTATGGCTCTTCCGTATTCAGGATCATTCCTTTCCTCCGATTTCCCTGCTGTGGCAGAGAGCGTGATTCCATCCCCGTTCGTTCTTCTTATAATATAAGCTTTCCATGGTCCCTCCGACTGGAATGGCTTAAAATATCTCTCATCTTCTCCCGGCAATCGTTTCAATACCACATGAAAAGACTTGTTGTTTCCCATGGAGCGATAGATTCCCTTAGGATTCACAACACGACGCACCTGATATATGGTCACATTATTCACAAAAGGCTTGTCCATCCCCTCCAAATAAGTCTTAATCTCCACTCGCGCCTTCCGCTGGTATGCCACGTATGGATTATTACCCGTGTATCCCGTCGTTGATATCATCTGCTTGGCACGCGTATACATGGGTATATATATATTATAGGTGTTCTCTTCCGTCGGATGTCTCTCTATACGATACTTGTCATTCAGGTCTGAACTGTCCGTTTTAAATTCTGCTGAGTTGACATTCTCTTTCAAAGCAAATTCTTTGTATACACGCCAACCGCGTTGGGGAGATTTATAATAGTACTTTTGATTTGATCCGATTGAATCCTGATACAACACTGTTTCTGTCGTTTTATGTAATGACAGGAAACCATTCCACGGTTCAGTCTTCCCCTTGTTCTCAGGTGTATAAAAAACATTGTCCGTGGTATTGGGTGCCCAACAATTCTCAGTGATTCGGGCTGTTATCTTTTTGATTGTCCTGCCGCCCGTACTCACCTTGATGGGATACATCATGGAATGGTTGTACAAATAGGAGATGTAATAAGGTTCGGGAGTCATCACACCCGGTTCTGGCTCTACATACTCGATATGCCAATCGGCCTCGTTGGCAAAGTTCTTGAACTTCAGTGTCAGCTTGTAGTGGCAGTTTCGCTTGGCGTTATAGTTCTTTATCACGTCCTGTCCCAACATGAAACGGTAGATGATGGAACCATTGCCCAGCCTTTCCGAATTAATGGAAATATAGTGTGCCTTTACTTCTATGTATGTGCCATAAGGCACATTATCCTTCAAACGGTATGTTGGGGAATCCGGTAATCCGGGATTATCCAATACCCCGTCACCACTTGCATCCTGCCGCTTATCGGGCATATCCTCTCCGGCTCCCTGCATGTTCTCGTAAAAATACAAAGCTGGAGCCGTTTCCGCATGAGAACCGAAATACGGAGCACCCACAGTAACACGATGTTCGGTACAGGCATCATTGTATTCAAAACCATCACCAATCTTATCTCCCTCATGATAAGTTATGATTTCTCCATCGGGCAAATCGGTCCCCTTCCCGGGAACTTCCAGCCCGTAATCCTTTGCACCCACCTTGTTTTCTTTTCCTAAATAACACTGCAACGGAATATCTTTAATCTGTACCGATTGGAGATAGATGAAGACCCCCTCTTTCAGTCCGCTACCGTCGTATGCCACGGTAACTTTTGAAGCCGCCCGTCTCAGCCAGGCATGAAGTTTTGTGCTCTGCTCATTGAGCGCGACAGGATCTTCTTCGGGCTGGATAGCGGTGTCTTTCGTGAAATAGCCTATCATCTGCCCGTTGGCACTGATGTCTTCTTGGTTCCATGTAAGGGGAATGCTCTTGAGTCCGTCTACCGTTTCAATGTTTCCGCCATATTTCGTCAGCAGGTCGGGAATGTTCGCCACGGCATATATGTAGTACCTTCCGAAGTCTATCTCGTCCGGCAGACTAAAAGTGACGCGCTTCGTACTATCTTCCGCGCAAACCCCATTCTCTGCATCCATATCCGTACGCTTCTCATCAGACACGGTGTATTTATCTTTAGCCAGTTCCCAGCTACTCTTCAGTTCCCCAGTATTCCCATCGTACAATAATACGTGCAATGATGTGATATCCTCCAGAGCTTTTCCAGAAGACCGTGTGTGGCTCAGTGCAGGAAACATGGGTCTGAAGTCCAGCGTGGCGGAAACCCGTGTCCTGCCCTCACCGATGACCTCCTCCCTCATGAGCTCGTCATGACAGCCCGCAACGGCAACCACCATCAGGAGGAAAATGATATATCGTACAAAACGCTTCATATTATTTTGTTTATTGCCTTACAATCCGAAATCCGGTTCGAGTATTACCTGGCTGTATGGAATCACATCAACCTGGCATGAAACCTTCGTATCCGCATCGCATGTGATATGCACCACCACATGTGTGTTTCTGGGCAGAGTACCCAACTCCGGAAAAAAGTGCTTCCTTTTTATATTGTTCACGCTTATCTCCATGGAGTAGTTGCGTGGGTCCGCATCATCGGTGTATTTGCCTTCCAACAGATAAATCGGAGGAAGGACTTCTTCGCCACTGCTCTTCACCGTCACCCCGTTCGTAAGTGACGCATTCCATCTGTAGACATAATATCCAACACTGGCCGGGACTTCGTATTCCGTAATCTCCCGTACCCCATCTGTATTCGGCTCACCATAACTGGCTCTGGGCATATACCATTCCACATGGGCCATCTTGTCTATCGTAAGCCCGTCAAGAGTAATATCCCTACTACTATGGTTGATGAGGTGGAAAGTAAACTTGACCGCCGCCCTTGTCACAAAAAGGTTGCACGACTGGTCGGACTCCTTGTTGACGAAACATTCGTGCATCTCGCTCATGGGCAACGGGCCCTCTATCTGATCAGTGTCATCCTCCAGCCTTATCTTCAATTCGTTGATATCCCTTACAGGAAAGTTGCTTCCGACCACGATTTGGTCCAACCTATAGTCAACCAGCCTGCGCGGAAGTCCGGTGCCGTCAGTGGCCTTCGCCTCCGTGCCTTCGTTGACAAACAGGTATATCCGTTTCCATTCGTTGCCGAAGACCTCGAAAGGCTCAGCCACCTGGTGTTTCAAGGCAGATGCGGCCCTAAGGTCTATCAGACGGTTTGCCTCCACCGTCCAGTCGGGACGCACGATGATGATACGTAGCGTGTGCATCTTCTCGTTGTCGTTCGCCGCGTCCGCATATCCTGCCGCCCTGGTCAGCACATCCGAAACATCCGACAACGCCACACAGACATCCAGACTGACAAGCGGCGGCATTTCCTCCACCGCCGTCTCATAGTCTTCGGCGGCAGGTCCGCATGCACAAAGCCACGACAAAGTACATAATATGACAGATGAAGCCAACCGTCTCATGTTACATCTCGGCGTTATTGATTCTCACTACCCAATCGTTAATCTTGATATGTGTCCTGAGCCAGCTCATGTCATGTCCGAGGAAAAATACCACGGACCAGAGGCTTTCCCGATCAAGGAATTCCTGCGGGGGCATCTTGGCGTACAGCTCACTCTTAAGCAGAAGAAGGTAGTCGTTAAGGGGGATATCCACAATCTCCCTCCCGTCTTCCTTCAGCCTGATGAGCAACCTGGGGGAGTTCTTCCTCATCAGACGGGACATGGAGAATTCCGAATAGGCCACCACCACGGGCTCACCCTCGTTCTCTTCCTCACCGGATACGCCTGCCACAGCATCACCGGATGTCCAAGGATAATAGGTTACCGCCCCGTTCGGTATCAGGTCATTGTCCGGACCGAAAAGCGTATTGTCGTCTGTGATGGAAAACTCGAAATCACCGGCATGGACAGGCTCTCCGTCCACCTGCTGGAGCACGATGCGGATGTTGTTCGTGTTCTTCATCATTTTCAGCGTGCCCTGGCTATAAAGTTCTGCCGTCGACATGGTCAGTTCACCCCAATACAGGTCATGAAGCCTGCGCTTGTCGGGATGAGACAGACATTCTTCGTTCATGGCCACAAGCAGGTTCTCATATCTCGCCCCTGTACCTGAAGCCCGTCGGTCCAGCGACCGGAACGAGAACGAGCTTTCCTCGCAGGCCATGCCGCCATAGGCCACAAAACGGTAAGTGCCCTCTTCAAGGTCGAGAGTCATCCTGTACGACTCGTCGCGAAGTTCGGGTCCTGTCACCGTGCGAGTATCTATATGGTTTCCCTCATCGTCGTAGACAAGGAGCGTCAGACAATCCACCTTATGGGGAAAAGAGTTTGCGTATTCCATATTATAGTCATACACAAAACGTAACGACACTCCGTGAGGACACGGCTCAAGGTCCTCATATATATGGCCGCACGAGGACATGGAGGTTACCGCCAGTACGATAGCACCTATCGTACCGGCGATGCGCAAAAACATCATGTGTTTTCTGCCTTCCATGCTTATTGTCTTTTATTAATTAACAGGATGAAAAACGGGATTAGAACTCGATGTTGTTCACACGTACCACCCAAGGAAGTACCTCGACACTGACCTTGAAATAGACCTTGTTGTCCTCATCGGGGTCTTCCGGGTTTTCCGGATCCGGATCATCCGGGTCGTCGGGGTCGGTGCTCGGATGGCCGAAACGGTTGATTCCCGTCACGGAGAGTTTGTATACGTTGTTGCGTACCACACCGAACTCCATGGCACCCATCACATTGTTCTGGTCGTTGTTGTTGTGGCGGTTGTAGTAGTAATAGTATACGGGGTATTTGCCGCTTGCCACATCCTTCTTGTAGACGGTGAAGCCGAGCTTGCCCATCTCAACGCCCTCTTTCTTCTCGTAAGTCACGCTCTGACTCTCTCCCTCACCGCTGATTACCTTGTTGAAAGCTGCATTGAAAGCGTCAGCCAGTGCAGATACGGGAGAAGCCTCGACGGCTTTCGCCAGTTCCGTCACACCGCCATAGATGACTTCGTTAAACATATAGATGTCCTCGCCGGCGTTGAACGCACGGTACAGGGGAGAAGCCTCTTCGGTCACATCGATATGTCCTTTGAAGACCACACCTGTGGTAAGGCCTTTCTTCTGGGCCGAGTAGTTGTCGGTACCGAAACGGGGAATGGTGTTCTCTACCGCATAGCGCCAGATTTTGTAATCGCCATAAGTAGTCGTGCCTTCATTGCCGCTATTCCAACTGTCGTCATTGTCATCCTTTCCCAGGGATGCGATGGACGTCCACTCCCAATCCGCATTATTGCCCATCGGGTAGATGAAATAATCAGCAGCCAGCTGGGGAGCCTGTTCGGTGCCGTAATTCAGGTACTCCGCATAACGCGGGCTTACCACCCAGTCCATCTCCATGCCGGCCGCTCCCGGACACAGGCTGATACCCGTATTCTTGCCGTCCGCAGAGGTACGCGGCAGATAATAATACTCGGTGGCCATATTAATCAGGGCCATATCCGTCAGCACGATGTCACCGACCTCAACAGTCTGGGGCTCGCCCATCTCATCGGGGATGGAAGCCGTTATGGGATACTTGTTGCCGTTCACCTGTTTGTAGTCGAAACGGGCGGCCACACGTTCTACGGGAACGACACCCAGATCAAGAGCACTCTCCGGAGTGTTGTGGGCAGTAGAGTTAGCAATGTCCGCGTCCAGAGTTACGGACTGGATTGTACCCACACTGGTCATGAAAAAGGCGTTATCCGTCCAGATATCCGTACCGTTCGTCACAGCTGTCAGGTCTGTAAATGTGTCATCGGGATTCAGTGCGTCAATTGCATTACGCAGGGCCTGCGTCGGGTTGGCGTAAGCGAACACGGCTATGGTCTTGCCGCCGGAAGCCTTCAGGGCCTCATTCTGGAACACCAACGTGTATTTGGGATTGTTGGCCGCTCCTGTGCCTGTCCCAGAATTCAGAGCACCGTCACTCAGACTGCAGGTCACATAGGCATAGCTGCCGTCCTCCTTTGCCTCGGCCAGTACGACCAGTACCGAACCTACTTTGTTCTCATAATTCTTGCCGAACTCTACACCGGCAGAGCCGCCAGTCTCACCGGCACGCTTGGCCGGAAGATTCAATGTCAGCGTGGCATACACCTCGCCGCCTTGTCCAGCTACACCGGCACCGTTGTTGTCCACGGTGCCGACAATTTCCTCGTCACCGGAACAAGCCGCCATGCCGAGTGCAAGACATCCTGCAATGATTTGCTTCAAACACTTCATAATTTAATGATTTGGTTAATAATAATTGATATATATGTTCTCTATCTCCATTTTTTTTGGGGGGGACACACAGTCCGCCTATTCTTCCGACAGCACCTCGCGAAGTCGGACAAGAGTCTCCTTCGCCTTGTCCAGGCCCTTACCCGCAGCTTCCGTGAAGTACCGCTCTGCCTTGCCGTATTCTCCGCTCAGGGCTGCATATACGCCGCGGGCATACACGGCCTCTGGCGTCTCTCCCGACTTCTCCAGATGCCGACGGGCAAGGGGTAGCTCGCCACGGGCCATTGCGGCGTTGGCCGCATTGAGATTGGCCGTCGGATCGTCCGGATACAGAACAGCGGCAATGCGGAACGCCTCCGCGAATTCATCGCTGCCTGGGGGCATCGTCCGGGCGGCCATGAATATCTCGTTCAGACTGAGCTTGCCGGGGGAGGTCCTCAACATGCGTCGGATTTCATCCACATCGGTATAACTGCGTATTGTATAATTGATGAGGTAATCCGTATGGCGCAACGCCGGGTAGCAGTGTTGCAACAGGAAACGGTATTCTTCCGGATAAGCGTGTCTGATGCGCGCCTCCTTCGCATCCGGCTCCATGTCGCTGTCTATCAAGTCGAGTATCTCCACGCGATGGCTGATATTGGAATTCTCCACATAACGGCGCAGCCCCGCCCAATCTTCCGGTTCGTGATCTGTGACGATAAGGCTGTCGGCGAAATCGTACAGTTGCAAGATGTGCCTCTTCAGTGCCTCGGTACGCCCTTTGGCCAAGTCGCGGTTGTGCGCATAGGGACTTTCTGGGGAGGCATACCCCTTGAGGAGAACGGAGACGATGGACACGTCACGGTCGCCGCGCACGGAATCGATGGTGGCCTCTATCTTGCCGAGCTCGGACGTATTGCGACGGTATTCAGGATATATCACGGTCTGGTCCACGGGGAAGTCAATGTAGGCCGAACCGGACAGCGAACGGGTCTTGCGCACCTCGGCTGCGGGACACACGTACACAGGTTCCGGCATGAAGGGCTCACGGTGACGTCCCAGACGGCCCTCGTATTCCGCCAGAATTTCATGGCAGCACCCCCAGTCGTCGCGATGGAACTTAAGCGTGGCGCCGTCCATCCAGTCCGCATAAGCCACGGAGCTTTTATAAGAAATTGTATCAGGCTTTCCAGAGGCGCGGAAAGTCGTCTCCTCCGTGCCGGAAATGCTACCCATGCCGTTGCGTACATAATAATAATAGCGACGGCGGCCGTAGATACCCACAGCAGGAAGGTCAAGGGAATCGCCACCATGAACCAGACGGGGCGTGAGCAGTACGGCGCGGTTGGACTCCACGTCAAGACCGGTCAGGTCTACGGACATCTCCACGGTAAGGGTTTTGCCCTCACGCTCCATGCGAAAACGGCTGACGGACACGCCGGGGATTATTTCCCCCGCCTCCGGAGGAACAGAACCCGACACGCTTTCAATACCCAGTAGGGATACCAGAATGAATATCGTTCTCTTCATCTTCATCGTGATTTAAAACAGGTATACTAAGTTGAGAGCTGCATTGGTGGGCCCCACATAGTGATGGGGCTTGTCCGTCTCAAGTCTCGTGCCGCACTGTGCGCAGGGATACTTGTCGTAGCGGGTATAGGAGTAGCCCAGACCGATCTCGGCCTCAATATTCCAGTGACGGCCCAATATCCACGCATAACCGTACGCCACACCGCAACCGACGAACCATCCCTGGTAACGGGCGTCCTTCAACTTGCGCATGTCGCTTCCCGGTAAACGCAAGCCGCAATCTATCCCGCCAACGTTGTATTGCCCACCGTGCAAGTGTACACCAAAAAAATGACCTGAAAAACGGTCGCAGAACCAATAACGGGCTTCGGGGCGAACCACCCAATGCTTCCAACGGCGGTCATGGGACAAGGTCCACAGGTTGAGCCCCCCGGACAAATCAAGCGTCCATTTTGGTGCAAGCCCGAACCCGACACCCGCATTGGGGTTCAAAAAAGCATCGGAAAGAATATTACTCTTAACGGACACACGTTGGGCATGTAATAAAGGACAAATAAGAAATATCACGGCCCACGTCAACACCCGCTTTAAAGGAACTCGCCATTTCATATCAATCGTTTTTATATCTTCAAACAAAATATGCAAACACAGACCAACAAAATAGCCGGCACTCTAATACCATTCATTAACCACCTCACTGACTGCCTGTTTCACAACTAACCATCGCTCTATCTCTATCGGAGAGACGGACTCTGCTTTACAAAGTTGACTGCCCCACATGGAAAATTGAATACTTCGCTATCAACAGGAAGAAACAACTCCATGTGGAAGCCGAATTCTATAACCCAATCACCCACATAACGGCACACGCCATCCTACAATCACAATAATCATATATTCTTTTTATCAAATTTCGTCCTTTTGTTTCAGTGTAAAATAAAAGGCAGACAGAAAGGGATGCGACCTGTTTGCAAACTACATAGACGAAGTTTGCAAACAGGTTGCATAAAATATCTTGTAACTTTGCCATATAGAAATCAAACTGCTTAAAACAAAATATAATGAGCAAAATCTTTAAAATTGAGGTCGATTGCGCCAACTGCGCCAACCTCGTGGAAGACGCAGCCCGAAAAGTGGCTGGAGTGAAAGACTTATCAATCTCTTTTATGACCCAGAAGATGAAAGTGTCTTTTGAAGATGGAACAAATCCCGATGAGATAATGTCCAATGTACTGAAGGTTGCTAAAAAGATTGAACCCGACTTCGAGATACTCTAATTCAGATACCCAAAACAAAATACAGTCCGTTCTTTAAGGTTGGACTGTCGCCATTAAATCATAAAGACAATGAACAGAAAACAACGCAATATGCTCACAAGGATTATCATCACCCTAATGATGACTGTCGGATTGCTATTTATTGATGTTACCGGGTGGACAAGGCTGGTTCTGTATCTTGTCGCTTACCTTATTATTGGTTATGACATATTGAGAAAAGCCTGGTTGGGCGTAATCCACGGCAGGATGTTTGACGAGAATTTCCTTATGACGGTGGCAACTATCGGAGCCTTTCTTCTTGCTCTATATGAAAAGAGCGGCGATTATCTTGAAGCCATAGCCGTAATGCTTTTTTATCAGATAGGCGAATTCTTTCAGGGTTATGCCATCGGCAAGAGCCGCAGAAGTATTGCTGCGTTAATGGATATCCGACCGGATTATGCAAATATCGAAATAGATGGAAAGACAGTCAAGGTTGACCCCGATGATGTGGCGATTGGCCAGACCATTATCATACAGCCGGGCGAGCGCGTCCCTATTGATGGGATAATACTTTCGGGAGAGTCTTCCCTCAATACATCGGCTCTGACAGGAGAATCGCTCCCGCGTGAAGTACACTCAGGAGACGAGATTATCAGCGGAAGCATCAACATGTCAGGCTTATTAAAAGTTAAGACAACCAAATATTTCGGCGACTCAACCGTATCAAAGATTCTGGAGCTTGTAGAGGATTCCGCATCAAGAAAATCGAAATCAGAGCATTTCATTGCGAAGTTCGCCCGCATATATACCCCGGCTGTATGTTACGGTGCTTTGGCCCTTGCACTCCTTCCGCCTTTGTTCCTCATCCTTTTCAACGGCGCGCCACTAAGTTTCTTCACCTTTGAAACATGGGTTTATCGTGCCCTCGTATTCCTTGTTATCAGTTGTCCGTGTGCGTTGGTCGTCAGTATCCCCCTTTCCTTCTTCGCAGGTATTGGAGGCGCAAGCCGCAATGGTGTATTGGTTAAAGGGGCTAATGTTCTGGAGACTTTGTCAAAGGTCAAGACCGTTGTGTTTGACAAGACAGGCACCCTTACCAAGGGGGTATTTGAAGTAAACGCTTATCACGACCACGAAGACCGGAATATTACGGAGCATGAAACGCAACTGCTTGAATATGCTGCCATTGTCGAATCGTCATCCTCGCATCCTATTGGGAAATCGTTACAAAAGGCCTATGGACATGAAATAGACCGTAACCGTATTAAAGACCTCAAAGAGATAAGCGGCAAGGGAATAGTCGCTATTGTTGACGAAAAACCAGTTGCCGCAGGGAATGAGAAGTTGATGATGGAATTGGGTCTTACTCCATGTCATTGCAAGGCTGCCGGTACAATTGTCCATGTAGCGATTGATGGACATTATGCCGGTCATATCATATTGGGGGATGTGATAAAACCCACGTCGGCTGAAGCAATTGCAGACCTACGGAAATCAGGTGTCAATCAGACAGTGATGCTTACAGGCGATACAAAAGCTGTCGCCAATCAGATTGCCGCCTCTTTAGGGATTGACAAGGTTTATAGCGAGCTTCTTCCTGCTGACAAAGTATCACAACTTGAGCGGATTCTTAAATCTTCCAAAGGAGATGCCAAGGTGGCTTTTGTCGGTGACGGCATCAACGATGCACCTGTGCTGTCGCGTGCCGACCTCGGTATAGCAATGGGAGCGATGGGAAGTGACGCTGCCATTGAAGCTGCAGATGTCGTACTTATGGACGATGACCCGATGAAAATCGGCAAGGCGATACGCATATCACGCAGATGCCTTCATATCGTCTGGGAAAATATCATCATGGCATTAGGTATAAAAGGTATCTGCCTTATATTGGGAATATTCGGCATCGTAAATATGTGGCTTGCCATTTTCGCGGATGTGGGCGTGATGATTCTTGCCGTCCTGAATGCTATCCGTGCCATGTATGTAAGTAAGAGTCATCTCTGTTCCGTCTTTCTTTGATAAAGATAAAATACGATGATACATACCGTAGTTGCAGCCTCTGAAAGTGCAAGGGCCAACCAAATTCCTTCAATACCCAATACTTTGGGTAGTAATATAAAACTCGGTATGAGGAAGAGCATACCGCGCAGCAAGGCAAAAGCAGTGGCCGGTTGGATGCGCTCTACGCTTTGATAGTATCCCACGGCGGTCAGATTCAGAATAAAGAAGACAAACGCAGTTGAGAAAAGCGGAAACCCGTTGATAGCGATTTGTGCAGCAGGAACCGCTGTATCAATGAACAGACCAACCAGATATTGCGGGCTGTATGTAAAAAGCAATGTAACCACCGCTCCGCATGCCATGGCCGTGAACAGGGCGATACGCTCTGTCGCCGCCACACGATTATGCAGCCCGACACCGAAGTTATAACTGATAATAGGCTGTGCTGACTGTGCGATGGCATTGCCGACCATGAAAACGAAAGGAGTATAGTAACATGTGATACCGAACGCACCTACGCCGTCATCGCCCAGATAGCGCATGAACACTTGATTGCCAACGAACATCAATATAGCCATAGTACTCTCTCCCAGCAACGCCGATGAACCGATGCGGCACTGGTATCCGATGTTGCGCAACGACAGGCGCAAACTTTTACGACTCCATTTGGGCATGACAGGCCGCAGATGTCTGGCACGAAAGAGCAGATAACCACTACTGATGCAACCTCCGACAACCAGACTTATTGTCGTAGCTGCCGCAGCACCTGTCACCCCTAATCCCAATGGAAATACGAACAACCAGTCCAGCACGATATTGACGGCTGCCGGAATGATATTACACCACATCGCCAGCCGGGGCGCACCATCCAGCCGAATAATGAAAAGCGCAATGGAAACCCATATCTGGAACAGCAGCGAAGGCACGAACCACCACAAATAGTCCTTTACAAATGGCAACAGATGCTCAGACGAACCGAGCAGACGTCCCGTAGCATCGGGAAACCGCAGGATGATGATTGATGGCACCAGCGTGACCATCGTGGCAAACAGCAAGGCCTGCGTTACATTCATCCTCGCCACTATTCCTTTTCCTCGTGACATGTGTATGGACGCAACCACGGAGCATCCGGCACCGAGCATCAGTCCCACCCCCGTGAAGAACATCAATAACGGAATACAGATGTTGATGGCTGCAATGCCGTCGCTTCCTACGCCATGCCCCACGAAGATACCGTCAATGGCTGTTACCGCAGACATGCAAAGCATCCCCAGCAATGTAGGAACGAAGTATCTGTTAAATAGCCTAAACACATTTACATTTCCTAAATCAATAGCATCTCTTTCCATATTCTACATTTCTCGATTCTACAAGAAAATGCCGGACAAGCTGATTGGTTTTACCCAGTCATCTTGTCCGGCATCCTATATCTCTGCCCTCCGATGAGGATTACAAAACTCCTTTTTGTTTTTCCGGCACAAAGATAAGACAATTTAATGGAATACAAAAACCATAAGGAGAATTGATGAAAGGGCAAATAAAAGCCTTTATCAACGCATAAAAGCCGGCACACACCACAAAGACAGTGAAAAAGACGTGATATTTTCTTATCACACTGTCATATAAATCAGATTTTATATCTAAATTTGCAGAACATATCATGATAGTATATTCAATATGGAAGTAATAAAAACAGCTATCGACGGCGTGGTCATCATCGAGCCGCGCTTGTTCAACGATGAACGGGGATATTTTTTTGAATCCTTCTCGCAACGTGACTTCGAACAGCAGGTGCGTACCGTGCACTTTGTACAGGACAACGAAAGCAAGAGCAGCTATGGCGTACTTCGCGGACTGCATTTCCAGAAACCGCCTTTCGCCCAAAGCAAACTGGTGAGGGTTATCAAAGGAGCCGTTCTCGACGTGGCGGTAGACATCAGGAAGGGTTCCCCCACGTTCGGCAAGCACGTGGCTGTGGAACTTACCGAAGACAACCACCGGCAGTTCTTCATTCCAAGAGGATTCGCCCACGGTTTCAGCGTGCTCACTCCGGAAGTGATATTCCAATATAAATGCGACAACTTTTATGCCCCGCAACATGAAGGTGCCTTGGCCTGGGACGACCCGGATTTGGGCATTGACTGGAGGCTTCCGTCTGAAAGCATCATCCTTTCGGAAAAAGACCGGCATCATCCGCGCCTGAAGGATGCAGAATGGCTGTTCGACAGTCATGAGGACCTTTATCAATAAGACTTTATTTTTTCTTATCCGTTTATTATCAGACTATGGAATTTAAAAGAAACATCATCATTACCGGCGGAGCCGGATTCATCGGCAGCCATGTGGTACGTCTTTTCGTCAACAAATATCCTGAATACCATATCATCAATCTGGACAAACTCACGTATGCGGGCAATCTGGCCAACTTGAAGGATATTGAAAGCCAGCCTAACTATACTTTCGTAAAGGCTGACATTTGCGATTTCGACTGCATTTCCGGGCTGATGGCCCAATATAACGTGGACGGCATCATCCATCTGGCTGCCGAAAGCCACGTAGACCGTAGCATCAAGGACCCGTTTACCTTTGCGCGCACCAACGTAATGGGAACGCTCTCGTTGCTGCAGGCCGCCAAGATATATTGGGAGTCGTTGCCGGAGAAATATGAAGGCAAACGTTTCTACCATATTTCTACCGATGAGGTTTACGGTGCACTCGAACTGACGCATCCCGAAGGAATGCACTCCGACATCAGCGCGCATGAGGTATATGGCGACGAGTTCTTCAAGGAAACCACAAAGTACAATCCCCACTCGCCTTATTCCGCGTCGAAAGCCAGCAGCGACCACTTCGTAAGGGCTTTCCACGACACATACGGCATGCCTACTGTCGTGACGAACTGTTCCAACAACTACGGTCCTTACCAGTTCCCTGAAAAGCTGATTCCGCTCTTCATCAACAACATCCGCCACCGCAAACCCCTACCCGTATACGGCAAAGGGGAAAACGTACGCGACTGGCTCTATGTGGTAGACCATGCAAGGGCCATTGATGTCATCTTCCACAACGGAAAAACAGCCGACACATACAACATCGGAGGTTTCAACGAATGGAAGAACATCGACATCATCAAGGTGGTCATCAACACGGTAGACAGGCTGTTGGGCCGCAAAGAAGGTGAAGACCTCGACCTGATTACTTACGTGACCGACCGTGCCGGACACGACCTGCGCTATGCCATCGACTCCACCAAGCTGAAGAACGAGTTGGGCTGGGAACCGAGCCTGCAGTTCGAAGAGGGAATTGAGAAGACCGTGCAATGGTATCTCGACAACCAGGAATGGATGGACAACGTGACGAGCGGAGACTACCAGAACTATTACGAAAGCATGTACAAGAACCGCTAATGTCCTCCCTGCGGAATTGGACGATGGCACACAGATAACACGGATGCTACAGATTTCCGCAGATTGTTCTCTTACCATGCGGAGTTGGACAATGGCACGCGGATGAACGCAGATTGAGCGGATTTACACAGATTATATTATTCTTTACTATAATATCAATCCACGTAAATCCGCTCAATCTATATCTACGTACTACAAAATTGTCTGCCGCAGGAAAAAGAACAATCCGCGTTCATCCGCAGCATCTGCGTCCATCTGCGTGCCATCGTCCAACTCCGCAGGCCAACTCCAAATTCAGCTACGGCTCACTTCCAGTCCTTTGTCCGACAGCCCCATTTCCACAAACCGGGCACGGCTGTTGGGAGCTTCTTCCGTCAGGATACGCCGTATGCGTGCCGCCGCGTCCTCATCCTTCGCCACCATATAGAGATAACCTCCGCCACCGGCTCCCGGCAGTTTATATCCTAAGCACAAGTCATCCACCCTTGCGGTCAGTGCACGGACAGCTTCCGGGTTCGTCCCGCTGTCCAGCCTACAGTTCTGCTGCCACGTCTTCCTCACCAGCCGTCCCATCTCTTCGAAACTGTTGCGCAATATCGCGTCATACATCTCCATGGAATGGTTCTTCATGGCAGCCAGCATGTCCAGACGTTCCGTCTCATTCAGGAACATCCCCTTGACAATTTCCGACAGGATACCTTTTGCCGTACGGGTAATACCCGTGTAATAGAGCAAATGACAGGCACGGTATCCGGGTGCCGTAAAGATATGGTTGGGCAACCATTTCACCAAAGGTTGCTGACAAGTGCCCGCCTGCGTCTGCAAGAGCTTCACGCCCTGCAGGATACCGCCGTACTGGTCTTGCCATCCGCCGCCGGTGGTGAGCAACTGCTCCAGCACCAGCGTGCGGTTGCCTGTCTCATAACGGTCCCAGCCCAACCCGCAGAAGTCGTTCACAGCCCCTAATACCGTAGCGGCAAGGATGGAACTGGTGCCCAAGCCCGAACCGGCAGGAATGGCCGAAAGCAAGGTAATCTCGATGCCTGTACCGAAGGCCCTCAACTGTTCTTCGAGCGAAGGATAGTTTTCCGAACAGAAATCAGGATGAAAGCCGGCCAGCACCAAAGCAGCCTTGGGTATGGAAAACGGCGACCCCACTTTGTGGAATTGCGACAATTCCTCATAGGTATGCACAAACTCAGTAGCACCTAAATCGATGGAACGCATCACGATATGGTATTCGTTGCAAGGCTTCACATACACCTGCAGAGGAGGCTGTCCGTTCAGTTCGATAGCCAGGTTCACCACACTTCCGCCTTCCATCAGACTATAAGGCGGCGTGTCTGTCCACCCGCCAGCCAGGTCGATGCGGACAGGGCAACGCCCCCACACAATCTGGTCGGCATAGACCGACAGGCGTGGGTTCTGGCGGTGTTCCGCCGTACCCGTCAGCATGTTACGCATCAAAGCAAACGCACGTTCCTCATGTTTGCTCCCGTCCGCCCCCTTCAACACAGCCGTTCGTGCACGGAACATGGCATCACTGATGCGCACCTGCATATCGGCCGTTTCCGGCAGTTCAGCCGGTTCAGGCAGGTCGAATGCCGCATAATCACGGGCCACATCGTTCAGGTTCAACTGATAGAATACGCTGCGTTCATGATTCCCGGCCAAAGCGGGCAGGCTCTGCCTGCGGAAATCCCGGCGCTGCGCCTCCAGGCGGCGCAGGTTGGCATAAGCCGACAGTTCGTCGGCCGACAATTTGCGCGCCGCAGTCCATAGCCTGCGCCCCTCGGCACAATCGGGTGCCGAGGTCATCCAGCACATCACCGCGCCCAACTCTTCCACATCCTCACAGACGGGAAACAGACGGGCGGACTGCATGTCGCCATGACCTTCCACATCGTCCGCGCACAAGCCGCGGCGCGACAGCCACTCCGACACGGGAATGCCCTGATAAACCGTGGCTGCATCAGTCAGCGCTCCCTTGAACGTATCGTTGAAGCCATACGGACGGGCGGCATAGCCGCAACTGTCCACCGGCACCGCATCCACACAGATGCCGTCATCGAGGCGTAAAGTCCAGTTGTTGGCGGGAATCCCCGTAATGATGTTCCTGCACCCTAACGTCCACCCCGCGGCCACATGACTGTTCTCTATCCACAGTTCGGAGTTGGCGGCGCAAAGCGGCACGTCGACCTTCGCATTCTGCACGAACATGGCCGGATGGGGTTTCGCCTTCCGGTGCATGATTTCACGCTGGTCGGTCACGATATTCTGTACGGCAAGGGTGGATGAAATCATCTCACGGCTCGTGCCGTAATGGTAAAACGCCCCACCCTGCAAAGGCAGTATGGCCACAGTCAGCCGGTTCAGTTCCGGATCGGCGATACGGGGCTGTTCGCCCAATGCAAGGCCGAACTCGGAATACATGTCGTAGAACGACACCTTGCCCTGCCTCACCGACCGTTCCGCCATCAAGGCCACGGCACGGTCGCTCAACAGCCAGATACCGATATCCATCAGGAAAAGGTGCTGCTGCATCAGGTTGCCCAACTCCTCCACCGTAGGTTTCTGCAACATGAACTTGAGGCGGTCGGGAGTGCGGCGGTCGGCCACGAACACCCCGTGGTTTTTGGCCAACGAGGGGTCGGCCCACAGACCGTAACACACCACATCGGCTTCGGGTATATCCTGAAGCGGACGGTCGGTGCGGATATACACGTCGCCGCTGGCGATAAGCGTATGCAGGCTTTCCGGCGCACGTTCCATAATCTGCCTGTAAAGGGGCAGTTGCAGCGAAAGCAGGTTTTGTGTGAGCCGCTGCCCGCGTTTCCAGCGGAATACGGGCACGGGGGTCAGCACCTTGCCCGAAGGGGCGTATGCAGGCAGACGACGGCTCTGGCCGCCGGCATGCAGCAGAATACGTTTCTCGCGCTTCAGCCACTCTTCCAGCGGCATATCGTTGCAGCCTTCATCCTTCCGGCATGCTTCCAGCAACCATGTGGTCCCGCCTCCGGAGCCTAATTTGCTCCCCACGGGGTCGGACGTACAGAACCATTCCTGCCGGTCGGCGTGCAGGAGTTCATGAAAACACTCCACCAGATTGGGCGGAAGCGACAGCAGCTTTTTCATTTATCTTATTCTTTAGGGTAAGCCGACGGTCATCACACCGTCTGATGATTGATGCAGATTCCTTTCAGGTACCATTCGTACAGGCGGTGTATGCCTTCGTCAATCTCCACCTTGTGGTGCCAGCCCAGACGGTGCAGTTTGGTCACGTCGGTCAGCTTGCGCATCGTGCCGTCGGGTTTCGACGCATCCCAGCGCAGTTCGCCTTTGAATCCGATGGTCTCCATGATTTTCCCGGCCACTTCGCGGATGGTCACCTCCTTGCCGGTACCCACGTTGATATGGCAGTTGCGCACATCGCGTTCTCCCTCGGCATACGTATCCTTGAAGTCCACGTTCAGCAACACATGCACGCTGGCATCGGCCATCTCCTCGCTCCACAGGAATTCGCGCAGCGGACTGCCCGTACCCCAAAGCGTCACGGCTTCGGGCGTAATGCCGAACTTGGCGAGTTTGTCCAGAATTTCCGTTTCTCCGGCCGACCCGTCCACGCCTTCCACGGGACGCAGGTCAAGGTCCTTGCGCACGGCAGCCCAGTCGCCTTCGTTCAGGCATTTGGCCAGGTGTATCTTGCGTATCATGGCCGGCAGCACATGGCTGTTCTCCAGATGGAAATTGTCGTTGGGGCCATACAGGTTGGTCGGCATCACGGCAATGTAGTTGGTGCCGTATTGCAGGTTGAAGCTCTCACACATTTTCAGGCCGGCAATCTTGGCGATGGCATACGGTTCGTTGGTGTATTCCAGCGGTGAGGTGAGCAGCGCTTCTTCCTTCATCGGCTGGGGTGCCTCGCGGGGATAGATACACGTACTGCCCAGGAAGAGCAGTTTCTTCACTCCATGGCGGAAGCTCTCGCCGATGACGTTCTGCTGTATCTGCAGGTTCTCGTAGATGAAGTCGGCACGATATTGCAGATTGGCCATGATACCGCCCACATGGGCGGCCGCCAGCACTACGGCATCGGGCTGTTCCTCATCGAAGAATTTCTTCACGGCCGCTCCGTCGAGCAGGTCAAGCTCCTTGTGCGAACGGCCCACCAGTCGGGTATAACCTCTTTGCATGAGGTTATTCCAAATGGCGGAGCCCACTAATCCGTGATGCCCCGCCACATATATTTTAGCTGTCTTTTCCAACATGCTTCAGTTTTTTAGTCGAGTTGTGCTTTAAGATACAGTTTCTTCACGAACTTCATGTCGTGCTCCACCATGATTTTCACGAGTTCGGCGAACGGTGTCTTCACAGGATTCCAGCCCAACAGGGTCTTGGCCTTGGTGGGGTCGCCCAGCAGCTGTTCCACTTCGCACGGACGGAAATATTTGGGGTCTACTTCCACCAATACGCGGCCCGTGGCCTTGTCCACGCCTTTTTCGTCCACACCGCTGCCCTGCCATTCCAGTTCGATGCCCAGATTTTGGAAGGCCAGCGTACAGAACTCGCGCACGGTGTGCATCTCGCCGGTGGCAATCACGAAATCTTCGGGAGTCTCATGCTGGAGTATGAGCCACATGCACTCCACATAATCCTTGGCATAGCCCCAGTCGCGGCGTGCGTCCAGGTTTCCCAGATAGAGCTTGTCCTGGAACCCTTGTGCGATACGTGCGGCGGCCAATGTGATTTTACGTGTCACGAAGTTTTCGCCGCGGCGCTCGCTTTCGTGGTTGAACAGGATACCGTTCACGGCAAACATGCCATAGCTCTCGCGGTAGTTCTTCGTAATCCAGAATCCGTACTGTTTGGCCACACCGTATGGCGAACGGGGATAGAAAGGCGTGGTTTCCTTCTGCGGCACTTCCTGCACCTTACCGAACAGTTCGGATGTGGATGCCTGATATACGCGGCAGGTTTTCTCCAGTCCGCAGATGCGCACGGCTTCCAACAGGCGGAGCGTACCTACGGCATCGGCCTCGGCCGTGTATTCGGGCACGTCGAACGACACTTTCACATGGCTCTGTGCGGCCAGGTTATAGATTTCCGTGGGATGGATGTCGCTGATGATGCGTATCAGCGAACTGCTGTCTGTCATGTCTCCCCAATGCAGGTTCACCAACCGGGTTTTCTTCATGTCGCGCACCCATTCGTCCAAATAGAGATGTTCGATACGTCCTGTGTTGAAAGAAGAAGAACGGCGCAGGATGCCGTGAACCTCATAACCTTTGTCAATCAGGAACTCTGCAAGGTATGAACCGTCCTGCCCGGTAATACCGGAAATCAAAGCAACTTTTCTCATGTATATGTCTGGTTTAATCATTAAGTGGTGCAAAGATACAACATTTCACTCACATACACATGGATTTTGCAGGAAATTGTCATAAAATCCGTAGCGACATGTGTCGCGCTACTTTCTTGTAAAAAAGCGGGTACAGAGACGAAGAAAAAAAGAACCTGTGCGCAGCAAAATGCACACAGGTGAAGAATCAAACGCTCACCTGTGTGCGTTTCATCGGTCACAGGTGAGAAAAATAATGACTATTTGTTCAACAAAGTCACGATAAGGGATGTCAGCGACATAAGCGTACCGATGACCGTAAACGTGGTGGATGTGACAGAACCGATATCCGAGTTGCGCGCCTTGGTCTTGTTCGGCGTCACATACAGCACATCGTTCTGTTGCAGATAGTAATAGGGGGAGCTGACGAGGTTCGCGTCATTCAGATCCACCTCATAGATACTCTTCTTGCCGGTGGAATCCTCACGCACAATCTTCACATTGTCGCGGCGGCCGTACACCGTCATGTCCTTGGCCAGGGCCAGCGCGTCATAGATGTTCACCTTCTCGGAAGACACGGTATAGGAACCGGGACTGTTCACCTCACCCAACACGGAAATCTTGTAGTTGCTCAGATGCACCGTCACCACCGGATGTTTCTTCAGGTAAGTGCCGTACAGCCGCGAGGCAATCATGTCTTCCAGCTCGTGCACGGTCATCCCGCCCACCTTGAGCGTTCCCAGCACGGGAAAGTCTATCGTGCCGTCGTTCCTTACAAGATAGGTCTGGAGTGCTTCCTGCGAACTCAGGGTAGTGCGCTCCGCACCGTTGCGCGAAGAATGCACGGTCAGGTTGAAAGGCGCCACGGCCTCCCGGTCTTCCTGACCGCCCGGCAGGCTCACGGTGATTGTCATTTCATCCTTGGGCATGATGCGTGCCTCGTAAAGCATCGCGCTGGCTTCAAGGTTCACCTCGCGGCTGTTCTGCATGTAGGGCACATGTTTGTACGATGTACACGAAGTGACAAGGAGTGCGCCCGCAAGGGCTGCCACTTTGAACAAGTCTGCTACTCTTTTCATTCTTTTCGGTATGCTGTTATTTCATTATACATAGGATTCCAATATCTCGGCTTCGCCATCGGGGCTGAGGAGCACGCATTCGGCCTCGGCCGCCACAAGAAGGGTATGTCCTGCCGTAAGCACACAGGTTTCCTCGCCGCATGTCACACGGCAGGTGCCCGACGTACAGACAAGTATCACAAAACTGTCCAACTCGCTGTAATCACAGGTCATCGGTTCGGTCAGGCGGTAGATGCCGGTGGTGAAGAAGGGACTTTGCACCAAGGTCACGGGGGTGTCCGCGTCTACCACAGGACGCTTTTCCGGCTCGGCCGGCGTATAGTCAATCGCATCGCGGGCTTCCTCCACATGCAGTTCGCGGGAACGCCCCTCACTGTCCGTACGGCCGAAGTCGTAGATACGGTAGGTCACGTCGCTGCTTTGCTGGATTTCGCAGATGAAACAACCGGAACCGATGCTGTGCACCCGTCCGGCAGGCAGGTAGAACACATCGCCGCGCTGCACGTCGTAACGGCGGAGCACGTCGGACAGTGTACAGTCGGCCACCCGCGAGGCATATTCATCGGGTGTTACCTCACGGTTGAACCCGTCGAGCAGATACGCACCGGACTCGCAACCGGCCACATACCACATCTCCGTCTTACCGGGACATCCGTGACGCTCCTGCGCCAGCTTATCATCGGGATGCACCTGCACGGAAAGCGGCTGGGAGGCATCGATGAACTTGACAAGCAGGGGGAACTTCGTGCCGAAACGCCCGTAATTTTCTTTTCCCAACAGGGCTTCCTTTCCGCTTGCAACCAGTTCGGTCAGCGTCAGGTCGTCGTATGCTCCGCCTTTCACCACGGATTCATTACCCGGAATGCCGGAAAGTTCCCAGCTCTCCCCTATCCGGCGGTCGTCTGTCTGAAGTCCCTTGAAAGGCAGGATGCGGTGGCCGCCCCATATCGTCTCCTTGAAAATATCTGTAAAAAGGAATAAATTATTTTTCATATCATGCTGTAAAAACCGTCCAAAATTACGAAATTCATACGGGATAAGCAAATAATGACGGAAGATTATGCCGAAGGGTATGCATATCCGCACGCTGAAAATCCGGAGTTATACCTTATTATATATAAACCTTATTTCTGACTGTCATGAAAAAGAACAAGTATGACATTACCGGACTGGCGTTGATGTATTACCCCGAATCCTCCGGGAAAAACGCACGACGGAGGTTCATCAAGACGCTGAGAAGCGAAGGCGACCTGTGGACTTCGTTGGCTCACATGAACTTCTCCAAGTTCCAGAGGGTGTTCACACCCAGACAGTACGATGCCATCATCGATGTGTTCGGCAGCCCGGACGGTAACGGAACGGACTTCGGATACTGGCCCGGCACGTAGCGAAAAGGGGAATAAAGGGCACTGTTGAGCACTTTGCGCCAGAAAGGTGCGCAAAGGTGCAATAAGTCGCAACCTTGTTTTCCGGATGTCATATCTTTGCATTGTCGTCCGGAAGACAAGAGTATTCACCTTATTAAAAACAAAAAGAACATGATTTACAAAGTTATCAAGAAAAAGAATCCGAAGAACGTTGAAGAACCCGGAAAGTACTACGGTTGCCTGGTCAGCCCATCACTGATTTCCATCGACGAGATTGCCACACGCATCAGCGCCACGTGCACCGTCACAAGACACGACTGTCTGGCTGTGTTGTCGGCACTGCAGGAGCAGATTATCTTCGCCCTTCAGGAAGGCAAGCGCGTAGGCCTCGGCGACATAGGCTACTTCCGCACTGTCATCAACGGAAGCGGAAGCGACACGGAGGAGGCTTACAACACAAGCTACTTCAAGAGCATGAAAGTGCGCTTCATTCCCAACAAGGAGCTGAAGAACGCCTTGTCGCTGAACAATGAGGCTATCTCATTCCAACGCATCAAATTGGTGGAAAAGACTGCCGGAACGGGCGCCGCACAAAACTAACGGAGCGTGACGGATGAATACAGTCAGAAAAAGCAGAGGGTTGCGGTTGTGCAACCCTCTCAACATCCGCCGGACCGCCGACCTGTGGCAGGGACTGGCCAAAGAGCAGAACGACCCTGAGTTCTTTACCTTCAAGAGCATTGCATGGGGCTACCGTGCGGCATTCATCGTGCTGCGCACGTACATCCGCAAACACGGCATCAACACGGTGGCGGCCGTCATCGGCCGTTGGGCGCCGCCCGAAGATGGCAACGACACGGACATCTATGTGAGGCAGGTGTGTGTGCTCACGGGATTTGCCCCCGACCGCAGGCTCAACCCGCTGGACCCTCGCGACATGGCGCCGTTGGTAGCGGCCATGAGCCGCGTGGAATGTGGCGTGCCGGCCGTCATGGCCGAGGTCAGGGCCGGCTGGGAATTGTATTACGGTCTGGAATGACCGGCATTGTTTCACCTTAAAACGGGTCAGTAGATATTTAGTGGGGATAAGCGTATAAGTTTGCGATTCTGAAGAGGA
>URKA01000021.1 GCA_900548345.1 uncultured Paraprevotella sp. | reverse complement strand
CGGGGACACAAGGATTTTCAGTCCTTTGCTCTACCAACTGAGCTATGGCACCTTTCGTATTTTTGCGATGCAAAGGTAACGATTTATTTTTTAAATGCAAAGCGACAAGAGATTTTTTCTGGGATGTTGCGCTTTCTATCTTAATGAAAAAAGAAAATAACTAAACTATTTCCCAATAACACCTGTGAACCCGCCACACATAAAAATGACGTAAGCACATGCAATACCTCTATATGTATTCCCTACAAAAACGTTGCACTGCATGTACTTACAATTATATTACATAAGGATGTACCGGACTATTTCAAAGGATTCCAACCCTGTGCCTTCAATTCAAACTCATTACCATCACGGCAAATGAGCATACAACCCAAATCCGGCTTCGTCACATGACCTATCACCTTTACATCTTTCATCTGACTGACCTTGTCATAATCAGCCAACGAAACCGTGAAAAGCAATTCATAATCCTCACCACCGTTCAGGGCACACGTAGTCACATTCATATTCAGTTCCTCTGCCATCACTGCCGTCTGATAATCCAAAGGTATGCGGTCTTCATAGATTCTGCACCCTACTCCACTCTGTGAACAAATATGGAGAAGTTCCGAACTCAAGCCATCAGAGATGTCCATCATCGCCGTAGGCCGGATACCTGCAGCCGCCAATGCCTCAATGATGTCGCGACGCGCTTCGGGCTTCAGCTGACGCTCCAGAAGATATTCCTTACCGCTAAAATCCGGTTGAGCGGTTTGCAGTCCGGCCTCCGACTCCGCCCCTCCCGGACGGCGCGCCTCAGCCGATTGTTGCCTGAAGACAGCTTTTTCTCTTTCCAATAGCTGTAAGCCCATGTATGCCGCCCCCAAATCACCGCTGACACAGACCAAATCCGTGTCACGTGCTCCGTTGCGATAGACCACACTGTCCTTATCCGCTTCGCCTATACAAGTGATGCTGATGGCCAGTCCCGTAAGAGACGATGTCGTATCCCCCCCCACGATATCCACATGATGAGCCTCGCAAGCCAATCGCAGACCTTCATAGAAATCCTCCATGTCTTCCACGCTGAAACGCTTGCCCAACGCGACAGACACCACCATCTGACGGGGCATACCATTCATCGCATACACATCCGACAGGTTGACCATCGCGGCCTTGTAACCGAGATGCTTCAAAGGAACGTATGTCAAGTCGAAATGGACCCCTTCCATCAACAAGTCGGTTGTCATCAGAATCTGTTTGCCGGACGGATACTCCAGCACGGCACAATCGTCTCCCACCCCGTAACGGGTTGATTCGTTTTCAAGGCCGATGCCCTCCGTCAGATGTTTAATCAGACCGAATTCCCCCAAAGTGGCTATTTCCGTTCTCTTCTTTTCCTGCATGCTTTCAGATTTGTCAGGCACGGTTTATCATCTCGCGCATAATCTCCGCCATCAAAGGCTGTACGGCATCCGCCGCTTTCTGCACTTCCTCATGACTTACTTCCACAATCTTGCCTTCCACGCCTAAGTCGGTAATCACGCTGATACCAAAGCATCTGATACCGCAATGGTTGGCCACTATCACTTCGGGAACCGTCGACATGCCCACAGCATCTCCTCCCCAGATACGGAACATTTTATATTCCGCCGGAGTTTCGTAGGTAGGTCCCTGTGTTGCAAGATACACACCTTGCTGCACCTTGATACCCTTCTCCTTCGCTATCTCCACAGCCTGTTCAATCAGTTTCCTGTCGTACGGCTCGTGCATATCGACAAAACGCGGGCCTGTGGGGAAATTCTTCCCACGAAGAGGATTTTCGGGCAAAGCGTTGATATGGTCGGTGATAATCATCAGGTCTCCAATCTCAAAATCGGGATTGGTTCCGCCGGCCGCATTGCTTACGAAAAGCGTCTTGATTCCGAGTTCATACATCACGCGCACCGGGAAGGTCACTTCCTGCATACTATATCCTTCATAATAATGGAAACGGCCTTCCATGGCCATGACGTCCTTGTTTCCCAATTTGCCGAAAATCAGCCGGCCGCTGTGGCCTTCGACCGTAGACACGGGAAAATTAGGGATTTCCTGATAAGGAATACTATATGCATCGGTGATTTCAGCCGCAAGTTTACCCAATCCGGTACCCAATACGATAGCCGTATCAGGGTTTGACGGCATTTTGGCTTTTAGCCAAGATGCTGTTTCTTGAATTTTTGAATACATAACCTGTTATATTTTCGTTAAACGTTTGTTGTTGATTCTGCATAATCTCCACTTTCACCGGAAGCACATGGAGTGCGCGGCGCACCTCATCGCCAAGCCCCTCCGCCGTTTGTAGTCTCACGGCATCCTTTTCGGTGGTGACAATCAGTTTCGGAGTCGGCATGGCTGCAAAGACATCGTTGATACGCGCGGCATCCTTTCTCGAAAAATAGTGATGGTCACCGAAAGCGAGCATATCGATGTGTGCCCCACAGTGTTCCAGATCCATCCGCATCTGTTCCGGCGAGGCGATGCCTGTCAGCAGCAGGATATGATCTTTTTTTTGCAAAGAGGAGAGCGGGCGCGGCTCACCGCCGGCCATCGGCACGAGGTCGCCGTATTTCAGTGTGGAGAAGAAGAGTTTCTGATAGGGACGCAACCGGAGCGCCTTGCTGATTACCCTGAACCCCATAGGTTTGATATCTGCCGGGCATTTTGTGACGATAACAATATTGGCGCGGTCCTTTCCGTCCTTGTGCTCGCGCAAACGTCCTGCTGGCAGAAGTTTGTCATCACAAATCAAACGATGGTAGTCCACCAGCAGGATGTTGACTCCCGGCTTGACATAGCGGTGCTGGAAAGCATCGTCAAGCAGTATGACCTCCGTTCCCGGAGCGATGCGGTCATCGCAAAGCATCTCTATTCCCCGGCGGCGGTTCTTATCTACGGCCACATATACGTCGGGAAACTTCTGTTTCATCTGATAAGGCTCATCACCTATCATCTGCATGGGAGTATCCGCATCCGACAGCACGAAGCCTTTCGACTTACGTTTGTATCCCCGACTCAGTACGGCCACCCGGTATTTTTCTTTCAGCAGCCTGATGAGATACTCCGTATGGGGAGTCTTACCGGTGCCGCCCACCGTAATATTGCCGATTGAGATGACAGGCACATCATAACTTTTCGATTTCAGCACACCCATCTCGAACAATTCATTACGCAACCTCACCCCGATTCCGTAAAGCCACGAAACCGGCAGCAGCCATTCATTGATTCTAATCAGGTCTCCTTCCATCGTATGCTATGATTCAGTTCATAAAATTCGGTTCAAAAGGCAGACGCGCCTGTATACGCGTCATGCGTTCTATCCGTTCGAGATTTGTCAGCGGCGCGTAATATGCACCGAATCGTTCTTTCAACATACCGTTGATATAACTCTCCTTACGGTCGTTGAGCAAACTCTCATACCACGCCTTCGGAGCCGGATAGGCTTCCGTTCTGTAATCCTTGAGTTTGGCCAACTGTGCGGCCTTTTCCACAGCCGTTCCCAGACTGCCATTGGCATCAGCCAGTCCGTTGGCCACAGCCTGCCGTCCGGTCCACACACGTCCTTCGGCCAACACCTCCACGCTGTCGGGCCTCATCCTGCGTCCGTCCGCCACACGGCGGGTAAACAGCTCGTAGCCGCGCTGCACGTAATTCTGCATCATTCCGGCCTCTGCCGTATTGAACGGGCGCGACACAGTACCAAAATCAGCATATTCATTGGTCTTCACCACATCGAAATGCAATCCGAGTTTCTCACTCATCAGGCGGCTTCCGTCAGGCACCATACCGAAGATACCGATACTTCCGGTCAGCGTATTCGGTTCCGCCACAATATAATTAGCGGCGCACGACAGGTAATATGCGCCCGAAGCCGCCATTCCGCCCATCGACACCACCACGGGCTTTGCCTTGCGCAACAATTCCACCTCATGCCATATCTGTTCGGAGGCGTATGCGCTTCCGCCGCCTGAATTCACGCGCAGCACCACGGCCTTTATATCCTTATCCTCACGCAGTTTTTTCAAATCGCGGCACATGGCGCCGGCCTCTATCGCCGCATCGCTCCACTCGTCTTTCCGATCCACGATGTCACCGTAGGCATAATAAACCGCAATCTTATCTCCCTTTTGCTCCCGCGAAGCGGCATAGGCCACAAGTTCTTTCACACCGGTCATCGGAATGATTCCTTCTTTCTTGCCCGTGGCGGCGCGCAGCAATGCGCTCATCCCGTCCGCATAGCAAAGCGTATCTGCCAGACCCGCCCTGACAAGGTCTTCCGCCGGACGGAGCGCACACAGACTGTCGGCATATTCATTCAGCCGGGTTGACGGAATCCCGCGCGACAGGGACACTTCCGACAGCATGGTGGCCCACATGTCGTTCAGATAGGAAGCCACCTGCATACGGTTCTCCTCACTCATCCGTGTACCGGTATAGGGTTCCACGGCCGACTTGTAAGTGCCCACCTTGAACACCTGCATCCTCACGCCAATCTTCTCCAGCAAGTCTTTGTAGAAAATCGGCTGCGAGGCCATTCCGCGCCAGTCTATCATCCCCTGCGGATTCAGTACAACCTTGTCGGCCGCACTGCAGATGTAATAACAGGTCTGACTGTATGCGTCTCCATAGGCATAGACAAATTTCCCGCTCTTCTTGAAATTCTCAATCGCCTGCCGCAGTTCCTGCGCCATGGCCGGCGTGGCCGCTGCAAGACCTTTCGCCTCCACATACATGCCGCATACATCCGGATTCTCACGGGCCGCCTCTATGGCTGTAAGGACATTCCGCAAACTGATTTTACCATAACGTTCGCCCATCAGCTCGCCCAAGGGGTCCTCAGCCGCATCTTCCTGCAACTCGCCGTCGAGCGTCAGACGGAACACCGAACCTTGTCCGACCGTGGCCACGGAACTTCCACTCGCCACCATGCCCACCACTGCCACAATGGTGAAAAAGAACATCAGCACACCGGTAATAAACAATCCGAAGACCGTGGCAAGCGTATATTTGACAAAATCTTTCATATCTTTTTTCTTTTCGTCATGTTTCCCCTGCACAAACACCGTCATTCCGGCAGTCCATGCAACAGCCTATTGTGCAAAAATACAATATTACTCATTAAATACCAATTTTATACCTTATAATATTTTGTCACGCCCCAAAATCCCAACCTTGAAACCGCGGTTCCCGACATCAGGAACGGAGCGTACAGCGCATCTATATTTATGTTCAAGCCGAGAAAAACTATAAATAAAAGTTTTGTTTTCAAAAATAAAACTTTTGGTTTCAAAAATAGAAGTTTCATTTTTATAAATAAAGGTTTTATTTATAGAATTAAATCTTTAGAAAGCAAGTTCCTGAAAAGAAGAAAACCCATCATTATTATCGCAAACCTGAAAGGCAAAGACACTCCACGACAAAACTTTCCGGCAAAAAAGGGTATAAAATAAAATTAATTTGTACTTTTGTCCTTGTCGAAACTTTATAAACATGCTTTCCCGATGATAAAAAGAATTTTACCAGTCCTCTTTGCCGCACTTCTGACACTTCCATCCCTCACGGCAAAGGCACAATATACAGAGGGTTCTCCCATGACGGCAAGCCGCTGGCGCGATTACCGACGCAGTTCGTACATGGGACTGCGTTTCGGAGTCAACATCCCCACCGTGCAATTCAAAGGCACGGGAGGCATGGCACATACCGGCACCTTGCCCCGATTCCACGTGGGTTTCGTAGCCGGACAGAAGTTGGGCAACGGACTGCCCTTTTTCTTTGAAACCGGACTGTATTACACCGAGAAAGGCGTACAGATTGATGCCACGCAGGAAACCGGAGAGCGGAAAATCACGTTGCGTTACCTGGAACTTCCCGCCGTCATCAAATACAAAATCAATACGAATGTGGACGACTTCACCGTCCAGCCGCTTTTCGGAGGTTTCATAGCCCTCGGCGTGGGAGGACAGGTCAAGGACTACAGCACACGCACCAAGGTCATCCCTTTCGGCGACGACCGTTTCAAACGTTTCGACGCGGGTCTGCGCGTGGGATGTGGTGCCGCGTTCCAGAACTTTTATTTTGAAATGGCTTACGACATCGGCCTGTTCAATCTGGCCGGCGAGAAGTATGCCGATTACCACTACGACAACTTCGACGGGCACATCCGTACGGGTTGCTTCACGATGAGTTTGGGTATCGACTTCTAAAAGCCCAAGTAGGCCGCGGCCGCTTCGGCACACCGTTCTCCGTCGATGCCAGCCGACACGATTCCGCCTGCATACCCTGCGCCCTCGCCGCAAGGGAACAACCCTTGCAACCTGACGTGCTGCAGCGTCTCTCCATCACGTATGATACGCACGGGAGCCGATGTGCGACTCTCTACACCTATCATTACAGCCTCGTTGGTCAGGAATCCGCGAGAGGCTTTCCCGAAACGGCGGAAACCTTCCGCCAATCGCCGGCTCACGAAACCGGGCAACCAGAAATGCAGGGGCGAAGACACCAAGCCCGGCGCATAGGATGATGCGGGCAGGTCATAACTCAGACGCCCGTTGACAAAGTCGGCCATACGCTGTGCCGGAGCTGTCTGCCGGCAGTTGCCCTGTTGCCAGTTCTGCCGTTCCAGTGCTTCCTGAAAACGCATCATCACAAGAGGATCTTTCACGTCCGGCCGCACGCCGCCCACCGACATGAAACCGGCCAACGATGGTTCTTCAAGGTCTTCGGGATGAAGCTCCACCACCATGCCGGAGTTGCTCCATTTCGACCCGCGGTTGCTGGGCGACATGCCGTTGACCACAATCTGCTGCGGTCCGCTCGCCGCCGGCACGACAAATCCTCCGGGACACATGCAGAAACTGTACACTCCGCGGCCTTCCACTTGCTGCACAAAGCTGTACTCTGCCGCGGGAAGGTATTTTCCGCGCCCGTTCTTGTTGTGATACTGGATTTGGTCTATCAGTAAGGAAGGATGCTCCAGACGTACCCCCACAGCCAATCCTTTCGACTCTATTTCTATGCCGTGGGCATGCAACCACTCGTACACGTCGCGCGCCGAGTGACCGGTGGCCAAGATGACCGGCCCCATAAAGGTGCGCCCGGTGTTCGTCTCTATGCCCACCACCTTTCCGTCTTTGATAATCAGGGCATCCATACGGGTCTCGAAATGCACCTCGCCTCCGCATTCCAGAATGGTATTGCGCATATTTTCTATCACCCGCGGCAGGCGGTCGGTACCGATATGCGGATGCGCGTCCTGCAGGATGGATACGTCAGCCCCGTGCTGGCAGAACACGTTCAGGATTTTGTCGGCATTGCCGCGCTTCTTGCTGCGGGTGTACAGTTTGCCGTCCGAGTAGGCTCCCGCACCTCCCTCGCCGAAACTGTAGTTGCTCTCGCCGTTCACCTTATGCTCACGCGAGATTTTCGCCAGGTCGAGCTTACGGTCGCGCACGTTCTTTCCGCGCTCCACAATGACGGGACGACAACCGGCCTCTATCAGGCGCAGGGCGGCAAACAGTCCGCCCGGCCCGGCACCGACCACAACCACCTGCGGCGCATGTTCCACATTACGGTACTCCGTGCGCACGAACTCATCGCCTTCCGGCATCTCGTTCACGTACACACGCACTTTCAGATTGACGTATATCGTGCGCTGGCGGGCATCAATGCTGCGTTTCAACACCCTGACGGCCATCAGCGTACGTTCGTCCATGCCTTTCTCACGGGCGATATAGCGTCGCAGCGACCGCTGGTCGGCCGCCACTTCCGGCAATATTCTCAACTGGTATTCCTCTGTCATGTCGTTTTATATTAGGTCAGCCTCATCCGAAAAGCACGCGCAGGGCTTCTTCCACCTTGCGCACCGGAACGAGTTCTATCTTTAGTTTCCGACTGTCAAACCCTTGCAGGTTGTGTTTCGGCACGAGCATCTGCCTGAAACCGAGCTTCTCGGCCTCGGCCACGCGCTGTTCGATGCGGTTCACGGGACGGATTTCACCGCTCAGTCCCACCTCTCCGGCCATGCAGACACGGCTCTCGATGCCCGTATCCACATTGCTGCTCAACACGGCGGCGATGACGGAGAGGTCGATGGCTGGGTCGGTCACTTTCAGTCCGCCCGCGATATTCAGAAACACGTCCTTTTGGGCGAGCTTGAACCCCACGCGTTTCTCTAACACTGCCAAAAGCATGTTCAGGCGGCGCAGATCGAATCCCGTGGCGGAACGTTGCGGCACCCCGTAGGCGGCCGTACTGACCAGCGCCTGCGTCTCGATAAGGAAGGGACGCACGCCCTCGATGGCCGACGAGATGGCCACACCGCTCAGCCCCTCATGGTTCTCCGTCAGGAGCAGTTCCGAGGGGTTGCTCACCTGCCGTAGCCCATCCTGCCGCATTTCGTAAATGCCAAGTTCCGCCGTGCTGCCGAAGCGGTTCTTGATGCTGCGCAGGATACGGTACATATAGTGCTGGTCGCCTTCGAACTGCAATACGGCGTCCACGATATGTTCCAGCACTTTGGGGCCGGCCAGCGTGCCTTCCTTGTTGATGTGCCCGATTAAGATGACCGGCACGTTGCTTTGTTTGGCAAACTTGAGCAGAAGTGCGGCACATTCGCGCACCTGCGAGATGCTGCCCGGCGAACTGTCTACGGCCTCGGTCATGATGGTCTGTATGGAATCGATGATGACGAGTTCGGGCTTTTCATTACCGATATGGGTAAAAATACGGTCGAGCGAGGTTTCGCACACCACCATGCAGGAGGAGTCCGCCAGCACATCCGACGGTGCCCCGCGCTTGCCCGCCGCACGCACGACCAACCTGTCGGCGCGCAGTTTCAGTTGCCGCGCGCTCTCTTCACCGCTGACGTAAAGGATGCGCCGCCCGCTCATCTGCAGCACGGTCTGCAGCACCAAAGTGGACTTCCCGATGCCCGGTTCTCCGCCTAACAGCACCAACGAGCCGGGCACAAGCCCGCCTCCTAACACGCGGTTCAGCTCCGCATCGTGCATATCCATCCTCGGCTCTTCTTCCGACAGGATTTGTCCGATGGGCACGGGCCTGCGCCCATGCTGTTCCGTATCCGGCATACCATGCAGGCCGACCGCCGCAGCGGCCGCACTCTCCTTGCGCACGGTAAATTCCTTGAATGTATTCCACTGTCCGCAGGCCGGACACTTCCCTATCCATTTCGGGGAGTCCTGTCCGCAGTTGCTGCACACATAGACGGTCTTCTCCTTTGCCATAACATCTTTTCTACTTTGAGAAGGTAAAAGTACGGAGATTTCCCGAAGTTTCCATCAGACGGATACGGAAAAAGTGCAAAATGCCTCATATTTTCCTCCGCATGGAAAGATTATTTCTCCAATCCCAAAACTCCTACTTTTTATCTCCCAACACATTATCCCCCAACACATCCCTTATTTGTTTATCGAAGTCTGAATCTATCCGTTGGGTTTTATTAAAAATATCATACTCACCTTCAGCTTTTGCCTTAGCCTGTGATGCTGAGATATGCCCTTTATCCGGCAAAATCTGATAACGACGGAATGTAAGGAACTCATTGACACATTCCGAAAACTGCGACATATTGAATGTGTTCTCACGCTCGATAAGGTCTTCTATGTAATCAAAGAAACCTGTTACAGCACGCTCCAATTGGCGGATTTCCTTTTCCTGCAAATAGTTCTTGGCGATTGATACGTCAGACTTCAATATACGTCCATCAGGCGCATTCTTCCATGTGGTCAAACCCATGTGTTCCTTAGTATGGTCTGCCTTTGTATAGATAATTTCGGCAGCCGTTTGTCCTGTAATAGCATAATGAAAACGGTTCTGTATCATAGCATAAAAATCACGCGTTGTGGGCGAGTCCTTGTCATAATCAGCACTACATTCTGCATATATATCGGTGATTTGCTGCCAAATACGCCGTTCACTGGCACGGATAGAGCGTACTTTTTCCAGCAATTCACGAAAATAGTCTTTCCCGAATACAGCCGTTCCCTGCTTCAAACGCTCATCATCAAGTACAAAACCTTTCTTGATGTACTCATTGAGAATTCTGGTTGCCCATTGGCGGAACTTGGTTGCTTTAGGCGAAGAAACACGATAACCCACGGCAATAATCATATCCAAATTATAGAAGTCAACCAGTTCTTCAACTTTTCCTCTGATACCTCTATTTACGACAGTTGCAATTTTTGCAACTGTCGTATCTGGCTGAAGTTCATCTTCCTTAAAAATATTGGATATGTGGCGACTAATACCAGACTTATCAATGCCGAAAAGTTGCGCCATAGCCTTTTGGGTACACCAAATTGTTTCGTCTTTGATAATGACTTGCACCTTCCCTTGTTCACCGGGTAGGCTATATAATAGGAACTGTATCTCGTTACTCATTGTTAATTCTATTTGAGTCGGATTTGTTTACTCCAACGAATTGCCTTGAATGCAAATTTAATGATTTTACTTGAATAAGATTTGTTAAAAGGCATTTTCCATCAAGCGGCCGCAGAAAAAGTGCAAAAGACACTCGTTTTCCCTGCCATCGGCAAGCCTGTTAAATATATATAAAAAAGAGGGGGGACTTGTCTGCATTTTTTTCTACCTTTGTTTTCACATTAATATTTTATCTTTATGAAAAAGACAACATTCTCATTCATCCTGACATGCCTTGCGGCATGTTCCGCATGGGCACAAAGCAAAGAAGAGGCTTTGGCCGAGTTCGACTGGCTGACAGGCTACATACAAAGGAACTATCCGGGCTATGAACACAAGACGAAGGATTCGGGAAAGGAGTGGAATGAATGGGTGGAAGACAAACGAAAAGCCATCAGTCTGCAACCCGATACTGTGGTCACCTGCATGGATGAATATGTCAGAAAGTTCAACGACGGACACATGTACTTGCGGATGACCAATGAGGGTATGGCCGCATTCAACGACGTGTTGCAAAGGCTCCGCGCCCAACAGACACCGCACGCCGGGAAATCATATACTATGTACTACACGGCAAAGGCCATGAACGACAGCACCTACTTCCTTCGCATACCTTCGTTTGGAAATGACATGTCGAACAAGCTCGTAAGGAACAATTGGGATTGCTGACAGGTGTCCATTCCATCGCTGACAGGTGAGCGTTTCATCGCTGACAGGTGAACATTTTCGCTACTTCCCGATGAATGCAGCACATAAAAAGCCATGCTTACACCCTGAAAGGTTCATAGCACTTAAGTTACTATGAATCAAATAGTCTGAACCCCTGAAGGCTTTTTTCTGAAAACTCCTGTTATACGCGCGCGCAAGGAAACCAATGTTCACGAAGTGCCCATGGGCCATAACAATATAGCATCGGAACATTCTTTTGTATACCCTTACAAAATCCTTCCGTACGTAAATTCACTTTTAAGTATTTCATACACATAAGCCGAACTTTCGATATAGAGTCCGGTGGCTTCATCTGAAAGCTTAGCAAAGGTTTCTGAGTTGTAGAATTCCTTTAGGGCAGTAGTCAAGTCATAGCCATAGTCTTCCATCAAATAGCCTATTATATCCTTAGAGATACCTTCCACCAAATATTGCATCCGTTTATTCATATCCTCTGTAAGTATTTTATGGCTTCTGCCGAATGAAACAAGTATTGGGATGAAACCTTTTTGTATTTCAATCCATTCACGAGCATTTGCAAATCAATAATACCGTCATCAAAATTACGGAACAAGGTTGCGATAGTATCATCGGCAACAGGACCTATCACAATGTCATAACTGTGTATCGGATGCACTTTATTCCTATCACGATTAGCCATAATGAATAATGCCCACTCTTCGCCGGGTTCTTCAAAAGTTTTGACCACCAATGCATTCAAGGCTGTTTCATCAAATTTAAATTCTGTAACAACAGACTCACCACCATAGATGGCAGATGTGCGCTTAGCCATTTGTTCCGCCTGTTCCCTAATCTCTGTCAGGTAAAATCCTTTCCCGAAATCCTTGAACGGTTTGCACTTGGACAACTCTATTCGCTCAATTACCGTATTTGAGCCGTGATATAATTTCATCGAATTGCCCCTCCATTATTTAGACAAACTTGCGTAAGGTCTTGAACACTGTCATCAAATGAAAGCAAATGCTCCGCATCATAATGTTTCACAAGGAAATCAATTCCCTTAAAACGTATCAGATAATTATTTGCTTCACGAATAGAAATATGATGAGTTTTGGCAAATTCACTGATAGCAGCAACAATATATGCAATCACCTTTTTATCTATTGATTGTGCCGTTTGTAAGACAACAGAAGCTGATGTGCCAAGGGCTTCAAGTACCTTTGTCACAGTCTTTACGGTAAGTCCCTTTCCACTCTCTATTTTAGAAATCTGAGCTTTGCCTACTCCTATTCGTTTACCAAGTTCTTCCTGCGTAAGTCCTTTATTAAGACGTTCAGCACGAATCATTAATCCTATATTTTCTATTGTATTTGCCATGACTTTCATACATCTTTTGTCAATACAAAAGTACAATAAAGTTTCCAAAACAAGAAACATCTATAAGATAATTATAATTTTCGACCCGCTTCGCGGGAATTTAAGTGCGTCCCGAAAAGGGACGCACAAATAATCAAATCAATCGGATGCGCTACGCTTATTTTGTAACAGGGCGGACGGACAACCCGCAGTCGCGACCGTTGAAGTACTGGCGACGGTAACCAGTGTAGAAGTAGAGGCCGTAAGCACCGTTGCTGATGCCCCCGTGCAACGAAGCCGACCAGAAGTGACCGTACGAGCCACTTCCGTCGACACCCTCGTTCCAACGGTAGCCGGCCTCAGGCAAGAAGATACTATTACCATTGGATTTTGAAGTAACTAAATAACCGTTCACGCCGTTTTGGATAGTCCATGTCCAGGAACAGTTATTGAGTAGTTCAGCGATTTCTTTCGTTGTCGGCATACGCCAGCTACCGCCCCATTTCACATGAGCCACATCGTCTGCAGGATCCAATACAGTCTTGTTATCGACACTACCATAAGAACTGTCCGTGCAATATTTGGTCTTGGTATCCCATGTTCCCTTGCAGTATTTATAAGTGCTCCAATCATAATAACTTTTCTCTTCCGTCTCGCCCCAAGCGTAATAACCGCCGTACTCTTCGGGAGAGGATGCACCCACATTACAACAAGCCCACTTCGTACCGCTTGGAAGACCGAGGTCTATCATGTGAGGATGATGACCGTCCGGACACAAACACTCCCTCTCTATCTCCACGGAAGGAGTGGCACGGAACTCTACCTTTCCGAACTTTACCATGGGATAACATACATAATCCTTTCCTGAATCAAGTCCCTCGAAAACATTCACCAGACGACGGAAAGGCCACGTCGAAGCCGATTGATAGCTCACAGGATTGACGTATGACTGCACCTCATTGCCGTCCCCGTCACAGAGCGAAAAGCCCGGAATGCCCGATAACGAACAGGACATTACGGCCAGAAAGGTTTTAGTAAAGCGTTTCATAGTCTGAATATTTCTTGTTTCTTGCATTGTTCAACTTCAAATGCAAAAGTAATAAAGAAAGCCGTTATACTAAAACACAAGAAGATAAAAAGTTCGCAAATCCCATTCGAGAACTACTTTTTCTCTACAAGAAACGAATAAGAACTACACAAAGCGGCAGGCTTACACAGAAGTTCAGCGAAGCAGATGTTCGAGTAATCCCGCAAAACTATGGAAAGACATATCACCCCCTTTGCCATACAAAACGAAATCGTGCGGTGAAGTGACTCTCAACAACGGGACTTCAGCCGAAGAAGCCTCCGGAAGACACAAATACCCATGACGGTTCAGTGCATTCTGCGTCCAGTGGCGCAACACTTCATCGTCCGTCTCCAACACGATTTTCCTCTCCCCGCCTACCGTCGGCGAATACACACCATGCATCGAATCGAAATGAATGGACGGATGAGAGAAAAGCGCGTCCATGCCGCCCGACAGGATGACGTCCTCCGTCACGCCGCATACCAGTCCGCGACCGGGAGGCATCAGCCATAACTTGTCGGCCAAGACCAAAGCCTGGTCTATGTCGTGCGTGGAAAGCAGAACGGCTTTGTCTTCTTCCACCGCAAGCCTGTGCAACAGGGCCATCACCTCGATACGGCTCACCACATCAAGGAATGCGGTAGGCTCATCCAGTATTATCAACGGGCATTCCTGTACAAGGGCTTTGGCTATCATGGCTTTCTGACGCTCGCCGTCCGAAAGTTCCGCCGCATAACTCCGCGCCTTGTCCGCAATGCCGACGGATTCCATGGCGCGATACACGATGTCCTTGTCGCGCGTGGTCAGACGGCCGAAGAAGCCGGTGTGCGGCTGCCGTCCCAATGCCACCAGTTCAAATACGCTCAGTCCGCCGGTCTGCGTACGGTCGGTCAGCACAAGCCCAACCGTTCTGGAACGCTCTTGGGCGGAATAGTCAGACAGCGGACGCCCCATAAGTTCCAGTTGCCCGGACAAGGCCGGCTGCACCGCAGCCAACGTCCGCAACAACGTGGACTTTCCGGCTCCGTTGCATCCTAACAGACAGGTAAGTTCCCCGCTCAACAGCCGGAAGTCGAGCCGTTCATGCACCACCGTGGCCCGCGCTCCCTTGCCATAGCCCGTAGTCACCTGTTTCCCGCTTAACACGACACGCTGTTCCATCAGTTAAAATACTGTATTCTTCTTTGGTTGACAATCACATAAATAATCACAGGCGCACCCATCACCGGCGTCACGGCATTCAACGGAATGACACCCCACTCACCGGGCAGTATGCAAATCAGGTTGCACAAGAGTGCCATCGCCCCTCCGGCCAGTATCGTGACAGGAAGCAGGGAATTGTGGTTGGACGTGCCCAGCATCAGGCGGGCCACATGCGGTACAGCCAGTCCGATGAAGGCCACCGGTCCGCAAAAAGCCGTCGTCACCGCCGTCAGAAGCCCCGTAGCCAGCAGCAACAGGTTGCGCGTACGGTTGATGTTCACGCCGAGGTTCTCCGCATAACGTTGGCCTAACAACAAGGCATTGAGCGGCTTGATTAGCAACAGTGAAATCAGAAGCCCGAAACAGGTCATGACTGCAAACCACGGCAGTTGCTCCAACGAGACCCCACCAAAGTTGCCCATGCCCCACATCATATACGACTGCACGCCTTCGGCCGTAGCAAAGAAATTAAGCAAGGAAATGGCCGAGGACGTGACATAGCCAATCATGATACCGGCAATCAACAGCATGACACTGCTGCGTATCAACAGAGACAAAAACAGAATCATCCCCATGACACACAACGCTCCAGCAAATGCCCCTAAAATAACCGAAAAGAAACCGGACAGCGAAAATACACCGGTGGCCACCGTGCCGCCGCCGGCCAGCATCACCAAAGCCACGCCAAGACTCGCTCCCGAATTGATACCCAATATGGAAGGACCGGCCAATGGATTGCCGAACGCCGTCTGCAGCATCAGTCCGGATGCCGACAGGGACGCACCGCACAGCAATGCCGTGATGCACTGCGGCAGGCGGGATTCAAGCACAATATAACCCCACCCGGCCTTCTCCGCCTCATGCCCCGCCAGAATACGCCACACCTCGACAGCCGGTATATCCACCGAGCCGTAGAGAAGATTGGCTGCCATCAACAACAGGATGAGGGCAACACATGCTCCACCGTATACATATCCCTTATGCTCCACCGCCTTGCGTATTTATTCCGCTAATTTACGAAAATATTTCAATTCATATCCTTCCAGTGCCTCCGGATGGAAGATTTTTATCAGTTCTCTCAACAGCCATTCGGGATGAAAGGGTATTTCCTCGTAGTAGGACACCGTTCCTGTGTTGCATCCATAGATATGCTTTTCCCCGAAAGCCTTGAAACGGGCATACGGTGCATATTCGCTTGCCAGCTCTCCATAGGTCTTGTCACAGGGAGCATTGTACTTAATCAGCCAGACATCGGCATCCTGCGCCTTGTCGAACACGGCCTCAAAATTCATCGGCACCGAACCGCTGTTTTCCAGATAAGCGAACACATAGTCGGCTCCGGCATCCGCATAGATGCGTCCCATGGTGCTGTTGCCTCCGGGCACATACCAAACCGCACCGTTCTTCAAATCACCGAACATCCGGGGACGGCCTTCCAGTCGTGCGGCCTCTGCCTTCAATGAAAGATACTCTTCCTCCACAGCCGAGAACTCGGCAAGCGCCTCTTCATAACGGCCGAACAAAAGTCCGTAGAACTTCATCCACTCCGCGCGTCCAAGAGCAGATGTCTCCATATAGTCGGCGCATTCTATGATGGGAACGCCCAGTTTCTCGATGCGTCCGTAACCGCCGTTGTTCTCAAAAGACGAAAGCAGTATGCCGTCAGGGTTCAGGTTGATAATCTTCTCTATATCGGGATTCATTCCTGAACCGGCATCGACCACACGCCCCGTACCGACGCGTTTTTGTATCTCAGGCATCTTGATGTACTTCAAATCACATACGCCACCGATACTTTCCAACGCGCCCAAACGGCCGGCCAGGCTGCAATGGACCGAAGAATACACCATGGCTTTCCGGAGAGGCACCCTGACTACAGTTCCGTCCGGCAGGTCATCCGGCAAAGAAGCGTCGCGTTCCGCTAAAATATAAGTATGCAACACCTTGAGCGTATCCCATGGATTACGAAGCGTAGCCACCTTGTAACCATCGTAAGACACAACACAAAGATTCCGCGCATATTTTATCTCTATAGTATCACCCCCTGTTTGCAAAGAAGCAGTCTTGCCGCTTCCGCCACAGGCGACTAACGACAAGACTGCGATTGACAAATTGCAAAGAAAAAATGTTTTCAGTTTCATTATTTCGTAACGAACAATACTTTAGACGCGGAATTCCCCACACCGAACTTTGTCTTCAGCTCTCCATCCTTCGTATATACGTACACATCGGATGTTGCACCATAAGGAGCATTCGTCACATATACGTCTCCGTTCACGGGGTCTATGTCGATGGAATTAGGAGAGGACAAAGTCGTAAGGTCAAAGAACGGACTTTCAGCCCCCGTCTTCACATCGTAAACATAGGCGCGTGTCAGTTCCGGCAGGTAATATTCGGAGTACAGAATATACATCTTGTCACCGTGATTGGCAATATAGGAGGCGCGGCATAACTGCTCCACCTCGTAAGTCTTCGGATTGATACGCTGCAGCGTACCATAAATATAATCTTCCGGGGCCAAAGAAGGTTTTCCTGCATAATTACCGTTAGACACGACATACACGAAACCATCGGCGCCCACCTTGCACTGCGTGTAAGGGTTCAGCAGCATTTCGATATCTCTCTCCTTCGTAAAGGTAGCCACATCCACAACGGCCACCTTGTTTTCCTTCCCATATCCAGATATGTTGACAAACAATTTTCCGTTTGCGTTCGCGATAGCTTCCGGATGGTCACCCACGGCCACCTTGCCCGTCACTTCCAAGGATACGGTATCCAAACGCGAAACCGTTCCCTCGTAAGACGTAAAGTAGACATTGCCACCCACAGCTGTCATGTAGCGCGGTTCTACAGGAATACCGGCATTATCCGTCAGATTTAAGGTCTTCAGAGCCTTGCAGTTCTTGTCCATCACGACAAGTTTGGATGAATTAGACACCGTCACATACAGTTTGGAGCCGTACAGGCAAAGGTCTTGCCCCAAATCGCCCAAACCTTCACCGTTTGCCGCAGCATACAAGTCCTCGGAGAGTGTTCCTTTTTCTTTGTCCAGATACTGAATCGAAGCGTCATTTTTGCCCCAATTTCCGGTATTCAGTATATATGCGCCAACTGTCACAACCTCTCCAGGTTGTCCTTCACCGCCATCATCGGTAATTCCGCCCAAATCCGGTTCCGGCACATCTTTATCCTCATCATCGCATGCTGTAAAGCCACACAATGCAACGGCCATCAAAGCCACTCTAAAAAAAGTCTTTCTCATTCTCGTTTCGTTTTTTGATGTTTATAAATTGTAAGTAACAGTCGCTTTATAGTTTCGTCCGGGCATAGGATAGAAACGGACAACCTCATAATTCTTGCCGCCCAGGTTCAACGCATCCACCTGCAAACGTACGGTCTGCCTGCGGGTCAGGCGGAACACCCTCGACAAAGACAATCCATGGTCAGTGTAAGGCTCGATGCGGTTCGCCTTGAGGTTCTGCGGCAACGAATAACACTTGGATACACTCATTACATTATAGGTAAGGTCAACCCAAGGTGTACTGAGCGTCATGCTTCCCGTTGCCGTATGACGAGGCGTATAGGCTATCTGATGCCGCCAGATTTTACTTTTACGGTCCGTGATGTCTTCAGCTTGTGTAAAATTATAGTTGCCGGTCAGATACATACGGAAACCTTTTCCCAAATCCAGTTCTGCCGCCGCACAGACATCCGCCCCTACGGTCTCAACCTTTCCCACATTCGACATTCTCCAGACGAACATGGTGGGAACCGCCACGATTTTATCGTTCACCTTATTACAATATACGTCTGCCGAAAGTCTCAGATAATCGACAACATGCATAAATTCCGTCTCCCACACAGTCCCCACATTCAATTGTCTCGTTGTTTCGGGCCGTAATCCGCTATTGCCTATCAACAAATAGTACAGGTCATTAAAGGTCGGCACACGGAATATGTCCTTATATGAAACCCTCATGCGCCAGTTTGCCGTTAAAAAAGGCTTCCACGAGATACTCAGTGCCGGAGACAAATGTTTGCGGTCGGCAGCCGCGCTCCCCCACCTTACCTCCTCCGTAATGAAGGTATTCAGAAGTGACCCCACCACGGTAACCCTTGGATGGTTATAGCGTAAGGAGATGGCAGACAAGGAAGTATACCTTCTCGGATACTGGCATTTATTTAAAGTTGTCGACAAGTAATTGTATACAAAATCCTGCGCTGCCGAGAATGACAAGCCTTTCACTGGTTCTCCCCACAATACGGCCGTAGCATACGTTTCCGTCTGACGGTAACGGTCATCCGTTTCTCCTGCTGTGGTGCGGTTCCAGTCACGGGTCCAGCTGAAATTGAACTTTCCTGTAGCCTGCAATTTCCACTTGTCCGAGAATCGGTTTTCATATTTCATCTGTCCGAAATAGTTCCGCTCAGACAACCGCTCCACCGCGTATGGATTGTCATACACCACACTGCCGGGCAATCCTCTCTGCGAATCGAACAGATAAGCCTTGACGTCCAGTTTCTGTTTTTCCGTAATGTCCGTAAACAGATTCACTTCCGCCCTCCATGTTTCTATATTGCTGTTGTTCCGTTTGGAAGCTATCAACTTATTACCGTTCATTATCTTGAAAGGATAGTTCCCGTCCGCCCTCAAGTAATTCAGATAGGCCGACGCTCCTGTTTTCCCATTGAGCTTCTGCGCAAGGAACAAGGAGGGATTCGCCAGTCCATAGCTGCCCGACACGATACGGGCCGACAAACTTGTGGCATACTCGAATGCAGGTCGCACGGTCTGTATTTTCAATGCCGAGGCCGAAGCCAGCATCCTCGCCGGCTGGTCAATATCATCCCCCTGCCCGACATTCAAGGTAAGCGTAGAAACATTGTCCAAAGAGAAACGTGAAATATCCACCTGTCCCGACTGGCAGTCTCCGACAGCGACCCCATCATAGCTCACAGCCGTATGCTGCGCTCCGAGACTACGGACCGACACGGTTTTCAAACCACCTACCCCTCCATAGTCTCTCACAGAGACTCCGGAAAAATGGCGCACGGCATCCGACAGGTCCAATGCCCCTATACGCTCCATCTCTTTTTTATCCAACTGTTGTGTAGGAGAGCCGGCCATCGTTATCATCGGTTTTTTCCGCGCCGTCACAGTCAAAGCTTCCATCTCCCGGAGCTTTCCGGAAACGGTATCAGCCTTTTCCCGTGCGCATAACACCACAGAAAAAAGCAAAGCCCACATAAGGCTACAACTCTTTCTGACAAAGAATTGCCAATCTGTACTCATAAACCAACCTATTATATCACTCAAACGGCATGACTTCTCATCCTATCCCTCGAGGAATCGAGCACGACTTAATGCCTTGCAGGTCTTCTGACTTACTCCGGTTCGTTCCGCCTTCCCACCTTATTATATATAAGGAAGTGGCATGAGTATGGAACAAACCGCTAATGAGCTTACAGCAGCGGGACTGTCCGGGACTTTCACCCGATTCCCTTTTCATCCGTATTTTCGCATCCGAAGAAGGAAGCCACGGAACAAGGCACGGCAAAGTTACATAATTATTTCAAATTACCTTGTCTTTTTTTGATTTAAATCAAGAAAAAGGGGAAAAAGCGCCAACTTCTCTTCCAACTTTTGCATTCTGCCCCAAATACCCCTAACTTTGCAGTGTCATAAGAAAAAAGTTATTTAGTTTTTAGGTAATTAGCTCCGTAAGGAGAGTGTTTAGGTAAAAGATTGTTGGATTAAAAAGGTAAGAAGATTATGACAGGATTTATTTTTATGGCAGTAACCATAGTAGCTATGGTCTGCGCAATGGGTTCAGGAAAGAATAACGGTTCGGCTTACAAATCAAGCGAATCATTCCTCGGATAAAACCCAAAGCATGAATGCAGGTGTCTGCATGTCATCATGCAAACACCTCAAGTTGAAAATCACTAAAATGGAATAAAGTGGAAAAGGCATCCCGTGAGGGATGCTTTTTTGGTATAAACCGCGTATGCCGAACGGCACATGCGGCGATGTTAAAGAGAAGGATTCGAATTTTATATCCCGGAAAATGTCCGCGACTCCCTTCCCCCTTCTTCCTCCACATTTTCAAGTAAAACACTCATTCTCGTTTCCGCAATTCAACCTATTTATATACCTTTGCGGAGTTCAAACCCCGTGATTTACATGAAACAATCTCTGGAAATAGCCATCATCGACGCCAACACCCTCTCTGCCATAGGCTTGAGAGAACTGATAATACGCATGATGCCTTTTGCCGTGATACGGACTTTCGACACTTTCGAATCTTTCATGCGCGACACACCGGATATGTACGTACATTACTTCATTTCTTCACAAACCTTACTGGAACATACCGCATTCTTTCTGGAAAGAAAAAACAAAACCATCGTGCTGACCAACGGTATCACGGGAATTACACAAAGTTCGCATTTTCACACGCTCAATATCTTTCAGAACGAAGAAAGCATGATACGCTCGCTGTTGCAGCTGCAACAAAGTGCGCACGCACACGGAAAACATCTGCCGGCCGGAAGCCTCCATACCTCCCAGCACACCACAACAGCCGACCCCAACGGCCTTTCTTTCCGCGAAATAGAGGTGCTTGTACAAATTGTGAGCGGACTGACCAACAAAGAAATTGCCGACCGTCTCCATATCGGTATCACCACTGTCATCTCACACCGGAAGAACATTATGGAAAAACTGAACGTACATTCCGTATCCGGCCTTACCATATATGCTGTCATGAACGGATATATCGAAGCCGACCGCATCTGACGGCTCCGTTTCAGTCAAAATCCTAATAAATAAGGATTGCACCACCTCACAAACCAATGTAACTTTGTGCTCTCAAAATTTCAGAAGACACGAATGAAAAAAATCATCCTTATCATCACATTGCTCACCGTACACCATGCGATGCACGCCGACGGCATTGACGAAAACTGTATGGACACTACCCGAATCAAAGACATAGAAGAAGTCGTTATCATACATACACCTAAGGAAACCACCAAATTACGGCAAATGCCTACGGCCGTGTCGTTGTTCGGGCACAACGGGCTGGAAGACATGCACATCACCTCCATAAAAGAGTTGTCGGGCTACGTTCCCAACTTTTATATGCCCGACTATGGAAGCGGACTGACCTCGGCTGCCTACATACGCGGTGTCGGTTCCCGCATCAACACTCCTGCCGTAGGCCTGTATGTGGACAACGTGGCTTATACCGACAAAAGTGCCTACGACACAGACTGCATGAACATTGAGCGCATAGATGTATTGCGAGGCCCGCAAGGCACACTATACGGACGCAATGTCATGGGCGGACTGATACGCATCTTCACCCGCAATCCGTTTGACTATCAAGGAACGGACATTCACATGGGAACATCCGTCAAGGATAACGGTTACCGCATCTCGGCCTCCCACAGCCAGAAGGTCAACGCTTCATGGGCCTTCTCTGCAGGTGCTTTTTACAAGCACAGCGAAGGTTTCTTCTACAATGGGACGCGGCATGAAAAGACCGGAGGAAAGGAAACGGCAGGCGGAAAAGTCAGACTCGTCGGCAAGCCCGGAAGACAAAGATGGACCTTGGATTTCTCTACCGACTACTCCTACCGCGAAGACCACGGCTATCCCTACCGATATGCCGGAACAGCCGAAAGTGAAGGCAACGAGCCTATGCCCGAAAACATAGGCCGCATCATTTACAACAATCCCTGCTTTTACCGACGGAGTCTGTTGAACAGCAGCCTGAACGCTGAATACACAGGCCGTAGCTTCATTCTCTCCACCGTCACGGCCTACCAGAACCTGAACGACAATATGACGATTGACCAAGACTTCACGAACATGGACTTCTTTTCGCTGACACAAAAGCAGAGAATCAACTCCATCAGTGAGGAAATCACCATCAAAAGCCGTTTCAAGGCCCGCTGGGAATGGGTCAGCGGAATTTATGCCATGTATCAGACCCTGCACACGAAAAGCCCTGTAACCCTGACCGAGACTTTCATGAACACTGTTTTCGAACGGGCCAACAACCAGCTCCGCCCTTCGGGCATGAGCCTGAATCTGACCATGCACGACCCGACCTTTGTGGCAGACGGTGCGTTCGACACCCCGACAGCCGATGCGGCCCTGTTTCACCAAAGTACGGTCAACGATTTGTTCAACGTATCCGGACTGAGCCTCACGACCGGCATTCGGCTTGAATATGAAAAGATGCACCTCAAACATAATTACGGCGGACAGATAGACTATGACCTCTCACTCACGTCACCAATGATGCCGCTCAAGTTAGAAGACCTGTCCGACCGGAGCGGATTCACGGGAGAGTTGAGCCACGACTATCTGCAATGGCTGCCCAAAGTGGCTCTCCAGTATCAGCTCGACCGGCGCAACAATGTGTATGCAAGCTGGAGCAAGGGATACAGAAGCGGTGGCTACAACGTACAGATGTTCAGCGACCTCGTGCAGGGAGAACTGCAAAGCCGGATGATGGCATCGGTCAAAGCCAAGACGGAAGAAGTGCTGAACGGCCCCATGTTCAACCGTATGCCCGAAGCCGTCAAGAAAATGATTACGGACAAGATTCCGCAGGAAACATTCGCGGGCACGCCGGCACAAACAAAATACCGCCCGGAATACAGTTACAACTATGAGGTCGGCGGACACTTCTCGCTCTTCGGACACAGACTGCAGGCCGACATTGCCGCATTCTACATGGACGTACACGACCAACAGATTTCACGATTCGTCGGCAGCGGACTGGGCCGTGCCATGGTGAATGCAGGAAAGGGACGGAGCACCGGAATGGAAATCAGCCTTCAAGGAGCCGCATTAGACAACTGTCTGACATGGAACGCCTCGTACGGCTACACACACGCCACATTCTGCCGATATGAGGTGCAAAGTGCAGACGAGAGCCAAAACCAGACGGCTATAGACTATAAAGGCAACCGCGTGCCATTCGTTCCGGCACACACGATGAATGCGGGAGTGGAGTACAGTCGTCCTGTGAAAGACGGGAAAGCCGTCAAGCGCATCTTCTGCGGCATCAATACCAACGGATCGGGAAAAATTTACTGGAACGAGGAGAATACATACCGCCAGCCGTTCTATGCCCTGCTGAACGCACATGCGGGAGCCGATTTCGGCCCTGTACGTATCGATGTCTGGGGAAAGAACCTGACCGACACGCGTTACGACACATTCTTCTTCACTTCTTCGGCCACCACCAAGGAACTCGCATTCGGCCAGACCGGCAATCCGTTCCAGTTCGGTGTGGACATCAGCCTGCATTTCTGATACCGGCCGGAAAGAAAGAGGAAAGCTACTCGTTCATCACCCCGCAACGCGGGCAACGCCCCTTGCGGCGCATCTTTGCGCCGCATTTGCCGCACAGATACTCGCAACGGCTCAACGTGTAGTACCGCCTCAACGCCCATACGACATACCCCAACAGACAAGGGTATCCTATATAATATAAGGTGGTCAGGGAGAAAAAGAGATAACACCCCGCACACATCCCCGCCAAAGCGAAAAGATAAAGCAATGCCTCGCGAAAAGGCAACTGACGCCTGACATCATCCGCTACGGCTATGGCCAGCAGGACAATCAACCATACGGACGCGATGAACAGCCCTAGGCAGAACGGAAGCCCGAACGGATTGAGCGTGGGATGATAATAAAACTCCACCCAGGTTTCGGGCACAAACTTCTGCATGCTGGCGTACAATGTAGCGGCTCCCGACAAGGTCAAGCACAACAAGGTAGGGTAACAACTGCCTATATCGTCGAAGTGTACCATGCGGAAACGTTTGCGGCGCATGCGCCGCACAATATACAACACAGACAGCACACCCAATGCGGAAAGAAAATAAATCAGATGGGAATTGCTGAACACATGGATGAAATACGAGATGGAATCATCGGGAATCACATTCGCCAGCAAATCCGTTTCATGCACCCACCCCATCGTCAGCTGGTCGCGCGCCACCTTTACCCATACGGAGTCCACCGTGTCTTGCGGCACTATCAGTATATCCGCCACCACCAGGCGGTCGTCTTCAACCACACTCACCCCCAAGGTGTCGCCACCCGTCGGCAGGCACAACGACGGACGCTTCTCTTGCAGGAAAAGCGTGTCGCCGGTCACGAGGAAATTGAAGTTTTCCGTATAATGGTGACGCGCCTCGAAATCCATCGAATCCCTCCGCTCGTCTGTCAAATCCCAAGCGTCGGCATAATCGGACTGCGGATAATAGCAGGCACCGAACAGGCCTGACAGCAGCACACACAAAAAGATATAGGTAAACTTAGTCATCGGCATAGAGTTTCATCTGACAATTCCTGCAATCGAATTCCAGACGGAAACGGCGTCCGTCGGCCGACACCAGAAAATAAGGCTCGCTGTAAGGCGACTTTTCGCTACCGTAACGGGGACACCATCCCATGCTGTAGCGCAGACAATGTTTGCAAAACATCAGTGCCCCGCCTGCAGGTTCAGCCTTCTCGAAAGCCGGCTCCACCCTTTCCGCTCCTGCCTTGCGGTAGAAAGCCTCCGCCTTGCGGTTCATCACATTGGCAAGATAAGTCAGGCCTTTTTCCACGAAAGGTTCTGTTTTTCCAGCCTGTCCCGCAGAAATATTACCCGACCGGCGCACAGCGAGCGGCGTGTTCATCCGCATGGCGGAAAGCAACCGTTCCACCACCTTACGCCGCCATTCCGCCAGCGATGAGGAGGGTATGAACCAACCGGCTGACAAACGGATATCCGTATCTGCGGCTTCAAACGGCGTCTGGCCCAGTTTCGATAGCTGCGTACGGATATTGTCGGCTTGCGAAGTACGTGCAAGCGTTTTCTCGCAGGGGAATGACAACGACACGGACACCTCGTCCTCGGTACGCGCCGTCAGCACGAAACCGCCGGCATACTCACCGAGCGTCCACCACAGGGATATCTGGCGCACGGCCGACTGACGCGACAAGGCATCCTCGAACGCCTTATCGTAATTACGGAACAAACGGGTACGGGGCCGCACGGCCGGCATCTCCACGGGGTAAATCCTGTTGTCCTCGACCCTGTTCACACGAAAGCCTTTCAATTCGCCCTGACCGTCCATATAACACAGTCCGTCACCGTTGGCAAAAGAAGCCGTACCTGCCACCACAAGACTGCGGCCGCGTATTTCTTTCACAAACCCCACTTCTTCGCCAACCGATTTAGGCGTATGGAACGAGAATATATCGGGCGTGCGTCCGTACAGGAAATAGTCCGTAAAGCCACGGTTGAAACTCTTCTCCGGACACGGCACGAAATTCAGATGCACCCGACCGGACGACGCACGGCCATATTCGGGATGTCGGTCGATGATGCCGTCCAGTGCCCGGCGATACCATGCCGTCACGTTCTTCACATAATTCACATCCTTCAGCCGGCCTTCTATCTTGAACGAGGACACTCCGGCGTCCAGCAGGCTCTCCAGTTCGGCCGTCCGGTTCATATCCTTGAGCGAAAGCAGATGTTTGCCCCGCACGATTATCCGTCCGTCACGGTCGGTCATATCGAACTTCAGGCGGCAGAACTGCGCACACTCTCCGCGGTTCGCACTGCGTCCGAAACAATGCTGCGACACGTAGCACTGTCCGCTGTAACTCACGCAAAGTGCGCCATGAACGAACACTTCAAGGGGCACATCGCAAACATCGTGTATGGCACGTATTTCTTTCAGGGACAGTTCACGCGCCAGCACGACCTGCCCGAAACCCTGTTCTTGCAGGAAACGCACCTTCTCCGGCGTACGGTTGTCCATCTGTGTACTGGCATGCAACGGTATCGGCGGCAGATTCAGTTCCAGCAATCCCATATCCTGCACAATCAGGGCGTCCACACCGCAGCGATACAAATCCCATGCAAGCCGTTCCGTATCGGCCAGTTCCTCATCCTTCAGGATGGTGTTGAGCGTCACGTACACTTTCACACGATAGACATGGGCATAGGCCACCAGACGGGCAATGTCGGCCACACTGTTGCCGGCCGAAGCCCGTGCGCCGAAACGCGGCGCACCGATATAGACGGCATCTGCCCCATGGTCTACGGCCGCCATGCCACACTCGATATTCTTGGCCGGAGCCAGCAGTTCTATGAAACGTCGCCTCATCATCGTATGTCGTCCACGTTATAAGGTGTTTCCTGATAGACATAGTAGTTCAGCCAGTTGGAGAACAACAGGTTGCCGTGGGCACGCCACGTCACGACAGGCCCTTCGGCCGGATTGTCGTTCCGATAGTAGTTGACCGGCATGTCAATGGGAAGTCCCTTGTCCAAATCGCGACGGTATTCGGTGTCGAGCGTATCGGGAGAATATTCGGAATGTCCCGTCACATAGATTTCCCTGCCGCCGCGCGCCATCACCATGCAAACACCCGACTGCGGAGACTCCGCCACCAACTGCAATTCGGGACGCGCAAGAATGTCTTCCCTGCGAATCTCGGTATGGCGGCTGTGCGGCATATAGAACTCATCGTCGAAGCCGCGGAAGATGGACAGCCGGGCATCCAGCGGATGCTGTTTGAAGATGCCGAACATCTTCTTGTCCAACGCATATTTGGGCACACCGTAATGATGGAAAAGTCCGGCCTGTGCCGCCCAGCAGATATAAAGGGTCGACGTGACATGCGTGCGCGACCAGTCGAATATCTCCGTGATTTCGTTCCAGTAGGTCACTTCGGAATAATCCAGATGCTCCACGGGCGCACCGGTGATAATCATGCCGTCGAACTTCTCGTGCCTCATCAGTTCAAAGTCACGGTAGAAGGCTTTCATGTGTTCCACCGGCGTATTCTTGGACGTATGGCCTTTTACTTTCATGAAGGATACTTCAATCTGCAACGGTGTATTGGACAACAGGCGAATCAAATCCGTTTCGGTCGTAATCTTCAACGGCATCAGGTTCAGTATGACAATGCGCAAGGGGCGGATGTCCTGCGCCGAAGCCCTTGTTGTGTCGATAACGAATATATTCTCTTGTTTCAGCAACTCGATGGCAGGAAGCCTGTCCGGTAAATTCAGAGGCATATCTATCAGGTTTTTATCATTCTTGTACGGGATGCAAATTTAGCAAAATCCCACCAATATTCCGCTATTTTGCACCTATTTACTATTCACAATGGCACACAGATGACACAAGATGCGACAGATGACCACAGTTTAATTTATCATAATAAAGAAAAATAGAAATCTGTGGTCATCTGTCGCATCTTGTGTCATCTACGTGCCATCCTGCACATTACCAGATTTTCACGCGCTCTTCCTTCGGGATGAACATGGGGTCCTGCTCGGTGATGCCGAAGGCTTCATACCACATGTCGATGTGGGGAAGCGCACCGTCCACACGCCAGCGCCCCAATGAATGCGGGTCGCTCTTGGTACGGCGACGGATTTCCTCGTCACGAATGTTGCCCGCCCATACATTGGCATACGACAGGAAGAAACGCTGTTCGGGCGTGAAACCGTCTTTCGTTTCCAGCGGTGTCTCTTCCATGGCTTTCCGCAAGGCATTGAAGGCCACCATCAGTCCACCATGGTCGGCCAGATTCTCACCCAATGTCAGTGCGCCGTTCGCCTTCAGGCCGGGCAGCACCTCTATACCATTGAAGAAATCGCGCATCACGCTCACACGCTCCTCAAAGCGTTCCGCATCGCCGGGTGCCCACCAGTCGGTGAGGTTGCCGTTCTTGTCGAACTGACGACCCTGGTCGTCAAATCCATGGGTCATCTCATGTCCGATGACCACACCGATGGCCCCGTAGTTGGCGGCATCGTCGGCCTCCATATTGAAGAACGGAGGTTGCAGGATGCCTGCGGGAAAACAGATTTCGTTCGTCGTAGGATTGTAGTAGGCATTCACCGTCTGCGGCGTCATGTACCACTCGTCGCGGTCGACGGGCTTGTTCAGTTTCTTCTCCACCGTATAGGCCAGGTCGAACTCGTAGCTGCGCACGATGTTGGCCCAATAGCTGTCGTCCTTGATTTCCAGACCGGAATAGTCGCGCCACGTGTCGGGATAGCCCACCTTGACATAAAAGGCATTCAGTTTTTCGAGCGCCACCTTCTTGGTTTCCTCACTCATCCAATCCTGCACCTTGATGCGTTCGGCCAGCGATGCCTGCAGGTTCTTCACCAGTTTCACCATGCGTTCCTTGGCTGCCGCAGGGAAATGCTTGTCTACATAGAGCCGTCCGAGCCCTTCGCCCATCACGCCTTCCACCGTCGACACGGCGCGCTTCCAGCGGGGACGTTCCTGCTGCGCACCGCTCAACACACGTCCGTAGAAATCGAACCGGCATGTGCGGAACGCATCGCTCAGATAAGGCGAGGCGGCAGCTATCAGTTTCCATTGCATGTAAGCCTTCTGGTCGGCCAACGGAGCCTCTGTCAGAATCTTCCCGACCTCCAGGATGGGTTCCGGCTGGGCCACGTTGACGTCTTTCACGTCTTTCATCCCCATCGCCTCGAACAGTCTGTCCCAACCGATGCCGGCATAATCCTTCTTCAGGTCTTCCACCGTCATCTTGTGGTAGTTCTTTTCGGGGTCGCGCTGCTGTGTGGCCGAGAAAGAAGGCACGGCTATACGGCTTTCAATCTTCATCACGGCTTCGGCTTTGGCTGCCGCCTCTTCGGGCGTATCACCGCACAAGGCGAACATCTTGCCCATGTGGGCGACAAATTCCTTGCGGATACCGGCAGTCACCGTATCGTTGTCCGTATAGTATTCCTTCTCGCCGAGGCTCAGTCCGCCTTGCACGACATTGACGATGTTCATGCTGCTGTTCTTGGCATCGGCATCTATATAGAAATCAAAATAGCCGGATACCCCTTTGCGCATCAGCTCCGTCATCATCGGCCACACTTCCGCCACGTCTTGCAACGAGGCAATGGCCTGAAAATCGGCCTGTATAGGCGTGAAACCATCCTTGTTCTGCTTGGTGCTGTCCATCGCGATGTTGTACAGGTCGCCGATTTTCTGCTCCAACGAACCGTCGGCATGCTTCGTCTCCGCCAGCGAGGTTATCAGGTCGCGCAACTGGTTGTTGTTGTTCTCAATGAGTTCCTCAAAACTTCCGTAACGGGAATACTCATCAGTGAGCGGATGCGCTTTCATCCATCCGCCGCAGGCATACTGGTAGAAGTTCCGTCCGGGATGGGCGGTGGTGTCCAGATTGTTCAGGTCGATACCTGTCGTCTGCGAATTGGTCTGCATGCAGGAAGCTAACGGTACGGATGCGAAGAACACGACCGGAAGCCAATGTTTGAATCTCATTTTCATATTATATTCGTTTTAAGTCGTTTGTTTTCTATGGTTCTTATCACCCCTCTGCCTGTGCCTCTTCAAGGTCAATCGAAGCCTGTTCCCACTCTTCCACCACGGTGTCGAGCTGCTTCTTCAGCGAGGCATGGCGTTCATAAAGCGTGATGTCGGAGGCTCCTTCGGCAGTAGCCATCCTGTCTTCCAGGAGTTTCACGGCAGCTTCAAGCTCGCCTATCTGCTCTTCGCACTGTTGCACGGCCTTCTCTAATTTACGGAGTTTCTTCTGATATTCTTTCTGCTGTTCGTAAGTCAGGCGGCTTTGGCTGACTTGTTTCTCACCGTCCCCTGCGTTTTCGGCCGGCTGACGTACGGGTGCCGCATGCTGCAACTCATTCAGGGAGTCAATGCGTTTCTTCTGCAGGAAATCGTAGATGCCGCCCAGATGTTCCCTCACCTGTCCGCCACCGAACTCGTACACTTTGGACACAAGTCCGTCGAGGAACTCACGGTCGTGACTGACCACAATCACCGTGCCGTCGAAATCACGTATGGCATCCTTGAGCACATCTTTGGAACGCATGTCGAGATGGTTGGTCGGCTCGTCGAGAATCAGGAAGTTGACCGGCTCCAACAGGAGTTTAATCATCGCCAGACGGCTGCGCTCACCACCGGAAAGCACCTTCACCTTCTTGTCAGACGCCTCGCCGCCGAACATGAAGGCACCGAGTATGTCACGAATCTTCAGGCGTATGTCGCCTTTCGCCACACGGTCTATCGTGTCGAACACCGTAAGCTCCCCGTCGAGGAGCTGTGCCTGATTCTGGGCGAAATAACCGATTTGCACGTTATGCCCTACTTTCAGCATACCGTCGTAAGGGATTTCATTCATGATGCACTTCACCAACGTAGACTTACCCTCTCCGTTCTTTCCCACGAATGCCACTTTCTCTCCCCTGCGGATGGTGAGGTTCACATGATGGAACACCACATGCTCGCCGTATGCCTTCCGCACATCCTCGCAAATCAACGGAAAGTCTCCGCTACGCATGGAAGGCGGAAACTTGAGCCTCAACGCGGAATTGTCCACTTCGTCCACTTCGATGGGAACAATCTTCTCCAACTGCTTGATGCGGCTCTGCACCTGCACAGCCTTGGTGGGCTTGTAACGGAAACGCTCGATGAAATCCTTGATGTCGGCAATCTCTTTCTGCTGGTTCTCATACGCCCGCAACTGCTGTTCGCGACGTTCTGCACGGAGCTGCACGTATTCGTCGTATTTCACCTTGTAGTCGTAAACCTGTCCGCAGGAGATTTCCAACGTACGGTTGGTCACATTATTGATAAAGGCGCGGTCGTGACTCACAAGCACCACCGCATTGGCTTTGGTGGCCAAAAAGGTTTCGAGCCACTGTATACTTTCTATGTCGAGATGGTTGGTCGGCTCGTCGAGCAACAACACATCGGGACGGCGGAGCAACAACTTGGCCAGTTCGATACGCATGCGCCAGCCTCCGCTAAACTCCCTTGTGGGCCTGTCGAAGTCCTCGCGCACGAATCCTAATCCCATCAGCGTGCGTTCTATTTCGGCCTGATAGTTCATGCCGCCCATCATTTGGAAACGTTCGCTTTCGTGCGTGAACTTCTCCACCAGCTGCATATACTCTTCGCTTTCATAATCCGTACGTTCAGCCAGTTCATCGTTCATCCGGTCGATGCGCTCCTGCATCTCACTGATATGGGCAAAGGCCTGCTCGGCCTCTTCCATGACGGTATGCTCGTCGCTCAGCACCATCACCTGAGGCAGATAGCCGATAGTGGTGTCGCCCGACACTGACACGACACCGGAAGTGGGCTGTTGCATGCCGGCAATGATTTTCAACATAGTGGATTTTCCCGCCCCGTTCTTTCCCACAAGCGCGATGCGGTCCTTATCGTTGATGACGTATGAAACCCTCTGAAACAGAGGAGTCGCGCCGAATTCTACGGCTAAATTCTCTACTGAAATCAATGTCTTCTGTCTTTTTCTGCAAAGGTAAGCAAAGTAAACGACATGGAAAAGAACCGGTCAGGATTTCACGGCCATACATACTGCCACGGGCCACATGTCCCCAAAAAATCCGTTTCTACGCCACAAAACCTTTTCCGATAAGTTCCAAAAGTATAAACAGAACTTTTGGTTTCAAAAATAAAACTTTTATTTTCAAAAATAAAACTTCTGTTTTTAAAAACAAAACTTTTATTTATAGAACTAAACCCTTAGATTATGACTTTTTTTCCCGAATGCAGGACATTCACCGGACAGTGGCAAATGCCATTTACAAAAAAAACCTTTTCTTTGCCCGCCAATCAGGCAAAGAAAAGGTTGATAAGTCCGTGTTAAGACATGAATGATTCCCTGAATCCGGTGAATCAGAACAGCTTTTCGGGATACTCGCCGGCAGCCACCAAAGCGGCGATTCTTGCCACCGTGGCTTCACGGTCGGCGGCGTAGGTCACACCAAACCACTTGCTGGTGGTGTCGAGCACTTCTACAGTTGCCGTACCTTCGTTGATGAGTTTGTTCACCATCAACGGGATGAAGAACTCGGCTTTCAGGTTCTCCATATTCTTCGGGTCGCTCAGGAACTCCTTGAAGTATTCCTCGCTGTATTGGAAGTAATCCGGAGTGAAGCCCCACATGTTCATGCTGACAGGCACATTCTCCTCAACAGCCACCCACTTGCCTTCTTCATCCTTATAGCAGATAGGGCCGTCTACGCGCATGATTTCCGTACGCTCAACCACATCCGTCAGATGGTGATTGTCGTCATACATGCAAACACCGCGGGCTACGGAACCGTTCTCACTCAGCGTATTGCAACAACGGAAACCCACCATGGCATACTTGCCTTTGCTGCCTTCGGGAAGCTCACTCAGGAATTTACCGACTGTGGCAAATGCATCACGGCCGTAGAAATCATCGCAGTTGATGACACAGAAAGGTTCTTTGATGGCATCCTTGCCCATCAATACGGCGTGGTTCGTTCCCCAAGGTTTCACACGATCTTTCGGACATGTAAATCCTTCGGGCAGTGCATCAAGGCTTTGGAATACAAGCTCTGCGGGAATCTTTCCTTCGTATTTGGAAAGAATCTGCGTGCGGAACTGCTCCTCGAAATCCTTGCGGATAACGAAGACAATCTTACCGAAACCGGCACGGATGGCATCATAGATAGAGTAATCCATGATTGTCTCACCATTCGGTCCCAGACCGTCCAACTGTTTCAAGCCACCATAACGGCTACCCATTCCGGCAGCCAACAAAAACAATGTAGGTTTCATATTAGTTCGTTTTGTTTAAAGAAGATTTAAGTTCTGTCTTGCAAAAATAAGTTTTTTTCTTCAAAGAACGTACTCTTTCCCGGCTTTTTTTGGCCGGAAAAGCTTTTTGTTTTCATCCTCATCGCACGGCTACCCACACCGGCAGGCATCAGAAGGGATACCCCACGGCAAAATGATAACCTAAGCTGTCCTTAAACCTCGGCATGTTGTAATAACCGCTTTTTCCGGTGTCGTAAGGTGCATGAATACCCACACCGACATCAAAACGCAATATCAGGAAATCCAAGTCACAACGGAGGCCCAGCCCCGTGCCCAAGGCCAAATCCTTGCCCAGGCGCGATATATTGAACGTGCCGCCGGGACGATTCTCGTCGGCATTGAGCAGCCACACGTTGCCGGCATCCAGGAACACCGCCCCATGCAGGATGGACACGATAGGGAAACGGTATTCGGCATTCAACTCAATCTTGAAGTCTCCCATCTGGTCAATATAGGAATAATAGGAAGAACCGGGTGTATACTTTCCGGGGCCTACGCCACGAACGGTAAAGGCACGTATACTGTTGGCACCACCGACACTGAACAAGTCGTGATAAGGTGCCGAAGTGGAGTTGCCATAACTGAATATCACGCCCGTTCCCACACGGGTTGCAATACTGGTACGGGATGTCAGACGGAATTCCTCACGGTATTCTGCCGTAAAACGTATGTACTGCGCAAAAGGCACGCCGAAAAGCTCCTTGTCCTTCGTTTTAAAGGACTTTCCGAAAGCCGCATAGATTCCGGAAGTCACATTTCCGCTCTCCTTCACCTCAAACAGGAAAGAACGGGGATTGCGTGCGCTGCGTAGACTGGAGTAGGTGAAAGCATAACTCATGGACGGAATGAACTGGTCGCGCATACTGATGTAAAGCGCCTGATTGGCATTCATGATAGAATCAAAGGTAGACGTGGTGTTCAACAGCTTGTCGTAATCCAGACGAAAAGGAACAAACTCATGCTTCACCGTCCGTCGGCCTTGATAAGCATACGTCACACGCGCTCCGAAAGAAACCATTCCGAAATAATTGGCACGATTCATCCACGTGGCATCCAGCAGGAATGAAGTACCGGTCTTGGCCCGCCTCGACATTCTCTGTCCGCCCGGAAAGACAATACGGGGATAGTCAAGCGAGAGCGAAGTGCCGTATTCATACGAGTTGATACGCGAACTGCTCCCCTGTACACTGGAATTGGTCTGCCATTCGTATGAGCCATGCACTTCAAACTTCAACTTTTCCGCACCGCGGAAAGCATTCCTTTTTGCCAGGCTGAACGACAGACCTGGACCGACCTGTCCGTTGCTCTTGGATGTGATTTTTGTAGTGAACTCACCGTCATAAGGTTTATCCAAAGTGCCGGAGATGAACACATCCAACGTATCGTTCCGGGCTGTCGTATCGCGTGGAGCGTACTTCACCGTCACCGCACTGAACACATCCATCTCGCTCAACCGCTGCTGCACGATACTCATCAGGTCCTGCCGATATACTTGTCCGCGCCGGTAAAAAAGGTTACGCCGGACGGCACCGAGCTTTAAGGGAGGCTTATGTTCCTTACCGCCGTTATACCACATCGTGATGTTCCGGCGTTGCAACGTATCCGGCAAATCGTAGGAGTCCGTATTATACAAGGAGAAGTACGTACGGCCCAAATAGTATTTCTTATGGACCGCGGCCGGCGTGCCTTCTGCAGGCACCACCTGCAACTGAACAAATCCGGGGCGCTGTATCGTATCGGCACGGAACGTAATATAATCCGGAGAATAATAGTAAAACCCTGAACTACGGAACAATTCCGAAAGCCGGGTGCGTTCCGCATCCAGGTCGGCCACGCTGAATGGAGCTCCCCGGAACAGTTTGCGACTGACATGGGTTTTCCGAATCAGGCTGTCGACCGCTTTCGGAAAATGCAGATAAGCAATGGAGTCCAGACGGTACAACTTGCGGGGCATCACCGTATAACTGATTTTCGCCTTACGGGGATTCTTCTGGGGAAGTATCTCATAATCCACCGTACCATTGAAGTACCCGTAATTATGCAACGTGTTCTGTGCCACCAGCGCACGGACTTTCGGATTCACCGTACTGACGTATACGGGCGTAGCCCCGAACGTGTTCAATATCCACTTGGCAAATCCAGACTTACGTCCGGCCATGGCATTATATACCCACAAGCCCATCGGAAACGGCACACGCAAGGACGAACTGCCGAAAAGAGAGTTATTCGGTTTGTAGGCCAAGGCTGCCTCTACCTCTTCCTGGGTCACGTCGTATGCCTGCTTCTCTATTTTCTCTTCTTTTTTCAAAGAATCAAGCTGCTCCTTGGTAAACATCCTGACCTGTTCCTTGCTCATCTCGGACAAAGGGATGTCCTTCTTCGATGTAAGCAACTCGTCTACAGTCTTATAGGCTTCCGCAATCGACGTAATCACGCCCTTATCCGCTGCGTCCCCGTCCTTGTCCGCTTTCGCCTTATGGCCGTAGGCAATCTCTTTTATACCTATATATAATACCTCTTCCTCCGGCAGTTTCTTCGTGGTTGAACATCCTGCCGCCAGGATGCCACACAGTATGAGGCACACGCCATATTTCATCTTTCGCATCATCATTTCGTTTCTTTTACGGTTTGCTCTTCAGCTGTTTTCCGGTTCTTGAAGATGAACAGTTCTCCCAGCCGGGTCATCTTACGCCGTAACACCAGTCCGGCCCCCATCTCGGTAATTTCGCCTTCCAGCAAAGACTCATAACTCTTGTCATAGAAAAGCGTGACATAGCGCGTCGCACTCTTGTCAAGACGATATTCCAAAGAGATGTTATCGATAAGCGACTGCCCTGTATTTTCCACATCCTCACCGGTAGAGACCTTTCCGCCTACGATTATGCTGACCCTGTTTCCCCAGAAACGTTTGGCGAAACGGAACGAATAATCAGTGCGCTGGTTGCCGTCAGCCATCGTGGTCTGGTCCATTCCCACACTCAGGTCTATGGTTTCAAGCGCTTTTCCGGCAAGACTGGATATTTCGCTTTGGAGCAGGGCGTTCACGGCATTGGTGGTTGAGAACCCTCCGGTACCGCTATTCCCTTCCGCAAGATACATCCCGGTGGCCAGCATGGACACCGCCAGACGGCCCCGTTGCTCAACGGACATGGCCGCCAGCTGGTTTTGGATGTTCATGTCCTCCGGCGCAGACAACGTGAATTCCAGTCCCATATTTTCCAGCGTACGTGTAATGGCCAACCCCACATCGAACGAAACGGTACGGGGCACATCATTTTCCGTCACAGTGGCCCTCACACGTTCCGTGGCCGCAATATTCAGCGTAGGATTCATCACCGGCCCGTTGAAGTCCACGTAGCTTCCACTTGTCAGTTTGAACGTTTTCAAGGGAATGACCGGCAAGGAATATTTCATCTCCCCGCTCAGCACCGTATATCGTCCTGTCAGACTCATGTCACCCTGCGGAGTATAATTGAAAGTCAGTTCACCGCCACCTTCAAGGTCCACATAACTGGAACGGTCGGCACTCAACAGACAATGCACCTGGGCAGCCTGGTCAATATTGATAAGCATGACCATATTGATTTTCATCGGCTGTGCCTTCTGCTCCGCATCCGTCTCCGTACTGTCATTGAAATCGACAAAAGTCACCAGACCGTTCAAACGGTCTTCAACGGTCAGCGGAGAATCTTTCAGGATATAAGTCACGTCCGTATTGCCCAACACACCCAGCCGTCCCCTAATATTCATGTCCGACAAGGTACCGGATATTCCGGCCGACACATCCACATACACCTTACCGTATGCGGATGATTTCTGTGTGCGTCTGGCATTAATCAACTCGTAAGAGGAGGCATGCGCACGCAAGTCGAGCAGAATGTTCTCAAAGTCCGAGAAGTTTACCGTGCCGTCGAACACCAGCGGATTCTTTCCGGTGGAATATACATTCAACCGGTCGAAGTTGAGCGTACTACGGTCCAGCCGTATGGTATCGTCTTCGAGACGCAGGTTCAGGCTGTATTCCGGAGAAACCACACGGACATCCTTGAATGCCATCCAGCCGTCCATCACCGGTTTTTGCGGAGACCCCTTGACGGTCAGACATCCGTCCGTGGTTCCAGACAGCGCGACAATCTGGTCGGCCACGAATCCGTTGGCCATAGATAACGGCACGGACATCATATCCAGGTCGGCATCGATAACCTCTCCCGTATCATCCGACTTGTAGGAACCGGCCAGTGCCATGATTTCCTCGTCGTTGCGTGAAATACGCGAGTCGATGAAATGTGTTCCGTCTTCATTCGGCAGATATACGGCATTCAGACCGATATTACCCAGCGGCGCACCTTCATAAGCCATGTTATCGGCCAACATGTCGGCCATTACCGACAGATGTTCCTCTGTCTGTATCAAGTGGATGTCTCCTTGCAAAAGACCGGTAATCGCCGGTGCATAAGGAATTACAGATGTCAGTTCCCCTAAATTCAGATGATGCAAGGCGACCGAAATGTCCTGCAAAGCCTCCGGGTTGGGCGTAGAATAAATCTTCACCCCCGTACCATCGTCTGCCAGCATGTCGACATCGGCCTCCACACGACGGTCGTTCCCCATGAAGATATAATTGTCTTCATTTATCTTGAACCTGCGATAGGCTATGACCGGGGCGTTTTGGGAAAATACCACTCTGAGTCCTTCTTCAAGAGCGTCGGCACGCAAACCTACATCCACGCCTTTCCTTCCCTTGTCGTCGAGATATACCAGATTGACACCACCGCCCTGGGCGTGCAGATAGGCATTCAAACGGGCGTCGAACACAAACTGGCGGTTCTTCGGCCCGTTGCGGACACGTCCGTCCATCTTGACACCGGTGGAATCCTGGAAGATGTGCATCTGCAGCGTGTCCAATGTCATCCCGCCCATATTCAAGGCATATAAATGGCCGCCGCCGTTGAGCCCCACTTCCGGGTCGGTATTCAGTCGGAAACGGAAATCACTGAAGGCATACCCCTGTGTCAGCAGGTAATTGCATACGGGATTATCCTTTCCCGAAACAACCTCCAGCGTCATCTGTGGCAGAAGCATTTTCAACGAATCCTGGTCGATATGCCTGCGCAGCAACTGCCGTTCCGCCTCATCCACAAAACGCTGCCCTTTCTCCATGAGTGCTTCGTAGCCGTCCTGCGCATCGAGTTTCAGCAGGAAATCGCCGGCACGGACGTCGGCATACATCGTATCGGTACGTGCCAGCACACTCAGTACAAGATCTTTCGGCCGGAATACGGAATCGCCCACCGTAAGGAGTATATCGGTCACACCGCCGTGCAGGGCGTGATTATCTTTCAGGTTCGTCTCACCGTCCACGTGCAGACACATTCCTGCCTTGAACGGTTTCTTGCTCAGATGCAGGGCATGCAGGTCGATGCGCCGCAGGTCGATGCTGAAAGTCATGTCTGTATTGCGGCGCGACAGAAGGGCGTCTATGCGTGAGGTCATGTCCAGCAAAGGATTGTCACTGTCCAACGTGACCTGCCCGATGCCTTTATGCAAATAGGCATCCGCCGACACACCGCTCAGGTTCCACTCTCCGTAACGCAATTCTTTCAGCACGGCTCCGGCCTGCAAATCTGTCCGCCGGCTGAACATATCCGTGCCACGCCCTTTGGCCTCGGCCGAGAGCGTAAGGTCGTAGAGCGAGTCCTTCGGCAGGAAATGGTGCAGCTGCAGGTTTTCCACATCCAGCTTGGCACGGTAAGCCATCTGTGCAAGGTCGGCACCGGCTTTCAACTTCACGGTTCCTTCCGACTCCCTCAGACGCAGGTCGGCATCATACCGCTGACCGCGCATGGACACCTTCCCTTTCATCGCCATCGGCGGCAACGCGATACGGTCGGCCGATGTTCCGGACGCAATCAATGGTTTGAGGAAATCAAGATTTCCCGTACGCAAATCCATATCGGCTTCCGCCGACATGTTCAGTGAATCGGTCAGCTGATACAGGTCGCCTTTCGCTTTCAGTTCGAATGCCCTTGCCAGACGTGCCTCTACCGTATGCACGGCCAAATGTTCCATATTCCCGTCGGCCGACAACCGCAGTGTCAAGGGAGAATTGGGATAAGCCCTCACCACTTGTTCCGGCAGTCCTCCGGCCAAGAGCAATACGTCCTGTTTGCCCACTTCTCCGGTCAGGCGGGCCATCAGTTTGCCCTGCGGATGGTCGTTCAGGGCATCAAAGTCCATATCGGCCCGCAGTTGCAGATGAGAATCTGCCGTGCGCAACATCATGTCGGGAAGATGCAAGGAAAGGGAGTCCATATCGAGCCGTCCTTGCAAGGCTGTCACGGCAAGACCGCTCTTCTCCTTCATCCTGACATCGCGCACTGCCAGCGACAGGGCCATGGCATTGCCGTCGAACAGCACGGAATCCACTCCCATCGTCACATCGCGCAAGGCAAGATGGTTCACATCCAGCCCTTCCGACACCGGCTCGTAGGGAAGGTCGTACAACACCGAATCCGCCTGGAGTTCAAAACTGCGCGCGGCATACTCCGTCTTGGCCAAATCCAATGCCCCGTCTTGCAACACGGCGCTACGTATGCCGGCTCTCACAGACATGCTGTCGCCAGGCATACTGAAACGTATCCTTGTATCCGACAATGCGACATGCTCCAGCTTAATCCGCCAGTCGACAACCGACGTAGCCGTATCCTGTGCCGTCGTATCGTTCTTCAACGCCACATCGACATCCGCATCCGACAGCCGCACATCGTTCACCGTCACAAGCCCCTCCTTGGTGCGGATGCCATGCGCATTGACTAAAAAGCGTCCCAGACGGCCTTTCACCTCCACACCGTCAATCATTGATTTTGTATTGACAGACACGCGCTCAAGCTCCAGCGCCTCTACGTCCACATCGCCTCTGAACAGCGACAGGACACTCAAGTCCACTTTCAGGCACCCCACATCCAGCAACATGTCTTTATCGGCATCAGAAACGTGGACTTCGTGCAAATCTATATCGAAAAAGAACGTCAGGCGCAAACGGCCGACACTTACGTTCATCCCCGTAGCGTCCGAAATATAAGCCGTTGCCTTCCGTACGGCAAAACTTTGTACGGGAGGCATATACAACAATGCCGCCAGCAAAAAGAACAATATGACAGGGGCCAGCAAAACGCCCACCACCCATTTGATTATTTTTTTCTTCATATTCCCCTTGAAAAAACAAGTGCAAAGGAAAGACTTTTTTTTGAAATCCGCGGGAGATTCAGGGGAAAAAGCAACGTAATTACAACTAATTCGCTATTTTTGCAATCCATTAAATTGCTTTTGAATGAGATTATCAAGTCTAATCGGCCTTGCCGCCTGCACCATGCTGCTTTCGTGCGGCTCGCCTAAAAACAAATCCATGGAAGAAACCGAAGTATTAATCGAGACATCGATGGGCGACATCAAAGTGAAACTCTACAATGACACGCCCCGCCACCGCGACAATTTCATCAAGCTGGCCAAAGCCGGCGTGTACGACAACATGCTATTCCACAGGGTTGTGAAAAACTTCATGATCCAGACCGGAGACCCGGCCATCAAACCGCAGGGCGTTCCGGTGAGCATAGACACCACCGACTACCGCTACACCATCCCTGCCGAAATCGTCTGCCCCCGCCATTTCCACAAGAAAGGCGCGCTGGCGGCCGCCCGGTTGGGCGACTCCGTCAACCCGGAGAAAGCATCGAGCGGGACACAGTTTTACATTGTAACCGGAAGAGTGTTCACGCCGGGCAACCTGCACGAACTTTATTCCGCCATCTACCAAAGCCGTATCGACACGCTTTATGAAGAGTTGTCGCACGACCGCATGAAGGACCTTTTCCTGATGCGTAAGAAAGGAGAGACCGAAAAACTACAGGCATTGAAGGACTCGCTGCTGCGGGAAGCTGAAAACCGGATTGCACAGCACCCGCCCGTACCGTTCAACGAAACACAGAAAGAGACGTACGCCACCATCGGTGGCTCGCCTCATCTGGACCACGAATACACGGTGTTCGGCGAAGTGACGGAAGGCATACAGGTGGCCGAAGCCATCGAAAAGGTCAGGACATCACGGGAAAGGCCGCTTCAGGAAATCGTGGTCAAGAAGGTTACCGTATTGGAATGACAAACCGCTCCCGCACAGCCTCCACCCACGGGATAAAAATGTCAAAAAAACGCTCACAGGTGTGCGATGAAACGCACACCTGTGAGCGTTTGATTGTTCACCTGTGAGCATTTTGACGCATACAGGTCTACTTTTTCCGCCCTTCGGCCGTTGCCTTCCGACCCGAACGGAAGAAGGGAATTTCCGGCCGGTTCACCGCAAATATTTCACGTAGCCCAGCCTGGTATATTTCACGCCCCGGCTTTCATAATGTTCCATCACCCTGGCCGAGCGGATAAAGACAGTCTCTCCCGCGACAAACGTACGGCTGTAACAGTTCAACACCTTAGGGGTCAGGCTTCTGCCAGCCGCCTTCTCCGTAAAACAAAACCTGTTTCCACGTTCGTCCGCAGCCAACACCCGTTGGTCGATATAGAAATCCGGCTTATATGTATCCACCTGCTGCCCGACAAACAATACTTTCAACTTCAAGTCTGCCAATACACCGCCCTTCTGTCCTACAAACTCACTGGCGGAATGGTATGCGACACGGCGGGGAGAAGCCAACTCCGCATGGATTTCTGCAAATGCCTTGGCCATTCCAACAATACGTTGCAGCTTCTTCTTTTCAGGCGTGAAACGATTGGCAAGCCACAGCACATACATCGGGTCGATGTAATACACTTCGGAAATGCGTTTGCCACGGTATTTTCCAAAAGAAAGAAGTTCGTAGGTCTGTTCATAATAAGGAGCGAAATAGCGGCTGTCCACCCATTTCAGTACAACCCTGCCATATCGCAGCACTTCCATCGCCTTACTGACAGAGGTGGCGAACTTATCGGTAAGCGTACGTATGAACAAGGGTTGCTTTCCGTCCGCAAAAATACGCCACAAGGCATAATACTGCCTGTAAGCCGTCGCCACACTGATAGCGTAGAATCCGTTACGTTCCTGCCTGCCAGAGTTAAACTCATTCACCGCAACGGCAATCCGTTGCTTTTCCGCATCGGGGATGGATTCATAAAAAACAATAGCTGCCTTATCCTCCTTTCCGTAACAAAATGGTCACAGACAAAGATAAGCATTACCGCGTGATTTTGCAACAAGAAAATGCCTGTTGTTTGGAAAATCCGATGCGTCAAGACCGGTAATGGCCCGCGGAACCCTAAAACCTGCGCAAGAGTTCCGCGGGCCATCCGGCTCACCTTCCTGACATTCCCGTCATCCGCCGCACGCAAAGAAGTCGCGTAGAAGCTCCGGAACCGGCAAGCCTTCCCTGCGGAGCCTGTCCATACGCCTTAAGGCGTCCTCGGTAAGAGAGAAACATACCTTACGCCTGTCCCGGTCGCAAAACTCCCTTATCAGTAATCCCTTGTCCTCTATCGAGCGAAGCACCTTCGACAGATGGGACGCCCTCAGCCCCGTGGCCTGTGATATCTCTCCGGCCGACAACTTGCCACCGCACATGCTGCACATGACCATCGCTTCGTTAAGCGACAGTCCGTACATCTCCACAAGACTTTCCTCCAGCACGGCGAGAGCCTTGTTAAGTTCCCGCATCCTGCATATACACGATACTTTTTCCATAGGTCAGATAAACAGATTGACATTGGCCTCTTCCGCCCTGTCCATATAAGTGGCCACGCCTCCGATGGTCACATTGTCCATCAGTTCTTCCTTCTTCACTCCCATGACGTCCATCGACATCTGGCAGGCGATGAACTCGACGCCATTGGCCACAGCCTGCTCGCGAAGCGACTCCAACGACTCTATACCCTTGTTCTTCATGATATATCTCATCATCTTCGAGCCGATGCCTCCCATGTTCATCTTGGAAAGACTGAGTTTTCTGGAACTGGATGGAAGCATCATCCCGAACATCTTTCCGAACATGTCTTTCTGCACTTTAGGCTTCTGTTCCTTCTTGATGGCATTCAGCCCCCAGAAAGTGAAGAAAATGGTCACCTTCTTTCCTGTGGCTGCCGCCCCGTTCGCCAAAACAAAGGTGGCAAGCGTCTTGTCAAGGTCATCGCTGAAAAGGATAAATGTCTTGCCTTTCCCGGTCTCCACCGACTTTACCGCCTCGGCGGCACACGGCGTGGCTTTTCTTACCCTTACCTTATAGACCCCAGATTCACAAACGGAAGACACGAACTTATGGCCGGTCGTACGGCACCATGACTCGGCATCTCTGGGAAATCCAGCATCCGTGGCTTTTATCTCAAGCACCTCTCCCGGCTTCAAGTCCTCCATACTGTTCTTGAGTTTCAATATAGGTCCAGGGCACTGCATGCCGCAGGCATCAACCGTAACGGTCTTTTCCGCAATCTCAGTTTGCGCCTCCACCCGGCACGAGCATGCCTCTTCGGCTTCACGCCCACACTGTACCTTGTCGGGCTCAGGCAGACAGACTTTTGTCACCGCAGCCTTATAGGTCTTTACACCCCCTATAAGATTCCTCACGTCCTCAAATCCGTTTGCCTTCAAAATGTTCGACGCAAGATAACCCCTCAGTCCTACCCCGCAATATACGTACACAGGCTTGTGGGGAGGTATCTCGTCAAGACGGTCACGCATCTCATCGAGAGGTATGTTCACAGAGCCTTCTATATGGCCCAGCGAATATTCGTCCGGAGTACGCACATCGACAAGGACCACCTTGGTCAAATCCGCATCACGAAGCTCTCTCCAGTAAAGAGGGGTCATCTTGCCCGACAGAATGTTGCCGGCCACATATCCCGAAATGGCCACCGGGTCCTTTGCCGATGAGAACGGCGGCGCATAAGCATGTTCAATACGGGTCAGGTCGTAAACCGTACCATTGTTTTTTATCACGAGGGCAAACTCGTCAATCCTCTTGTCCACACCGTTGTATCCCACAATCTGCGCACCGTAGAGCCTTCCGTCGGAAGGGGAAAACACGATTTTTATGTCCATCTGCAACGCTCCGGGATAATATCCGGCATTGGACCCTGAATGAATGGTGGCCGAAAGATAAGGAATGCCCATTTGTTTCAGCCTCTTGGCGGCAAGTCCGGTAGAAGCCACCGTCATGTCGAATACCTTGGCTATGCCGGTGCCTATGGCGCCTTCGTACTTCGTCTTGTTGCCGAACACCATATTGTCGGCCACGATACGGGCTTGCCTGTTGGCCGGTCCGGCGAGGAAGTTCAACCACGGCTTACCCGTTATGGGATGAGGATATTCTATGGCATCACCCACAGCATACACGTTTTCATCGGAAGTCTGAAGGTACTCGTTCACATAGATACCCCGCATCTCTCCTAATCCGATACCGGCCTCCACTGCCAGTTTCGTTTCGGCCCTGACACCTATCGAGAGAATAACCAAATCGGTCTCCAACGATATGCCCGACTTGAAACTCACTTTAATGGCATGGCCAACCGCTTCAAAAGAGTCGACAGCCTGCTCCAAATACAGATTCACACCTTTCTGCAGAAGATGTTCGTGTACGAGTGCCGCCATGGAATAGTCCACCGGTCCCATCACCTGGTCCGACATCTCGACTATCGACACGTCAATCCCCGCATCTTTCAAGTTCTCCGCCATCTCCAGCCCTATAAACCCGGCTCCGACAATAACCGCCCGCTTTACATCATTCCGGCCGATATACTCCTTGATACGGTCCGTGTCATCCACATTGCGAAGAGTGAATATCCCCTTTTCCCTTACGCCTTTCAACGGGGGTACTACAGGTGAGGCTCCGGGAGAAAGCAACAGTTTGTCGTATGACTCATTATATTCCCGTCCGTCTTTGGTACGCACATGCACGGTCTTGTTTGCCGTATCGATGGCCATAACCTCCGACTCCACCCTCACATCTATATTGAATCTCTTTCCAAAAGCCTCCGGGGTTTGCACAAAAAGTTTATCCCTATCCTCTATCACGCCACCTATATAATAAGGTAATCCGCAATTGGCATAAGAAATATATCGTCCTTTTTCGAACATGATAATTTCCGCCTTCTCGGTATTTCTGCGTATTCTTGCCGCTGCAGTGGCGCCACCGGCCACACCTCCTACTATAAGATACTTCATAACTGTTTGATATTTTATTATATTAAGCACTACCTGTTCACCAATAAGAATTATTTCCATTGGAAAACATTTGCAAAGAAGAAGTTTTTTCGCCACATTCACAATAGCATTAACAATTATTACCATCAAAAATTATCCACGGACCTCTATCTCCGGCCATCAGCCCATCGATTCAAAACAATTTGTATACGCATTGTTTACGCAGGCAAAGAAAAAAGCACTTGCGATTTCTCACAAGTGCTTGATTGTTAAAGTGGACCAGCCTGGGCTTGAACCAGGGACCTCCAGATTATGAGTCTTTTTGTGGGGCATTTCATGGAATTGCATATTATATAAATATGCTGATTATCAGCACTTAATAGATTTTGCAGTTTGCAGGAAAATGCGTATATTTGCGGTAGTTTTCACTCAATAAGGTCACCTGAAGGTCACCAAAACGAGCGGAATATCACTTATAAATAAGCGTATTATGGAGAATGGAAAGACGAATAAGGTCACCGAAATGACTAAAAAGGATGGAAAATCCAATTCAAGAGGAGAGAAGTGCCTTGCCAAGTTTACTGCCGCTAATGGCAATGTGTATGGCTCATTGACTCTTGACATACGAAAGGCGGGGGACTATTCGCAGCCTCTTCCTGTGGCGGTACGTGTTTGCCACGGTGGGCAGAAAATCTTTCTTCGATTGGGCAAGACGTACACCATGGAAGAATGGTTAGCCTTGTGCGATTATGAGAAAAGTGGCCGTCGTGTTCTGTTGTCTGAGCGTAACGACATGAAGAACCTGATGGACAGAGTGGAGCTTATGGCTAACCAACTTATTTCGGAAAACAACTTCTCCCTTCGTAAGCTGCAAGACAGGTTTCAAGGCAAGAAAGATGATGACAGTACCATTATTACGGTGTGGGATTCATACATTCAGTCTAAAACTAATGAGGGCAAGGCTGGCTCCGCTCGTTGCAGCAAGGATGTACGCAACCGTTTCGTGAAAGATTTGGGGACCGAAGTGTCGTTTGCCGACATAAACCGTGCTTTTATCTTGAAGTGGGTGAAAATCATGAAGAAAAACGAACTAAGCACTACAACCATCGCTATCGCACTTCGTAGCCTCAGAACAATTATCAATATGTGCATTGCCAATGGCTTGATGAAAGGCGATACCAAAGAGATGTTCAAAGATACAGGCTACAATAAAGCCCAGAGCCGTAAGCATGGGTTTCTTGATGTGGCTACTATGCGAAGACTTTATGATTTTTGGAAAGCAGATGAGGCAAAAGACAAAGATGGCAACGAGCTGTTTCTTGGCAGAGAGAAGCATGCTATATTCCGTGACCTCGGACTGTTCCTCTTTATGTACTTGGGTGATGGACAGAACCTTGCCGACACATTGCGTTTGACCTATGATGAGTTGTACTATGCCACTCACGGCAAGCAGTTACGTTTTCTACGCCACAAGACACGTGAAAGAAACGAAAGTGCCAGCGAGGTGATATTTCCCGTCACCCCCGAAATACAGGAGATTCTTAACCGATATGGTAATGCTCCCAAGCTCGGAAGACGAGTATTTCCCATAATGAGCGAGCTTATCACGCCAGAACAGGAAATATGGGTCATACAACGCTACAACAGATACATACGTGAGCACATGGCAAAAGTTGCCAAACTATTGGAGTTGGAACAGATGCCCTCACCTACGTGGGCAAGACATAGTTTCGCCACTAACCTCAACAACTCTGGTATTGTACCTTATAAGTATATAAGTGACAGCATGGGGCATAGCGGTGGTGGTGACATAACCTCCAATTATATCGGTGTTTATCCGCTTGAAAAGATGCTGGAGTACAATCACTATTTGCTGAATGAGAAGCCTCAAAACGCAATTCATCTTGTAGACAAGAAAGCCGCCTTGCTTGAAATGTTGAAGGGCATGAGCAAGGAGGAACGGATGGAGCTGATGGCTGGTTTGTCTAATTGGCATGAACTTTATCGCAAGAATACCAAATGAAATGCCTCAAAAATACCAAATGAATTACCGCAAAAACACCGATTGAAATACCACAAAAACACCGATTGAAATACCACAAAAACACCGAATTTATTGCATAATCCATAGATAATTCGTACTTTTGCCAACAGAATAAAGAATACAACTATGATTTATTATAAAAGAACAGCTGACGGATTGCTTCAAGATATGCTTGATGCGTTTGGAGCAGTGCTGATAGAGGGACCAAAATGGTGTGGTAAAACTACTACTGCGTCCCAACTTGCAAACAGCATCCTGAAAATGCAAGACCCAAGTATGCGTGACGAGTATTTAGTCACTGCAAAGACTAAGCCTTCCATTCTGTTAAATGGAGATACGCCCCGTCTTATTGACGAATGGCAGGATGCTCCAATGCTTTGGGATGCTGTGAGGACAACTATAGATGACCGTCAAATCCCTGGCCAGTTTATACTCACAGGCTCTAATGCTGTAGATAAATCTCAAATACATCACTCAGGAGCAGGCCGCATAGCCCGGTTGCGTATGTTACCGATGAGTTTGTGGGAATCAAAAGAATCAACAGGCGAAGTCTCGTTAAAAGAACTTTTCAATAATCCAGATTATGACATTGATGGTAAGATGTCCAAGATGTCTATTGAAGACCTAATCTTTGCTGCATCACGAGGTGGATGGCCAGCATCTTTATTGGCTCGCACCCCAAAAGCTCAATTGATGGTAGCAAAGAACTATGTTCAAACCATTTGTTTAGACGATATTTCAGGTATTGATGGTAAGAGACGGGATGCCAAACTGACAAGTATGATACTTCGGGCGTATGCTCGTAATGTTTCTACGTTAGTCAAAAAGAAATCTCTTATAGATGATTTAATCTCTTCTGGTGAAGTGAGCTGCCACACAGATACATTTGATGACTATGTTTCTGCTTTGGAAAAGTTGTTTGTCATTCAAAACGTCAGTGCATGGTGTCCTGCCATTAGAAGCAAAACCGCTATTAGAAGTGGTGTGAAACGCTGTTTCTGCGACCCTTCTATTCCGATTGCTCTTTTGGGGTTGTCTCCCGAATCATTAAGTCTCCAACTCAAAACATTCGGATTTATCTTTGAGCAGATGTGTATTCGTGACCTAAAGGCGTATACCATAGACTTGAACAGTCATGTGTCCTATTATCATGACCGATATGATTTAGAAGCGGACATAGTGCTGCATCTGGAAGACGGACGGTATGCCTTGATAGAGTGCAAACTCGGCAGCCGTGAGATTGACGATGGTGCCAAGCATCTGCTTGAACTCAAAAGGCTTATACAGGAACACAACAAGACAGAGAAACAGATGCCTATCCGGGAACCAGATTTGCTTATAGTTATGACTGGTGGAACTATGGCATACACTCGTCCAGATGGAGTCAAGGTGATTCCTTTGGCGTGTCTCAAAGATTAATCACTTAGCAGAACTGTTTATATGGGCGATAATATAAAGGAACTTCCCCCCTGATAAGCTTCATCTTCAAGCGAAAATGAAGGAATGGTTTGAAGCGAACCAAGAAATCTATTCCAAGTTCAGGGATAAGATTCAGTCTGCCTTGAAAGACTCGTTGTGTGATAAAGACAATGAACAGACTGACGAAGAGGCGGCTGCATTTCAAAGTGCAATACTGGAACTGTTGAATAAGGAAGATGGGGCACTTGACGAATTGACAGATCGATTTACGACTGCCCTAAAAGAAGGCAATGCGTTCGCCTGCTGTCTATATTGCTATCTGGAATTGGACAACGGACTTGAAGAGATAGCGGATGCCATGACGGAGATTGAACTACCATCGGATGCAAAATACATCAAGAGTGGTATTAAATCCTATTTACAAGACAGAAGACGTGAGACCCAGGAGGCTGTCAACAAGGATTTGAACTTGTTGAGTTTACGCCGTTGGCACTACGAACATCCAAAAGACTATCAGGAGTTCACAGACCTCTTTGCCAAAGCATGCGAAGGTGACATGACCTTTTTCATCAAAGGTATGTCCTATTTGACAGAGATGCTATCACTCGATGGGATAGAAGGTATTACAGAATTGCTGAAGAGCCTTTGTCCCGGTACTGAAAGCTACAATAAAGCCCAATTCTCAAACGACAATCAACAGGTTCACGAGAAACTAAAAGACTTATTCGTCTCTACGCTTAACCAAGAGACGGTAAAGCAGAAGTTACTTCACAACAATCCCTTCATGTGCAGCACGTTCTACTGGTTGGTATTTGATGAGGGCTTTGTAAAGATGGGGGACTTATTTTCCAAAACGATGATGGGAGAAAATTCGTCCATTTGGCAGAAAGGCTTTGGTGGGCAATTTATGCGCTCTTTAATGCTTACCAGTCTTGAAAAGGTAGGTTACACCAAAGGTGCGTGGAAAACCATGAGCAAGAACGGTGAGGCAAAAGAGGTGGTCAGTGCCACCTTGCAAGAAGGCAAGGGAAGGCGTGGACGTAAGCAAGTCTGTGTCTTGATAGAAGAAATGCTCATACCATCTCATGCAAAACTTCTCGCCAATGAGATACGGGACATACTCTCTGAATGGATGGAAATCAATGGCACAGACTCCATCCTTGCCTATCTCTTTGCTGCACTGACCAATTGTAATTTACTCAATAATGAATACAACTATCGCACTTTTCATACCGCCATATTAGAAAAGTTCCCAGACTTTGGATTTAAGTCTGGTTTTGATTGGGCAGAAGCTCTTTATAATGCCATTATCAGTGAACATGGCTACGATTACAATTTGAACTTATCAGAAAAAGCTGTTCAGACAGGAAAAGAACAAGCAAACCTTATAGGCATAAGATTACGCACGTTGCTTTCCCCGGATGTGTATTGATGCCATCTTAATGCGCCTTATTTGTTAAAGAAACCCTCTCTTTTGTTAAAAGCACCTCGGCAGAAATCGTCATGATTTTTACCGAGGTGCTTTCTTTGTGTTCCATTGTAATTTCGCTGCATAAACTTTAAAATAACATAATATGCAAGGCAATTTTATAATGTTACAGAAGGACGACCTGAAGCAGGTTGTCGCTGAAATGGTTGAAGAGTTGGTCGGTAAGAAATCGCAAACCGACCTGCCCGTAGAAGAGAGTGATGAATACTTCACACGTGACCAAGTATGTGAACGGCTCCACATTACCTACACCACGCTGTGGCGTATGCAGAAGGAGGGAACGATTATCGTTCACAAACTTGGAGGCAGAAATCTCTACTCAAAAAAGGAAATCACCTCGCTTGTGAAGTCCAAGGTTCAAGGTGCGTGTGGCAATGGTTTGACTGTTTAATCAAGGAAGCGTTATGGAAGAACAATACATCCGAGTAGGGACTACTATATATAAGGTAGTACAGCAGCCTTTGGCTGATGGAACGACCACCACTCGCCGCATACCGTGGAGCTTTGGCACAATCCGCCAAGACTACGGCAGAGACAACATACCTCCCATCGCAAAGTATGATGGATTTTGCACGGTGCCAAGCCATGCGGACTATCAGAAGGAAGTCAGTGGCTTCTACAACCTCTATGAACCCATTGACCATGTTCCGGCAGAGGGCGTTTTCCCTGATATAGAGAAGTTACTGCATCATATCTTTGAAGAACAATATGAGTTGGGCTTGGACTATATGCAGCTACTCTACATGCAACCTACACAGAAGTTGCCCATTCTCCTGTTGGTGTCCGAAGAACGTAACACTGGCAAGACCACTTTCTTGAACTTTCTGAAAAGCATCTTTCAGGACAATGCCACTTTTAACACGAATGAGGATTTCAGAAGCCAATTCAATGCTGACTGGGCAGGAAAACTGCTCATCGTTGTGGATGAAGTGCTGCTGAGTCGCAGGGAGGATTCGGAACGCCTGAAGAATCTCAGCACAGCTCAAACCTACAAAGTGGAGGCAAAGGGTAAGGACAGGCAGGAGGTCAACTTCTTTGCCAAGTTTGTACTCTGTTCCAATAACGAACTCTATCCTATCATCATTGATCCGGGAGAGAACCGCTATTGGGTACGCAAAATTCGTCCACTTGAAAGTGATGATACCAGCTTTCTGCAGAAGCTCAGAGAACAGATACCAGCCTTTCTTTATTATTTGCAGCATCGAACACTCTCCACCTTCAAAGAAGGGCGCATGTGGTTCAAACCTGCACTTATCAGAACAGAAGCGCTTGACCGCATCATTCAGTGCAACCGCAATCACACGGAGTTGGACATGGTGGAACTGATACGTGACATTATGGAAACACAAAATGTAGATAAGATGTCTTTTATCCCACAGGACTTGATACCCCTTTTTTCAATGAATGGAGTCAAGGTGGAGCTATGGCAGATACGAAAGGTTGTGAAGGATGTCTGGCGACTCACACCAGCCCACAATGCACTTACCTATACCACATATCAATGCGACTATCCTAAGCCAGGGAGAGTTTCAGCCATCAGCAGGGTAGGACGTTTCTATACGGTGACCAAGGATTTCATTGATTCTTTGGGAATATAACACCCTGTTGAGTTGTTGAATTGTTGAGAAAAGTATATGAATAAATGATTCTCAAATAGATATAATTCAACACGATATCAACAAAAGGGATATGCCGGGACAAAAGAGAAAACTATTTTTCTTTTCACCAGTATGATACTCAACAATTCATCATTTCGACAACTAATCAACATCTATATGACTATACAAGAAATAAAAAACATTCAAATCTCCGACCTCCTTGCGAGTAAAGGTTTTGAGCCAACAAACAAGAAAGGAAGCAAATGGTGGTACTTGTCCCCACTCCATGCCGAGCATACAGCTTCATTCAAGGTTGACTTGAACAAAAATGTCTGGTACGACTTCGGATTGGGCAAAGGTGGCAACATCCTTGATTTGGCAATGGAACTATACCACACGCAGAACATTTCAGAAGTAATCCGCATGATGAGCCATTCTGCTCTCCAGCCAACACGACCGGCCCAAAAGGCTCCTTGCCAAGAATCCAGTCCGTTTGAGGAATTTGAGGTAAGAGAACTTACACATCCAGCCCTGTTGAAATATCTCTCGTCAAGGGGCATTAATTCCGCTGTCGTCAAAGGTCAATGCGTGGAAATACACTACAAGAAAGGTGAGAAAAACTACTTCGCTATCGGGTTCAAGAATGATGCAGGAGGTTATGAGCTTCGTAATCCATACTTCAAGGGATGTATAGCCCCCAAAGCAATTACCACGATTGCAAGCCACGGGACGGAGTGCCATGTGTTTGAAGGGTTCATGGATTTCCTTTCTTATCTCGTCCTGCATGGCGAATGCGATGCTGTGGTGCTTAATTCCCTCGTAAACATTCCGCAAGCCTTGCCAGTTCTTGAACGGTATTCACAAGTGTTCTGCCATCTGGATAATGATGCTGCTGGTAGAACGGGAACGCTGCAAATCGCCACAGCCTTGGGAAAAAAGTGTTCGGATATGGCATGCGAATATGAGGGGAACAAAGACCTCAACGAATATCTGATGAACAATGCAGTTCCTCAACGCTACAAAAGTTTTGTGCGGTGAATTTGATAGCGGTGTTGCAAGAAATACCAATGTCATACAAAACTCGCTTCGCTTGTCCGTATGCCGATGGACTTCTTGAACGCTCGCAAGCTCGCATTGGGTTACACACATTAAAATTACCAATTATGAAAAAGAAGAATACAGAAAAGGACACGCCAAAATATACGAGTCGTCTTATTGTGAGACTGACATCACAGCTTCATAAGGAGATAGAAGAATATGCCTCGCTTTGTGGGCTGACCACAAGTGCATACGCACGCAAACGGCTGGAAGGGAAATATCCTAAGCGGAGGTTGACGGACAAAGAAATGGAAGCCTTGAACAGTCTTTCTGATGCCAGAGGTGACATACAGAAGTTGTTTGGTTTCCTCAAAGGGCGACCTCTGTCAGAGCGTGAGAATATCCTTCGCAGTGAGATATTCATGAGGCAGTGGCGGTTGAGCGCAGAAGTGATACTTAACCGCATGATAGAGATTGAGAAATATATAACCCAATAATTAAACATACTGATATGATAGCCAAAGCAAAAGTTATAAGTCACGGGGCAAATGCCATACGTTACTCCGTGGATAAGGACAAGGCGGAGATTGTAAAAACCAATCTTCTTCCTGATGATATTGCTCCAACAGCAATGTGGGCAAGGATGCTCGCTTTACAGAAGAAATTTGAGGACATGTTAAATCGTCACCATCCTCTCAAACGAAACATGATACGAATGGAAGTTTCACCAACATCAGAAGAGACACGAGGTTGGGACATGGAAGATTGGCAAAAGTTGGCAGATGATTTTATCCGGGAGTTTGATGCAATCGACCTCTCAAAAAAGTCAAAGCGCAAGAGTGCGACAACAACCAATCTCAAAAACAGCCAATATGTGGTTGCGCTGCACCATGACAGCAAGAGTGGTATCATACACCTTCATATTGATGCGAACCGCATAGACATGATGGGTAACGTGAACGATGCCCATTATATCTATGAGAGAGCCATGATGGCAGCATCAAGGATTTCGCAACAGCGGGGTTGGACGGATGCGCAAGAGGTAAGCCTACGCAACAAGGACGAGATAACACAAGATTGCCTGTCTGTATTGGCAAAGATGCCATATTTCGATTGGCAGCTTTATGCAAGATGTCTCTTCCAAAAGGGGTATGATGTGAGGCTGCACTCTGACAATAATGGTCAAGTCCGTGGCTATTCTATCAAACGTGGCAACTCCACATATAAGTCTTCCGAACTTGGCAAGGGGCGTTGTCTTATGCCTTCAAAAATATTACTGTCCGCTAAACTTTAGGAGGCAATAGAAAGAAAGGGCCGATTCCATTT
>URKA01000020.1 GCA_900548345.1 uncultured Paraprevotella sp. | reverse complement strand
TCAACCCGATGCTGATCTGAATATCATGCTTGCCGAGGCTTCTGAATCACCTCCTCTATAGCCTGAATTTGACTAAGGGGGCTTGGCCGAAACAAAAAGTAAGCCCAACTGCTCCCTTTCAAGAAGTTGGACTCACTGATTTATAGTTTAGCGGACAGTAATATTTCAATTACAATGGAGAAGGAAACAAAGTAAGATAGCAGTGGAATTTACGGAGGAAAAACGTTCCCATCTGTTACGTTACGCCTGTAGCCTGTTGGGCAACCGCGATGATGCGGAAGATGCCGTACAAGACCTGTTGCTGCACTTCTGTAAACGTCTTCCCGAAGAGGCGCCACACAATCCGGAACATTATCTGTTCCGAAGCCTGCACAACCTTTGTACCGACCGTTTGCGTCGGAAACCATGTCCGATATTACCGATGGAACAAGTGGAAAACATTTACGAAGAAGCTTCTCCGGACCAAGAAGAGGCATTGCAATGCATACAATACTTACTATCTGCAATACCTGCCGAACAGGCGGAAGTCATCCGACTTCGTTTTTATGCTGATAAAAGTTTTCAGGAAATCAGCACATGGCTCAACGTCCCCCTTCCTACGGTGAAATCACGCTTTCGCTACGGACTGGAGAAACTAAAAGAAAGCATGCACGGACAAACCACCGTCTAAATTCATTTATTCACACTTTAAAATACCAGACTATGACTTGCGAAGAATTTAAAAACGAGATAATAGACCTGTTCGATACCGGACATCACCACCCACTCTCTTCCGAATGTGCCGAGCACATGGCTCATTGTAGCGAATGCGCCCGATATTTAAAAGAGATGACAGACACAGCATCACGCATGCAGATTCATCTGCCGACACAGAAAAACAGACAGACGAACACATGGCACCGCCGGTTAATGTCTGCCGCAGTTGCCATCATCATCTTCCTCTGCGGTGTAATGACCGGGCTCAGCCATTTATTTTCCACCTCCGCCAGTGCGGACACATCTCTAAAAATACAACTCAGCAATTCTGTGCTCAACTTATCCAACGTGGGTAATTACATCATCGAATACATGGTAAGAAGTACTCCCGATGAAATTTTCGGGCACCTTGATCCGACAGAACCGTTCGTCAGGATGACACTATCCGCCGTAAACAACAGCGACACCCTGTTCTGGCGTATGGAAAAAGAAAACGGACGGACAGCCGTATTCAACGGACAATAGCAATATATGTGGCTGAGCAATGGGCTACAGATACAGGGAGACAGTCAATCCGGATTTATCGACGAATGGTTACGCCCCGATAACCTGCTCCGCCAACAGGAGAATTTCATAAAACGTGCCTCCGGCAGACAGACAAAAACGGAACTAACAGACTCCACACTGACCGTCACGTCGGAGGGAATACTCAACACGTTTCCCAATAACAACTCCCATGTACGGATAGAAAGCACATTCTGGAATGCAACCGGCTTGTTAAAATCCATCCGGATATGGAAGGAATGGAACGGGCAAATGATTCTTGTTTTGCACACGACCCAATGCCTGTACAATACCGGACTGGAAAAAGCCGATATCATCCGAATACCGGAAAGAAACACAGAATGGCTGGACAATCAGGGACCGGACATCAAGAAAAGCCAAGCAAGGAAACTGAAAAAGGAGACTGCTCTTCATGCCGCCGAACGTGTTCTGGACGCACTCATTTCACAACATCCGGAAACAGCCTCCGAAGCGTTGTATTTCTACCAATCCGACCTATCTGCTCTTCAAGAAAATTTAAAAGGATGCCGGACATCTTCATTCAAGGTGGCGGACACAAGCGGCAACTATGCAGGCGTAACTGTATTCTACCAACTGACACAACCCGACGGGACAATACTAAAAAGGCACATTAACCTGCGCCGCGACAACAAGCATCAGATATGGATTGTAGACGGGGGATTGTAGCATTCCCCCTCTTCAATCTTATGCCTAAAGATACAAAAATCTTTAGGTAATAACAAAGCTCCCAGCTTGTGAAAGTCGGGGCTTTGTGCTTAAAAAAAAGAAGGTGTGCATTTTCTGACGTCTTCACTCAAAAAAACAAGTGATTATGCAGATTTCAACCTCTTGTTTACGAACAAGCCTTTCAGTCCATTCGTCCTACGTCTCTTTCCCATTTTTATCGCTCCTTTACGACAAAGACCCAGAACAAGCCTCATTCTTTTCCGCAGCCTCCTGATGCTCATCCCAAATGAGAGTAGCAAGATATTTGTTGCTACGGCATTGCAGGTCGCCGACACCTTCTTCTATTAATTCCGACGTATCTGATTGATAGTATATATCAGCAGCTTCTTGAATCGACGTTCCGTATAAGTCGCACAAGCTCTTTATGATATTGGCACTCTTGTTGGCCAGAAAAACCATTTTGCTTTCTTCTGTCATAGCTGTTTACTTTCTATATATCTCAAACATCTGTCGAGCATCCTTTGCGAACGGATGCAATACTGGATATTGGGCTTCTCATACTTGAGTAACCCTAAAGTTTCGTTTTCTGACAAATCCCCATCGAAATAGCGGTCAAGGGTTTGTATCACTTTATCGTTAGCGATGCCTCCGATTACAAGGTAATAATCCGTGTTATCCCTACCAGCTCGGCAATTGGCAACAAAGTTGAGCCATCCTTCGTCATAACTATCGAATTTTAGGATTTTCCATTCTGATGAATCAAATTCAAACTCATAAGCATTAAGCCACGCATCTCTTTGGCGGCGGAGAAACCGTTGCGCATATTCGTGGATTGATGTCAGATAGAAACCTTTACCGAAATCGAGATAGTCACGCGAATGAATTGTATCAGACTTAATCACCGGCCATCGGATGAGTGATATAGCCTCATTGCGGCAACACTCCTTTCTCCTTCATATAATCAATGAGGTCTTCCATGAGGTAGCGGGAACTGAAAGTATGCAACACATCATAAGATGGTACAATATAGTCATAAAGTATACCCGACTGCTTTAGCCGTCGGTAAACCTCACGCTGGCTCATCTTTAGCACTTGAGCGAGTTTACTAATGCTATATGTTACAAATTCAAGAGTCTTAGTATCCATATTCAACGTAAATTCGATGAATTATAACAGTCAGTTAATTTAGTGACTAACGGAAGCCCCACAATCCTATAGTAATCAAATACAAAGAATTACAAAACAGAATCGCTATACTCACCGAAAGCAAAGTTACAGAATTATTTTGTATGGCAGATGACTTTTGCAAGTTTTTTGATATCATGCCTGAAAAATAAACGCTGAAATCTAATACCGTTTCTTTTCTTATGCGCGCGCGTATTACAGGAAGTTTTTCAAAAAGCCCTTCATGGGTTCAGACTAACTGTATAACAAACAGTTAACAGACACACATCCTTCAGCCTACATTCAACAGGGATGTGGATAAAAACGCACACCTGTCGGGAATAAAACGCACACCTGTCAGGAATGAAACGCACACCTATCGGGAATGAAAGTTTGAAAATATCAGAGAAAAATGAACGCCTATATCATCCTATTCTCACTCCATCCCCTGCTCCATCAGGCGCTGACGTATAAGTACCAGATGGGACATATAGCAACTGAACGTAACATCCAGCATATCCTCACGCGACTTGACCACAGACATAAGCGATTCTACCGTACGCGGAAGATTCTTCGTCGAAGTAGCCTCGTTCAACTGCATGGTCTGCGGCAAACGGTCCATACGCTCCCGAAACCATCCCAACAATTCTTCCGCCTCCGCTTTCTTGTATTCAGGCTGATACACATGGGGATTCTTTTCAAACTTATCTTTCTGCTCTTCCATCACTTTCAATCTTTTGTAAACAAACTACTTAAAATCTTTTCCGCACACGCATAACCCTCGTCATACAAGGCTCTCAGTTTGGTAGAATTACTCTCCAAGCGGTCTACCTCAAGCCGTTCCATCGGACGCACGGCTATAATCTTTCCTTCATCCTCAAGTTTTTCCACCAGTTCCAACTGACGGTTGTAACACTCGCAACGATGGCTGAGCACCACACGCAAACGTGGAAAACGGCGGTATATAAAATAAGGTATCCTGATGTCCCGCTCCGTCTTGCGGTAACCACGGTTACGGGTCAGCACAACCACATTTTGCCCGTATCCCATTTTCATGGCACGTTCCACCGGAATAGAATCGACAATACCTCCGTCAAGCATAGGAATACGGTCTACCATGACTACCGGACAAACATACGGCAGACTGCTGGAAGCCTTGGCAATACGGATTAGCCGGCTGTAATTCTCTTTTTCGGAAAGATACTCCGCATTTCCCGTCAGACAGTTTGTCGTAACCATCTCGAACACACCGGGATTGCTTTTATAAGCCTCAAAATCATAAGGAAGAATGCGTTCCGGGAAATCCCTGTATAATAAATCCTGATTAAGGATACTATGCTGCGTCCACAAAAAACGCATCCCGATATACTTGTATTTCTCCAACATGTCTATATTGGAAAACTTCGCCCTTCCTCTCTGACGGCTCATATAGGACAATCCGTTGCAGGCTCCCGCCGATACCGACACCGTATATGGAAAATCGATATGACGGTCCATCAACCAGTCCAACACACCGCAGGTAAATACCCCACGCATGCCTCCGCCTTCCAAAACCAAACCTGTCTGACTGTTTATCTCCATAATTATTCCTAAAATCGAGGCAAAGATAAGTATTTTCCCGATTTATTTCCTTATTTTTGCATACTTTACTGATTGTTGTACTTTAAACATACTCCATTTATATTATGCTTTTCGACAAAGACATTTACATAGCCCGACGCAACAAGCTGAAACAGCAAGTAAAAAACGGCCTGATACTATTGTTCGGCAACAACGAATCCCCGGCCAACTATCCCGCCAATGCCTATAAGTTCAGACAGGACAGCAGTTTTCTATATTTCTACGGACAACACCGCGAGGGACTTGTCGGTGTAATCGACATAGACAACGATGAGGAATACCTGATAGGGAACGACATAGACATCGAAGATATCGTGTGGTGCGGGTTTGTACATAGCGTGGCAGACTTAGCCGCACAAAGCGGGGTGAAACAAAGCGCACCGATGTCCAGGTTGGCCGAACTAATCGGCAAAGCACGCGATAAGGGACGAAAAATACACTTCCTCCCTCCTTACCGTCACGACCAGATGATTCAGCTCATGGACCTGACCGGTATCCATCCATTGCAACAACGCCAACAGGCTTCTCTCGAACTGATTATGGCCGTTATCAACCAGCGCGCCGTAAAGACACAAGGAGAAATAGAGGAAATCGAACGTGCATGTGCCATCGGATATGAAATGCACACAACCGCCATGCGATTATGCCGTCCCGGCGTGCCGGAACAAGTAATTGCAGGAAGAATAGACGGGATTGCATCGTCATACGGTTGCAAGACCAGTTTTCCTACCATCCTGACCATGCACGGGGAAATCATGCACGGCAACCCATCGTCCCTCCCCCTGGAGGCCGGCCGGCTGATGTTGTGCGATGCAGGAGCGGAAACCAACGAGAACTATTGTTCGGATAACACCCGGACAACCCCCATCGACGGAAAATTCACCCAACGCCAACGCGAAATCTACAGCGTCGTGGAAGCATGCCACGACCACGCCATTGAAATCGCCCGACCGGGTATCAAATGGTGGGATGTGCACATGGGAGTGGCCAGACTCATGACCGAACGCCTGAAAGAAATAGGACTGATGAAAGGTGACACGGAGGAAGCTGTACGCAACGGCGCACACGCCATGTTCCTTCCTCACGGACTGGGGCACATGATGGGTATGGATGTGCATGACATGGAAGGACTCGGACAGCAATATGTGGGTTTTGACGACGAAGTCCGCCCTTCAGAACAATTCGGCACCAATTGCCTGCGCTGCGGAAGACGCCTGCAAGAAGGATGGGTCATGACCGACGAACCGGGCATTTACTTTATCCCCGCGTTGATTGACGACTGGAGAAGCAAAGGTATCAACAAAGACTTTATCAATTTCGACCTGCTTGAAACTTATAAGGACTTCGGTGGCATACGTATCGAGAACGACATATTGATTACGGAAAACGGATGCCGCATATTGGGAAAAGACCGTATACCCTACCACATCAAGGATGTGGAAGAGTTCATGAGAGAAAGAAAAGAAAAAGAATTATAATCATAAAACCAAAGACTTCACATGAGAAAACAAATTTTATTTGCCGCGATGGCAGTTTTGTCTCTGGGTGCATTCGCACAGGACAATGAAAAGAAAGAAAACGAGGAAGGATTCGTGTTTACAGTCGTAAAGGAGAATCTTATCACAAGCATCAAGAACCAAAACCGTGCAGGAACATGCTGGTGCTACTCAACCCTCAGTTTCATCGAGTCGGAACTGCTTCGTATGGGTAAAGGGGAATATGACTTCTCCGAAATGTACATCGTGGAAAAGACTTATCTGGACCGTGCAGACAAGGCAGTCCGCACACATGGCGATGTATCCTTCTCGCAAGGCGGCTCTTTTTATGACGTGCTCTATGGCATGAAACATTACGGACTTGTTCCTGAGGAGGAAATGCGACCGGGCGTAATGTATGGAGACACCTTGAGCAACCACACCGAATTGTCTGCCATAAGCGATGCAATGGTGAACGCCATTGCAAAAGGCGAACTCAAACGCTTGCAGACCGACAAGAACAATGTCCCATTGTGGAAGAAAGCCATTGAATCCGTTCACGAAATCTACTTAGGCAAAGCTCCTGAGAAATTCACTTATAAAGGAAAGGAATATACCCCTATGTCGTTTTATGAGTCTACAGGGCTGAATGCCGACGATTACGTATCACTGACATCTTTTACCCACCATCCGTTCTATAGCCAATTTGTTATTGAAGTACAAGACAACTGGCGCTGGGCCACATCGTACAACCTGCCGATTGACGAACTGATGGAAGTATTCGACAATGCCATCATGAACGGTTACACCATCGCATGGGGGGCAGACGTAAGCGAACAGGGATTTACCCGTAACGGCATCGCCGTAATGCCCGACGTAGACAAGGTACAGGAACTAAGCGGCTCCGACATGGCACACTGGCTTAAAATGAAACCGGAAGAAAAGAAGCTGAACAGCAAACCGCAACCTCAGAAATGGTGTACACAAGAAGAGCGCCAGAAGGCATACGACAACTGGGAAACCACAGACGACCACGGCATGCTCATCTACGGTATAGCCAAAGACCAGGAAGGCAACGAATATTATATGGTAAAGAACTCCTGGGGAAAAGCCGGAAAATATGAGGGAATCTGGTATGCGTCAAAAGCATTCACACGCTACAAGACCATGAACATCGTGGTACACAAAGACGCACTTCCCAAAAACATCCGAAAGAAATTAGGCCTGAAATAACCACGGAACAACGGAGCTGCCGCCAAGCCGGCTGCTCCGTACCAGATAAAAAGCAACCGCAGTTTTCAAGAAAAGGAATGAAAACTGCGGTTTTCTTATATTTTTTTCCTACTTTTACATTACCATAACCGTGTGTATCATCCACACACGTCTTCGAGAACGAGAAAAAAGGAAAAAAATATATAAAATGAATTACAAATGGAAGATAGAAACTCCTACACCTCAAAAAAAGGAAGCAGCTAAAGAGTTCGCCAAAGAGCTGAACATTAGTCCTATACTCGGACAGCTCTTGCTTGAACGCGGCATCGACACCGTTGCCGGAGCAAAGAAGTTCTTCCGTCCCTCTCTTACCGAATTGCACGACCCGTTTCTTTTTAAAGACATGGAAAAGGCTGTCGAACGCCTGAACCGGGCATTGGGTGGGAAAGAACGTATTATGGTTTATGGAGATTACGATGTGGACGGCTGTACAGCCGTTGCATTGGTATACAGATTTCTACAACAATTCTATTCAAACATCGACTACTACATACCCGACAGGTATGAAGAGGGGTATGGCGTATCGGTCAAGGGAATTGACTACGCATACGAGACCGGTGTAAAACTCATCATTGTGCTGGACTGCGGAATCAAAGCCGTAGACGAGATTGCGTATGCACGGGAAAAGGGTATCGACTTCATCATTTGCGACCACCATGTCCCCGATGACATCCTGCCTCCTGCCGTAGCCATCCTCAATGCCAAACGGTATGACTCCACCTATCCCTATCCGCACCTCTCAGGATGCGGAGTCGGATTCAAGTTCATGCAGGCATTCGCCAAAAGCAACAATATCGAGTTCAGCCAACTGATCCCCCTGCTCGACTTATGTGCCGTGAGCATCGCCTCGGACATCGTACCTATCATGGACGAAAACCGGATACTTGCTTTCCACGGACTGAGACAACTGAATGCCAATCCCAGTATCGGCCTGAAAGCAATCATCGATGTGTGCGGACTCAACGAACGTGAATTGACCATGAGTGACATCATCTTCAAAATCGGTCCCCGCATCAATGCTTCCGGACGCATACAGAACGGCAAGGAAGCGGTGGCACTCCTGGTAGAAAAAGATTACCAGACGGCGTATGAGATGGCAGAGCAAATCAACCGCTACAACGACATGCGCAAGGACTTGGACAAATCCATGACCGAACAGGCCAACGATATCGTGTCACAATTAGACAAACGTGAAGCACAACGCTCCATTGTCATATATAATGAAGAATGGCATAAAGGCGTCATCGGCATTGTGGCTTCCCGGCTGACTGAAATCTACTACCGTCCTTCCGTGGTATTGACCCGTACGGATAACTTAGCCACAGGCTCTGCACGTTCCGTGGCCGGATTCGATGTGTATAAAGCCATTGAGAGTTGCCGCGACCTGCTTGAGAACTTCGGCGGACATACTTATGCGGCAGGCCTGTCGATGAAAGTCGAACATGTTCCCGAATTCAGGAAACGCTTTGAGGCGTATGTGGAAGAACATATCCTTCCGGAGCAGACTTCCGCCATCCTGAATGTCGACGCACAGATAGACTTCCGTGACATCACACATAAGTTCCACCACGACCTGAAGAAGTTCAATCCGTTCGGCCCGGACAATCCCAAGCCTCTGTTCTGTACACTGCACGTATACGATTACGGCACAAGCAAGGTTGTAGGGCGTGAGCAGGAACACATCAAGTTGGAGCTTGTAGACAACAAAAGCAACAATGTCATGAACGGCATCGCATTCGGTCAAAGTTCACAGGCACGCTATATCAAGACCAAACAATCTTTTGACATCTGTTACACCATCGAGGAGAATACACACAAACGGGGAGAGATACAACTGCAGATTGAGGACATAAGACCTTCGGAACAGGAATAAGCAAGGAAAACATTCTTTATGGAAGACATTTACCTTTCCATTCTGAAAAAATATTGGGGCTACGACAACTTCCGGGGCATACAACGGGAGATTATCGAAAGCATAGGCAAGGGAAAAGATACACTGGGACTGATGCCTACAGGCGGGGGAAAGTCAGTCACATTCCAGGTTCCGGCCCTTTGCCGGGAAGGCATCTGCATCGTCATCACCCCACTTATCGCACTGATGAAAGACCAGGTCAGGAACCTGCGCAGACGGGGTATCAAGGCCGCAGCCATATACTCCGGCCTGACCCACTCGGAAATCATAGTGACCTTGGAAAACTGCATCTTTGGAAACTATAAGTTTCTGTATGTCTCGCCGGAACGCCTCGAATCCGAGATATTCCAGACCAAGGTCCGCCACATGAAAGTAAGTTTCATCACTGTAGATGAAGCGCATTGCATCTCACAATGGGGCTACGACTTCCGACCGTCCTATATCCGGATTGCGGAACTACGGAAGTTCATGCCCGACATTCCTATATTGGCACTTACGGCCACAGCCACACCGAAAGTCACGGAAGACATCCAGCAAAAATTGGCTTTCAAAGAAACGAATGTGTTCTGCATGAGTTTCATGCGCAAGAATCTGGCATACGTCGTACGGCATACTGACGACAAGCCCGGCGAATTAATCCATATCCTGCAAAGTGTAGACGGGCCGGCCATTGTATACACACGCAACCGGAAAGGGACAAAACAGATTGCAGAACTGCTTCAGGAACACGGAATCACCGCGACCTATTATCATGCAGGACTGAACGATGCCGAAAAAGACCTCAGACAACGCCAATGGCAAGAAGACCGGATACGGGTTATGGCCGCCACAAACGCATTCGGTATGGGAATAGACAAACCGGATGTCCGTCTTGTCGTACACGTAAACCTGCCCGATTCGATAGAAGCCTATTTCCAGGAAGCGGGACGGGCCGGACGGGACGGACAACAGGCGTATGCCGTCCTGCTCTACCAGAAAAACGACCGTACCAAACTGATGAAACGCATCCCCGACACGTTTCCCGACAAAGAAGATATCCGGAAAACATACGAACATCTCTGTTATTACTATCAGATGGCGATGGGAGACGGATACAACGTGACACGTGAATTCAACCTGGAAGAGTTCTGCCGCAACTTCAGGCATTTCCCCGTGCAAGCCGACAGTGCCCTGAAAATCCTGAGCCGCGCAGGCTATATAGAGTACACCGATGAGCAGGACAATGCTTCACGACTACACGTATTACTCAAGCGGGACGAATTATACCGCCTCAAACAACTGGATGAGACACAAGAAACGTTACTCCAGAACATCTTACGTTGCTATGGCGGCCTTTTCAGCGATTACGTTTTCATAGACGAACGGCGGATTTCCACGCTGACCGGACTGACCGCCGATGAGATTTATCATCATCTCCTGGCACTGAACCGTTCCGGAATCCTCCATTACATCCCCCGCAAGAAAACGCCCTACATCACATTTCGCTGCAAAAGGGTCGAGACCGACCGGATTGTCCTTTCGCCTGAGATATACGACAAGCGCAAACAACAATACAAGGAGCGCATTGAATCCATTTTACATTATGCCGAAGAAACGGACTACTGCCGGAGCAAGGTACTTTTACAGTACTTCGGAGAACGGGACAGTGACGACTGCAGGCAATGTGACATTTGCCGAAGCCGGCACAAGACCTCCGGAGACGACGAGGAAACCATTTCAAAACTCATCATAGAACTTCTGAAAGACAAAGAGATGCATCCCGCACAGGATTTCCGTATACCCGGCTGGCCGTCCGACAAGGTAGGCGACGTTCTACACCGCCTTGTCGAAGAGGAAAGAATATGCCTCTCCGACGGGATGTTCCGTCTGAAAACTTGACAATCCTTATATTTCCATGTTATCAGAAGCCGCCTGCCAAAAGCTCGTTTTCATACCTGCCGTATAAACAAGTAAAAAACGCGGAACAGTAGGTGATAAAATGCGGAACAGTCGGCGATAAAATGGTCACCTGTGAAGAACGAAACGGTCACCTGTGAAGGATGAAACGGTCACCTGTGAAGAATCGGACGAAAACAGGTCTGCATTTCAGCGCGAAAATAAAGTCCCGTTTTTAATATCGTTTTTTAAAAGAAATGAATTCATTTGGAGATACGGAACAGACAAAGTATCTTCGCAAAAGAAAACAAAAGGATACAAAATACATTACAATGAACGGACTCTTGATTGGACTGCTCTTACCCTTTGCCGGCACCACACTCGGAGCGGCATGCGTATTTCTGATGAAAGCACGCATGGCCGGACGCATACAGAAAATCATGCTGGGATTCGCCGCCGGTGTCATGGTGGCCGCCTCGGTGTGGTCGTTGCTCATACCCTCGATAGAGATGTGCGGAACAGACCACGCCTCACGGGTCATTCCGGCGGTCACAGGATTTGCCGCAGGCATCGCCTTCCTTTTGCTCATGGACCGCATCACGCCACACCTGCACCTGAACAGCAAATCACCGGAAGGGCCGCACAGTCATTTGTCACGGACCAGCATGCTGGCCTTGGCCGTGACGCTGCATAACATACCTGAAGGCATGGCCGTAGGAGTAACCCTGTCCGCCGCATTGGAACATAGTGCCTATCTTCCGATGGCCGGCGCCATCGCCCTCTCGCTGGGCATCGCCATACAGAACTTTCCCGAAGGAGCCATCATAGCCATGCCCCTGCGGGGAGAGGGCAACAGCCGCATGAAATCATTCCTTATCGGAGCATTGAGCGGAATCGTGGAACCGATAGCCGCCCTGCTCACCCTCTTGGCGGCCTCTTATCTCACCCCCGCACTGCCCTATCTGCTGGCATTCGCGGCCGGCGCCATGATTTATGTAGTGGTGGAAGAGCTTATTCCGGAAGCCTCACAGGGCCAACATTCGAACATGGGAACATTGGGATTCGCATCCGGCTTTGCACTGATGATGGTGTTGGATGTCGTGTTAGGTTGACCCTTTGGCGCGAAGCGACCTCGGCCCCATCCCGAAATGTTTCTTCACATATTTCCCGAAAAACGAAAGGGACGGGAAATCCAGTTCCACCATGATTTCCTTGATACTCTTGTCCGAATGGGTAAGAAGATAGGAAATATCCTTCATCACAAACTTGTTGATCATTTCCGAAGCTGTCTGCCCGCAGTGCTGCTTACATACGGTAGACAGATACTTAGGCGTCACGTTCAACTGTTCGGCATAGTACGACACGGAACGGGGCTTGGGATAGCTTGCCGAAAGGATGTCTAAGAACCCTTTGAAAAGATTGCGTCCCAACGAATATCCGTTTCGCTCCATCGGCACATAACGGTCCAACACCCCGCAAAGCTCATACAGGAACGCCCTCACAAGGCATTGGGTCGCCTCGCGGTAACAGACCGTATTCTGGTTTTCGAGCTTGAACTCCAACAAGGAGTAGAAAAGAAGAAACATTTCATATTCCTTTTCCATGAGCCTCAACACCGGATGCTGCATCAGAAACGAAATGGAATCCCAGTTGAATGAGGAATAACTCACCGACTTTTCCAGAAGACTCTTGGAAAAGCACAAGCACTTGCAATGAAAATCATCCGACTTTGTCTTACGTGTAATCACGAAATTCGGCGCCAGCATCAACAGGTCACGTTCATGCAGGCACACATCTTCCTCATTGATACAACAGGTTATGCTGCCGGCCACCACCATGATGACCGTTACCCATTCCACTTTCATCGTAGCGTCCCCCATGTTGTTGGCCGGATTGCGGACGAGTGCCACCTCGCCGTCGAAAAGCATCGTGTACTTTTTCAATATGCCGAAATCCCCGTCGGGCAAAGATATATGGTCTTTTATTTTCATCCGTTTTAATTCACATGCAAATTAATGAAGTTTATCCTTTTGATTTGACCTAATCATTTACGATTGGTGTCTCATTTTTCGCTACAAGTGTTCCAAAATAGAAATCCAACTTTTTCGTATTTGGGTTTCTAAGAATAAAGACCAAACTTTGCATATTTAGAAAGCCGCATATAACGGTTCATAATTACTTAAAACAACTTTTAAATTAAAATGGAAAAGGAAATAGCACAAGCCTCAGGAAAATTAGGCGTTTTAGTAGTAGGTGTAGGAGGCGCAGTAGCCACTACAATGATTACAGGAGTGCTCTCTGCACGCCGTGGGTTGTCCAAGCCCGTCGGCTCCATCAGCCAGATGGCCAAGATGAAGACACAAGACAATAAGGAAAAACTCATCAAGGATATCGTACCTTTGGCCGACTTGAACGACATCGTTTTCGGCGGATGGGACATTTTCCCTGAAAACGCTTATCAGGCGGCACTCTATGCAGAGGTGCTGAAAGAAAAGGACATCAATCCTGTGAAAGAAGAACTGGAAGCCATCACGCCGATGCCTGCGGCATTCGACCATAACTGGGCCAAACGTCTGAACGGCACGCACATCAAGAATGCGGCCACACGTTGGGACATGGTAGAGCAGCTGCGTCAGGACATCCGCGACTTCAAGGCTGCAAACCAATGCGAGCGCATCGCTGTATTGTGGGCTGCCAGCACCGAAATCTACATCCCCGAATGCGAGGTTCATGCCTCTCTGGCTTCTTTGGAAGCTGCCATGAAAGCCAATGACACGGAACATGTATCCCCAAGCATGTGCTACGCATACGCCGCCATCGCCGAAGGCGCGCCGTTCATCATGGGTGCCCCCAACCTTTGTGTGGACATCCCGGCCATGTGGGAATTCTCAAAACAGAAGAACGTGCCTATCTCCGGTAAAGACTTCAAGAGCGGACAGACATTGATGAAGACCGTACTTGCACCGATGTTCAAGACCCGTATGCTGGGCGTAAACGGATGGTTCTCGACCAACATACTTGGCAACCGCGACGGTGAAGTGCTGGACGACCCGGCCAACTTCAAGACCAAGGAAGTGAGCAAGCTCTCCGTTATCGAGAACATCTTCGAACCTGAAAAGTTCCCCGACCTCTACGGTGACGTATACCATAAGGTACGCATCAATTATTATCCTCCCCGCAAGGATAACAAGGAAGCATGGGACAACATCGACATCTTCGGATGGATGGGCTACCCGATGGAAATCAAAGTCAACTTCCTGTGCCGCGACTCCATTCTGGCCGCTCCCATCGCACTCGACCTCGTATTGTTCTCCGACCTGGCCTTGCGTGCCGGCTTGTGCGGCATCCAGTGCTGGCTGTCATTCTTCTGCAAGAGCCCGATGCACGACCACGAGCACGAACCCGAACACGACCTGTTCCAACAGTGGAGAATCTTCAAGCAGGCCCTGCGTCAGATGATTGGTGAAGAAGCTCCCAGCTATCTCGACTAAACGGATATTCCACCAACATTTATATTCAAAAAACACTCCCCGACACGTCATTTTCGTATCGGGGAGTCTTCTTTTCTCACAAATCGGCAGCATTACCCGCAGTTTTTACTAACTTTGTGCCGCAATACGACACACGGTTATGATATACCCGCTGAATTTTGAACAGAAAATCGGTTTCGACGAAATACGTGAGCTACTCGGCAAACATTGCCTGAGCCCCTTAGGAAAAGAGCGTACGGACAAGATGAAATTCATCACCGACGTACACACGTTACGGGAACTGCAGGAACACACACGCGAATTTCTGCACATCATGGAAAGCGAAGAAGCCTTTCCCGACCAGGACTTTTACGACGTAAGGCCTGCTGTCAGACGCATACGCATACAAGGAACTTACCTTGAAGAAACGGAACTGTTCGACCTGAAACGCTCGCTGGCGACCATTGCCGCCATCGTAGCTTTCCTTAATCAGGAAGACGACAACGACGAACATGCAAACAACGGGAACCAGGGGCGTTACCCGGCCCTGAAACGGCTGACGCAAGACATATCCGTATTCCCGCAAATCATACGCCGTATCGACGGCATCATAGACAAATACGGAAAAATCAAGGATAATGCTTCCCCCGAACTGCTTCGTATCCGCCGGGAACTTTCGTCTGTTGAAAGCGGAATATCACGTACACTCCACGCCATACTGCGCAATGCACAGCAAGAAGGCGTTGTGGAAAAGGACGTGGCACCGACCATGCGCGACGGCCGTCTGGTAATCCCTGTGGCACCGGCACTGAAACGTAAAATCAAGGGTATCGTACACGATGAATCGGCCACAGGACGTACAGTCTTCATCGAACCGGCCGAAGTGGTGGAAGCCAACAACCGCATCCGTGAACTGGAAGGTGAGGAACGACGGGAAATCATCCGCATCCTGCAGGATTTTACCGAACAGATACGCCCGCTCCATACGGAGATTCTACAATCCTACGAGTTCTTGGCCGAGATAGATTTCATCCGCGCCAAAGCTCATCTGGCACAACAGATAGAAGCGATAGCACCGGACATCAAAGATGCCCCGCTCATCGACTGGACAATGGCATGCCATCCCCTGCTGCGCCTCTCGCTCATCAGACACGGGAAAAAGATAGTCCCTCTCGATATAGAGTTGAGCGGAAAACAGCGTATCCTTATCATCTCCGGTCCGAACGCCGGTGGCAAATCAGTCTGCCTGAAAACAGCAGGACTCATACAATACATGCTGCAATGCGGACTTCCTGTGCCCATCGGGGAAAACTCACGGACAGGAATGTTCGACAGCATCTTCATCGACATCGGAGACGAACAGAGCATAGAAGATGACCTCAGTACATACTCAAGCCATCTGCTCAACATGAAAAACATGATGAAGCACTGCAACGGCAAGAGTTTATTGTTGATAGACGAATTCGGAGGAGGCACCGAACCGCAAATCGGCGGTGCAATAGCCGAAGCCGTACTGAAACGTTTCAACCAGAAAAAGACATTCGGTATCATCACCACCCATTACCAGAACCTGAAGCACTTTGCCGAGGACCACGAAGGTGTGGTAAACGGTGCCATGCTCTACGACCGACAGCAGATGCAAGCCCTGTTCCAGCTCCAAATCGGTAACCCCGGAAGCTCATTCGCCGTCGAGATTGCCCGTAAGACAGGACTTCCGGAAGAAGTCATCGCCGATGCGTCCGACATCGTGGGACGCGAATATATCAACGCCGACAAGTATCTTCAGGATATCGTGAGGGACAAACGGTATTGGGAAAACAAACGGCAGAACATACACCTCAAAGAGAAGGAGATGGAAAGAACCATCGCACGCTACGAGGCGGAAATCGAGGAACTGCACCGCAACCGTAAGGAAATACTGCGAAAAGCCAAAGAAGATGCCGAACAACTGCTGAAGGAATCAAACGCCAAAATAGAACATACCATCAAAGGTATCCGCGAGGCACAGGCCGAAAAAGAAAAGACACGCAGCATACGGCAAGAACTGACTGATTTCAAAGACAGCATTGCGGACATCGGAAAAGAACAGGAAGCGGACAAGATTGCCCGCAAGATGCAACAGTTGCAGGAACGGAAAAAACGTCAGGCCGAACGCAAGGAAAAGAAAGCGGGACAGGCCGAACGCGAACGGAAACGACGGGAAGACGAGTCGCTGGAAGCCGAACGCAAGGCGGAAGAACAACAACGCCCGCTGCAGCCTGGCGATACGGTACGCATCAAAGGACAGACCACCGTGGGCACCATAGAGGAAACCGACGGCAAAACAGCCATCGTCACATTCGGCATGATGCGCACGAACGTGAAAGCCGACCGCCTGGAACGCGCCGTACCGCCGAAACGGGAAGAACAGCCCATGGTTGCCACATACGTCAGCAAACAGACACGGGATGCCGTATACGAAAAGAAACTCCATTTCAAACAAGACATCGACGTAAGGGGCATGCGCGGCGACGAGGCACTCAATGCCGTGACCTATTTCATCGACGACGCCATCCTGCTGGGTATCGCCCGCGTCAGAATCCTGCACGGAACAGGGTCCGGCATCCTGCGGACACTTATCCGCCAATATCTCCGCACGGTATCAGGAGTAAAAGACTGTCGCGACGAGCATGTACAGTTCGGAGGAGCAGGCATCACGGTGGTCGATTTAAGCTGACCCGCCAATGATGCGCACAAACAATCACCATTACACAGAAGCAATACTATTATAATATATGTTGGAAAGATTTTTAGAACAGACCTCCTTTCAGTCGCAGGAAGACTTCATACACAACTTCCGCATCAAGGTTCCCGAACACTTTAACTTCGGCTATGATGTGGTGGACGCATGGGCAAAAGAAGACCCCGACAAAATCGCGCTATGCTGGACCAACGACCACGGCGTGCATCATGACTTCACTTTCGGTGAACTGAAAGACTATACCGACCGCACCGCCTCTTTCTTCCAGTCTTTAGGCATCGGACACGGCGACATGGTCATGCTGATTCTCAAGCGACGCTACGAATTCTGGTTCTCCATCATCGCACTGCACAAGATTGGCGCGGTGGCCATTCCCGCCACCCACCTGCTTACCGGTAAAGACATCATTTACCGGAACAACGCAGCAAGCATCAAAATGATTGTATGCGCCGGCGAAGAACCAATCTTACAACATGTACGCGAATCGCTCCCCTTCTCTCCATCAGTACAGCATCTGGTATCGGCAGGACCTGTCATTCCGCAGAATTTCAAGGATTTCCAAAAGGGAGTGCTGGAGGCACAACCATTCGTCCGACCGGCAGCCGCCAACCGCAACGACGACATATCGCTGATGTACTTCACATCCGGTACCACAGGCGAGCCCAAAATGGTGGCCCACGACTTTACTTATCCGCTCGGCCATATCGCTACGGGCTGCTTCTGGCACAACCTTCACAAAGACAGCCTGCACCTGACCGTGGCCGACACAGGATGGGGAAAAGCCGTGTGGGGCAAACTCTACGGGCAATGGATTGCCGGAGCCACAGTCTTTGTCTACGACCATGAAAAGTTCCACCCGCAGGACTTCCTGCAACTGATACAGGATTACCATATCACGTCACTGTGCGCACCGCCCACCGTGTTCCGCTTCCTCATCCGCGAGGACCTTACGAAATACGACCTCTCGTCGCTGCAATACTGCACCATCGCAGGCGAAGCGTTGAACCCGGCCGTGTACGAAACATTCCACCGCCTTACGGGCATCAAACTGATGGAAGGTTTCGGACAGACCGAGACCACACTAAGTATCGCGACATTCCCATGGATGAAACCGAAACCGGGCTCAATGGGCGTACCTAACCCACAGTATGACGTAGATTTGCTGAAGACCGACGGCACAAGCGCAGCCCCCGGAGAACAAGGACAGATTGTCATACGCACCACCCACGGCAAACCGCTCGGACTGTTCAAGGAATATTACCGCAACCCTGAGCTGACCAAAGAAGTGTGGCACGACGGAATCTACTACACAGGCGATGTGGCCATGCGGGATGCAGACGGTTATTACTGGTTCGTGGGCCGTGTGGATGATGTCATCAAAAGTTCCGGTTACCGCATAGGTCCGTTCGAGGTGGAAAGCGCCCTCATGACGCATCCTGCAGTAGTGGAATGTGCCATTACAGGAGTCCCGGACGAAATCCGGGGACAGATAGTCAAAGCCACCGTCGTACTGGCGAAAGAATACCGCACATCTAACAAGGAGCATTTGGCCAAGACGCTTCAGGACCACGTAAAGACGGTGACTGCCCCTTACAAGTATCCGCGCGTAATCGAATTCGTGGACGAACTGCCCAAGACCATCAGCGGGAAAATCCGTCGCGTGGAAATCCGCAAGAAGGACGAGAGCACATTAAAATAAGCTAAAAAACAACATCATCCGCAGATAATATCGTACATTTGCAGTCATATAAACATTTATATTCAGAACTTATGAAAAAGAAAATCCTTTTGCTCGCATGTTTCGTTTGCAGCCTCATGGGATTCGCACAACCCATCGACTGGAACAAGAAACTGCCGGCAGACCCGAATGTGCTCATCGGGAAGCTCCCTAACGGGATTACTTATTATCTCAGACACAACGAAGAGCCGAAAGACCGCGCCAGCTTCTTCATCATCCGTGACGCCGGAGCACTGTTGGAAAACGACGACCAGAACGGTCTGGCACACTTCCTGGAACACATGGCATTCAACGGCAGCAAGAACTTCCCCGAAAACTCCATGATATCTACTCTGGAACGACACGGAATCTCATTCGGAGGCAACCTGAACGCCTACACCACACAACAGGAAACGGTGTATAACATCAGCGATGTCCCCATGGCCGACGAAGCCCTTACCGACACTTGTCTGCTCATCCTGCACGACTGGTCATACTACCTTACGCTGGCTGAAGACGAGATAGATAAGGAAAGAGGGGTCATTACGGAAGAGTGGCGCACGCGCAACAGCAGCGCATTACGCATCAACAGACAACAAATGCCCGTGCTGTTCAAGGACTCCAAATATGCCGTACGCGACGTCATCGGCTCGATGGATGTCATCCGGACCTTCAAGCCTGAAACCATACGTGACTTCTACCACAAATGGTACCGCACCGATCTGGAGGCCATTGCCATCGCAGGTGATTTTGACGTGAAAAAGATGGAAGAGAAAATCAAGAAGGTGTTCTCATCCATCCCCGCCATCAAGAATCCGACTCCCCGTCCGTTCTTTGAGATTCCCTCGCATGAGAAGACGTACTTCTGCCTGGCCACCGACAAGGAAGCCACATCGTCAAGGATAGAAATCCTGCGCGCCTTCCGCGACAAGGAACGCGACGGAAAGGGTTACATCACTTATGGAGACATTAAAAGAAGCCTCTTACAAAGTTTCTTCAACGGAATGATGTCAAACCGCATCGGCGAAATCATACAAAGCGGAAAGGCTCCCTATGTGAGTGCGTCAGTAGGGTTCAGCGGACTGGCTCGCGGATACTACTGCTACGCCATCACTGCTGTAGCCAAGCCCAATCAGGAGAAGGAAGCCGTTGAGGGCGCATTTGCAGAACACGAAAAGGTGTTCCAGCACGGTTTTACCGAAAGCGAATTGAACCGCATCAAGACCAACACGCTGGTCAATCTGGAATCTATGCTGAAGGACAAGGACAAGACGCATAATGACTCTTATGCCGAAGAAATGCAGGAACATTTCCTCCACAATACAGGTATCACCGACGTGGAAGATTATGTAGCCGCAGTAAAGGAAATTCTTCCGACCATCACGGCCAAGGAAGTTTCCGACGAGGTGAAGAAATGGTGGAAGGCCGACAACCGCGTCATCCTCATCTCTGGGCCGAGTGAAGGAGTCACACACCTGACCGAGGAAGAAACACTCGCCATCCTGGCCGAGAACGAAGGCAAACCCATCGCCGCTTACGAGGACAACAGCATCGACGGCAACCTCATCAACAAGGAGCCCGAAAGCGGAAAAATCGTAAAGACCAAAACATTACCGCAATTCGATGCCGAAGAGTGGACATTAAGCAACGGAGCCAAAGTCATCTACCGCAAGGCGGATTTTGAGAAAGAAGACGTTACATTGGTTGCATACAGTCCGGGCGGCACATCGCAGTACGATGACCTCGACCTTCTGCCTGCCGCTGCCAGCTTGGGTAACTTCGTACCGGCATACGGTCTTGGCGACTACGACATCGTAGCTTTCCAGAAGTTGCTGACAGGAAAGCAGGCGATGTGCAACGTAAAACTCAGCTCTTTGTATGAAAACATACAGGGTAGTTCTATTCCGAAAGACTTTGAGACCATGATGCAGATGGTGTATCTGCACTTCGTACAACCACGTTTCGACTCCGTGACACATAACGTACAAATCGAACGCAATCATATACAGGTGAAACAGATGGAAGGACAGCCGCGCAAAATCATGAGCGACTCCATCACACGCATCACGACAAACTACAACCCGCGCGTACAACTCTTTGACGACCATTATGTGGACCGTATCACGCTGGACCGTATGGAGAAAATCTACCGCGACCGCTTCTGCGATGCAAGCGACTTTACCTTCTTCATCGTGGGCAACATAGAGAAAGAAGAGGCCCAGGCCATGACCGAGAAATATATCGGTGCCATCCCGTCGACCTACCGCCACGAAAAATGGATTGACCGTAAAGTACGCGGCCCGAAAGGAAAAGTGGAGAAAGAAATCTTCATCCCGCTCGAAACACCGAAATCCACGGTCATCATCACTTTCGGAAAGGAAATGAAATACACCGTCAAGGAAAGCCTCATGACAACGGTACTGGGTGACATACTCAACAACCGTTACACCAAGAGCATCCGCGAGGAACAGGGCGGAACCTACGGCGTGGGAGTGCGCGGAGCCGCTTCGCGCGAACCTTACAACGCCTACTCCATGATGATGCAGTTTGACTGCCAGCCCGAAAAGGCCGCAGAGCTGAAACCGCTCATCTATAAGGAAGTTGATGACATTATAGCCAACGGAGTGACGGAAGAAGAACTGGGCAAGGTGGTGAAGAACACCCTGAAAGAGGAAGAACAGAAAAAGGCGCACAACAACTATTGGTTGGGCACACTTATGAGTTACTATAAGACCGGCGTCAACTACGACGACCCGAAGAACAACGAAGACCTTCTGAAAGGGCTGACCCCGAAAGATATACAGAAGTTTGCCAAAAAGCTCTTCAAGAACGCCGATATTCTCGACCTCGTATTCTCGCCAGAGAAGTAAACTGATTCACACACGAACAACAAATATCTATCTACCGGAAAGGGACTGAATGCCCCCTTTCCGGTTTTATTTTAACTTTTATTATACCCCCCCCGATGGATATTCACAAAAAACAACATACCTTTGACAATAAATCATAAACCAAATCATTTTTAATTTAACTAAACAAATTCAACTTTACATGAAAAAACAACTCTTTTACGGTATGGCAATATCCATGCTGTGGGCTTTACAAGGACATGCCTACGAAACACCCACAATGGGATGGAGTTCGTGGAATACCTATGGCTTCAAAATCAACGAAACATTAATCAAGGCACAGGCCGATGCCATGGTGACAACGGGACTGAAAGACGCAGGATACCAATACATCAACATTGACGACGGATATTTCGGCGGCCGGGATGAGAACGGGAAACTACTGATACACCCCACACGCTTCCCCAACGGCCTGGCTCCCATCGTAGAATACATACATGGAAAAGGACTGAAAGCCGGTATATATTCGGATGCCGGCAAGAACACTTGCGCTTCGTACTGGGGAGGCGACGAGGCCGGAATTGGAGTAGGACTTTACGGACACGATACGGAAGACATCAACTTTTTCTTCAAAGAATTGAATTTCGATTTTATCAAAGTAGACTTCTGCGGCGGGGACCCCAATCACAACGTAGACAAACTTGACCTGCCCGAACAGAAACGATACACAGAGATACATAATGCCATCATGGCTACAGGACGAGAAGACGTACGCCTGAACGTATGCCGGTGGGCATTTCCCGGCACGTGGGTGCACGATGTAGCTACATCATGGCGCATCTCGGAAGACATCTATCTGGGCTGGAATTCCATCAAAAGTATCGTGGGCCAGAACCTATATCTTTCCGCCTACGCCACAGAAGGAAAATTCAACGACATGGACATGCTGGAAGTAGGCCGCGGACTGACAGAAGAAGAAGACAAGACGCATTTCGGAATGTGGTGCATGATGAGTTCCCCTTTACTCATAGGATGTGACATGACCTCTATACCACAAAAGGCATTAGACTTGATGAAAAACAGCGACCTTATCTCCATCAACCAAGACCCATTGGCACTACAGGCTTACGTCGTCAAGAAAGTTTCAGGAGCCTATATATTGGTGAAAGACATAGAAACGTTGTACGGCAAACGCAGAGCGGTAGCCTTTTACAACCCGACCCAACAACCCCTCGACCTGTCCGTGGATTTCCTGGAACTGGATTTGGGAGGAACCATACAAGTGCGTGACGCCTTAGAACAAAAAAACATTGGAACATACAAGGGCACACTGAACACTCATGTTCCGGCACACGGCACCCGTATTTATATTTTAGATGCAGAGAAACGTTACGAACGGAGCATTTATGAAGGAGAAACAGCATGGCTGAGTGCATATCAGGAACTGACGAACAACCAGTCCAGCGAGACAGGCATATACGAAGAAACCGACTATTGTTCGGGCGGCGCGAAGGCCGGTTGGTTAGGAAAATCTGCACAAAACGACCTCCAATGGCGGAATGTATTCAGCGAAGAAGGCGGAGAATATACGATGACGCTCACTTTCATATCCGGAGCCGACCGCAAAGTGACAATAACCGTAAACGGCAAAGATGAGCAAACCTTTACGTTAAACTCAGGAGGCTGGAGCAAGCCCGCACAAAAAGAAATCGACATCACACTTGAAAAAGGAAACAACGTCATCCGACTGTATAACGCATCCGACTGGATGCCGGACATCGACTGCATGACACTGGAAAAGGTTGGTTCGCTGGATTCATACAAACGCTTATTGGCAAGTTTGGTCGACAAAGCTGAAAACCTGAGTGCGACAGACATGCCGGCACTTTTCCGCCAATCCTTGATTGACGCTATCGAACAGGCAAAAAACACAGAAGAGACCAAAGAAAGTTACCAGACTAACATAAACAACCTGCAGAACCTTATCGAAGATTGCCAAAAAGCCCAGGTTGCCAGTACAGCATTCAAAGAGATGAAAGAAAAATGTCTGGAAATCGCAGGCCAGACCGAAGCAGGAAACGCACTCGACATTTTCCTGAAACAAATTGCAGAAGCATCGTCACAGATTGAAGCCGCCAGAAACAGCAACGAAATAGAAACGGCAACAAGTACACTCAAGGCAAAAGCCATCGCATTCCTCAAAAGCGAAGAGGCATGGCCAGCTTCCGGACAATGCTGGAACATGACCCTGTTGCTGACCAACCCCGATTTCCAATCCAGTGCCACCGGATGGATCGGAGCCCCGGTATGCAATTACGGAGTGGCAGAACATTACAACAAAAATTTCGACACCTATCAGACACTGACTGGACTGAAAAACGGTATCTATACCATCAAAGTCAATGCTTTGTATCGCACCGGAGTCAACGATGGCGGAGAAGCCTACAAGAATGGCACCGAGAACATTCCAGCCATATTGTATGCCAATGCTCAAACACAGAAACTCGCATCACTATATAGCTATCTTTACGACGGAGAGACAAGCAATCTTGGCAGCACTGACTTGAAAAACGGCTACGTCAACAGCATGTACACAGCAAACCTATGTTTTGCACAAGACCTATACCCAAACTCCATAGATGTAACCGTAACCGACGGAAAACTGAAAATAGGCTTGAAAAGCCAAGGTTACATAAGGGACTGCTGGTGCTGTTTCGACAATTTCCAACTGTCATACAGCAGAATGGATGACGACGCCATCAAAAACATCCCAAGCAATACGCAAGATGTGGATGTCTATACCGTCAGTGGGGTTTTGGTCAGAAGCAAGGTAAAATACCCAGAATCATTGAAAGGACTTCCGAAAGGCATCTACATCATCGATGGCAGGAAAGTGGTCAATCCTTAATGTTGCACAAGTTCCTCACGCAATGTAACACAAAACGAAACGACCGTTCGGTACAACTGCTGTCCCTCTCCTTCCGGACAGCATAAAATACGGACCTGTATGCGACAAAACGCCGACAGGTCCGCATTTCATTGTCGGCAGGTCCATTTTTCCGACTAACTCAGATGCTGCACAACACTTTCTTGAACGAGGCATACGAAGCCTCCAGCATACCTAGCTGATAAGGGGCCAGACGCAAGGAGAACGTACCTTTCACCTGGGGCAAATCAAAATAAACCTTACTCACACTGGCCAGATTAAAAGAAAGCGAATCACCCTTCTTCATCAGATAGACACAACACCTTGCCAACAAGTCCTTATCGTGCTCAAGTTGCCGCATCGCATTGAAAAGCAAATAATAACACGACATACCTTCACCACGCAACAAGAACTCCAGCCGCATGAGGGGATGGTCGATATGCAGGGCGGAGAAAAGCCGTCCGACCTCATCCACCTCATCCGTAAAGACCCGCAACATGAATGCGGTAAACTTGGTACGGTCCACTTCCGTCCCGACACCGTTCAAACGCTCCGCTACCGCTGAGAACCCTTCATGAAACAGCGTGAACCCCACGCTTTGCTTCCTGACCTGCGCGGCCTTGAGCATCGTCACCAGAAAAGCCTTGGAATGATAATCAAACAGAACAAGAAAGGCTGTCCAAAACACCTCGTCCGGCACCGCCGGCAACAGCCTCTCCCCTATCATCCTCCCTGCATTGCGGAAGTCTTTGTGCGACAAGCCGTCCAGATAACACGTCAGGCCGTTCCAATCCTCCGTCCCGAAAAATACTTCGAGGCGTGCCAAAACCACCGGATTGCCAACATTTGCACAAGTCATAACGGAAAACAAAAAAGCGAAACACTTACGGGTTTCGCCTTCTTCTCTTTTCGAGCCTCTTGTCGGATTCGAACCAACGACCCCGAGATTACAAATCACGTGCTCTGGCCAACTGAGCTAAAGAGGCGGGGTGGGAAAGCTTACTGCATCGCGCCGCTACAACCAACTACCCTTGCTGCGATCAAGCCCTGGGGGATTCGAAGGGAGCTGGCCGTACAGGACTTTCCCGTTTGCGGTTGCAAAGGTATGAACTTTTTCTTTCCATTCCAAACATTAGTGGCTACTTTTTTCTACTCTCCACAAAACAAAACTCATTTTCAACCGGTTGGAATTTATTAAAAAACAATGTGTATACAACGTAGTTCCACATATTTTGCGTACCTTTGCCTCCGCGAAGATAGGATGCGGTTCGGCATAGCCCAATCAGAAAACCTTGTTTTCATTTGTCTCTGCGCCCACCTTTCACTATCTTTGCAAGTCATTGTTAGAATCAAAAGATATGGACGCAACCATTTATGCAAAATTACGTACATACACGACCCAAAAAGGAGCTTGGGTCGGCCTTGTGTGGATTGTGAGTTTTGCCTGCTTCATCGCCGGACTCGCACGGCCCGGCTTCAGCCTCATCTGCATACTGACGGGCATCGCTTCGGTGTTCGTTGCGGGACGGCTGGTAAAGAAATTCCGATGGCAGACGGCAGACATAGGCTTCGGCATGGCATGGTGGATGAGCTGGATGATGTTCATCTACGCCTCCTTGCTGATGGCCGCTGCACAATACATCTATTTCCGGTATATGGACAACGGCTTTGTGGCCGACACCTACGCTGCACTCTTGCAACAGCCGGAAGTGGAAAAGGCCTTACAAAACATGGACAACGGGCAAAACTACCGGGAACTTGTCGAACAGACCATTCTTACATGGCGCACGACAAGCCCCATCGAACTGACCATCGAATTCCTTATTTCCAACACATTCCTGGGAACCCTCCTGTCCATCCCCGCCGCAGCCATAGGATGTATGGGAAAAGTTGCCGGTACAAACAGCTTAAAACAATAACATGATGAATATATCTGTAGTCATACCTCTCTTCAACGAAGAGGAATCTCTTCCCGAACTGTACGCATGGATAGAAAGAGTGATGCACGAGCACCACTTCACCTACGAAGTCATTTTCGTAAACGACGGCAGTACGGACCGTTCGTGGCAAGTTATCGAAGACCTGCAAAAACAGCATGATTGCGTAAAAGGCATCAAATTCCGCCGCAATTACGGAAAAAGCCCAGCCTTGTTCTGCGGCTTCGAACGCGCACAGGGAGATGTGGTCATCACCATGGATGCCGACCTGCAGGATTCGCCAGACGAAATCCCCGGACTGTACAAAATGATTACGGAAGACGGCTTCGACCTCGTTTCAGGCTACAAACAGAAACGATACGACCCGCTTTCAAAAACCATCCCTACCAAACTATTCAACGCCACCGCACGAAAAGTCAGCGGCATCAAGAACCTGCACGACTTCAACTGCGGCCTGAAGGCATACCGCAAGGACGTGGTAAAGAACATCGAGGTGTATGGCGAAATGCACCGCTATATCCCGTATCTGGCCAAGAACGCCGGATTCGACAAGATTGGAGAGAAAGTGGTGCATCACCAGGCCCGCAAGTACGGCAAGACCAAATTCGGCCTCGACCGTTTTGTCAACGGCTATCTGGACCTTCTCTCACTGTGGTTTCTCAGCCGTTTCGGCACAAAACCCATGCACGTATTCGGCCTGTTAGGTTCGCTGATGTTCCTCTTAGGTTTCATCTCCGTCATCGCTGTGGGGGCCACTAAAATCTATGCCATGAACCACGGCATGGGATACCGCCTCGTCACGGAATCGCCTTATTTCTACATTGCGCTGACCACCATGCTACTGGGCACTCAACTGTTCCTGGCCGGTTTCCTCGGCGAACTGATTAGCCGCAATTCGACGGAACGCAACAAATATCAGATAGAAAAGGAAATCTAAGCCGTTTCCCCATTCCACGCTAACAGCATGAAGAGACTAAAAGACATTAAAGGAATACTCGCCATCATCATACCGGCCATCCTGACGGCCGCATGCGACTCCACGGAGTGTCCCATCAACAACGTCGTATACAGCACCTACGGTTTTTACACAATAGCCGACGGCACGGAAACTCCCATCGGCATCCTTGACACACTGACCGTCACGGCCGGAGGAAGCGACTCCGTACTCATCAACCGGCTCACCAACGGGAACCAGGTGGAACTGCCGGTCAGCTATACCGCAGCCACAGACACACTGGTGTTCACATTCGTCAATACAGAACAGCAGGAGCGTTGGGACACCATCTGGATAGACAAGGAAAACATTCCGCACTTCGAGTCGCCCGACTGCCCCGTTTCGTTCTTCCACAATGTCACAGCCGTCCGCCATACACGGATGCTTATTGATTCTGTCTCGATTGTCAATCCGAATATCAATTATAATGTATCAGAGAATTTCAAGATATATTTCCGTAACGCTGATTAGCCTGGCGGTCTCCTGCACGCTTTCGGCACAGAAAGCCTCAAAGACGAAGGTAGAGGACCTGACACAGAAAGAAGCACCTGTGTTCGGCGGAGTCGCCGTCTCGGCCGACATCGTGGGAGTGGTCATGAAAGTATCGAATGCCGACTATTCGCAGATGGAAGCGGCCGCACGGCTGAACTTCAAAGGAAAATATTTCCCGGTATTTGAACTCGGATACGGTGAAAGCGATTACCAGGGGGCGGAGACAGGCAATACATACAAGACACACGCACCCTATTTCCGCATCGGAGCGGATTACAACTTCACGAAGAAGTGGTATACGGGCAACCGCCTGTACCTTGGCCTACGCTACGGATTCACATCGTTCAAGTACGATGCCGGGGCTCCGGGATTCACCGACCCTGTATGGAACACAGAAGCCCCCTTTGCATTCAAAGGACTGCACGCCAACTCACATTGGGGAGAAGTGGTGTTCGGCATCGAGACACGCATCTGGTCCATCTTCCATCTGGGTTGGAACATCCGGTACAAGATGCGCATGAGCCACAGCGAAAACGGCAACTTGCTGCCTTGGTATGTTCCGGGATTCGGAAAATTCGGCAGCTCTGCCATCGGCGGCACATTTAATATCATTTTCGACATCTGACCTTGGAATATAAAGCACAATGAGTATCACTGAATCCATATTGTTAGGACTGGCACTTGCCATGGACTGTTTCATGGTAAGCATCGCTTCGGGCACGATAGTCAAGCGTTTCGTGCCGCGCCCCATGAGTGTCATGACACTGGCCTTCGGCGCATTTCAGGGCGGAATGGTCCTGTCGGGATGGTTTGTCAGCCATCTTTTCAGCCACTTCCTTGCACCTGTAGACCATTGGATTGCCTTCGGCCTGCTGGCCTACGTCGGTATACAGATGATTCTCGAAGGCTTTAAGGAAAAAGAAGAACACAGGTTCGACCCGCTCAGTTACAAAGTCATCCTCACCCTGGCCATAGCCACGAGCATCGATGCCATGGCCATAGGTGTATCAATGGCATTCATGCAAATAAACACGTGGAGTGCCGTATGGCCGCCAGCCGCCATCATCGCCCTGCTCTCTTCCTTGCTTACCGTCGCCGGATTGGCCGGAGGAATCTTCATCGGACGCAAGATACCCTTCCGTACCGAACCTGCGGGCGGCATTATATTAATAGGTATAGGAATCAAAATCATCATTGAACATTTAAGTTGACCACATGACAAAGACAAGAAAAAAAACAATATGGCAGGCCCTCTTCCTTATACTGCTGATTGCAGGCACCGTATATGCCATTCGTTCCGGAAAGGCCCGCGCTCCGTACCAAAGAAACGAAGGATACGTTTTCGGCACGTTCTACCATATCACCTACCAGCACAACAGCGACCTGCAGAACGAAATAGAGGCCGAATTGCAGAAGGTAGACGCTTCGTTGTCGCCATTTAACCAAACATCCGTCATCACGCGAATCAACAACAATGAAGCTGTCGTGCCCGACAGCATGTTCCTGCAAGTATTCAATCTGGCCAAGGAAATCAGCACAAACACCGACGGAGCCTTCGACATCACCGTAGCTCCTCTTGTCAACGCATGGGGGTTCGGCTTCAAAAACGAAACGCAAATCACTCCGGAGCTGATTGACAGCCTGCGCCAGTTCGTAGGCTTTGAAAAAGTAGCACTCCGCGACGGGCAGATTGTAAAACAAGACCCACGCGTCATACTGGACTGCAGTGCCATCGCCAAAGGATACGGCAGCGATGTCGTGGCGCACCTGTTCGACAGCAAGGGCATCAGGAACTACATGATTGAAATCGGCGGAGAAATCGTGGTCAAAGGCGTGAATCCCGACATGCGTAAATGGCGGGTTGGCATCAACAAGCCAGTGGAAGACACCCTTAACACAGGCCGCAATGAAATAGAAACCATACTTGAAATCACAGACATGGGCATGGCCACATCCGGCAACTACCGGAATTTCTATTATAAAAACGGAAAAAAGTATGCACACACCATAGACCCTCACAGCGGTTATCCCGTGCAGCACTCCATACTCTCCTCTACGGTACTGGCCAAAGACTGTGCCACGGCAGACGCGTACGCCACATCATTCATGGTCATGGGACTTGAAAAGGCGAAAGAATTACTGGCTGCGCATCCCGACATACAAGCCTGTTTCATTTATGCCGATGAGGAAGGTCGCAACCGGCTCTTCATGACAAAAGGAATCGAGAACCTTATCAAAAAATAAATCCTGATGGAGAGTTTCACTTTAGAGACGCTGAGCGAACTTCCTCTGTTCCAAGGACTGAGAAAAGACGAACTGGCCAAATGCTACGAATCCGTACCCAACTCACTTGTGAAGTACCGGGCCGGACAGAGAATCGCCACACAGGACGACCCATGCCGTCAGCTCGTCATTGTATTCCGCGGCACAATACTGATGCACACGCTCTCCAACGACAAGCACTATGCCTTTCAGGAACGCATGCACTCCCCCTTTGTCATACAGCCGGAAGCCCTCTACGGAATCAATCCACGCTATTCGCACACATTCATGGCACAGACGGAAACACACGCGCTGGTCATTCCCAAAAACGGAGTCACTCAAATGTTCTCCGGTTACGAGGTATTCCGACTCAATATGATAAACCTATTATCCACCCAAATCTACCGCGGCCGCAAATGGCTATGGCACAATCTGGCCGGTGATACGGAAAAACGCATCATTACGTTTTTCCACACCCACTCCGCCTATCCTGCCGGAGAAAAAATACTGGAAATCAGCATGAGCGAACTGGGCAAACAAGTCAACGAACCTCGCATGAACATATCCCGTGCGCTCAACAAACTGCAAAAAGAGAACCTATTGCTGCTGCAAAGAAAAAGAATCATCGTTCCGGCTTTGGAAAAGCTGCTCAAAGCCCGATAATCATCTTATAAAACCATCATGCACATGACGACAGAAAATCATAAGGAAGAAAAGAGAGTAAATCCGTTTTTCAGGCAACCTTACGGAACCCCGCACGATACGGCCCCCTTCGGCGACATCCGTATCGAAGATTACGAACCGGCTTTCATGGAAGGCATCAGGCAAGATAATGAGCTGAACGACAAGATTATCAACAACCCCGAACCGGCAACCTTTGACAACACGATAGCTTTCAGCGTACCCGACAACCTGCTGGGACGCGTCAGCAACGTATTCTTCAACCTGTTGAGTGCAGAGACGAATGACGACATGGACGCACTGGCGCAGAAAATGTCTCCTATTCTGACAGAACACGCCAACAACATTCTATTGAACGAGAAACTCTTCGCACGCGTAAAAGCCGTATACGAGCACCATCGCGACCTTAACCCTGAAGAGCAAATGCTGCTGGAGAAGAGTTATGACGCCTTCATCCGCAACGGAGCCGGACTTTCTCCTGAAAAAAAAGAAAAACTGCGTGAAGTGAACAAGGAACTGAGCCGCCTGTCGCTACAATTCTCGCAGAACAACCTGAAAGAGACCAACAACTTCCAGCTTCATCTTACCGACAAGGCAGAACTTTCGGGCCTGCCAGAATCTGCCGTAGAAGCAGCAGAACTGGCTGCCAGGGAAAAGAATCTGGAAGGATGGCTTTTCACGCTCCATGCACCCAGCTATAACCCGTTCATGACATACGCCGACAATCGTGAGCTGCGCCGGAAAATGTATATGGCGAAAAATACACTCTGCACGCACAACAACGAGTTTGACAACAAGGAAACCGTCAAACGTATCGTCAATCTGCGGCGAGAACGCGCTCAACTGCTGGGCTACCGTACTTTTGCCGATTTCGTACTGAAAAAACGCATGGCTGAAAACAGCGGGAACGTCTACAAACTGCTCAATGACCTGCTGACTGCATACCTTCCCGAAGCGCGCAAGGAAGTGGCAGAAATAGAGACTATCGCCCGACAGCACGAGGGAGAAGACTTTTGCATGCAACCGTGGGACTTCGGTTACTACGCACATAAACTCCAACTGGAAAAGTATAATCTGGATGCGGAAATGCTACGCCCCTATTTTGAGCTATCACGTGTCATACAAGGCGTCTTCGGACTGGCCCGCCGTCTGTACGGCATCACGATGAAGGAAAACAAAGACATTCCCGTCTACCACCCGGACGTAAAGGCATACGAAGTGTTCGACAAAGACGGAAGCTACCTTGCCGTGCTCTATACCGACTTCCATCCGCGCGCAGGGAAACAAAGCGGCGCATGGATGACCTCTTATAAGGAACAATGGATTGACAAGGAAACCGGCAACAGCCGGCCGCACGTGTCTGTCACGATGAACCTGACCAAACCCACCGACACGAAGCCGGCCCTGCTGACACTCGGCGAGGTGGAAACGTTCCTGCATGAATTCGGACACGCGCTGCACGGTATATTCTCCAACACGCGTTTCGAAAGTCTGAGCGGCACCAACGTTTATTGGGATTTTGTGGAGTTACCGTCACAAATCATGGAAAACTTTGCCATAGAACGTGATTTTTTGAATACCTTTGCCCAACACTATCAGACGGGAGAACCGATGCCCGACGAGTTGATTGACCGCATTGTGGCCAGCCGCAACTTCAACGTGGCCTACGCCTGCATCCGACAGGTGAGTTTCGGTCTGCTCGACATGGCCTATTACACGCTGGAAGAGGAATTCGACCGTGATGTGCCGTCGTTCGAGAAACAGGCATGGGCTGCCGCCCAACTCTTGCCCCAGCCGGAAGAAACATGCATGAGCGTACAATTCGGACATATCATGTCGGGCGGATACGCCGCAGGGTATTACAGCTATAAATGGGCTGAGGTGCTCGATGCCGACGCCTTCTCGCTGTTCAAGGAGAAAGGCATATTCTCGCAAGAAGTGGCACAGCGTTTCCGCGACCACATCCTGTCGCGCGGAGGAACCGAACCGCCGATGGTGCTTTACAAACGTTTCAGAGGGCAAGAGCCCACCATACAGGCCCTGCTGGAAAGAAACGGCATAAGTCAAAAGACTAAAGAAGGAACAGAATCATGAAAACGCCGGAAGAGAAAAAACACGAGCTGGACCTGCGCTATCTGCGCATGGCACATATCTGGGCGGAGAACAGCTACTGCGAACGCCGTAAGGTGGGCGCACTCATCGTCAAGGACAACATGATTATTTCGGACGGTTACAACGGTACGCCTGCCGGATTCGAAAACGTATGCGAAGACGGGAACGGCCTGACCAAACCCTACGTGCTGCACGCAGAGGCCAATGCCATCACGAAAATCGCACGCTCCGGCAACAACAGCGAGGGTGCCACACTCTACGTGACCGACGCCCCCTGCATCGAATGTGCCAAACTGATTATCCAGTCGGGCATACGCAGAGTATTCTACGCAAGACAGTACAGGCTCACCGACGGCATCGACCTGCTCGAACGCGCCGGCATTGACGTATGCCGGATATCACTTGACGAAACGACATAAAGACTAATAAACATTCAGACTATGAGTCAGAACAATTCATCGCGGTTCATGCCCATCCTGCTGGCCTTATGCCTTGTGGCGGGAATCCTTATAGGCACGTTCTACGCCAACCATTTTTCGGGCAACAGACTGAACATCATCAACACGAACAGCAACAAACTCAACGACCTGCTCCGCATCATAGACGACCAATATGTGGACACCGTCAACGTGGGCGACCTCGTGGAGAATGCCATGCCGCTCATCCTTTCCGAACTCGACCCCCACTCCACCTACATCAGCGCCAAAGACGCCCAAGCGTCGGTGGAAGACCTTAAAGGCAGCTTCTCAGGCATCGGCGTGTCGTTCACCATACAGAACGACACGATACATATCATCAGCGTCATCAAGGGCGGCCCCTCGGAGAAAGTAGGTCTGCTGGCCGGCGACCGCATCGTCAGCATCGACGACAAACCTTTTACGGGCAAGGAAGTGACCAACGAGGAAGCCATGAAGCGCCTGAAAGGCCCCAAGAACACAAAAGTGAAATTAGGCGTCAGACGCATGGGCGAGAAGAAACCGCTGTACTACACCGTTGTGCGTGGCGACATTCCGGTGCATTCCATCGAAGCCACCTACATGCTCACCCCTACCATCGGATACATCAAAGTAAAGAAGTTCGGCGAGACAACTTATCCTGAGCTACTGGTGTCGCTGGCCCGACTGGGTCAGGAAGGCTTCAAGAGCCTTGTCATCGACTTGCGCGGCAACCAGGGCGGATACATGCAGACTGCCATACAGATGGCCAATGTCTTCCTGCCGAAAAACAGGATGATTCTGTACACCGAGGGACGTAAGTCGCCACGCGAAGAATACATGAGCGACGGGCGGGGGGCATTCCCCATGTTGCCATTGGTGGTTCTCGTTGACGAAGGCTCAGCCTCGGCAAGCGAAATCTTCGCGGGAGCCATACAGGACAATGACCGGGGAACCGTCATCGGCCGCCGCTCGTTCGGCAAGGGACTCGTGCAGCAACCGATAGAGTTCCGCGACGGAAGCATCATCCGGCTGACCATTGCAAGATACTACACTCCGTCGGGACGTTGCATCCAGAAACCTTACGAGAAAGGGCACGGAGAAGAATATGAAAGCGACCTGCTGAAACGCTATGAACGCGGGGAGTTTTTCTCACAAGACAGCATCCACCAACAAGGACCGCAATTCAAGACAAGGCTGGGACGCACCGTATACGGAAGCGGAGGAATCATGCCCGACATCTTCATTCCTGAAGACACCACACACGTCACGTCCTACTACAAAGAAGCCTTGCTCAGCGGTATGGTGCACCAATATGCCTTTGCTTTCGCGGACGAGCACCGCAAGGAACTTGAAAAGAAGGAGACGGTGGACGACATCGTGAAATACCTTGACCGTCAACATATCCTGTACAAGTTTGCAGACTTTGCCGCCAAAAGAGGACTGGCACGCCGTAACCTGATGCTCTACAAGTCGCGCAAACTGTTTGAACATTCCTTGTACGCAGCCATCATCAACAACGTCAAGGAGAACGACCAGTTCTATGAATACGTGAACGGGAACGACCCCACCGTGCAGCGCGCCGTTAAAGTGCTCAGCGAAGGAAACGCCTTCCCGCAGGTACCGCAACAACCGGCAGACAAGACCGAAAACAACAAACAATGAAACGATAATGCAATGGCACACAGATGACACAGATGCGACATGATATTCACGGTCATATCATATAAGAATAATTGCCAGTGGACATCTGTCGCATCTGTGTCGTCCGTGTGCCATCCGCACTTTTAATCCTACATGAAACCATGGACAAGCAAGAACTAAGAGCTTACATTGCAGACATAAAACGGAACATATCGGCGGAAGCACGCATCGAGTTGTCGGCCCCCATCCTGCGGCGACTCGCCGTACATCCCCGTTTCACGGCAGCATCCACCGTGCTGCTCTACCATTCCCTGCCCGACGAGGTGAACACACACGACTTCATCCCTTATTGGGGCACGCAGAAAAGACTGCTGCTCCCTGTGGTGGAAAACGATGAAATCGTGTTGAGACAGTTCAAGAGCGGAGAGAAACTCCATACGGGGCGTTTCGGAATACAGGAACCCGACGGAGAACCGTTCGAGGACTATGCTTCAATCGACCTTGCCATCGTGCCGGGCGTGGCATTCGACCGCAAAGGCAACCGCCTCGGACGCGGAAAAGGATACTACGACCGGTTGCTGTCGCGTATGGCCCATACCGATGTATACAAATTAGGAATCTGCTTTCCTTACCAGCTGGTGGAAAGCGTGCCCACGGATGCGCACGACATCGCCATGGACGAGATTTTATAAGGTTCAGGAAGGACTCAAAACAAAAAGGAGGTGCAGCTCAAATGTGAACTGCACCTCCTTTTTGTTTAACAGGCATGAAACTTTATTAAGAAACAGCCCATCTATATTCATGGTCAAGTCGGGAAAAACTATAAATAAAAGTTTTGTTTTCAAAAACAGAAGTTTTGTTTTCAAAAATAAAACCTTTATTTTTATAAATAGAACTTTTATTTATAGAACTAATCCCTTAGAAGGTAAGTTTCCTGCCGTTTTCCACCCGTTCTCCTCATCGGAAAACGATGTCGCGTATGACCTGTGCCCCCACATAGGTGTTCAGTCTGTTCACCAACCTCTCGCGGTTCATCATCAGGTCGGCTCTGAGGGCGGGCGACTTGAGATGCACATACAACACCTCGTTCCTGACAAACACATCCCCCGTATAGCGGGCTATCGCCTGCCCCATGACCTCGGTCCATGCAGCGGCCATGCGCGTTTCGTTCAGAGGTGTCTCCAGGCCTTCCTGACGCAAGTAACGCCGTACAAGCTCCCCTATACTTTCAGCCTTCCCCCTTTTCATACGCCAATCTCCCCGTCCGCCACACGGAACAGTTTATATTCACGGTCAGTCTTCTCCAAAATACGGTCCAGATGCTCACGGTTGGTGTCCGTAATGAATATTTGTCCGAAACGCTCTCCCGACACAAGCCTTACAATCTGTTCCACGCGGTCGGCATCGAGCTTGTCGAATATATCATCGAGCAGCAACAAGGGAGCCGTCCGGCTTCCCGTCCGGCTCAGGAAATCAAACTGTGCCAGTTTCAGTGCGATGAGGAAGGTCTTGTTCTGCCCTTGCGACCCCTCGCGCTTGATGGGGAAACCGTCCAGTGTCATTTCCAAATCATCCTTGTGAATGCCATGCAGGGAATATCCCATAATCCGGTCTTTCATCCGGTCGCGGCGGATGGTTTCCAACAAGTCTCCGCGCTGTCCGTGCGACACATACCGCAGGTCCACCCGCTCATGCTCCTGCGAGATGCTGCGGTAAAAATCCTGGAAGATGGGAATAAACTCCTCTATATATTCCTGCCTTTTCCGGTATATCTTCTCTCCTTCACGCGCCATCACCTCTTCCCACAGTCCCATCAGTTCCTCATCGGGTTCCTCTTCCTGCTTAAGCAATACGTTGCGCTGCTGCAACGCCTTGTTGTAACGCATCAGGGCTTCGATATACTCTCGGTCGTACTGCGAAATCACCATGTCCATGAACTTCCGCCGTTCCTCACTGCCGCCCGCAATCAGTTCCGCATCGGCAGGCGAGACCATCACCAGCGGTATCAGTCCTATATGTTCCGAAAGCCGCTTGTATTCCTTCTTATTCCGCTTGAAACGCTTCTTCTGCCGGCGTTTCAGTCCGCAATACACCTCTTCGGCCTCTCCCGACTCATGCACATACTCCCCTTGAAGCATAAAGAACTCCTCCCCATGGCGGATGCACTGGGAATCTATCGGGTTGACGGCACTCTTGCAGAATGAAAGGAAATACAATGCATCCAGCACATTGGTCTTTCCCTCGCCGTTATGCCCCACGAAACAGTTCATCTTCTCGGAAAACGACAGTTCGGCCTGCGCAATATTCTTGTAATTCAGTATCGAAATCCTTTTCAGTATCATCCGGCAGATTATTCCCTTTTAACAACGCTGCAAAATTAAGGTTTATCGCCCAATAACTAAAAATAATAGCTTATAAATTTCATCAAACGGGAGAAAATCGTTACTTTTGCTCCGCTTTATCCCTGCACACTGTGCGGTGGAACGGAAAACCTTGTAAATAACAATAAAAATATAGATTAAAATGGCAAACAAAAAGACACAGCATGATTCGCTCAATGCAGAACAGGCATCAAGCACTTCGGAAGCATTCATCGACAAATACAAAAAGACAATCGCCTACACGCTTGTAGCAGCCGTTGTCTTGGTCGCAGGTATCATCCTTTACCACAATTTCGTGGCAGTGCCGAAAGAAGCAAGAGCCAACGAACTTATATTCAAAGGGCAGGACTATTTTGCAGAGAACAACTACGAGAAAGCACTGAACGGAGACGGACAGGGTTATCCCGGCTTCATCCAGATTGCCGACGAATACGGAAGCACAAAGGCCGGTAATCTGGCCCACCTGTATGCCGGTCTGAGCTATGCCAAGACGAACAAATTCCAGGAAGCCGTCGACCAGCTCGAAAAGTTCAGCGACTGTGATGACGAAATGGTCTCTCCCGCAGCCATCAGCGCATTGGGCAACTGCTATGCCGAACTGAACCAGATGGACAAAGCCATCTCTACCCTGATGAAAGCCGCCAAGAAAGCCGACAACAACAGTCTCAGCCCCATCTTCCTGATTCAGGCCGGCGAGCTGTATGAATCACAGGGCCAGAAAGACAAGGCTTTGGAGTGCTACAAGGAAATCAAGACGAAATACGTCAACTCCATGCAGTACGCGGAAATCGACAAGTATATCGAGCGCGTCAGCGAATAATCCGTCCGACTTCCTCTACGCAGACTTTTATGGCAACAAAACTGCATAATCTTTCCGAATACGACTTCAAGTCGGTTCCCGATGCCCAAGGTATGAAATTCGGTATCGTAGTAAGCGAATGGAATCACCATATCACAGGAGCACTGCTCGAAGGGGCGCACGCCACATTGCGCAAACATGGTGTGGCAGAAGATGACATTACCGTCATGACCGTACCCGGTAGCTTTGAATTGGTTTTCGGAGCTTCGCAAATGGTAAGAAGCGGACAAATGGACGGTGTCATCGCCATCGGATGTGTGATTCGCGGAGACACACCGCATTTCGACTACATCTGTGAAGGCACCACACAAGGCCTGGCAGAACTGAACACTACAGGAGACGTCCCTGTCATCTATGGACTGCTTACCTGCAACAACCTGCAACAGGCACAAGACCGAGCAGGGGGCATCTTGGGCAACAAGGGAGACGAATGCGCCGTGACCGCCATCAAGATGGTGGACTACCGTCGCAAGTTCAAGGAGTAAAGACAACAGACAAATACCTCACTTAAAAGGCGTGTACCGATTGGCGGTACACGCCTTTTCTATTAAAAAAAAGGAGATTCGCAGTCTAAAGTTGTGATATGACACAAAAATTGAATAACTTTATGGCATAACATCACATAAAAAGCACATGAAACTGTTCTCTATCACACTATGGACTTTCGTTGTGGCGTGTTTCACCGCCAGCGCACAAAATACCGACGTCTGTTGGGACCAACACAGCCTCATCATCAATGGAAAACGTGTCGTACCCGTCATGGGTGAGATACATTATTCACGCATTCCGGACACGGAATGGGCCAATGAAATCCATAAGATGAAAGAGGGAGGTGTAACCCTCATCGCCAACTACGTCTTTTGGAATCATGTGGAAGAGAGACAGGGCATATTCGACTGGAGCGGACAAAGGTCGTTACGTCGGTTCCTTGAAATTTGCAAGAAAGAAAACTTGCCCGTATGCCTGCGCATCGGGCCTTATTGTCACGGAGAAGCCCGTTGCGGAGGTATTCCGGACTGGGTAGTCGGCAGTGGATGCAAACTGAGAAGTGAAGACCCACTGTTCCTAAGTTATGTGGAAACACTCTACCGTCAGATTTTCACGCAGGTACAGGGATTGCAATGGAAAGACGGCGGTCCCGTCATGGCCTGCCAGTTCGACAATGAATTCGGCGGACACGGATCTTATCTGATGGCACTGAAGAGAATCGCCCAACGCATCGGCTTTGACCTTCCTTTTTATACCCGTACCGGTTGGCCCGCCCTGCGTACCCCGACACCCTTCGGCGAAATGATTCCGCTTTACGGCGACTATGCCGACGGCTTTTGGGACCGCCATATCAAGGAGGGAACAGGTAACTATTGGAAAGCCTTCCACTTCACTTCCTCGCCTACATCAGGTGCCATTGGTTCGGAACAGCTGGATTATTCTACTTCCGACCGGAATACCTCACAAGAATATCCTTATTTTACCTGCGAACTGGGTGGAGGTATGATGACCAGCTATCACCGCCGCGTTTATCTCTACCCCGAAGACGCCTATTCGATGGCTTTGGTGAAGTTGGGTAGCGGCTCAAACCTGTTGGGCTACTACATGTACCACGGTGGCACAAACCCCGACGGTCACCAGACTTACCTGAACGAATGCCAGAAAACTCCCGTGACCAACTACAACGACCTTCCCGTAAAAACCTACGATTTTCAAGCTCCACTGGGTGAGTTCGGACAACGCAACCCACACTACTATGGCCTGCGTCCGATTCACCTCTTCATGCAAGATTTCGGCGAACAGTTAGCTCCGATGGAGGCTCACTTCCCTTGCTCAGACAAAAAGGCAAAGCAATACGATGACTCCTACCTGCGTTGGAGCTATCGTACGGCTAACGGGAAGAACGGATTCGTATTTGTCAACAACTACGAACGTTTTGCCAATCTGTCATCCAAGAACAACGTGCAGTTTGAAGCATGTGGCATGAAGTTTCCCCGTAAACCTATCACCATTCCTGCCGGAATGATGACCGTCTTTCCTGTCAACATACCCATTGGAAATGCTACTCTTACCTATGCCACAGCCCAGCCTGTGGCAAGCCGCAACGGTAAAATGTGGTTCGAGCTGAAAAAAGGTATCGCAGCCGAATTCTGCATCAATGGCAAAGTACGCTCCGTAAAGAAAACAAGCACAGAGAAACCTTTCGCCACAGTAGATGGCATCCAGCTCTATTTGATTCGTACAGAAGAAGCTGAACTTTTGTTCCTGGATAATGTGGAAAAGAATGCCGGCCACACACTACACACCCCGACATTTAATAAAATAAAAGAGCCTGGTTCACCGCGTGTCATCACCCTCGGAATAGCTAAGGTGGCAGAAGGACCTACAGACAATGACTTTGAACAAGCCGCAGTCTACCGCATCCTGTTACCAGCCGACTCTTCCTCCCGCCAGGGTCTCATGCAGATACACTACCGTGGAGATGTAGCCCGTCTCTATGCCAACGGCCGTCTTGTCGGCGACAATTTCTACAACGGTCGTCCTTTCCTGATGGGACTCTGGCGACTGCCTTCCGATGTTACTGAGCTGGAACTTCGCATCCTCCCCCTACAAAAGGACATGCCCGTCTATTTTCCACGTGAAGCCGACAAGACACCCGGTGAGGAGGTAATCAACATTCACGTCACCCCGCAACCATTATAAAACGATTTAATCCATCATTGCGCCAACAACCCAAGATATAAGTACCACATTTTATTAATTAAAGATGAAAAAGGAAGTCCTATTCTTTCTATTGTTCGCCATAACAACAATGACGGCAATAGCGCAAAAAAACACCTTTAAAGGAAAAACGTTGGTTGTCATCGGAGACAGTTATGTGCAAAATCACCGCCGACCGATTGAAGAAACATGGCACGCCCGTATGGCAGCACGTCTTGGTATGAATTACCGTAACTATGGAAGGAACGGCAATTGCATCGCTTTTGACAGCAGCAAACGCGGGTTTGGTCCAAGCATACTCGAACGTTACAAGGAGATGACTGATACTGCCGACTATGTATTGGTAATAGCTGGTCATAATGATGCCTATAGGATACATGAACAACCGGATTTGTTAAAGGTATTTTATAACAGGCTGGATTCACTCTGCATAGGATTGCAGACCAAATATCCCAACGCCCACATAGGCTTTGTAACACCCTGGGCTGTAGAACGTAAAGGATTTGCCGAGGTGACACAATGCATACGGTATGTATGTGCCAATCATGCAATACCTGTACTGGATGCAGCCCTTACCAGCGGTATCTGCCCGACGGATGCGAACTTCCGCAAATGTTATTTCCAAAATGCAAACGACGAAGCCCATCTCAACGCCGAAGGTCATGGATTGTTGCTCACATGGGGAGAACGCTTTTTACGAAACATGTCTAAACAAGCAATAGACGAACCTGCTTATATTTTCACCTATTTTGATACCAAGAAAGAAGAAGCTGGTTTATGCATTGCCTACAGCTACAACGGCTACACATGGACAGCCATCAACGACAACAAACCTGTGATGCGCCCGATTGTCGGCAAAGACAAGTTGCTACGTGATCCCAGCATTTGCTTGTCTCCCGATGGCACCTTCCACCTCGTCTGGACAGTAGGTTGGTCGGGAAAAAGCATCGGCTATGCAACTTCGTGCGACCTCATCAATTGGAGCCAACAACAGGAATTGCCCGTAATGCAAGGCTTTCCCTCCTGCCGCAACACATGGGCACCGGAATTGTTCTACGATATCCCTTCTCATACCTATTATATCTATTGGGCATCAACAGTCCCCGAAAACAAGAATGTGAAGACCAAAGGATGTCTGAGCGAGAACAATTACAACCATCGCATTTACTGCACCACCACGAAAGACTTCCATAAGTTCACAAAAACACGCCTATGGTACAATCCAGACTTCAACGCCATTGATGCAGCTATTGTACGCGACCCTGCTACAGGCGAGCTTATCATGGCCGTAAAGAACGAGAATCTGCATCCTGCAGAAAAGAATATACGCATAACTCGTGCCAAATCAATAAAGCAAGGCTTCTCACATGAAATCTCAGCACCCATCAACACACAAGGAAAGAACGGGGAACTCTATTGGAGCGAAGGTCCTGCCCCATTATTCGTAGGTAACGAACTCGTGGTCTATTACGACATGTATGGCGTCCACCGTTTCGGCGCCTCCGTCAGTTACGACCACGGAAACACATGGAAAGACTGCACCAACCGCATAAGAATGCCTGAAAATATGAGCCACGGCACCGCCATCGCCGTACCCCGTCAGATTGTTGATAAATTAAAGTCTTTCTATGAAAAATAAAATAGTAATGAAAAGACATGCGTTTTTAATGATGTCTGTACTGGCTGTAACTATCCATATAGCTTAGTTCACATTAATAATTATCCTCCGATATGAACATAGAGGACTTCGGTTCTTGTCAGTTACTTTTAGTATGACATGAATGGTATTGCCTCTTGCATCGTTAGGAATAAATAAGCTCATACAAGATGTGTCGTGATGTAGAAACTGCAGATTACCCTTGTAAGAAGAAGGCTCTTTGTAGAACTGCCAATCATATTTCAGAGAGTCACCATCGGGGTCATAGCTCATTGAGGCATCAAGACGTATTTCTTTTCCTGATTTTGCAGTTATGGTGATCATCTGTCGTGATTTGTCATTATCGACGACAGCAACAGGATGATGATTGGCTTTCGAGTAGTCATTGGTCACTGTCCATAAAATCCGAGCCTTAAAGTCATTGTGAATATCTTCCGCCCATCGAGTTAACGCTTCATTGCCCTCTTCCGATGCCCCATACATCAGATATGGAGCATACTGCATCTCATCCAGATTATTTTTCCTGACCCAATCCATGCTTTCGATGTTATCTTCCTTCGTGGTAGAGAATCGACCACCCCAACCACCAAAATCAATATGTTCAGGAGCATTCAGCCCATTGTCAATACAATAGAGAAATGAAGGAGTATCACCTTCTGTTGCCCAGATTCTTGAAGCATATACCTGCCCAAGAGGACCTATCTCCTGCACATTCGTCTTATACCATTCATCATCCTTAGGCCATCCATAAACTGCCTTGTTGCGTATATAGGTAAGTTGGGGAAAAGTCTTTGCAATCCATGCCCCTGCATCATCTTGACCAAGAACATCATACACCCTTAGTTTGCTCACGAACTTATCAACCTCCTTAGGGGAACGAGTGTGGCTTATTTTCCAAAGAGCCTGCGCCAAAGTATTCATTCCCGACCATGCTGCAATCCACACAGGACGAGTATCTTTTTTATCCACCACCTTGATTATCCATTCCGAACCTTCTGAATCTTTCCCCTCTCCAACACAAGCCATTGCAGCCTGAGGTTGTCCTATTTTCACCATCTTTCGGATAACATTGGCATCCGGATATCTATTGTCATGCACAAGCAGATTTGGCAGTACCTTTTCATAAGCACCAATGACACTCTCGATAACTTCGACAGCTCTCGTTCCATAAGGAACCCAAGCGTGTTGTGAAACAATACCTTCCAAATCAACATCATTAAGCATCACCATCAGATGGACGAGCGACTGTATGTCATCGGGATCAGAACCGCCAATGTCTGTTGTCACAATCACCCTTGTATGATTGTGACAACAGACAGGGCGTGTTACCAAAAATAAAAATATTATAAAAAAAAACCTTTCCATTCAATCAAACAACTTCAGTTTGTTCTTTCGTGCCTCCTCGATGGATACTGTCGGCGCGTGTTGCTCCGAGAAACCGGAACGCAACTGTTCCTGCTCTTCCTGCAACTCCCGGAACGCCTCCCCACACGTATCGGCATTGATAAAACGGGCGGCAACCAGGGCATTCTGTGAAGCATCCTTCATCCAAATGACAGGTCCGTCATACACCGGAGCTATCTTCAAAGCCGTATGCAGACGGCTGGTCGTGGCTCCGCCTATCATCACGGGAACGGATATACCGGCACGCTTCAGTTCGCTGACCACATACACCATCTCTTCCAATGAGGGGGTTATCAGACCGCTCAGTCCGATAATGTCAGGATGAATCTCCAAAGCCTTTCTTACAATCTCTTCTACCGGCGTCATGACACCCAGGTCTACAATCTCGTAGTTGTTGCACGCCATTACCACCGATACGATGTTCTTACCGATGTCATGGACATCGCCCTTCACCGTCGCCACAAGAACCACACCGGCACGCGCAGCACCGTCCTGTTTTTCCGCCTCAATGCGCGGCTGCAGGATACTTACGGCTTTCTTCATGGTACGTGCCGTCTTCACCACTTGCGGAAGAAACATCTTTCCGGCTCCGAACAGTTCACCCACCACGTTCATGCCTGCCATCAGAGGTCCCTCAATGATATCAACCGCATGCGGATAGAACCGGCATGCTTCTTCCAAATCCTCCGCAAGATACGTATCCAGTCCTTTTGTCAAGGCATATTTCAGACGCTCTTCCACCGTTCCTTCACGCCAGGCATTCTGGCGGGCATGCGATGCAGTCGTCCCTGCTCCACCTTCCTTCGCAGCATCAGCCTCAGCCTTCAACCGGTCTGCCAACTCAATCAACTTTTCCGGTGCTTCGGGGTAACGGTTCAGTATCACATCCTCAATAACCGTCAGCATGTCGGAAGGGATGTCGCTGTACATGACAGAGGTTGCGGGATTGACGATACCCATATCCATACCGACACGGTTGGCATGATATAGGAATACGGCGTGCATTGCCTCACGGATGTAATTGTTGCCGCGGAAAGAAAAGGACAGGTTGCTCACACCACCGCTCACATGAGCACCATAAAGGTGATTGTGAATCCATTCCGTGGCACGGATAAAGTCCACAGCATAACCGTTGTGTTCTTCCATTCCGGTGGCTATCGCCAGCACATTGGGGTCGAAAATGATGTCATGAGGATTGAACCCTACCTTGTCTACCAGCAGACGGTATGCCCGCTCGCACACAGCGATTTTGCGTTCGTATACGTCCGCCTGCCCCTTCTCATCGAAAGCCATCACGATGACTGCGGCCCCCAGACGTTTTATTTCCCGTGCACGGGCAAGAAAGACCTCCTCCCCTTCTTTCAGGGAGATGGAATTGACAATGCTTTTTCCCTGCACGCATTTCAGTCCAGCCTGAATCACTTCCCACTTCGAGGAGTCAATCATGACCGGAACCCGTGATATTTCAGGTTCGGCAGCCAGAAGATTCAGAAAAGTCGTCATCTCCTCACGGGCATCCAAAAGCCCGTCGTCCATATTGATATCTATCACCAGCGCACCGTCTTCCACCTGTTTACGGGCTATTTCAAGTGCCTCCTCATAGTTTTTCTCCTTGACAAGACGCAGGAACTTGCGGGAACCGGCCACATTGCACCGCTCACCCACATTTACAAAATTGATGTCCGGTGTCACATCAAGTAGTTCCAATCCGCTCAGCCACATGCTCTCCGGACGTTTCGCCGGCACATGCGGAACACCCGAAGCAGCCAAAGCCGGGAAACGGGCGATATATTCATCCGTCGTCCCACAGCACCCTCCGATGATGTTCACCCAGTTTTCCTGAACGAAGAACTTCATTTCCTCCGCCATTTGGTCGGGTGTCTGATCGTATTCACCCATGCTGTTGGGCAATCCCGCATTAGGATAGACCGATATATAATAAGGTGATTTCTGTGCAAGTATCTGCAGGAACGGAATCAGGTCATGCGCTCCAAACGAACAATTCAGCCCTAAAGAAAAGATATCCGCATGACCGACAGAAGCCAAGAAAGCCTCCAGTGTCTGTCCGGAAAGCGTCCGCCCGCTCTTGTCTGAAACTGTCACGGACACCATCAACGGCACTTTCCTTCCCCTGACGTTCATGGCTTCCTCCGCTGCATAAAGTGCCGCCTTGGCATTCAGCGTATCAAAAACCGTTTCAATCAGCAAGGCATCCACCCCGCCTTCCAGCAAGGCTTCCATCTGTTCACAGTAGGCAGCCACCAATTCATCGAAAGTGAGCGCACGGAAAGCCGGATTATTGACATCAGGACTCATGGAACAGGTTTTGTTGGTCGGTCCCACCGAACCAACTACAAAACGGGGCTTGTCCGGTGTCTGCGCCGTAAACCGGTCCGCCTCTTCCCTTGCCAGACGGCATGCCGCAAGATTGATTTCCCGACTATACTCCTCCGTATGGTAATCAGCCATGGAAATGCGTTGTGCATTAAAGGTATTGGTCTCGATAATATCCGCCCCAGCGGCAAGATACTTACGGTGAATATCCCGTATCACGTCCGGGCGGGTCAGGCACAGAAGGTCATTGTTGCCCGCCATCAGACCGGGAATATCCTTGAAACGCTCGCCGCGGAAATCGGATTCCGTCAGTTTCTCACGCTGTATCATGGTGCCCATTGCACCGTCCAACACCAAAATCCTTTGCTTGATTACGTCCTGTAATGTCATCTTTTCACCTAAAAAACTAACCTTTGGTTCAATACTTCTTTATCTGACGGTCCATCTCCCTACGGTCTTCCTTTTCCTTCAATGTCTGCCGTTTGTCGTATTCTTTCTTACCTCGACACAGGTAGACATCCACTTTGGCACGCCCGTTCTCATCAATGAACAGCAGTGTCGGCACCAAAGTGAACCCCGGACTCTTCATATCTTGCTGGAGCTTGCGTATTTCCTTGCGGTTGAGCAGGAGCTTGCGGTCGCGCCTCGCCGTATGATTGTTATAGGAACCGTAGGAATATTCCGCCACATACATATTCTTCACCCACACCTCTCCGTTATGGATGAAACAGAAAGTGTCCACCAGACTCGCCTTGCCGGCGCGGATAGACTTAATCTCTGTTCCCGTCAGGACAATGCCTGCGGTATATTTATCCAACAACAGGAAATCAAACGAAGCCCGTTTGTTCTTGATGTTGACCGTTTTTACCTTTACTTTCTTCTCTGCCATTTTCTCATTCGTTCACAATCACCGCAAACTGTTCCAAATGCTCGTCCACATAACGTGCCAGCGTTTCGGTGACTTCTTCTTCCATTTCTACAAACTTATCATCCAGATCATCAAACTCCGGATATGCCTCAAACATGGCCATGAACTCCTCGTCGGAGCATTCTTTCGTCAGTTCGTCCTTGTAACGGTCATAAAGTTTCTTTCCCTTATACACCAGTTTGGAGAACTCGTGCGCCCCCATCAGCCGCATGGCCTTCGCAAAGGGATTGTCAAAGATGAAAGGTCCGTAACCGTTGTGAATCAATTGTACAAATCCTCCGTCCATCACTTCATCATGCAACATCACGTAGGCCAGCAAAGTTATCTGCTCGCCGTTGAGCATCTGCATGTTATCCGCATTCAGTTCTCCGCCCAACACTTCAAGATAACGGTCGGTGAACACCCGGATAAACTCGTCCATGCCCTGCGCTGCAGCTTCACGGAGTTTTGCATCATTCAATGTGATTGTCGTATCTGCCATTTACATTCTGAATATCTGATTATGTGCGCAAAGATAACAATTATTCATGGAACGAACGAAAAAAAAGCAAACTAACACTTGCAGATATCACCGGCAAACATCACCGTGATGCCAGCGCCCGTTCCAGCTGCTCCAAAGCACGGCGGATCATTCCGCGCGGCGAAGCCACATTCATACGCATGAATCCCTCTCCTTCCTTACCGAACATAGCCCCGTCGTTCAAGGCAAGGCGCGCCTTTTCAACGAACAGATGTACCAATCCCTCATGGCTGAGATGCAGCCCGCGGCAATCCAGCCATACCAGGAAGGAAGCCTGCGGACGCCACGCCTTGATACCGGGCAACCGTCTTTCACAGAAGTCGATGACAAAATCTATATTGCCTTCGATATAACGCAACATCTCCCGGCGCCATGCCTCACCCTTGCGATACGCGGCAATGGTGGCAATGGGCGCGAACATCGGTGCTTCGTTGAACTCGTTCGCCTCCATCCAACCGAAGAAACGACGTCGCAGGTCTTCATTAGGCACAATGGCGTACGAACTGACAATCCCGGCAATATTGAAAGTCTTCGACGGTGCTCCGAAAGTGATGCTACAGGCTGCCGCCTCAGGCGACACCGAAGCGAAAGGAACATGTCTATTGCCCCACAAAGCAAGGTCGCAATGAATTTCATCGGACACCACGATAATATGGTGTCGGTAACAGAAATCAGCCAACCGTTCCAGGGTTTCCCTATCCCATACAACGCCCGCCGGATTGTGGGGATTGGCAAGGATGAGCATACGGCATTTCTCATCGGCAACCGCTTCAAGCTGTTCAAAGTCCATCGCATACGAGCCGTTCCCGGTTTCGCGCAAAGGATTGTTCACCACCTCACGCCCGTTCCCCTCCGTCGTAAGCCTGAAGGGATGGTACACCGGGGGCTGGATAATCACCTTTTCATCCGGCTTTACGAATACATTGACCGCCATGCCGATGCCCTTCACCACACCGGGGATATAGCTCAACCATTCGCGTTCCACCTTCCAGCCATGATGTTCCGCCAGCCAGTCGATGATAGCCGGGCGGTAATCTTCCGGTTCCACCGTATAGCCGAACAAGGAATGCTCCAGACGTTCACGCAAGGCATCAGTAATGAATTGCGGCGTCTCGAAATCCATATCCGCCACCCACAACGGCAACAGGTCGGCATTTCCATAACGCCCCTCCAGCACATTCGTTTTAAGGGCTCCCGTCCCCCGCCGCTCTATAATCTTGTCAAAATCGTATGTTCCCATAATACCTTAATTATATAGTTCTTCATTCCACGGCCAAAGCCTGACAGATATCTTCATATAAATCATCGGCATCCTCCAAGCCTATGGACAAGCGTATGGTCGTATCAAGCACATCCATTGCCTTGCGCTGTTCATCCGTAAACAACCCGAAGATGGTACTTGCCGGATGAATGGCAAGTGACTTGCTGTCAAAGAGATTGGTTGCACGGCGAATCAGTTTCAACCGGTTGATGAAATCAAAACACGCTTCACGGCTCTCCAAATCAATGGTTATCATGGCACCCGCCGTATCGCCGAACTGTTCCCGTGCCAAAGCATGGAAAGGATTGTCTGGCAATCCCACATAATTCACCCGACGAATCTGTGGCAACCGGCACAACTTTCCGGCGAGATATGCAGTATTGGCTGCCTGTACCCGATAACGGGCGTCAAGCGTCTCCAGACCGATGGTTTGCATATAGGCAACATGAGGCGTCATATAGGCACCGAGATTGAACAGCATTTCCGTCTTTATCCGCTTGCCGATTTCCGGATACGTACCATAATCTATCACCAGCCCGCCGATTGAGGTTGCCCCTCCGGAAAGATACTTGGTACTGGACACAACTTCTACATCCACCCCAAGGGCATGGGCATCAAACTTCGTGAAAGGAATCACCGTGGTATCGGCAATCAAAGGAACGCCCTTTTTCAACGCAATCTTTGACAAGGCACGCAAATCCGCCACCTCCATCTGCGGGTTCGTAATGATTTCCAAAAAGATGCAACAGGTATTTTCATCCACGGCCCGTTCCACGGCATCCAGATCGGTCAGGTCGCACAACCTGGCTTCCACACCAAAACGCGACAAGGTACCGGTTATCAACGAATATGTATTACCGAAAAGATGACGGGAAGACACGATGTTCTTCCCTGCTGCCGCCACCGCCAACAAAGTGTTGCTGATGGCAGCCATACCGGAATTGAGCGCAACGACGGCAGTAGCACCGGTCAGCGACTTCACCTTGTTCTCAAAAAACGTCACCGTGGGATTCATCACACGCGAATAATCGGGAACCTCCGTACGCCCGCAGAAAGCATCCGACATATCGGAAGCATTGTCAAACTCATAGGCGGCAGAATGATAAACCGGCATGCTGAGGGCATGATAGGCATCTTCTGCCTGATAAGATGTATGGATAGCCGTTGTCTGTTTTTTCATATTCAGTTGACTTTTTATTCGTCCCAACAGGATTATTATCACAAAATCATGCACAAAAGTACACATAAAAAGGCAAACTGACAATGCACATCACCTCCTTTCCCCTAACTTTGGATAATCATCCTTTTATAACAATCACCCACGACCGCAAACAGTGCATATTTTCCAAGAATACAAACAATCATAGAATAATATTCCGCTTCACCTTTATTCTTATGAAACATTCAACAACACAATTGGGTAATAAAAGACGAACGGTATATTTACGAATGATTACTTATAAGATGGTTACCCGCCCCATAGTTCCGTCTTCAACGGAGATCAATACAGGCACACCTTTATAGCCTGCATAATACTCCATTAATTCGCAACCTAATTTATTGTTTTTCACAGAATATATATTATTTTACAATAAGTTTATGACCATTATGGATATAAAAACCTTTAGGCAATTTACCATTCGCATATTTACCTGACACTATTTTCCGCCCACTCATATCGTATATCGCACCATCCGGGCTTTTCAAATGTAAAGTATCCGTTTGTCTCATGTCCTCAAGTCCTGAAATAGTACCGGCTGTGCGTCCGAAGAATTGCACTTCTGCCACATTGCAGTAGCCGCCATCAGGACCTATATAGCGTAGGTAGCGGAAGGCTGTAGAAATACTGACTGTGAAGGAAGTTAGTGTTTCCTCTACAGGTTCTCCGGTAATTGTATAAAGGGTGACTGCATTCGTAAAGGTATACGTATTGGAACCCTGAAAGCGTCCACCATTCATACGACTCGCAAATCCTCGACGCGGACAATAGCGTATTTCTGTCACTACGGCTTCATTGTCTGCTCCAAGGTCGATGCCGGCCCAAGCCCCATTACTCTGCGAAGCATCAAAGTAAGTAGTCAAATCACCATCGAAGACAGCCGTGCGGGTGGTACTCACATTGTTGTTCCATGAACCACTAGTACCGATAACGATGCCATTGAGTTTCTCTATGCGAACGATTTCAACAGTGGCGGCATCGCTCTGTCCACCTTCTTCGCCATTGCAGACGGCACTGACGGTGTAACTGTAGGTGCCATCTGCCAAATCATTGTCATTGTAACTATTGGTGATGGACTCGCCTATGCGGTCGCCATCTCGGTAAATGACATATCGCTCTGCCTCATAGATACCAGTCCATACCAAATGTGCCGTACCGCCTGGCTGGCATGTCGCAATAAGCCCAGTGGGCGTGATACTTCCGACAGTCTGTTCCGTGGCAGCTTCGACACAAACGTGGTCGAAAGACGCACGATAAGTTTCTCCGGCACTGACAATCATACCAATATATACCGTTGCAGGCAATGTCATGTTGAGCTGCTGAATAAGAAACCAATCCTTACCGTCACGGCTCTGGTAAGTACGCACTATACGTCCCTCACGCTCAATCCGCATCCACACGGGAGCATAGGTGAAATCACAACCCGTCTTCCAATTTGTTTGGTTGCCCGAAGCTGTGCGCGAAACAACTTGACAATAGCGCTGACCTGTTCCACCGAGAGTAATACCCACCTGTGCAGACCCACTGCTAAGACTGCCACGCAACATGATACCCACTGCATTGAACGACTGATCGGTGGATACAAGGCGTACAGTAAGCGACCCGTCACCTTTCAAACGATGGTAGACAAAACCGTGTCCCTCATCATTACGACGAAAGCCATTACCACCCCCTTCAACAATAAATGACCCATCAAGACTATTGGTGAAATAGCCCGTAGCCCATCCGTTGCCGATTTCAGCGGTCATCCATCCCTCAGCCAATACACACGTCTCAGGCACATATACACGAATGATATCAGAAGGAGCTGCGTCACCTGCTTTGTTGTAAAGCACAACCTTATAATAATAGGTATGTCCTGGTTCCACCATCTCGTCGCGGTAGGACTTGCGAGTATAATTATCGCGGTCGGCGACAACACTGAATTGTATGCCATCCTCACTACGCAGAATCTTGAATCCGCCAGCATCATCGCGTCGCGTATCTTTCCATGTGAGCCAGACACAACCAACCCCACCCTCGGCAGTGACCTCCTCGGCTGCTTCAGGCACCTCCTTAACAAATGGAGAATTGGCGGCATCAAGGGTATAGAAAAGCGTTCCGAAATCAGGACCGCTTTCGGGGCGCGTCAGATAAGCAAACGCCGTCAGGCTTGGATAGTGTGTAGCCATGTCAAAACCTTTCACATCCTTGTAATGATGATAGACACATTCATAGCACTTGCCATCGGGCATGAGACGGAAACCATTGTTATGGGTTGAGATATAATACCATGAAGAACTGCCATCAGAAGCCGTGACAGGTTCGTAGTACAGATCTTCATGCCCAAGATTGTAAGTACACCAGTACTCGAAACCACGCAATAACCGATTGTCGCCTTCGTCCCAAAGGTCGTCACCTTGACACCATGCCAATTGTGCCATCTGAGCTTGGGCATTTAAGGTGAGCATTGCATGGACATTATCGCGCCCCATCTCCTTGAGTTGTCCGTTTTCTGCGATACTGTTATACACGGAGCCGGGAATGGAAGGAGTACGGAAATAAGCGAGTCCCTCTTCGTAGATAGTTTCATCATCAAGCAACAGGCCTGCCGCCAACACAGCCATCATGGCAGGAGCTGACCACGAAGTCATCGGATTATTCTCTGCCTGTGATTTACAAGCGGGATAAAGCACGTTGCGCACCATGGCAAGAAAATTATTAAGGTCGTTCTCAGCCCAACCATCATAGAACGTGCCGTCTTCGTTGCGAAGCATTTCAGCGGCTACGCTCATTGTCACCGAAGGAAACTGAAACAGTTCTGCATTTGCCGTCTCCACTTTATTGCCCCAAGCGGAAAGTAACTTCACCGCATGGTCGGCATAACGCCGCTGTCCTGTCACGTGCCACTCGATGGCATCTATCAGTGCCGCGGTGGCATCACCGGACGCACGTTGCCGGTTACCGTTAGAACCGCCAATCTCTGTGGAAGGACTGGCTACACGCGAAAGATTGCCATAGGTTGACGATTGCAATTCCTTCCAACATGTGGCCCACGGCTCATCCTTCTGATTCACGTGCATCTTAATACGATTCAGGTCTGCTTTAGTCAAAACGCTCCCCGGATGAGTGAATACCCGCTTTGTCGCCCCAATGTTCACGACAAAAGGAGCGACCAACAATAACATAATAAATAATGTTCTCTTCATATCAGATTTGCTATTTATATTTTTATTACAAAGAAACATAATTTTTATCATCCCCCCCTGCTTCTTTCGTAAATAAACGACTGCCGAAGTCGTCCAATCTCCTAATTGTATGTTTCAAACGTATTGTTTTGTACGAAACAGACACTATCTCGTATATTTTTGTACCTTTGCTCTACAGACAAAGAATTATACATAATGAAGAAGAACCTAATTTGTGTCCTGATACCCAGCCTGCTCTCAACAACAGCTGTAGCCCACAGATTCAAACATATAACGGTAGCTGACGGCATCACAACAAGCGAAGTACATCAAATCGTTGAGTTGCCGAACGGACAGATGCTCATCAACTGCGTAGGCGTATTCTGCCTGTACGACGGCCTGAGGTTTAATGCATTACCACTCGACAAAGGAATGACAATGCCTCTTCCTCACTATCTCAATAGCTATGGGCATTTTTGGCAAGGAGACTCGCTTCTATGGTTGCGTGACCTGCACAGGTTATATCTGTTCGACACTCAAAAACGGGCGTTCATCAATGACATACCACAACGGCTCAATGACAAGAAGTTGAAACGATTTGTGGAAGGAGCAACAGGCAACGAGATAATAGACCGGGAAGTAATGGCACAGATAGACTCTCTGGATGGAAAATACAGACTGACGACAACCATCATCGACCGACAAGGTGGCATTTGGGCTGGCACACGTGAAGGCATCCTTTACCTACCGCCACAGCGTTCGCAGGCAAAAATCCTGCACAACGAAGCACTCTACCATGAAATAACGGGCATAAAAGACAACAAAGGAAGACTATGGAAAAGTACAAAGAAAGGACTTTACTGCTGGACAGTACCCTTTGGCACAACATTGAATGACGTATCTCCCAGGCATTTTACAAAAGACAATGTACAGGGACTACCAGATAATCACATCAACTTTATTTGTGAACTGACAGACGGACGCTTTCTAATATGCAGCATGCTGAACAGACTTGGATACTTCAATCCTGAGCAACACCTGTTTATATCCCTGAACGAGAAGCTACCGCATATAAATGATTATCGCCATATCGTAGGAGCATGTCCGTTACCGCAAGAAAACCAAGTGGCAGTGTATACCCAAAACGGCATTTTCGTGTTAGACACCAAAAACGAAACGATGGATTCATTCTCACCGGCAACCGCAATAGAACGTTACTCCGACAAATACAACTGTATGATTGCCGATAGCCGGAAACATCTATGGGTAGGTACACAAAACGGGCTATTCAAAATAGCAGGAAACAAAGTTGAACGTATCGCAGGTTTAGCAAACAACTGCATCCGCAGCCTGGTGGAAGATGCCGACGGGCATATTTGGACTGGTACATCGTGCGGCATTTCACGGGTTACGCCCATTGTTTGTAATTACACTGAAGATGATGGTGTGCCACAAACATCAATGGAGGAACGTGCCGCATTAGTCACAGATAAAAATCAATTGCTGTTCTGTTTCACAGATAAGATTTTAGTTTTCGACCCACAGAAAATAGACGTGAGCGTCCCCATGCCTGTCGTGCTTACAGCTGTGAATGCATCGGGAACAGCCATAGAAACCGCAAGATGGCAAAACCTGACATTACCTTACGACCAAAACTACATTGAATTCGAATTCTCGGCCATGAACCATGCACACCCTGCGCACACCCACTATCGTTACAAATTACAGGGGCTTGACCATCAATGGATTTACAGCAATAACGCCACAGGTCAGGGACATGCCAATTACAACGCACTACCACACGGACGATATACATTCGAAGTACAGGCAGCAATCGCCGACGGACAATGGGGACCATTGCTACAGCAGGAAATAACCATTCAACCTCCACTATGGCTCACTTGGTGGGCCAAGTTACTCTATGCTGTTCTCTTTCTAACAACAATCACATTCATCACCTCTATCGTTTATAAGCGTAATCGCAAGAAACTGGAGCAAGAGAACGAAGCCCGTATCAACCGCCTTTTTGAATTGCGCGAAAAGGCTCGCCACCAGTTTGCAAAAAATGTTAGCATTGATCCGGCAAAGGTTGCCGTAAACATTGAAGAGGAGAAACTGATGAAGGATTTGCTGAATGCTGTTGAAGCACATATCGACGATGAGGGCTACAACGTAGACTTATTGGCTCGCGATGTGGCAATGAGCCGAACCAACCTCTACAACAAACTACAAATCATGTTGGGAATCACCCCCGCCGACTTCATTCGTAACGTCCGTTTGAAACGTGCCGCCCAGATACTTGCCTCCACTCCGCTTTCCATCAACGAAGTTGCCACCCGTGTCGGCTTCGTCACGCCACGCAATTTCTCCTCACAATTCAAGAAAATGTTCGGTGTTCTCCCCAGCGAATATAAAAATGGGGAAACAAGAAAAGAGCCCGGCACAACGCCAAACTCTTTCCTTTAAGTCCCCCTCCCGGAGAGTATTTCATCTTATTGATATCACGACACTACTTGCATTCTTTCTCAAGAAAATAGTTGCCTGTTCTATTTCACGGCATAAACTTGACCGTTTTCTCCTGACGGGCATGAGTGACATGTAGAAGATACAACTTGTTCTTAAGAGGAGCACCCACATCGACATGCCGCCAAGTACCGTCTGCCAACAAAGAACCCGCCTTTACCAAAGTTCCGTCAAGGGTATACAAACGGAACATTGCAGGTTCACCTTCTCCGGAAACCGACACTTCCATCTGTGACTGCCCGGAAGTGCAACGGACACCAACCGAGAGTTCCCCTCCATCTTCAACGAAGACATCCGCTATTCCGGTCGTTTGTGGAGTGGTGTACTTATATTCTCCACCATAAAGCGTTTCCGTTCCGGTAGTGACATAAGCACGATAAATATACGTTGTAGAAGGTTCCAGCCCATCGACTGTTGCGGATATGCGCAGTTGACCGTCTGCCGTCACCCTCTTCACTTCGGTTGCATCCAATGCTTTCCAATATTCGAAACCTTGCTCTATGATATCGTCCGACCCTTGTATCACATACCCGGAAAAGGGTTCATTATTAGTTATGGTGGTGAACACCATCGGAGCGAAATAGCTGTAGGCACTCTTTGTGGTAAACTCCATCCAATCCCCGTAGAAACGTTCTCCATCCGGCATTTCATAATATTACTGTCCGCTAAACCATAAAGTAGTGAGTCCAACTTTCTGATAATTAGAAG
>URKA01000019.1 GCA_900548345.1 uncultured Paraprevotella sp. | reverse complement strand
AAGGCAAGGATGCGTGCATGCTGATAGACAATGTGGGACTGTACCGTGTGTTCGGACTGCCCACGGTGGCATGGGACTGGGAGGCGATGTTCCGCGGTCTTTCTTCCGGAAAAGGACACTTTGTCAGACCATCCCAACGCCTCGTTTCCTCCACGACCGTCTCGCAGGAAGAAGGAACGGAAGCGTTGGAGACAATCATTTCTCACGACAGGCTTCTGGAGTCCTTGTGCGCACAAGAATCCCAACCGGCTTCATTACAGTCGCAGGGTGCCTCTATGCTGAAATCCTGGCAGGACGGGGAGAGCGGACTTTGGGGGCTGAAGCGTGGAAGGGTACGGATGACGGATGCCTGCTATGTCAGGGTTTTCGACATCCGGTATGACATGGCGGCAGTAAGGTTCGGCGACATGAGTTGCGGTGTGGTAGACGGTGCCGGTGAAGTCCTTTGGCGGAAAAACCGTTGCGCATCCATGAAGTTTGTGCGCGACTATTTCCTGTCCGTCAGAATGCAGAACGGGCAGGAACTTTACGTTGACCTCTACAACATGCAGGTATACGACAGGAAACCGGAAGTGAAGAGGTTCGGGAACATCGGATTGTTGAAAGTAGGGCGTGCTTATTACAGCCGTACGAAAACGGTATATGTAAACGACCAGGGTATCGATGATTCCTATATTACCCTTCGCGGATTCTGCCTGACCGTATATGATTTCAAGGTTCCCGTTCCCGGCGGGACGGAAGATAGGCCGTCTTACGGATGTAGGAGCGGATATGCCTGTCTGTTGGAGAACGACTATGACAGTTTCTATTGGGTATACCGCTGGCTTTCCGATGGAAGTATCGTGGTGAGGGACGGCGACGGACGGTATTTTCATGCGGGGAAAGGCCGTAAGAAAGTTTATGTGGGGTGCGACGGTGCGCGCTTTCCGGGAGATTCTGCCGATGCAGGAACTTGCTTCCAGAGTCGTGGCCTGATATAAAAATACAGATATCGTTTTGTAGAATCCGTCAAAAAGGTCTAAATTTGTTTCCTTGACAGGAAAAGCTGTATTTATGACGGATTTAATATGGGGAACGGCGGGTATCCTGTGTGGTGCCGCCGTTATTTTTTTATGGATGAAAGCGAAGGTGTCCGGTTTGCAGGCATTGTTGAACGTGCGTGAGGATGAACGCGATGAAGAACGGCGCAAATCGGAAATTCTGAACGAAAGGCTGGACGTGCTGAACCGGGAGAACAAAGTCTTGGAGGCCAATAGCCGGGCCATGGAAAAGGAGTTATCGTTGTTGCGCAAGCAGACGGCGTACGAGGCGGAAATGCGCGACAAACAGTTTGGCGAGCAATTGAAACTGGTGCAGGAACAACTGCAGAACGCCACACGTGAAATCCTGGGGCAGCGCAGCCAAGAGCTTTCGAAGCAGAACACCGTGCAGATGACCGCTATCATCAACCCCTTGAAGGAGAGTATACGGGAAATGCGTACGGTGATGGAACACAGCCGTGACACGCACAACAAGAATACGGCCTCGCTGGAGAAGGCGATAGAGGAAGTGATGAAACGTACGCGCGAAATCGGTGAGGAGGCGGACAAACTGGCGCATGCCCTGCGCAACGAAAGTAAGGTGCAAGGCAATTGGGGCGAACTGATATTGGACGAACTGTTAGAGAGTCAGGGGTTGAAAGAGGGTATTCATTACGAGAAGCAGGTAACGCTGCGCGACCGTAACGGAAATGCCATATTGAATGAAGAGTCGGGCAAACGGATGATACCTGATACCGTGTTGCATTATCCCGACGGCAAGGACGCGGTGATAGATTCGAAAGTGTCGCTCACGGCATTCGTGGATTATCAGAATGCCGGAGATGATGCGGCCCGTTCCGAAGCGGCCGCACGTCATTTGAGGAGTGTCCGCCAACATGTGGCCGAATTGGCTCGTAAGGATTACAGTTCCTATATCAAGGCTCCCCGGCAGGGATTGAACTATGTTATCATGTTCGTACCCAACGAATCGGCTCTTCAACTGGCTTTGTCGGAAGATGCGGGATTGTGGCGCGAAGCCTTCTCTAAAGGAGTGTTCGTCACGGGTGAGCAGAATCTTACGGCCGCCTTGCGCATCATACAGATTGCGTGGACACAGGTGCAGCAGGCGCAGAACCAGGAGGCGATATACGACACGGCGCGGATGTTGCTCGACCGTGTGGCCGACTTCATCGGGCATTTCGATGATGTGGGCAGGAAGTTGCAGGATGCTTCGGCCTGTTACACCAAGGCGGCCGATAAATTGAGGGACGGCCGTCAGAGTGTGGTGGGGGCATCGAACAAACTGATTAAGTTGGGTGCCAAGGCAAGTCCGAAGAAAGTGATTCCGGAAGAGAACGAACCTTTGCACGGTATTGAAGGGTGAATGCCGGACAGAAAAGAACGGGGTCGTGTCAATGTTGACACAGCCCCGTTCTTTTTTAATCTACTTCCCGTATTTTGAAGTTTTTGTCGAATTTGATGTCCTTTCCATTGGAGAGGTCCACTTCCCAGCCCCGATTGTCTTTTTCTATCTTTACGATGCTGGACTTAGGGTACATGTCCTGCACTGCAGCTTTGATCTTTTGGGGAATGAAGGCTGCCGGCACAGGATTGTGGTTGCCGTCTACTTCCGTCCAGTTGCCTTTGCTGTCGAAACTGACTTCCGTGCCGTTCTCCAGATAAACATCGTATGTGGTGGCCTTGAGCAGTTCCTTGTCAATCTTGATATAAGATACTTTCTTTTTCGGGAAATGCTTGCTGAGTACGTTGCGTGCCTTTGCGGGAAGGTCTTTTATGTTACGGCTGATGATGTCATCGGCAAAAGCCGCAGTGGTAAGGATAATGCCTGATACCAGTAATGCAAAAAGTCTTTTCATATTCTTTCTTTTTTAAGTGAGTTGTTTAATCTGCATGGGCAAAGTAACGACATTTTTCCATATTTCAATCGTTTTGTTCCGTTCTTTTCAGACTTTTTGTATGCTTTAACACAAAAACGCTTATCTGAAAGTTTCGAGGATGTCTTCCCAGTTGTCGCAGAGTGCCTGCATGGACGGGAACAGCAGGTCGGCACCGGCATCGAGCAGGACGTGGTCGGGCAGGGGGCCTGTATTGACGGCGATGGTGAAGATGCGGGCCGCGGATGCCGCTTGTACTCCCAAGGGAGCATTTTCAACCACAATACCTTCCCACGGTTCGATATGTCCTTTCTGCAATCCCATCAGGTAGGGCTCTGGATTCGGCTTTCCATATTTCACGTCGAAGCTCGTTACCATCAGTTCACGGCAGAATATGTCGGGAAAGTTATGGTCGAGCCGGTCGAGCAGCGACAACTGGCCGGACCCTGTCACCACGATGCGGGCGCATGACGCGGCTTTCACCTTTTCAAGAAGTTCCTGCGCCCCAGGCATTTTCTTTGCTTCGGGGCATTGGCTGAACAGGTCCGACTTGGCCTTGTATATTTTCTGCTTTTCCTCTTCGGTGGCTTCCCGTCCCCAACACCGTCTGGCCAGTATGTCGATGGTGCCGGCTCCGGTTCTCCCTTCGTGCATGTAAGCCTCTTCGGGAGTGATGTGCAGGCCGAACTGTGTCATGGCATGGCTCCAGGAATAGGCATGGTTCGGCATGGAGTCGAAAAGCACGCCGTCCATATCAAAGAGCACGGCCTTGAGGCGTGTTGCCTCAAAGCCGTGTTTTTTCAAGTATTTCTTTTTTGCTGTTTCAAACATCTTTTATTGGTTTAAACGGGCACGGATGGCTTCGCTTTCCTTTTCATATCCCGGTTTGTTGAGCAGGGCGAACATGTTCTTCTTGTAGGCTTCCACACCCGGCTGGTTGAACGTGTTCACTCCGAGCAGGTTTCCGCTGATTCCGCAGGCTTTCTCGAAGAAGTAGATAAGCTGTCCTAAGTAATATTCGTTCAGTGTAGGCACGCTGATGCGCATGTTGGGTACACCGCCGTCCACATGGGCCAGTTGGGTGCCCAGTTCTGCCATCTTGTTTACTTCGTCCACACGTTTGCCGGCCAGGAAGTTCAGGCCGTCAAGATTCTCTTCGTCGGTGGGGAAGAGTACTTCATGATTAGCCTTTTCGATGCTGATTACAGTCTCGAAGATGGTGCGTTCGCCGTCCTGAATCCATTGTCCCATGGAGTGCAGGTCGGTGGTGAAGTCTACGGCAGCAGGGAAAATGCCCTTCTTGTCCTTGCCTTCAGATTCCCCGAACAACTGTTTCCACCATTCGTTCAGGTAGTGCAGTTTCGGCTGGTAGTTGACGAGAATCTCAATCTTCTTGCCGTCGGCATACAGCGCATTGCGGCATGCGGCGTAAACAGCTGAAGGGTTCTCGGCAAAGGGTACTTCGAGTGCTGTGGCTTTTTCCATGTCGGCGGCACCGGCCACCAGTTGCGCGATGTCGAATCCGGCTACGGCGATAGGCAGCAGACCTACGGGAGTCAGCACGGAGAAACGTCCGCCCACGTTGTCGGGGATGACGAAACTCTTATAACCTTCCTTGTCGGCAGTGGTGCGTGCCGCGCCTTTCTTTGCATCGGTTACGGCCACGATGACTTTGCGTGCCATATCTTTGCCGCGCTGGTCTTCGCATTGCTTCTTGAGCAGGCGGAATGCCAATGCCGTTTCGGTAGTGGTACCGCTCTTGGATATATTGATTACGCCGAATTTCTTGTCTTTGAGGTAGTCGCACATCTCGGCCAGATAATCTTCACCGATGTTGTTGCCTGCAAACAGGATGACGGGATTTTTCGTGTCGTTCAGCAACCACTGGAAACTGTTGCTCAGTGCTTCGATGACGGTGCGTGCGCCCAGGTAGCTTCCGCCGATGCCGGCCACAACGACAACCTCGCAGTTTTCGCGCAACACTTGTGCCGTGGCATTCAGTTCGGCAATGAATTCAGCCGTGATGGAAGACGGCAAATGCAACCAGCCTAAGAAGTCATTGCCCGGACAAGTGCCTTGTTCCAATGCTTCCTGTGCTGCTTTTACTTGCGGTTCGTAAGCCGCGATAGCGTCTGCGTTCAGAAACTGGGCCGCTTTTGTGATGTCTAATTGAATATTTCTCATTTTCTTATTGGTTTAGAAAATTAATATTATCGGAATGAGTCGGTGAGCAGTTTGATTTCGATACTTGGTGAGATGCGTTCGTAAAGGATGTTATATACGGCATCGAGAATGGGCATGTTGACGTGCAAATGTTTGTTGATGTCTTTCATGCACTTGGTTCCGTAATATCCTTCGGCAATCATTTCCATCTCTATTTGTGCGCTTTTCACGCTGTATCCTTTTCCTATCATCGTACCGAACACGCGGTTGCGGCTGAAGTTGGAATAACCGGTCACGAGCAGGTCGCCCAAATAAACGGAGTCGATGATGCTGCGTTCTATGGGGTGTACGGTGGTGAGAAAACGGTTCATCTCCTGTGCCGCATTGGCCATCAGCACGGCCTGGAAGTTGTCGCCGTATTTCAGACCGTTGCAGATGCCTGAGGCAATGGCGTAAACATTCTTCAGTACGGAAGCGTACTCAATGCCGATGACATCATCGCTGATTTTGGTCTTTACGTATTCGCTCGACAGCATGTCGGCAAACCGCTGTGCCTTGTCTTTGTCGGCGCAACCTACGGTGAGGTAGGTCAGCCGTCCCAGGGCCACTTCTTCCGCATGGCTCGGTCCGCCCAATACGGCGAGGTTCTCGTCGGGCACGTTGAATATCTGGTGGAAATACTCCGAACAGACCAGATTCTCGTCCGGTACGATACCTTTGATGGCCGTCACGATGAACTTGTCCCGCAGTCGCGTTTTCAGTTTCTTGAGGTGGCTTTTCAGATATGGTGAGGGAGTGACGAATACCAACGTGTCGGCATTCTCCACTACCTTATTGATATCGGAATAGAAGCGGATACGGTTGGTGTCGAAATGCACGCTGGTCAGATAAGCCGGATTGTGTCCGAGCCGACGGAATTCTTCTATGCGGTCATCCCGTCGCATGTACCAAAGGATGAAGTCATTCTGCTCCAGCATCATTTTGGCGATGGCGGTAGCCCAGCTACCGCCTCCCATGATGGCTATGGTTCCGCAATTACCCATGTATATACTTGTTCGTTAGATTTTCTCTGTCCACGCCGCGATGTCGCCCACAGACGGCTTTTCGATATCAAGTTTATATTTCTTGATGATGTCACCGATTTGCTGTTGCAACTTCTGCGGATTTACGCCGGCCATGTCGCTCACCAAGTTGTAGCCGGCCTTCTGGATAACGGGGACCAGCTCTTCGGCGATACCGATTTCCATATATTTGGCCGCATTGTCTTTCGGGACTTTCTTTTCAGGGCGCATCTGCGGGAAGAACAACACCTCTTGTATGCTGGTCTGTCCGGTAAGCAGCATGGCCAGACGGTCCATACCGATGCCGATGCCGGCCAGGTTGGGCATGCCGTATTGCAAGGCGCGCAAGAAGTCCTGGTCGATGAACATCGCTTCGTCGTCGCCCTTTTCGCTCAGTCGCATCTGTTCCATGAAACGTTCTTCCTGGTCGATGGGGTCGTTCAGCTCGGAGTAGGCATTGGCCAGTTCCTTTCCGTTGACCATCAGTTCGAAACGTTCTGTCAGTTCGGGATTGTTACGGTGCTTTTTCGTCAGCGGAGACATTTCTATGGGATAGTCTGTGACGAATGTCGGCTGTATGAACGTTCCTTCGCAGAACTCTCCGAAAATCTCGTCTATCATCTTTCCTTTTCCGAAAGTCTCGTCCACTTCTTCCAGTTTCAGGGCCTTGCAGACTTCACGTATTTCCTCTTCGCTCTTGTCGTGAAGGTCATAGCCGGTCTTTTCCTTGATGGCGTCGAGGATGGTGATACGCCTGTACGGAGCCTTGAAATCGATGGTGTGGTCGCCCACCTGTACTTGCGTCGTTCCGTTGACGTCGAGGGCAATCTTCTCCAATAAGTTCTCCGTGTATTCCATCATCCAGTAAATGTCCCGGTAGGATACGTAAAGTTCCATACAGGTGAATTCCGGATTGTGGTTGCGGTCCATGCCTTCGTTGCGGAAGTTCTTCGAGAATTCATATACGCCTTCAAAACCGCCTACAATCAGTTTTTTCAGGTAAAGTTCGCAGGCGATACGCATGTACAGGTCGATGTCCAGTGCGTTATGATGTGTGATGAACGGACGTGCCGATGCGCCGCCGGGGATAGACTGGAGGATGGGTGTCTCCACTTCCGTGTATCCGTCTTTGTCGAAATAGGCGCGCATGGACTTGTATATCTGTGCGCGTTTGAGGAATGTTTCCTTCACGCCGCTGTTGACCACCAGGTCTACGTAGCGTTGGCGGTAGCGCAGTTCGGCGTCATCGAATGAGTCGTACACTTCGCCGTCTTTTGTCTTGACGATGGGCAACGGCTTGATGCTCTTGGCCAATACCGTCAGTTCCTTGGCATGTACGCTGATTTCTCCGGTCTGTGTTTTGAACACGAAGCCTTTCACGCCGATGAAATCTCCCAGGTCAAGCAGTTTCTTGAATACTATATTATATAAATCCTTGTTCTCTTCAGGACAGATGTCGTCGCGGGTGATGTACACTTGAATGCGCCCTTTGGAATCCTGCAGTTCGATAAAAGAGGCTTTTCCCATGACGCGGCGGCTCATCATTCTTCCGGCGATGCACACTTCGCGTTTCTCTTCCGATTCTTCATCGAATCCGGTTTTGATGTCTGTTGAGAAGGCATTGGTGGGGTATGCGGCGGCAGGGTACGGGTCGATGCCCATCGCACGCAGTTCGTTCAGGTTGTTTCTTCTGACGATTTCCTGTTCGCTTAACTCTAAAATATTCATCTTTGTTGTTTAAGTTTCGATATTTGGGGCAAAATTACAAAAGTTTTTTGAGCGGGCCAACCTTTTGCCCGTTTATTAGGCGATTGGACGGCAATTGTATGTATGGGAGAACAAAGGACAGACTTTCTGCGGCGTGTGGCCAAATTGTCAACAACGTTTCGGTGTATCATTCCTTTGTTTTTCGTATCTTTGTCAAGATATGCGCCGGAGCGTGCGCTGTAGGAAAATAGAACAAAGAAGTATCGGAATGAAGAAAACATCTTTATGGATATGGCTGGCTGTATATGCGCTTGTGCTGTTCATCCTCTATTATGAGTATAACGCGAACCATGTGTATTATGCCTATTCAATATATCTGCATGTCGCGGTCTTGTTATTGGGAGTTTGGGCATCCGCCGGATGGGAACAGTGGCGGATACTTATGCTTGGGCTTGCGGCCTTGGGGATTGTGTTTCATGTGGATTGCATGAATACGCCGGGCGTGCGGATGGTGGATATTGGAAGTACGCAGGTCTTGCAGCCCACTTCGGACTCTCCAGCCGATTATATGGAGCGGACTTTGTGCGACGGTACGGAATATAAGGGACGGGCACGTTTCTTTAAGAATGGTATTTTCAGGAAACTGGACTTCGATGGTGCCGTGACGGTAACCTGGCCAGACGGCGATTGTCTGTACGGAAGGTATGAGAAAGGGAAACTCAAAAGCGGGCGTCTGGTGTTGAAAGAGGAAAAGCTTGTCTACGACGGCGAGCTTCGCGAGAATATCGCATGGCCGCGTGTGCTTTGGTTGCAAGGGCAGGGAATCCTTTATACGGATAGTGCCTTATGTCTTGCCGGAACTTTCTCGAAAGGAGATTGGGGGCATCAGGGGACGATATACGGTAAATCGGGAAGGAGAGTGTATGAGACTTGTCATACCGACGGTAGCTATGGCCATGTGGTATTGTCGGAACGGGATACTTATGTGGGGCGTTTCCGAAAAGGGACCTTGACGGGCTACGGACGTTTCTATTATAAGGATGGCGGATATTACCAGGGATTCTTTAAGGACGGGAAGTTTACGGGAACCGGAACGCTGTATGGAGCGGACGGGAAGCAGATATGTGTAGGTTTTGGGAATGATGTGCATCCTTTTTCCTTGCCGGAGCTACAATCCAGGCAACTTGCAGAATCACGGAATTCAAAAAAAGCATTGAAAGGCTCTTCCGAAACGTTGCATCAAACGGGTGTCAGGCAGAGACGTACACCGGACCGACCGAAAGATGACGGGAAAAAAGGCGAAACAGCGAAAGAGAGGCGTGCAAAACAGAACGCAACTTCAAGGAAAGAGGCATCTTATGATGCAGACTTTACCAGAAGAAAGAAGCTTGAGGACAGGTTGGATGCCAAAAACCGGAACGGGAAAGATGTTGCGCAGGGCAAGACCGCAATCGAACGCCGAAGGGCGGAAAGGGCGTTTACCATACCACCACCTCGCGACAAAGAGGGCAAGATAAAACGCACTACGCATGACGAGTTCCACCCTTTGTCCGACCCGCCAGGACGTGAGATTACATCAAGCGACCATAGGAATGGTTATCTCTGCGTAAGTTTTGAGAATGGAGATATTTATACGGGCTATTGGCGTAACGGCCTGCGACACGGACACGGCAAGATGAATTATACCAATGGAGATATTTATGAGGGCGATTGGGTGGACGGCCATCGCACGGGGCAGGGCGTGTACCTGACGGCGGAGCGCCAACGTTACAAAGGCAGTTTTGTGGATGGTGAGCTGCACGGTCCGGCCGTCCATTACGATGACCCTACGCGCAAGATTGTCTACAACGGGCGTTGGGAACACGGGAAGAGTGTGCCGAAGAAGTGAATTGTAGAATATGAAATCAGAAAGAAAATAATATGATAAGTTACCTTGTTCTGTTCGTATGGATAGCGATTGGATACTGCTATAATTATATGCATATAACTTCTGTGGTTCAAGGGATTTTAATGGAAGTTTATGTGTTGGTGAGTTTGGTGATAACAGTATGGCCGTTTGTGGATTCATTGTTAAGGTGGAAAAAAGTCTATTTGAGTGTAGGTTTCTACTTTTTAAGTCTGATAGTATGCTTTGTGATTGGAAGCCATTATGAGCCAGGGAAATATTATAAGTATTGGGGGTATTCGTTTATTTTGCAGCCTCTTCCTGATGATCCTGAAGGTTATATGAAGTATGAAGATGAAAATATGATATATTATGGAATGTCAAATTTAAAAAAAGTATACAAAGGAGTCAGGAGACGCGTGCCGGATGGATATGGCGTGGCAATTTTGAAAAAAGGTGGGCGTATCGAGGGTCTCTGGGAATATGGCAGGTTTAAAGGTGTTGCTCAGGGAAAAGACGGCCGGATGAATAGTTTTGTTACCAGGGCAAATAATATTTGGAATGGAGTCAAGCAATTTGATGGTGAATGGAGAAGGATAGGTCATTTTTGGTCTCGGGCTGATTCTATTCCTAAAAAAGGAACGTGTTATTACTATGACGGGACGGTTTTTAAGGGAACTTGGGAAGAAGATAAGAGCGTGAAAAAGGGGATAAGGAGAAAAGGCATATTTTTTTATCCGTCAGGCGAAGTTGTAGAAGGCGAATGGATTGGCCAAACTACAGAACCGTTTAAGATAAAGATGAAGAAGGACGGCATATTTTATAAGTATTCCTACTGTTACAACGCGATACAATATGTGAATGGGAAATTCATCAGCCAAACCATAGGGGAATCCGCTCACGTGAACCGAGAGGATAATATGGGGGAAGTGAGAGGCGAATATATCGGGCATTTTAAGGAAAACGGGAAGACGGGCTACGGCTGGTTCCGGTATACCAACGGAAGATGTTATAAAGGATTCTTTACCAAAGGAAAGTTCAACGGGGAGGGTACATTGTATGATTATAACGATGAGGTTATCAGAACCGGTAAGTGGAACAATGAAGAACCGATGGATTTTTGCGGTGATGAGTTCTTGTCAGAAGAGTGGTTCTTGAACGAAGAGCGTAGCTTGAGTAAAAGCGAGCGTGAGGAAAGGGAGTGGTTTAGGAAGATTGCCGAGAATACTCCTCCCTCAAAAAGGTTGAAGACAGACGCGTTTGTCGTGCCTACGGAACCGGCAAAATCAAAAGTGAAGTCGTGTAGGAGGATACATAAAGATACTGTAATCGTCACGTTCGAGGATGGAACCTGGTATCGTCATGGCGGTGGTTGGGCGGACGGAAAACGTTGGCACGGCCGCACGGAATATTCCAACGGAGATTTATATGAAGGGTGGTTTAAAGATGATAAACTGACCGGGAGAGGTACATACATCACTTCGACCGGACATAAATACAAAGGTACGTTTATTGACGGGAAACTGAACGGATGGGGACTACACTACGATAAGAACTACCTTGTCTATTGCGGGTATTGGAAAGACGGGAAAAGTGTGCCTAAAAAGAAGTGAGGAATGTGTTCATGTCTTCCCCAAAATGCTCACCTGTGAAGAACGAATCGCAGACCTGTAAGCGATTCGTTCTTCACAGGTGAGAAAATTCAGGACATTATAAGGCCTCTTTCACAGGCTTTTGTTGTTACTCTATACAGAGCTTGTAGCTCTTTCCGGGTCTTGTGGAAAATGCCACAGTGCCGTCGGCTGATGTGGTCAGCCCGTTCGTCCCTCCTTTTATCCCCTTGGCACTTCTGATACGGATGCCCGGCAGATAAAGCCGGCATTCCTGTCCGGCTGTGGAATGGATTTGTAGGTCTGTCATTTTTCCGTTGGCCCATGTCACATCGAAGGTGAACCCACCTTCCGCACGCAATCCCTTGTAATGTCCGTTGGGCCATGCGGAAGGTAATGCCGGAAGCAGATGCACACCTTTTACGGTGTTTTGCAGCAACATTCCCGAGATGCCGGCTGTGGCACCGAAGTTACCGTCAATCTGGAACGAAGGGTGGGCGCAGAACAAGTTCTCATAGATACCTCCTGCGTTGTCGTCCATGCTTACGGTGGTGACATTCGTGATGTTCTGTGCCTGTTTCAGTAGCCGATAGGCGCGTTCCCCGTCCCACAGGCGTGCCCAGCATGCCACTTTCCAGGCACGGCTCCAGCCGGTAGCACCGTCGCCTCTGGAGTCGAGCGCGGTTTTGGCGGCATCCGCATATCGCCGGTCGATGAGGTAAGAGATTTGCCGGCCGGGGTAGAGGGCAATCAGATGGGAGAGGGTTTTCGCATACAAACCTCAAGTTGATGAGGCAGTTTGCCATTGCATATCCACACTATCCATTTTTGCGAGTTCCACTTGCAAAATTCCAAAAGTTGCCAATTGGTCAAGTGGCACTTGACCAATTACAAACCACGGCAGATGGATTAGTGCAAGTCCCACTTGCCCAAATGTCTTGGTATCATCATATTTCTTTGATGACCAAGGTGAAGGATGATGAAGTGAGGGCGTTCTATATTCTCGAAACCGTAGCCAATGGATGGACTCGTGATGTGATGATGATGCAAATCTCAAACCAATACATTGACGCCAAAGGTAAGGCTGTATCTAATTTCGACATGAAGCTACCGCCTTTGCAGTCGGACTTGGCAAAATATACTTTCAAAGACCCTTATAAGTTCAGTTTTATTGGTACGGTTGCCTTGTAAAACGAATTGGATATCGAAAAGTCGCTTGCGTCAAAAGTTACCGATTTCCTATTGGAAATGGGACGTGGCTTTGCTTTTATAGGTCGGCAATATCACATCGTAGTAGATGGGGATGACTATTATATGGATATTCTGATGTATCATCTGAAGCTACATTGTTATGTGGTAGTTGAGCTGAAAGCCGTGGAGTTTATTCCGGAGTTCGTGAGCAAACTCAATTTCTATATCTCTGCCGTTGATGAGTACGTGAAATCTCCGGAGGACAAACCTACAATCGGGCTCTTGCTTTGCCAGACAAAAAGTAACAAGAAGGCTCAGTTTGCTTTGCGTGGCATCACTCAACCCATGGGTATTGCCCAATATGAAACGGAGAAACTCTTTGCAGATGTAGCTTCTTCGTTACCTCAGATTGAGGATATGGAAAAGGATATGGATGATGAAGTTCATCCATAAAACTTTCCTCGGTATAAAATACCTGTAAATAGGTATGGCGGTTCTCATTTATTCTCCGTACCTTTGCACTCCTCAAAAGCAAGAGGATAAAAACAAATAATTAAGGTTAGATTTATGAAACTGAAAAACGACAGCTGGGCCGGCTTTAAGGGCGAATTGTGGAAGAAGGAAATCAACGTGCGCGATTTCATTCAAAACAACTACACTCCTTATACGGGAGACGACTCATTCCTGAAACCCTCTTCCGACAAGACACGAAAGGTGTGGAACAAACTGACGGAGATGTTTAAGGTGGAAAGGGAAAAGGGCGTGTACGACACCGAAACCAAACTGCCGCAGAGCATCACTACCTACGGTGCAGGATATATAGACAAGGATAACGAAGTGATTGTGGGGCTGCAGACCGATGCGCCGCTCAAACGCGGTATCTTCCCCAAAGGCGGTATCCGCATGGTGGAGAACAGTCTGGAAGCCTACGGTTACCATCTTGACCCGATGACGAAGGAGATTTTCACCAAATACCGCAAGACACACAATGAAGGTGTGTTCTCGGCCTATACCGAGGAAATGATTGCGGCCCGCCGTTCGGCCATCATTACCGGTCTGCCCGATGCGTACGGACGCGGACGCATCATCGGCGACTACCGCCGTGTGGCGCTTTACGGTACGGCACGTCTGATAGAGGATAAGAAGACCTTTCAGCGCCGACTGGACATTCAGGAACTGAACGATGAGATTATACGCAACCGCGAAGAGGTGACCGAACAGATTCGTGCCTTGCAGGATTTTGAGAAGATGTGCGCCTGCTACGGTTTCGACGTGACCCGTCCGGCAAAGGATGCCCGCGAGGCCGTGCAGTTCGTCTACCTGGCCTACCTGGCCGCGGTGAAAGACCAGGACGGTGCGGCCATGTCGATCGGCCGTACGGCTACGTTCCTCGACATCTATATCGAGAAAGACATCAAGGCCGGTATCCTGACCGAAGAAGAGGCACAGGAACTGGTGGACCAGATGATTATCAAACTCCGTATCGTGCGCTTTCTGCGTACACCCGAATACAATGACCTTTTCTCCGGTGACCCGGTATGGGTGACCGAATCATTGGGCGGTATGGGTGTCGACGGCCGTACATTGGTGACGAAGACTTGTTTCCGTTATCTGCATACGCTTTATAACCTTGGTCCTGCTCCGGAACCCAACCTGACCGTGCTTTGGGCCGCAAACCTGCCTGAGAACTGGAAGAAGTTCTGTGCCAAGGTGTCCATCGACACATCGGCCATCCAATATGAGAACGATGACTTGATGCGTGTGGATTACGGAGACGATTACGGCATCGCATGCTGCGTGTCTCCGATGAAAATCGGCAAGCAGATGCAGTTCTTCGGTGCGCGTGCCAACTTGGCCAAATGTCTGTTGTATGCCATCAACGGCGGCCGCGACGAGCGCACGGGCGTTCAGGTGGCTCCCAAGTTTGAGCCGGTGACGAGTGAATATCTTGACTACGATGAGGTGATGGAGAAATATGAGCAGATGATGCGTTGGCTGGCCAAGGTATATGTAAATGCCCTGAAGATTATCCACTATATGCACGACAAGTACGATTATGAGGCATACGAGATGGCTTTGCACGACGGGGATGTGTCCCGCATCCGCGCCACGGGTATTGCCGGCCTGTCCATCGTGGCCGATTCGCTGGCGGCCATCCGCGACTGCAAGGTACGTGTCATCCGCGACGAGCGTGGCCTGGCCGTAGATTTCGAGCGCGAGGGCGATTACGTGCCTTTCGGCAATAACGATGAGCGTACGGACAGGATTGCCGTGGAGATTACGGAGAAGTTCATGAACTTCCTTCGTCAGCATGAGACCTACCGCAATGCCACTCCTACACAGTCCATCCTGACCATCACGAGTAACGTGGTGTATGGCAAGAAAACCGGTACTACGCCTGACGGACGGCAGGGCGGAACTCCTTTCGCTCCCGGTGCCAATCCGATGAACGGACGCGATGTGAAAGGTGCGGTTGCGGCATTGGCCTCGGTGGCTAAATTGCCGTTCCATCATGCTCACGACGGTATCTCCTATACGTTTGCCGTTTCTCCGGCCACGCTGGGTAAGGAACGTGACGTGCAGGTTGACAATCTGGTGAGTCTGCTCGACGGTTACTTTACACCGGATGGAGGCCAGCATCTGAATGTGAACGTATTCGACAAGGAATTGCTGATGGATGCGATGGAGCATCCCGAAAAGTATCCGCAGCTGACCATACGCGTGTCCGGTTACGCCGTGAACTTCGTGAAACTGACGCGTGAACAGCAGCTGGACGTATTGTCGCGCACGATTAACCACTCTTTATAATATATAAGGTATAGAGATGTCTGTAAAGGGGAGAATACATTCATTAGAGAGTTTCGGGACCGTTGACGGTCCCGGAATTCGTTTCGTGACCTTCCTCCAAGGATGTCCTCTGCGTTGTCTGTATTGCCATAATCCCGATACGTGGCGTTGCGATGCGCCTGTGAAATATGAGTATACGCCTCAGGAATTGTTAGGGGAAGTGCTCCGTTACAAGAGTTTCATTGCCAGGGGCGGCGTGACCCTTACGGGAGGCGAGCCTTTGATGCAGCCCGATTTCTGCCGTGAATTCTTTCGCCTGTGCCGTGAAGAGGGTATCCATACGGCATTGGATACGGCGGGTTCCGTGGTGAATGCGAAGACCCTGTCCGTGCTGGACCATACAGACCTGGTGTTGCTCGACATCAAGTCATTGCGGCCGGATGTGTGTCGGAAAGTGTGCGGCAGCGACGGGCGTAATGCCTTGCGCTTTCTGGACGAGGCCGAAAGCCGGGGGATTGATGTGTGGATTCGTCATGTCGTTGTGCCCGGACTGACCGACGATGACATCTTGCTGGATGAACTGGCCGGCTATGTTGGCCGCTATCGTTCGGTGAAAAGGATAGAATGGCTGCCCTATCATACGATGGGAGTGTTCAAATACCGCGATTTAGAGATGGATTACCCGCTCGAAGGTGTGCCGCCGCTCTCTGCGGAGCGCATAGCTGAAATCAGGGAGCGATACGGGACGGTCCGGAAATGAAAATTCTACATGTTCCATTTGTACCAGGAAAGGCTACAAATGGAACATTTCTCTTTATGCTTTAATCCGTATCTTTACGGTCAAAATCCATATTATGCAGAAAATAAAGGAAGGACTGTCCGTATGGTTGATATTGTGGCTGTGTGGATGCAACGCGATAGAATATCATCCGTATGACGCCCGTATAGAGGGAGAAACCGGACTGACGGAGAAAAATATCCGTCTGATAGAGGAGAAGATGCAGGGGAGACGGGAGTTCCGTTTTGCCATGATTAGTGATACCCAGCGGAGTTATGACGAGACGGAAGAAGTGGTAAGGGTGCTCAATAGTCGTGACGACATAGATTTTGTGTTGCACGGAGGGGATTTGGCTGATTTCGGCGAAACGAAGGAATTCCTTTGGGCGCGCGATTTCCTGAATAAACTTACCGTGCCTTACGTATGTCTGCCGGGCAACCACGATTGCCTCGGTTCGGGATTTGAAGTCTACCTCAAAGTTTTCGGGGAAGACAACTTTGCTTTTACAGCCGGTAATGTCAGGTTCGTTTGTCTGAACACGAATGCGCTCGAATATGATTACAGCCATCCTGTGCCGGACTTCAACTTCATGGAGGATGAAATCCGAGGCATGCCCGCAGGGATAGAGAAGACCGTTGTGGCCATGCACGTACCGCCCGGCGACGGAGAGTTCAACAATAATGTGAACCGTGCTTTCGAGAGCTATCTCACCAGTTTCCCCAACCTCCAGTTCTGCCTTTACGGTCATGTGCACAGCTGGTCCGAGAATGAGTTTTTCGATGACGGTGTGAAGTATTACGCATGTATCAATATACATAAACGGGGATATTATGTCATTACGATAAAGGAAGAGGGTTATGAGATTGAGCGTTGTAGTTTTTAGTCTGTTGTGTCTGTGGGCATATCCATCCCTGACAAGTGCGAGGGAGTTTGAGAAGACCGATTCGGCCCGTACGAAATATGAACAGATGATGGTGAGGCGTATGGAGCGTTGGCAGAAACTCATTCCCGACCATTATAAGGCACAGTTCGCCGGGAGTATCGGTGTGTTCTCGGTCGGCACAGGGTGGACTTACGGAAAGAAGGAACAGTGGGAGACCGACATCATGATTGGATTTCTTCCTAAGTTCGAGAGCAAGCGCGGAAAAGCCGTGCTGACGCTCAAGGAGTCGTATGTGCCATGGCGGTTGCGTATCAGGCAAAGCACTTGGGTGGTGCAGCCGCTTTCGTGCAGTCTTTATTTCTCCTCGATACTGAGCAGCCAGTTCTGGAGGCGTGAGCCCGACCGTTATCCCAACGGGTATTATGGGTTCTCAACCCGTATACGTGCGAACTTGTCGCTGGGACAACGCATCATGTATGACATTCCGGATGATTCCCGCTGGTTGGTGCGGGATGTGGCGTTATATTATGAGTTGGGTGCCTGCGATACGGATTTCTGTACCTTTTTCGGCGACCGCAGCATCAGGCTCAAGGACATCCTGAGCCTGTCGGTTGGCATCAAACTGCACATTTGATAATTTTTTTAATCACGTTATTTTTTCGGAAAAGACAGCGTGCATGTCATCAACCTTGTTTCAGGGTATTGCAAATGTGGACGGAAGTGGTGATATTTGCCAAGACATACATGTTTAACCCATATAAAGGAATAACGTTATGAGGATTAAGAAAATTATCGGGCGTGAGATTTTGGATTCACGCGGGAATCCTACAGTGGAAGCGGAAGTCGTATTGGAATGTGGAGCGACAGGGCGTGCCTCCGTACCTTCGGGAGCATCGACCGGAGAACATGAGGCCTTGGAACTGCGTGACGGTGACAAGGCACGTTATGGGGGCAAAGGCGTATTAAAGGCCGTGGCGAACGTGAACGACATCATTGCTCCGGCACTGACGGGTATGAGTGCGTTGGAACAGCGTGCGATAGACAAGAAGATGCTGGAGCTGGACGGTACGAAGACCAAGTCGAAACTGGGGGCGAATGCCATACTCGGCGTGTCGCTTGCGGTGGCTAAAGCTGCCGCTAATTATCTGGATATACCTTTATACCGTTACATCGGTGGAGTGAATACGTTTGTCTTGCCCGTGCCGATGATGAACATTATCAACGGTGGTTCGCATAGTGACGCTCCGATAGCTTTTCAGGAATTTATGATTCGTCCGGTTGGGGCTACGTCTTTCCGCGAAGGGTTGCGAATGGGAGCGGAGGTATTCCATGCCTTGAAGAAAGTGTTGCATAACCGTGGGCTGAGTACGGCTGTGGGCGATGAGGGAGGATTTGCCCCTGCACTCGACGGGACGGAGGATGCTCTCGAATCCATCCTTGCCGCGATACGCGCAGCAGGTTACGAACCGGGTAAGGATGTGATGATTGGCATGGATTGCGCTTCGTCGGAGTTCTATAAGGACGGCGTATATGATTATACGGTTTTTGAAGGAGCGAAAGGTAAGAAGCGTACCTCGGAACAACAGATTGCTTATCTTGAGGAACTGATAGACAAATATCCCATCGACTCCATCGAAGACGGTATGAGCGAGAACGACTGGGACGGTTGGAAGCAGCTGACAGCACGTATCGGCGATCGTTGTCAACTGGTGGGCGATGATTTGTTCGTAACCAATGTGGATTTCCTTTCAAAGGGAATTGAAATGGGATGCGGCAATTCCATTCTGATAAAGGTAAACCAAATCGGCTCGTTGAGCGAGACACTCGACGCCATTGAGATGGCTCATCGCCATGGATATACGACGGTAACGTCTCATCGTTCGGGAGAAACCGAAGATGCCACCATTGCGGATATCGCAGTGGCCACGAACAGCGGTCAGATAAAAACGGGGTCCTTGAGCCGTTCCGACCGCATGGCAAAGTATAACCAGTTGTTGCGGATTGAAGAGGAATTGGGGGATTTGGCTGTTTATGGCTATCGCCGTATCAAGTAACTGCGTACTGCCTGATAAGAAAATACCGGAGAAGGTGCTCGTGGAAGGGCTCCTTCTCCGGTTGTGTCTTTATGCCTCTGCTGCGGCACGTATCAGTTCGCTCAACGTAGGATGGGCGTGGATGGCGTTCTGCAGTTCTTCCAATGTTCCTTTACGGTTCATGAGTACGGCAACCTCGTGGATTAACGTGTCTGCGCCGTGTCCGAGGATATGTGCTCCCAGGATTTCCCCGTTGGGGGAGGCAAGGAGCTTTATCAGGCCTTCACCGGCATCCATCGACAGGGCTTTGCCGTTTGTCCGGTAAAAAGCCTTGTGGACGGTATATGCCGCCCCTTGTTCAGCCAACGCTTCTTCGGTTGTTCCTACGGATGCAACTTCTGGGACGGTAAATACGGCGGCAGGCACGATGTCGAACCGTATGCTGTCTTTCCGGCCGAGAATATGGTTTAGTGCGCGGTATCCTTGGAATGTGGCGGCATGGGCCAGCTGGCATAGTCCGTTGATATCTCCCACAGCATAGATGCCGGGGATGTTGGTCTGCATGTTCTCGTCCACCTTGATGCCGTGTGCGGAAAACTCGATGCCAGCCTCTTCCAAATTCAGCGAATCAATATTGGCCTTGCGGCCTACGGCCATCAGTACAAGGTCTGTCACGATATGGCCTGTCTGTCCTTTTTCCTCGAACGTCACTTCGTAACCGTCTGCTTGGGGTACGATGCCTGTGACGGCAGCTCCGGTCTTGAACGTGATGCCTTTCTTCTTCAATGCCGTGCGCAGGCGTTTGGCTATGTCACGGTCGAAGTTTGGCAGTATTTCCTTACAGTATTCCACTACCGTGATTTCAGTACCGAAGGCATTGAATATGGAGGCGAACTCCATGCCGATGACGCCGCCGCCGATGATGCAGAGCCGATGGGGAAGGGTGGTGAGTGAAAGCATTTCGGTGGAGGTCACTACACCTTTACATTGTGCGCCTTCCACGGGAAGGTATTTCGTGACGGAACCGGTTGCGATGATGATGCGGTCGGCTGTCACTTCTTCTTCGCTGCCGTCCTCTTTACGTATGCGGACGGTATGTGTGTCGGCAAACCTGGCCAAGCCTTGTATGAATGTGATGCCGGGTGTTTGCATCAGTGTGAGGATACCCTCTGCCAGTTTGGATGTGACCTCATTCTTGCGGGCTACGGCTTTCGATAGGTCGAAGGAGATGTGCCCGTCTGTTTCTATGCCATACTGTGCGGCATTCCGCACCTGTTCCAGTGTTTCTGCCGTATGGCAAAGGCATTTGGTGGGGATACATCCTTCGTAGAGGCAGGTGCCGCCTACCGCCTTAGCCTCAACGACGGTAACTTTCAGTCCGGCTTTTGCGGCCTGTACGGCCGTTTCGTAGCCTCCGGGTCCGGCTCCGATGATAATCAGGTCTGTTGTCATGCTTGTAGTGCTTTGAATGTGAACTTGGGTTCTTTCACGGCTTTTACATCATCCAGTCGCCGTACGGGGGTATGGCATGGTGCTGATTTCAACAGTTCGCGATGGTCGCGCGCCTCTTCGGCAATGGTTTTCATCACGGTGATGAATTCATCGAGCGTGTCTTTGCTTTCCGTTTCGGTAGGTTCTATCATCATGGCTTCGTGGAACAGCAGCGGGAAGTAGATGGTGGGAGCGTGGAAGCCATAGTCGAGCAGGCGTTTCGCCACATCAAGTGTGGTGACATGTTCTGTATCGTGGTGGTCTCCGGCATATTCTTCACGCAATCCGTCAAAGACGAACTCATGTTTGCATAGTCCCTCGATGGGGAGTTTATAGTAATCTTTCAGGCTTTCCTTGATGTAATTGGCATTAAGTACGGAGAGTTTTCCCGCCATCGGGATATTTTCTTTGCCGAGTGACAGCAGATAGGCGTATGCGCGTATGATGACCCCGTAATTGCCAAGGAAAGGTGAAACGGAACCGGATGCTTCCGGATTCATCCGTAGTGCGAAGTGTACACCGTCTGCGTCTTCGATACGTACCACCTGAGGATTGGGCAGATAGTCTTCCAGTCCTTTCCGTACGCCTACGGGACCGCTTCCGGGGCCTCCGCCGCCGTGTGGGGTGGAGAAGGTCTTATGCAGGTTGATGTGCATGACATCGAAGCCCATGTCGCCGGGACGGCAGACTCCGAGCATAGGATTGAGGTTGGCGCCATCGTAATACATCAGTCCGCCGCATTCGTGTACGAGCCGTGCGATTTCCGGAATACGGGTCTCGAAGATACCTAATGTATTGGGGTTCGTCATCATCATGCCGGCAATGTCGTCACCCAAAAGCGGTTTCAAATCCTCTACGTCCACTGTGCCGTCCGGTGTACTTCTTACCTGTACGATTTGCAGTCCGCAGACAGCTGCCGATGCGGGATTGGTGCCATGGGCCGAGTCCGGTACGATGATTTTGGTGCGTTTCGTATCTCCACGCTTAGTGTGGTAAGTACGGATGACCATCAATCCGGTAAGTTCGCCGTGTGCTCCTGCATAGGGATTGAGTGTGAACTCGCTCAGCCCGGCAATTTCTGAAAGGGTTTTCTGCACTTCATAGTACAATTCCAGCGCACCTTGTGTATACTTGGTGTCCTGCTTGGGGTGAATGCCCGTAAATCCTTTCAGTGCCGCCATCTCTTCATTGATTTTGGGATTGTACTTCATCGTACAACTTCCCAACGGATAGAAACCGGTGTCCACACCGAAGTTGTTGTTGGACATGTTGGTATAGTGGCGTGTTACGGTCAGTTCGTCGGCTTCAGGCAAAATGGTGTTGCTCTCTCGCTTCAGGTGTGCCGGCAGGTCGGAAAGACGGTATGTGTTGAACGGGTTGGCGGGCAGGGAATAGCCCGTACGTCCCGGTTTGGACAGTTCAAATATCAGTTTACCGTAATAAGTTCTGTTCATAATGGGTAGGTTTTAATCGGTTAAACTTCTTTTTTGTTGGCCTCGTGGATGTTTTTCAGTATACTGACGAGGCCGTCTGTCTCTTCCTGTGTCCGTTGTTCGGTAACGGCGAAGATAATCAAGTCATCGCTGTTTTCCGCTTTTACTCCGGCAAGATAGCCCATATTGCCGAGAATGTCCCGTAGTTCGTCCAAAGTGGGTCTTACTCCTGTATACCGTAATGTGAACTCATTGAGGAAAGGCTTTGTGTATGCTTCTTCAAAACATCCGATTTCGAGCAACCTGTCGTGCAGGTAGTGCGCTCCGGCGTATGAATGTTCGTTCACTTCGCGCAATCCTTTTTCTCCCATCAGTGAAAGATAGCAGGCTACGTAGAGGCACATGAACCCTTGTGCCGTACAGATGTTGGACGTTGCTTTCTCTCTGCGGATATGTTGCTCGCGTGCTTGCATCGTGAGTACAAAGCAACGTTTGCCGTCGGTGTCTGTGGTGGCACCTACCAGTCTGCCCGGCATCTTGCGTACCAGTGCTTCCGTGGTGCAGAGATAACCGATATAAGGACCTCCGTAGTTCATGGGAATGCCTAAACTCTGTGCATCTCCGCATGCGATGTCGGCTCCCCATTCGCCCGGTGATTTCAGCACACCGAGGGCTGAGGCCACTGTGTTGACGGCAAGCAAAGCCTTGTGGGCATGGCATGCTTCGGCAAGTCCTGTGAAATCCTCGATGATGCCGTAATAGTTGGGTTGTGGTACAATCACGCCGGCCACATCATCTTGTCCGAGATGGACTTTAATGGCATCCATGTCGGTCACTCCGTCCTGAGGTGGGATGGTGATGAGTTCCACCCCGTGGAATGAGGCATACGTCTTCACGACACGAAGTACGTCAGGATTGAATGTGCCGGATATCAGTACTTTGTTGCGCTTTTTTGCTGCAGCCACGCACATGAGCATGGCTTCGGCCGTGGCTGTCGAACCGTCGTACATGGAAGCGTTGGAGATGTCCATGCCTGTAAGGTCGGCCATCATGGTCTGGTACTCGAAGATATATTGCAATGTTCCTTGCGAAATTTCCGCCTGGTAAGGTGTATAGCTGGTAGAAAACTCCGAGCGCGAAGTGATATAAGGTATGATGCTCGGTGTATAATGGTCGTATGTCCCGGCTCCGGCAAAGCATATCAGCGGTATGTTTTTTCTGGAGAGTTCGGAAATGGTTCTGCGTACTTCGATTTCCGATTGGGCATCGGGCATGTTGAGGTCCTTCTTGAGTTTCAGTTCTTCGGGGATTTCTGCATAAAGCTCATCCAAAGAACCGACACCGATGACATCCAGCATCTGGCGGAGGTCATCGGAGGTGTGCGGAAAATACTTGTAACTCATGGCGCTATTTGCAGATGTTACGGTATTCTTCGGCTCCCATCAGTTGTTCCACTTCGGAGGGGTCTGAAAGTCTGACTTTCATAATCCAACTTCCGAATGCGTCTTTGTTGACAAGCTCCGGCTGGTCTTCGAGTGCTTCGTTTATTTCCACCACAGTTCCGCTTACGGGAGAGATAAGGTCGCTGGCTGCCTTTACGCTTTCTACTGCGCCGAATTCTTCACCGGCAGTTACTTCGTCATCTGTTTCCGGCATGTCCACATACACCACATTGCCCAGTTGTTCTTGTGCATAGTCTGTGATGCCTACATAACCGTATTCTCCTTCCACTCTTACATATTCATGACTTTCACTGTAATAAAGTCCTTCGATTGTTATTGCCATAGTATTTTCTGTTTATAGTTTGAGTTCGTTATTTTTTGTAGTTCTTCTCGTAGAAACGTTTTTTGGTCGCGATGCCGTCCTGCAGTTTGCGGTGGATGCGTACTTGCAGCGGTGTGCCTATTTGTGCGTAGGGAGCTTTGACCATTGCCATACATACGCTTTTTCCTGTAGATATGGACTGGTATCCGGTGGTGACCACACCGACCACCTCTTCACCGGATACGACCTCATATCCATGCCGTGGGATGGCACGTCCGGACAATTCTATGCCGATGAGTTTCCGGGCCACGCCTTCCGCTTTTTGTCGTGCTAAGGCATCTCTGCCGATGAAGTTATCTTTGCCGAGCTTGACAAACATGCCTAATCCGGCTTCGATAGGTGTGATGTCATCATTCAATTCATCGCCGTAAAGCGGAAGTCCCACTTCGAAGCGCAAAGTGTCGCGGCATCCTAATCCGCAAGGTAAGGTCCGCCCTTCGCTGATAAGTTTATCCCAACACAGTCGTATGAAGTCATGGCTTCCGTAGATTTCAAATCCGTCTTCGCCGGTGTACCCTGTGCGGCTGACGATGATTTCTTCAGTTCCGCATGCCATTACCTTGAATGTATAAAAGGCAAGTTCTTTACACTTTAGGGCCAGAACCTCTTCCATGATGGTTTCGGCCAAAGGGCCTTGCACGGCAAGCTGTCCGTAGTCCTCACTCTGGTTGACGGCGGTAACGTCGAATGCTTTGGCCTGTTCCGAAATCCATGCGTAATCTTTGTCGATGTTGGCTGCGTTGATGACGAGGAAGAACCGGTCGTCGGCCATTTTGTACACCAGCAGGTCATCGATTGTCCCGCCTGTCTCATGGAGCATCATGCCGTAGAATATCTTTCCTGTCGGTGCGCCGCTTATGTCGTTCGTGAAGATGTACTGCACGAAACGTTCCGCGTCTTTTCCGCAGACCAGTACCTCGCCCATGTGTGAGACGTCGAAAACTCCGCATGCTTTTCTCACGGCATTGTGTTCTTCCGCTATGTCCGTGTATTGGATAGGCATCTCAAATCCGCCGAACGGCACCATTTTGGCACCGAGTGCGATATGTTTGTCGTAAAGACAGGTTCTTTTTTCTTCCATATTAGATTGATTTAAGGTTGTTCTGTTATGATGTTACCGGATGGCCTCTGTGATGAGGCGAATCAGGTCTTCCGCCTCAAGATGGCGTATGCAACGTTCCGGATGTTTCCGGCCGATGGCCTCCGCTATGCAGCCGGGTGTGAAGGCAATGCCCTGGAACGTATCGTTGAACTCCGCTTCGGCATTACCTTCATGCAGGAAGTCTCCTGTCAGTTGCACGCTTTCTATCAGTGTGCCTTTCAGTGAGAAGTTCAGGTTGAGGCGTCCGCACCGTTCGATGCGGCCCGAGCAGACGATACCGGTGTGTGATGTCTGTCCGAACAGGTATGCCGGTTCGTAGTAACCGGCTTCTATCTTTTCGATGTTCTCCACTTGGCTTTCATCCAACTTTATGCTTCGGTTGCATAAGATACGGCGCAATTCTTTCCTTAGCTCTTCCACGCTACATGTCAACTGTTCTTTCAGCAGTCCGATGCGGCTTCGAACCGAGGTTACGCCGGAAGACTTCAGTTTCAGCGGGTCGGGGCATAATGCACCGCTCATCAGTCGCATATCAGTGTCGTAAAGCATGGTGCCGTGCACGATGTTTCGCTGTGCCTTATGGTAGAAAGCGTTTCCACAGACTTTCCGGCCGTCTTTCAGCACAATGTCGTTTCGTCCCGATACCATGACTTCCGCTCCGAGACGGCAAAGTCCCTTGGCCACCGTTTCGGCATATTCGGCAAAAAGAGGCTCTACGGGTCCGCCTCCGGTAATCAGGCTGATCATGATGTTGTTGCGGTCGGCAAAGATGCAGCCTCCTCCGCTTTTTCTGCGTATGACATCAATGCCTTCCGATTGGCAGAAGTCAAGATTGATTTCCTGATGGGCCACTTGGTTGCGTCCCATTACGGCAGTAGGGTTCAGCTGCCAGGTGAACAGATAGTTGTCTTCGGGAAAATGGTCGGCTATATATTCTTCCGCAGCAAGGTAAAATGCCGCGCGCCTTCTTTCCGTCGTAGTGGGAAGTTCCACAAAACAGGCAGGAAAAGACTGTTTCCTTATAGTGTTGCCCATGTCCTTGATTTAAGTGTAAGCCATTGGTGCTTACTTTATGCTCCCAAATGTAGTGAATCGAAAGGTATAAAGCAAACTTTAAGCCGGATTTTTTGCGGGAAGTTTTTGCGGGCGCTTTCCTTTTGTCAAAGGCTCTCCTTTTTTGGTTCCGGAACTTGATTGTATAGGACGAAAGACTTATTTTTGCAAGGATGAACCATTAACATGATATTATGCCGCGGATAAAGGAAGGATTTAAGGGAGAGCGCATCATCGTATTGCCCGACTTTTTGATTGAGGAACTCCGGCGCGACCCGTTGGGTCGTGAACTGTATATCACTGACATCGGATATTATCCTTATGCCTTGTATCATTATTGCCGGCGTTCGGCCGAGGAGGCCGAGCAGTTCGTACTGATTTATTGTGTGGAGGGTGAAGGATGGTTTGAGATGGAGGGAGGCAGGCGCATGACTGTCAGAGCCAACCAGTTTTTCATCTTACCTAAATACCGGGCTCATGCGTATGGATGCGGGGCCGAAAATCCATGGACGATTTATTGGATTCACTTTGACGGAGGCAAAGCTGCGTTTTTCAGTGCGGGGTTCGACAAGCCCCACGATATACTTCCGGCCGGGCATTCGCGCATCAAGGAAAGACTGATGCTGTTTGAGGAGATTTATGCTTCTGTCAGCGCGGGGTATGACAAGAACTACATGTTGTATGCCACTACAAGTCTGTTTCATTTCTTAGGCTCGATGAAGTTTCTTGGAGAATATCGTGAATGCCGTTTTGCCGGGCAGGGGGATACGGGCGATATGGTGCAGCGTGCCGTTCATTTTATGCATGAGAATCTGGGCCGGAAATTACGTCTGGCCGACATCGCGATCGAGGTCCGGCTGTCGGCATCCTACTTCTCCCGCTTGTTTGAAGAAAAGACGGGGTTTCCGCCGCTGAAATATCTCAATTATCTCAGGATACAGGAGGCTTGCCGTTATATGGATACTACGGAGTTGAAAATCATGCAGATTTGTCCGCTGGTTGGCATAGAGGATGCTTTGTATTTCTCCCGTCTGTTCACCAAATATATGGGTATGTCTCCCTCCAAATATAAGGAACGGAGGAAAGGGTAGTTGGCAGGTCCGTATTTTAGCCTGTAAATCTCAAAGATGAAAAATAAATTTGCATAGAAGTTTTTTTTGTATTAATTTTGCACTCGCTTTCGGAAGCACACGCGGAAATAGCTCAGTTGATAGAGCACTAGCCTTCCAAGCTGGGGGTCGCGGGTTTGAGCCCCGTTTTCCGCTCACGGGTGATGTGTCGGATGGCACACAAGAAACGCAGATAAAAACAGATGACCGCAGATTACTTTTCTCTGTAAAGGAATAAAGTAAAATCTGCGGTCATCTGTTTTTATCTGCTTCATCAGTGTGCCATGATGTTGCCGAAAGCAAAGATCGTGGTCTGACGGTACTCTTCTCCGGGCCGTAACAGGCATGAAGGGAAGTCGGCGTGCGACGGTGTGTCCGGATAATATTGCGTTTCGAGGCATACGGCTGTGTGCGGGTGTGTATAATAGCCGGCTGTGTACAACAGTACGGCAGGCAAGTCGGTCCTGACCGTCAATACACGTCCCGATTCCGGTTCATACAATTGTGCCGCTTTCATCATCCTGTCGTTTCTTTCCTCTTTTAATATATAGCAATGATTGTAGCCCTTGTTCCATTTCAATTGGATGTGGTCGGCATACAAGTCCTTTCCAATGGCTTTTTCCGCGGAGAAATCGAACGGCGTTCCACCCACATTCGTCCGTATACCTGTCGGAATGAAATCCTGTGTGGTGTCCAGAATCGTATGGGACGGGATACGTAACAGGTGTTCCGTGACTTTCCCTTTCCGGTTGCTTAAGTTGAAATACGCATGGTTGGTCAGGTTCAGATATGTGGGGCGGTCTGTTGTGCCGTGATAGCGTATGGTCAGTTCATGACTTTCGCTCCATTCATATTCTACGGACACCTGCACATTACCGGGGTATCCGCCTTCGCCATCGGGAGAGAGTAGGGAGAATACCACACAGTTCTCCTTAATGGCCCAGTTCCATAACTTGCGGTGGAATCCGGAGTGGCCGCTGTGGTTGGTGTTTTCTCCGTCATTTCTCTCCAAGGTATAGGAGTGTCCGTTGATGATGAACGAAGCTCCGGCAATACGGTTGGCAAAACGTCCAACAGTGGCACCCATGTAAAAGTCATCCGTCAGGTAATCTTCGGGATTCTCATACCCCATGATGACATTGGACAGGCGTCCGGTGATATCGGGGACGGCAGCCGCCGTCCAGCGGGCACCCAGGTTGGTCAGTTCCACATAAGCTCCTGTGGAGTTTTCCATGCGGAATCCGTAAACCGGAGTGCCCGACGGCGTGTGTGCGATAATCTGATGACTTATTCGCATAGGTTGCGGTGTATTTGTGCTCCCTGATGGTTGATGTCAAGACGGCGAACCTCGTCCAGGCATTCTGTTGCCTTCTCATTGTCGTGCAGACCCAGATAGCCCAGTCCCATCACATATTCGCAATGTATGCGGTTGCGTTTGTCCAAATCGTCTTCCCAGATGGCCAAGTCGGGCAGCGACACGGCAAAGTAATCGATGCGGCACTTGTCGAACAGGTGTTTTTCGCCGTGCTTGATGAGTTTGTTGAAACGGCTTCTTGCCTGTGCTTCGTCGCCCAATGCTCTCCATGCCAGGCCCTGATAGAATATCTTGTCCGGCTGTGCGTCATTGTAGAAGAAGGCCTGTTGCGGTTCTGATGAACCCACTGTGGCTTTCTGGAAGCAGATAACAGCGTTCTGTTCTTCACCCAGTCCTTTGTACGCTTCTCCTTTATAATACCAGATGTCGTTCTCTTCGGCATTGATCAGTTTGCCTTCTCCCAGGTTGTACGGATAACTGTCGGTCTTCTCCAGCAATTCCAAGGCATCGGCATAACGTCCTTCTTTCAATGCAATCTTGGCAAGTTCCACGTGGCAGAGTACATATTGTCCTGTAATCTTGCCTTCACCACCTTCCCACGGATGGAATTTGCGTGCGGCAATCAAGTCCTTAGCCTCTTGATAGCGTCCCAGTTGGTTGTAGAGTGTGATACGCTCGATAGACAGGTCGTCACGGCTGTCCGTTTCAGCCGGATGTGCTTCAAGCAATGCGAGGCGCTCGGCGTGCGGACGTCCCAGACGTTTGTACAACTGGTCAAGCTCCATCAGGATACGTGCGTCGCTTGTATCCAGACTATATGCTTTCTCAAGAGCTTCCAATGCCTTGGCGGTCTGCTCCTGCTTGTTGTAATATGCCAATGAGAGGTTACGCCATACGGTGGGGAATGTCGGGTCGGCATTTGCCGAAGTTTCCCAGCACGCCACAGCATTGTCGTATTGACGTGCGGCGTACCAGAAGTTACCTAAGCTGTAAGCAGCTTTGGCACCGCGGGGATTGACTTCCATGGCATTCTGAAGAATCAGCACTTCTTCGATGCGGTTGGGGAAGCAATAAGCGTGGTCTGCCTTTTCGGCCTGTTCATAGCATGCCCGTGCTGCGGCTTCTTCACCTTTTCTCGCATGGAAGTAGCCCAGGGCATAATGTACCATCGGATAGATGTTGTCGCATTCCTTTGTATGGCATTCCAACAAGAGGATGGCCTCGTCGTAAAGTCCTGCCATGGCGAAGTCGAGGGCATATTCGATATAGCTGTGTGAGCGGCGGCGCATGAGGTGCTGCATTTCGGTCAGCAGATTTTCATCCTGTGTGAGCAGGTATTGTTCGAAACGGCATCCCATGTTGAAACCGTCAATCTTGAGTGATTCCTCAATCAAGGCGAGTGCTTCCTCCTTGCGTCCCAACTTGCGCAGGATGGATGCTTTTAGCTGGCGGGCCTTGTGGTTGTGCCAGTTGCGTACGAGCGAACGGTCAATCTTGTCAAGAGCCTTTTCAAAGTCGCCCTTGCGGGTGTCGATTTGTGCTACGGCATAATAAGCGGCATCCTGCCATGCGGCGTTCCATGCCGATTTGAAGAAAGCATCATAAGCCTCTTCGATCTTGTCCTGCATCAGGCAACTCCAGCCTAAGTTGTAGTAAGGTTCTCCATCGTAGGGATTCGGGTTACGTTCCGTCTGAGTCTTCACTGCTGTCTGGAAGTATGCTTCGGCTTGCGCGAATTGTCCCTTGCGCATGAGCAACAGGCCCATGGCATTGTTGCAACGCACGTCACCCGGTTCGCGCCGGAGTGCTTCGAGATAGTAATCCATCGGATTGTAAGTGGCATGTCGATACTGTTCCAGATGCTGTCCGGTGAGGAACAACTGTTCGATGGAAGCGATGTCTTTCGGGTCTTTTGCCGCTTTTGCAGGGTCGGGGATAGGCTTGATTTCGGGCTTCTCCGCCTGATAGGCAATCAGCAGGCGTTCTTCTTCGTTGCGGATTTCGGCCAGAATGTCTTCATCTTTCAGTGTGCCGGTTTCAAAGTCAGCATGGAAGGGGTCATCAGGCGAAATCCGGACGACCTTATCCAGAAGTGTCGCTCCGGTAAGGGTGTCTTTGACAAGCACGTGAAGTTCTTTGTTCACTCCTGTGGCATAAACCGTCAGTTTGCCCTTTCCGTCTTCGTTTTCCACATTCAGCAGCAGGTCTTTGTTGGCATTCTTCACATATCCCACTTCGCTGTACGGCATGAAGTATTGTACCCATGACTTTTCTTCGTAGGGCTGCAACCAAGTGAAGTCCGGCTGGTTGTCGGTGTACATGCCCGTCATCAGCTCGATATACGGTCCGTCTTCGTCGGTCAGGTTGCGGTCCCAGGCCTGTCCGAAGTCACCGTTACCCCATGTCCATTGTTTCTTTCCCGGTGATACATGGTGGTCGGCCACGTGGAGCAGTCCGCCGTGAATGTGCTCTTCATATCCGCCCACGAAGTCATATTTCGACTTGATGGCCATGTATGAGGTGGGTACAGGGATGTTCTTGTATTTGGAAATGTCCACTCCTGCGGAATAGTCTTGCTTGTAGTATACTCCCGTTGCGATGGGGAAAGATGAGACATCGCGTTTGCCATGGTCGAATACGGCGTTCACATCAGGTGGGAATACCGAGTGGTAATGGTCGTTGACCACTACGGCCGGATTGGCCCACCAAAGGAAAGTCTGGGGGAATGCCGTACGGTTGTAGATTTTCACGTTGATTTCTATATAGGCCTTGCCTGGATACAGGCGGAAACCTTGCATACCTTTGGTGCGGAACATGCGTTCTACTTCGTTACACCATATTGTCTTACTGCCATCGGGATGTTCTTCGATGGAGAAGTCTGTGGGCAGGAATGTGGACGGGCGGTGATGTTGCGGCCAGTTGAATTCGATACCTCCTGAAATCCACGGGCCGGTAAGTCCTACCAATGCAGGCTTTACCACCTGGTTGTAGTATACGAAATGGCGTTGTTTCACTTTGTCGTAAGCCATGTGCACACGGCCGCCCAGTTCGGGAAGTATCATGACCTTGATATATTCATTCTCAATGAACAAGGCATGATACAGCTTGTCTTTCTTTTCATCCGAAATCTTTTCCACAACGGGATAAGGATATACGGAGCCGCAACTGCCTTGGTAAACTCTTTTCTCCAGGAATATGGGATTCTTTTCTTCTGCACCGATGGCATAGGTCGGGAGCATGATGTCTTTTTCCCACGCACGTACTTCACTGGTATTGACCGTGCTTTGAATCAGATAGGATGTGATTTTTTCCATAATGGTTCTTTATGAATGAAAGGATGAATAATGTGTAGGATTAAACTTATGATTGTGATGAGTTGAGAAATTCTTTCTCGATGTCTTCCAGACTCTTTCCTTTTGTTTCAGGCAGGTTGCGCCATACGAATATGCCGCCGGCAAGGCAAATCAGGCCATACAGCCAGAACGTGCCGGATGCGCCGAGGCCTTTGTTCAGCACGGGGAAGGTGTAGGTCAGGATGAAGCAGGCAGCCCACAGGGCGAATGTACAAACCGACATGGCGATGCCACGTATGCGGTTCGGGAAAATCTCCGAGATGATGACCCACATTGTTGTGGCAAGGGTCATGGCATAGCAGGCGATGGCTGCCACTACGATGACAAGAAGGATTACGCCGCTGATGTGAAAGTAATAGGCCGCTCCCATGACCGCGTAAATCGCAGTCAGTCCGAAAGCCCCGAACAATGTGAGTGCCTTGCGTCCCCAACGGTCCACCACCAGCATGGCAAGAATGGTGAATGCCACGTTTGTGATGCCGGTAACGACAATATTCATCAGCACGTCTGATACGCCGTAGCCTGCTGCCATGAAAATTTCCTGTGCATAGTTGAAGATGACATTGATGCCGCACCATTGCTGGAGCACCGCCATCACAACGCCGATGACCAGAATCTTGCGCACGGACGGATGCAGGAGTTGTGCGAAGCCGCCTTCCGTCTGTTGCTCTGCTTCCGATTTTTCTATTGCGGCGAGTTCTTCGCGTGCATGTTCGGCACCGCCTATTCTTGTGAAAATGTCCAGCGCGGCTTCTTTGCGTCCGTGGGAGGCAAGCCAGCGAGGACTTTCAGGAAGAATGAAACTGAAAATGAAGAATAAGGCGGCAGGAACAGTCATGGCCCAGAACATCCATCTCCAGCCGGTCTGCCCGTTCCACGACAGGCGAATCATTTCCGAAGTGGCATCTGCTGCTACCGGTTCGGCAATCTGCCAGTTGACGATTTGAGATGTCAGGATGCCGAGTACGACGGTCAGCTGGTTAATCGACACGAAACGTCCGCGCAGTCGGGCGGGAGCGATTTCGGCGATGTACATGGGAGAAAGGCCGGAAGCTATGCCGATGGCTACTCCGCCTGTGAGACGGAACGCGTTGAATGTGGCAAAACTTTCAGCCGCGCCCGTTCCGATGGCCGTACAGACAAATAGTCCGGCTGATATCATCAGGATGGGTTTGCGGCCGAAACGGTCGCTGAGACGTCCGGCACTCAGTGCTCCCACAAGGCAGCCTATCAGTGCGCTACTCATAGCCCACCCCTGAAGGGCAGGTGCATCGGCAATTCCGAAGAATTGTTCGTAGAAAGGTTTTGCGCCGCCTATTACGACCCAGTCGTATCCGAAAAGGAATCCGCCCATAGCGGAAATCAGCGCGATGAGAAACAAGTACGAATTTGTTGCTGTTTTCATTTTTGTGATATGATTTGAGGTTCTTAATTCCGACTGCAAATTAACTCTGTTTTTGCTTCTTACGAAATGGACGGAATGACTTATGATATGGACAATCTTGCGTTTCGTGTATTTCCTTATACCTGCGTTTCCGTGCATAAAGATTATTGGCTATTTTTGTTTGGTCTAATACATAAATAGGTATATACATGAAGAAAACAGTATCATTGAAAGTACTTTGCCTGTGTCTTTCCTTTTGTGGAGGATTTTCTGATGCGCAGGCGAAGGTTGTGAAAAGGCAACGACTGTCAGACTATGTCAATCCGTTTATCGGAGCCACCGCAAACACACAGTTGGCACATGCCGAACATGGATTGGGAAAGACCTTTCCCGGAGCAACCACACCGTGGGGGATGACTCAGGTGAGTCCGAATACGATAACGGGAGGGGATAATGGTGCAGGATATAGTTTTGAGCACACTACGATAGAAGGATTTGCCATGACACAGATGAGCGGTATCGGGTGGTACGGCGACCTTGGCAACTTTCTGGTGATGCCTACGGTGGGGGCGCTTCATACCTTCCGCGGGACGGAGGACAAACCGGAAGAAGGTTACCGTTCGCGTTACGACAAACAAAGTGAGGTGGCCAAAGCCGGATATTACAGCGTACAGCTTACCGATTATGATATACGTACGGAACTGACGGCCACGCCGCATGGCGGAGCGATGCGTTTCACGTTTCCGGAATGTGATAACTCGCGTGTGCAAATAGACTTGGCGCGTAGAGTGGGCGGAACTTCCACCATGCAACGTGTGGAGCGTTTGGATGATTATACGATACGAGGCTGGATGCGCTGCACGCCCGAAGGCGGAGGATGGGGAAACGGTGCCGGAAAGGCAGACTATACCGTATATTACTATGCCCGTTTCGACAAGCCGATGAAAGATTACGGCGTATGGTCGGCAGATTTCCCTGAAGGGATGCCGAGGAAACTGGAGAACGTGACTTCGTCCGAATATGCCGGATACGTGCGCAGGGCAAAGGTTACGGAACGTCCGGATGAGATGGAAGGCAGGCATCTGGGCTTTTATACACAGTTTCCTACAAAGGAGGGAGAACAGGTCGTGTTACGTGTGGCCGTATCCTTTGCCAGCATGGAAGGAGCTGAGGCAAACTTTAATGCGGAACTGCGGAAAGGTGATTTCGACGATTATCGTGAGCGGGCGGCACGGATGTGGGACAGGGCCTTGTCGAAAATCCGTGTGGACGGTGGGACGGAGGACCAACGCACGATATTCTATACGGCGTTGTATCATTCGATGATTGACCCGCGCGACTGTACGGACGTGACCGGAGAATATACAGGAGGAGACGGAAGGGTGCACACGGCGGATGCTTTCACGCGCCGTACCGTGTTCAGCGGTTGGGACGTGTTCCGCAGTCAGTTCCCTTTGCAGAACCTGATTAATCCGGAAGTGGTGAATGATGTGGTGAACTCTTTTGTGGCGCTGGCGGAAGAGACAGGAACGGAAGTGTACGACCGTTGGGAGTTCTTTAACGCATACAGTGGCTGTATGTTGGGAAATCCCGCCATAGCCGTGGTGGCCGACGCATACCGCAAGGGAATCCGCGGATACGATGCGGAAAAGGCATATCGCTATGCGCGCAATACGGCCGACCGAATCGGCCATCACCCCGAACTGGGCTATTCACCTGGCAACAGTGGTATATCCGAAACGTTGGAATATGCTTATTTCGACTGGTGTGTGGGTGAGTTGGCGGAAGCCTTGGGAAAGACTGAAGATGTGGAGAACTATCATCATCGCGGCCAGGCTTACCGGAATATTTGGGATGCGGAAAAGGGATGGTTCCGTGTGCGCAATGCTGACGGAAGTTGGGCCGGATGGCCTGAACAGGGACGTCTGCAGGAGTGGTACGGTTGCATGGAGTGTAACCCTTACCAGCAAGGATGGTTCGTGCCGCACGATGTACAGGGCATGACGGAACTGATGGGCGGTCGGGAAAAGGTGCTGGCCGACCTCGAATCTTTCTTTGCCCACACTCCGCGTGAGTTTTACTGGAATCCTTATTACAATCATGCCAACGAACCTGTGCATCATGTTCCTTTCCTGTTTAATCGGCTGGGCGCGCCCTGGCTTACGCAGTATTGGACACGTGTGATCTGTGCGGATGCTTATAAGAATGAACTGGCCGGTCTGTGTGGCAACGAAGATGTGGGTCAGATGTCGGCCTGGTATATTCTGGCGGCAGCAGGTTTCCATCCCCTTTGTCCCGGTGATACACGTTATGAACTGACAGCTCCGGTGTTCGACCGTATCGAAATCAAGCTCGACCGCAAATATGCAAATGCCCGCAAGTTTGTCGTGACAGCAGAAGGCAATACATCTGATGCTTGCTACATCCAGTCGGCAATTTTGAACGGAAAGCCCTATAACCGTTGCTATATTGAGCATAGCGACATCATCAACGGCGGTGAACTGCATTTTGTATTGGGTAGTCAGCCGAACAAGCAATGGGGTATGGAATGATGTCGGTGGTGAATACAAAAAAAGGAGTTTCGTTATCGAAACTCCCTTTTTTGTAGGGTGACTAGTGGGATTCGAACCCACGACATTCAGAACCACAATCTGACGCTCTAACCGACTGAACTATAGTCACCATTTTGACTCTCTTTTCGGAGTAACATCGCTTTGTCTTTCCGAAAGCGATGCAAAGGTACGCTTTTTATTTGAATCTACAAACTTTGCGGCTGTTTTTTTATCAGGATTTATATGATATGAGGTGTTTCGTGAAGAAACAAAGCCTATATATATAATAAGGTGTATGGATGAAACACCATACACCTTATTATATATAGGGCTGTTGCCGTATCGGGCAAGAGGAATGTTACCGGTAAAATTCCTTTTTGCCTGCCGATAGCGTGTTCTTCATCAACATGCAGATGGTCATGGGACCTACACCGCCGGGGACGGGAGTGATATAAGCACATTTGGGAGCCACTTCATCGAATTTCACATCACCGTTCAGACGGAAACCGCTTTTCTTGGATGCATCGGGAACCCTTGTAGTGCCCACATCGATAATCGTGGCGCCTTCTTTAACCATGTCGGCGGTGACAAAATCGGGGCGGCCGATGGCGGCGATGATGATATCGGCTTCGCGGCATTCTTTTTTCAGGTCGGCACTGTGGCTGTGGCATACTGTGACGGTGGCGTCACCGTATTGTTTTTGCATCATGAGCTGTGCCATGGGCTTGCCCACGATGTTGCTCCGTCCCAATATGACGCATTTTTTACCGCTGGTCTCGATATGGTAACGTTGCAGCAACTCCAGGATACCTTTCGGTGTGGCTGAAATGTAGCAAGGGAGGCCGATGGCCATTCTTCCCACGTTGATGGGATGAAACCCGTCCACATCCTTACGGTAGTCGATGGCTTCTATGACTTTCTGTTCGGAGATGTGGCGGGGGAGGGGAAGCTGTACGATGAATCCGTCCACGTCTTCATCTTTGTTCAACATCTCCACTTGTTCCAGCAGTTCCGTTTCGCTGATGGTGTCTTCAAACCGCAGCAGTGTGGATTTGAAACCGCAGGTCTCACAGGCCAGCACCTTGTTGCGTACGTATGTCTCGCTTCCGCCGTCGTGTCCCACGAGGATGGCTGCCAGGTGCGGACGTTTGCCGCCTTGTGCGGTGATACGTTCCACTTCGGCTGCGATTTCGGCCTTGATTTGTGCGGCCGTTGCCTTTCCGTCTATGATTTGCATGTCGTCTTATGGTTGTTGGTTCGTAATGTCATTCTTGTTCCCGTATCCGGATGTTGTCCGTACGAAGGTCTCAGATTTTCGGCATCTTGGGCATGTGGGCCATCATTTTGCCCATCTTGCTTCCCGTGACCATCTTCATCATCTTGCGCGTCTGGTCGAACTGCTTGATGAGGCGGTTCACTTCCTGTATGTTCGTGCCCGACCCTTTGGCGATGCGCTGGCGGCGGCTTGAGTTCAGGATTTCGGGATTGGTGCGTTCGCGTGGCGTCATGCTCTGTATGATGGCTTCGATACTTTTGAAGGCATTGTCGTCAATGTCGATATCCTTGATGGCTTTGCCTACGCCCGGAATCATGCTGGCCAGTTCTTTCAGGTTACCCATCTTCTTGATTTGTTGGATTTGCGACATGAAGTCGTTGAAGTCGAACTGGTTCTTGGCTATTTTCTTTTGCAGTCTGCGGGCTTCTTCCTCATCGTATTGTTCCTGTGCCCTTTCCACGAGTGATACGATGTCACCCATGCCGAGGATACGGTCGGCCATACGCGAGGGGTGGAACTGGTCGATGGCTTCCATCTTTTCGCCCGTTCCCACGAACTTGATGGGTTTGTCTACGACCGTGCGGATGGAGAGTGCCGCACCGCCGCGGGTATCGCCGTCGAGTTTGGTCAGTACCACGCCGTCAAAGTCCAGACGGTCGTTGAATTCCTTGGCCGTATTCACGGCATCCTGTCCTGTCATGGCATCCACCACGAACAGTGTCTCGTTGGGTTCGATGGCGTTCTTGATGGCGGCGATTTCCTGCATCATCTGTTCGTCCACCGCAAGGCGTCCGGCCGTGTCGATGATGACCACATCGTTACCTTTGGCACGCGCCTCCTTGATGGCGTTCTGTGCAATCTGTATAGCATCCTTGTTGTCCGGCTCGCTGTATACGGGAATCTGTATTTGTTCGCCCAGCACTTTCAACTGCTCGATGGCTGCGGGGCGGTAGATGTCGCAGGCGGCCAGCAAGGGATTCTTGCGTTTCTTGTTTTTCAGCATGAGGGCCAGTTTGCCGGAGAACGTGGTCTTACCCGCACCGTTCAGGCCGGCCATGAGGATGACGGCCGGATGTCCTTGCAGGTTGACGTCTGCAGCTTCGTTTCCCATCAGGGCTGCAAGTTCGTCGTGTACGATTTTCACCATCAGCTGGCTGGGTTTTACGGCAGTGAGCACGTTTTGTCCCAATGCTTTCTGCTTCACCGTGTCGGTGAAGGTTTTGGCCACTTTGTAGTTCACGTCGGCATCGAGCAATGCTCTGCGCACGTCTTTCAAGGTTTCGGCCACGTTGATTTCGGTAATCTTGCCTTCACCTTTCAGGATTTTGAAAGACCGTTCCAGTCTTTCACTCAAATTATCGAACATATATGTCTGTATTGTGATTGATTATTTTAAGCGCGGGCAAAGATACGAAAATAATGTTAATCAGCGGTGTTTGTTGCACTGAAAAATGAAATGCCGTCTTTTTTCGGTGCGGATTTTCTGCCGTTTCGTTTGTTGTTTTGTAAGGAGGTGCTTCCGGATGGTTTGACAACGGCTTTTTGGAGGCATTCTGACACCGATAAAATGCACACCTGTGTGCGTTTCGTCGGTCACAGGTGTGCGTTTTCAAGTCCTGTAGGAGGGTGTTTTCCGGATCTCCGATGGGAGTATGTCCATCTTGTATGCCTATATGTGTGGATTTGTGTGTTTGTTTTAATTGAAACGATTTTATTTGAAATAAAACAGATGGAAATTTGTGAAATATGGCTTTATTTGTTAATTTTGCAGCCGATTTTTTTAGAATTTGTATAGTTTATGAAGAAAAAGACAACGTGGCTTGCCCTTGGATTGATGGTTTCAAATTTAACTTTCGCGGGCGGCTTATTGACGAACACAAATCAGAATGTAGTTTTCTTGCGCAATCTTGCGCGCGATGCGGCCATAGGTATCGATGGTGTATACAGTAATCCGGCCGGTGTGGTGTTCCTGCCGCAAGGATTTCATGTATCGTTGAACTTCCAGAGTGCGTATCAGACACGTACGGTGACTTCCACTTTCGCTCCTTTCGTGAACGGTGTGGGCAACGACGGACAGGCTTCCAAATCCTTCAAAGGGGATGCCAAAGCACCGGTGATTCCATCCCTGCAGTTTGCCTACAACAGGGGGCGTTGGTCTTATTCGTTCAATTTTTCCATCGGAGGCGGTGGCGGAAAGTGTGAGTTCAACAACGGTTTAGGGTCTTTCGAGAGTCAGGCTGCCTTGTTGCCGCTACTTGGGGAAAGTATGGGTATCAAGAGTTATTCGCTCGACAGCTACATGCGCGGACGCCAGTATTATTACGGTTTCCAGATAGGTGCGGCTTATAAACTTACGGACAACCTTTCCGCATTTGTCGGTGGCCGGTTGGTATATGCCACGTGCAACTATTATGGCTATGTGCGCAACATCTCGGTGAACAATCCTGCCGGCGAGGGTATGGTCAATGCCTCTACGCTGTTTTCCGGACAGATGGGGCATTATATAGAGGCGGCCACCCAACTGAAAACTGCGGCCGAACAATATGCTGCGGCAGGAAACATGGAAATGGCGCAGGCTTATGCCGCCAAGGCACAGGAAGCACAGGGTGCCGCGGCAAAGATGGGCGGACTGGCTGTGGCGACGAAAGACGTAGAGTTGAACTGTGACCAGACAGGCTGGGGATTTACGCCTATTCTGGGTATTGACTGGAAAGTCGGAAAGTTTAATTTTGCGGCCAAATATGAATTCAAGACGAAGATTCGCTTGGAAAACCGTTCCGCCAACAGTGAATCGGCTGCCAATCTGAGTATGCTGAACAAATATCGCGACGGGAACAAGGTGAAGGAGGACATTCCCGGCATCCTGACGCTCGGTGCGCAGTATGAGATTCTTCCTTCGTTGCGCGTGATGGCCGGCTATCATCGTTATTTCGACAAGCAGGCTTCGTGGGAGGATAATGTGCAGGAACATCTGGAGCGTGGTTCCAATGAATTTTTGTGTGGAGCGGAATACGACATCTGCGACCGTTTGCAGGTGAGCGCAGGCTGGCAGAATACAAGTTACGGTCTTACGGACGAGTATATGAAGGACATGAGTTTCAATGTAAACTCCAATTCGATGGGTGTCGGTCTCGGCATTCAGGCCACGAAACATATCAAGGTGAACCTGGCTTATTTCCAGACGTTCTACAAGACTTACAACAAGACTACGAACGATTATAATCACATCAGTTCCACCGTCAATACCCTGATGCCGGGTGTGGGCGACGCACTGGTGGCAGGCGGAAAGCTGGCCGGAACGGATGCTTTCACCCGCACGAACAAGGTGTTCGGTGTAGGTGTGGACTTCTCTTTCTAAGCCGCATCAATTGTATATGTATAAGAATCGGGCAGCCTTGATGTCAGGGCTGCCCGATTGCTTGTTTGTTTATTTGTAAATCTCTTCCAGTTTTTTCTGTAATGCCTCGCTCCGCAGGTCGGTTGCCACAATCTTTCCGTCCGGGCCGAAGAGGATGGTGGCGGGGATGCTGCGTATGCCGTAGATTTTTCCGGCCTCGCATTGCCAGCCTTTCAGGTCGGACATCTGAGGCCACGTGATGCCCAGCTGCTCGGTCGCTTTTTGCCAGGACGCCTTGTTGTTGTCGAAAGATACACCTACGATTTCAAAGCCTTTCGGGTGGAATTGTTCGTAGGCTTTCTTTACGTTCGGCATTTCTGCGCGGCAAGGCCCGCACCAGCTTGCCCAGAAGTCCACAAGCACATAGTTGCCCTTTCCTACGTAGTCGGACAGTTTCCGTGCCTCTCCGTTCATGTCGTTCATGGTGAAGTCCGTGAACATCGCACCTTCTGCCTTGCGATCCAATGCGGCGATATATTCGTATGTGCTTTTCAGTATGCCGGCATCCTTATAAGGATACGACGCAAGGAAGTTCTTCACGTAGTCTGCGCCGAAGGCTTCAATGCATTCTCCGATGAATGCGGCGGCCACAAGGTTGTCCTTGTTGTCTTCGGCCGCCTTCCTGACGTCATTGTTTCTGCCCTCGTACAGGTCGTTGTATTCTTTTTGCAACGGCTTCAGTATGCTGTCGGGGATGTTCTGCCCGTACTGTTCATTGGCCTTTCTCACCTTTTCCTGGAACTTGCTCATCAGGTTGCTGAACTTCTCGTATACGTTGTGCTGGGCGGCAAACATCTTTTGGTTCAGGGCAGAGCCTTCTTCGAGCTGTTTCAGGTTACCGTATGAAATGACGGTCGGCGTTTCGTCCAGGATGAAAAAGACCTGTCCTTTGTGTTTTTGGTTCGCTCCCAAATTGAGTATGGCGATGGCAGGCTTTTCCGTCTGTCCTTCCAATACGGCCTGTCCGCCCTTGCATTCGGCACTGTCGATTATCTCTTCGGTCTCGGTGGAACGAAGATATACATTTGTAATCTCGCTATTGTCTGTCTTTAAAGTCACCTTGTAGTTGACTTGTGCGGATGCCAGGCCGCATACGGCGGCCAATGACATGCTTAAAATGGTTTTCTTCATCATGTGATAATATGTATATGAATGGTTATTTGCCCGTAAAAATACGTTTTTTCGGGCATAAGTATTCTATCCGCGCATGATTTTTCAATATATTTAATGCGAAATCCGCACAAATGCTCCGTTTCAGAAAACTGCGGAAACATTTTGCCGTGTATCATATTTGTTTTAACTTTGCTTGCGCGAAGATAGGGTGCGGTTCGGCATAGCCAAGTCAGAAAACTTCGTTTTCACTTGTCTCTGTGCTCATCTTTCACTATCTTTGCAGCCGCACGGCTTTCGGACCGTACACAACGAGTGCTTGGTAACCTCTTAAAAAACAAGAAAATGAAAGGAAAAATGGTGAGTGTATCCTTCATGTGGCTGGGGATACTCTTTTGTGTTTGCCTGATTTCGGCAAACTTGTTGGCCACAAAGCAAATCATGTTCGGCCCGTTCAATATTACGGCCGGCATATTGGTCTTCCCTATATCCTACATCGTGAACGATTGTATAGTCGAGGTCTGGGGGTTCCGCAAGGCAAGGCTCATTATATGGGCCGGTTTCCTGATGAACTTCATGTTCGTGCTTTTCGGCTTTTTGGCCGACATCATTCCCGGTGCGCCTTATTGGGACAACGCGGAAGGGTTTCATAAACTCTTCGGACTGGCTCCGCGCATGGCGTGCGCTTCATTCCTCGCTTTCCTTGTGGGCTCGTTTCTGAATGCCTATGTGATGAGCGTGATGAAGGTGGCCTCAGACGGAAGGCGCTTCTCGCTGCGTGCCATTCTCTCTACCGTTGCGGGCGAGACTGCCGATTCGTTGATATTCTTTCCTGTGGCTTTGGGCGGCATTGTGCCATTCCGGAATCTTCTGCTTATGATGTGCTGGCAGATTCTGCTCAAGACACTTTACGAGATTCTCGTGTTGCCCGTGACCGTTCGTGTGGTACGCTATGTGAAACGTACCGAGGAGGTAGACGTATACGACAGGGACATCTCTTACAATGTACTTAAAATGTATTGATTATGGATATGAATAAAGATTCTGCGCTGGTGGTGTTCAGTGGCGGACAAGACTCCACCACTTGTCTCTTTTGGGCGAAGAAACATTTCAAGAACGTGTCGGCATTGAGTTTTCTCTATGGGCAGAAACATTCCGGAGAGGTCGGCATAGCCAAGGCGATAGCTGAAAAAGCCGGAGTGGAGTGGGCCTGCATGGACGTGTCCTTCATTGCTTCATTGGGACGCAACTCGCTGACCGATACAACATTGATGATGGATGAGGAAAAGCCGGCCGACAGTTTCCCGAACACCTTTGTTCCGGGCCGCAATCTTTTCTTCATCAGCATCGCTGCCGTGTATGCACGCGAGCACGGTATCAATCATCTGGTGACGGGGGTGTCGCAGACCGATTTCAGCGGCTATCCCGACTGCCGTGACGCGTTTGTCAAGAGCCTGAATGTGACACTGAATCTGGCCATGGACGAACAGTTCGTCATCCATACGCCGCTGATGTGGATTGACAAATGCCAGACGTGGGCTTTGGCCGATGAACTGGGGGTGCTTGACTTGGTGCGACATGAGACCCTGACCTGCTATAACGGTGTGCCGGGCGACGGTTGCGGGCATTGTCCGGCGTGCAAACTGCGTAACGAAGGATTGCAGCGGTATCTGTTGCAGAAAAAAGAAAGGTAATATATAATAAGGTATAGATATGAGTAACGAAAGGGAAAAGGAAGGATTGAAATCCTTAGGCAAGAAGACTGAATATCGGCAGGATTATGCGCCGGAAGTGCTGGAAGCATTCGACAACAAGCATCCCGACAACGATTATTGGGTGCGTTTCAATTGTCCGGAGTTCACAAGCCTTTGTCCCATCACAGGACAGCCCGATTTCGCCGAGATACGCATCAATTATATTCCCGACCGCAGGATGGTGGAAAGCAAGAGTCTGAAGCTGTATCTGTTCAGCTTCCGTAACCACGGTGATTTCCATGAGGATTGCGTCAATAAGATTATGAAGGATTTGATTCGTCTGATGGACCCCAAGTATATTGAGGTTACGGGACTGTTCACGCCACGCGGCGGTATATCGATTTATCCATACGCCAATTACGGAAGGAAAGGTACGAAATATGAGCAAATGGCCGAGTTTCGTATGATGAACCACGATTTGCATTAAGCGTCGTGCTTACTATGGCATGAGCGGGAGACATACTCCCGCTGTGTTTTTTTACGTCAGTTCCAGTCCGAATACCTCCGTCAGTTTCTGCAAGGCGGGGTTTTTCTGTGTCATGGACTGCAGTTGTTGCGGTTTGGAATATATGCGTGTGGCGTCCGTTTGTTCCGCAATGCGCACGGTCATGGCGATTTTGCGGTTGTGCAGTTGCTTGCGCAGGTGCGACTCTACACGCGGAGCGATTCTTTCCATGTAAAGTTTGACCTGCTCGTTGTCAACGACCACTTCAAACGTTTCATCTTTGAGCAGTTTCGGACGCATGAGTTTCATTCGCTGTGCAGTGGCGGTCTCTTCCTGCGGAAGCAGGTTGATGAATTCATGCCAATAGAAGCAAATATCCTTTTCAGTCACCATGAAATCTTCTTCCACACGGTCGGGCAGGGGAGTGCCGGTGGCAGGCGCGTATTCCCTGGCCGGTGCGGAGGCTTGTGCCGCCGGCCGGTTTTCTTCTGTCTTCACCGCGCGCCGTATTGACGGGGCCAGCGTATTCAAGTTGATTTTGGGGATATGGCGTTCCGGCTCCTGCGCTTGCGGGAGCGGGGAACGGTGGGGTGCATTCGTTGCGGCAGCCGGCCGGGCGGTTTGCGGAGCCTTTTCCGTCGTGGCCTGAGGCGCTGACGAGTTGACCGTTGGAGCTTGTGTGGCTTCAGCGGCAGGCTTGTTGAACAGGGGGGGTAACGTCTTCTCAGGGCTACGCCCCGAACCGGCGCTGTCATCTTCCTGGGTAATTTGCGAGAGCTGTATCAGGGTGATTTCCACCAACAGGCGTTTGTTCTTGCTGGCACGGTAGTTCAGGTCGCAGTCACTACACAGTTTGATGGCCCGATACAGAAAGCGCGGTTGGCAACGCTGTGCCTGCTCTTTATATCGGGTACGGATGTTGTCGCTTACCTCCAGTAACGGCAGCGTGATGTCGTCTTTACTTACAAGCAGGTCGCGCAGATGACTGGCCAGTCCGTTGATGAAATGGCTTCCCTCGAATCCTTTCTCGGTCACTTCGTTGAACAGAAGCAGGCATTGCGGGGTTTCGTTCTGCAGAAAATGCTCCGTCAGACGGAAGTAATACTCGTAGTCCAGCACATTCAGGTTCTCGATAACCTTTTGATAGGTAAGGTTCCCGCCTGTGTAGCTTGCCGACTGGTCAAATATGGAAAGCGCGTCGCGCATGCCCCCGTCGGCTTTCTGTGCGATGATGTTCAAGGCCTCCGGTTCGTACTTGTATCCTTCCTTTTCTGCAACGATTTGCAAGTGGCCGACAATCGCCTGGATACTCATCCGGTTGAAGTCGTAGACTTGGCATCGGCTTAGGATGGTGGGCAGGATTTTGTGTTTCTCCGTAGTGGCCAGGATAAAGATGACATACGAGGGCGGTTCCTCCAGTGTCTTGAGGAATGCGTTGAAAGCCGCTGTGGACAGCATGTGCACCTCGTCTATGATGAATACTTTGTATCGCCCGATTTGGGGCGGGATACGTACTTTCTCTATCAAGGCGCGTATTTCTTCCACCGAGTTGTTCGAGGCTGCATCCAGTTCGTAGATATTGAGCGAACGCTGTTCGTTGAAGGCTTTGCACGACTCACATTCGTTGCAGGCCTCGCCGTTATGCTGTGGGTTCAGACAGTTGATGGTTTTGGCAAAGATACGGGCACAGGTGGTTTTTCCTACGCCTCTCGGTCCGCAAAACAAATACGCATGCGCCAGTTTACCTGTGGCTATGGCGTTTTTCAGTGTGGTAGTGAGTGCTTCCTGTCCCACTACCGCATCGAATGCCGAAGGCCGGTATTTTCTCGCCGAAACGATATATTCTTCCATAATGGGTTTCGTATTTAGAATCCTTTCTGCAAAATTAGCAAAAAAAACGGGCTGTCCAGCTATTTTAGATGATTTTGTCTTATCTTTGCATCATCATCTAAAAGGACATGAATGGGCAGGTTATATAGTGTTTGGAATTATTTCCGTCGTCATAAATATTTTTTCGTGGTAGTATCTTTTGCCGTGTGGATGGGATTTCTGGACGAAAACAGTCTGTGGAGCCGTTATGGGCACAAGAAGGAACTGGCGGAGTTGCAGCGTGAAATCCGTCGGTATACGGAGAACTACGAGCACGACACGCGTTACCTGAAAGAGATGGACACGAATCCCGATGTGCTTACAGAGATAGCCCGTGAGCGTTATTATATGAAAACAAGTGACGAGGACGTGTTTGTGTTTGAAAAACAGACTGAGGATGAAGAAACTGAATAAGGTGCAGAATGCCGTATATATGGTTGGTGCCATTCTGGTGTTGGTCGGTGCGGCCACTTACATTACGGGCAGTGTATGGTCGTTCGGCCTGTTTGCCGTAGGGGCCTGCGCTTTCTCAAGCATGCAACTTTTGGCTGGCTACGAGGGGCATAACTTTGTGGTCCGTCGCTTGCGCATGCAGCAAATCTTCGGAGCCTTGTTACTGTTGGCCACGGCCGTGCTGATGGCCATGCACACGTTCCGCTTCGGGTTCGCCCGTAGCCACGAATGGATGGTGACGCTGGCCATTGCGTGTGTGCTCGAACTCTACACGGCATTCCGCATTCCTGCCGAGCTGGACAAGGAACAGCGCAAGACACGGAAGTAAGCGCACCTGCGCGGGCATCCTTTACATAAGGGGCAGTAGGAAATCGTCAAGGATTCCCTGCTGCCCCTTTCGCATGGGGAAAAACCGTTTTCAGCCGGGAAAAACTATAAATAAAACTTTTATTTATAAAAATGAAACTTTTATTTTTGAAACCAAAAGTTTTATTTTTGAAACCAAAACTTTTATTTATAGTTTTTGAGGGGCGTCGTGAACTTCACTCCTGTAACCTTAATGGAGGAAAACCTTTGTACAGGAAGTCCTTTTTAACGCGATTTTGCAGGATGGGCGCGTTAAATAGTGATAAAACTATTTATTAGGAACGATTTAGGACGTATCTTTGCAGACCGTTAAACAGAATTGAGCATAAGCCATGAAACATATCCTACTCTATCTTGCAGTTTTTATTACGTTGGTGTCTTGCGGTACGGAGTATCTGGTTGAGGGACATACTACGGTGCAGACCATGGATGGAAAGAAGATGTACCTGAAAGTTTACCGCGACGATGACTTGGTCGATATTGACTCAAGCGAGGTGGTGCATGGAAAATTCGGCTTTAACGGTTCGTTGGATTCCGTCATGATGGTTAATCTTTTTATGGATGACGAAAGTCTGATGCCCTTGGTGTTGGGCGAAGAGAAGCTGACGGTTTATATTGACCCTGCGAAGCAGTATGTCACGGGCAGTGTGCTCAATGATACGCTGTATGAGTTTATCCGCAAAAAAAGCCGCATCGACAATGAACTGGCGGATCTTCCCCATAAGGAGAGCCAGATGATTATGGATGGTGTGGACGAGAACCTCATCATGATTCGCCTTGAAGACGAATTGGGCCGCCTGAGTGCGGAGCAGGATAGGCTGGTGACAAGTTTCATCACCTCAAACTTCGACAATGTGCTGGGAACGGGAGTCTTTATGATAATGACAAGCGGTTATCCTTATCCCGTACTGACACCGCAGATTGAGGAAATCATGACCAAGGCCACTCCTTATTTCAAGAGCAATGAATATGTGAGACGTTATATGGAAGCGGCCAAGGAGAACATGCACCAGATGGGAATGGGGTATGATACGGAGACAACAGATTCCATTCCGGAGTAGCAGCCGGCCGTGAGTGCAGTTTTAGCTATTTCTTTTTTTTATTGGTCCTCGTTCCGGACGAATCCTTGTCGTTCGGCGGGAAGTCCCTGCATGATTGTTTCGTAGGCCTCGTTCATGGTTTCACGGATATTTTCCGGGCTTTTCTCTTTAGGCTGTATGGGTTTGTGAATTTTCAAGACCAGTTTGTGGCGGCGGACAAATCCGAAACCGGATGTGCGCGGCAGAATGTCGAACGAACCGTCTATTGTGACAGGAACGACAGGAAGTTGCAGCTCATCGGCCAATTGGAAAGCTCCTTTTTTGAATACGCCCATGTGTCCGGTGAATGAGCGCGCTCCTTCCGGAAAAACGACGAGCGATGTGCCTTCCTTCAATATCTCCCGTGCTTTTTCGTAAGTCTCCTGTATCTTTTTCGGGCCAGACTTGTCAACGAATATATGGCGTGCGCTTTCGCATGCCTTTCCCACCAGGAATATCTTGCGCAGGGATTTCTTCATCATCCATTTGAAGTTCCTTCCAAGGAAGCCGTATATAAGGAATATATCGAATGCCCCCTGGTGGTTGGCCACAAACACGTATGATGTCTTCTTGTCCACGTTTTCGTGTCCGTACACCTTTACGGGTATGAGCAGCACACGGCACATGACGACAGACCATATCTTGCCTGGATAATATCCCCAGAAGTGGGCGTTGCCGAGCCATGAGCCGATGATGGTGACGATGGCGGTCAGCATGGTGCAGACCAGCAGAACGGGCAGTGCGATGCACAGTTGGTAAATGCGGTACAGAAATGTCATAAACATAGGACGTATGATTTTACAGGACAAATATAGTGATTCTCTATTTGTTTTGCAACGTTATCACGTTAATTTCAGGCCATGCTCCGAAACGTAGGGGAATGAGTGCTTCGCCTAATCCCAAACTGACGTACAGGCCCCGCCCGTTTTCCCCGTACATGTGCTTCCATTCGGGATAGAACAGTTTGGACAGGGACCATCCGAAGACCATGAACTGCATGCCGTGTGTATGTCCTGAAAGGGTAAGCTGAATGTCGGTTTCGGGCAACACGCTGCGCCGCCAGTGCGTAGGGTCGTGACTGAGCAAAATCTTGAACATGCGCGGTCCGCTCCCATCGGGTGCACCATAGCCTGGAATGCCTTTCAGGGCTTTCTTCAGGTCGCCGCGTGCGGGAAAGGGCGGTTTGCCGTCGTTCTCCACGCCTACGATGGCGATGCTGTCGGGGCCGCGCCGGATAATCCGGTGCTCGTTCATCAACATGTCCCAGCCCATGGCCTTTTGCCGTTCGATGAGTTGTCGGCGGTGTGTTGTTTGTTCTCTGGGCGACAGGTAGTGTGCGTAGGTCAGGTAGTCGTGGTTGCCCATGACGGAGTATACGCCGTCGGGAGCTTTCAGCCGGCTGAGGATGTCGTCGAATCCGTCCATTTCGTTTACGTCGATGCTTACGAGGTCGCCGGTGAATACAATCATGTCGGGACGAAGGTTCATGATTTTCTCCACGATGTCTTCTACCGTTCCGGTGCGTCGGCTGAACGAGGTGAGATGCAGGTCGCTGATTTGCACGATGCGGTAGCCGTTGAACGATGCAGGCAAGTCATTGGAGCGGAAGGTCGCTTCTTCGGTGACGATGTGCGAGGTACCGAAGGTCAAGCCGGATAATATCATAAGAAACAAAATGAAAGACAAAGCGATGCTGGTGGCTGAACACACCTTTTCCGATTTAGGGAACAAGCGGCTTATTCCTCTTCCGATAAGGTCGATGGTGAGATATAGCGTCTTGGGAACGGCAAAAAGCAGATAAATGCTGAAGAAGAGTGCCATCTGTTGCATGTTCTGTACCGTGTGGCTTTCGGAAAAGCATAGTACGAGGGCGGCTACAGACAGCAGGATGTTCGGGATGAATGTAAAATAAGTCCACGTCGGTCGTTTGCACCGCCAGAAGAATCTGTAATAGATGTAAAGGTCTGACACAAAAAGTGTCAGCAATAGGAGGGGGAGTATTCGTAGTACCATGGTTTGTCGGTTTTTTATAGTTGTAGGTTGGTTGCCAGAAATTTCCGCATCTTTTCAACGGGGATTCCCCTCCGTTGTGCGTAATCCTTGAGTTGGTCTTCCCCGATTTTACCGATGGAGAAATATTGTGCCTGGGGATGGGCCAGCATCAGTCCGCTCACGGAAGCGTGCGGAATCATGGCACCGTTTTCGGTCAGACTGATGCCGAGGTCGGAGAAGCCGAGCAGGTCTGCCAGGTCGAAATTGACTGTCTGGTCGGGCAATGAGGGATACCCCACGGCCGGACGGACACCTTGGAATTTTTCTGCCAAAAGGGCCGAAACGGGCAGGTTCTCATCGGGGGCGTATCCCCAATAATGTTTGCGCACTTCTTCGTGCATCTTTTCCACGGCAGCTTCAGCCAGCCGGTCGGCCAGTGTCTGTGCCAACATGTGTTTGAAGTCATCGGCATATTCGCCTGTCTCATACAGATGTTCCATATCCGCGTCTACTGTTCCCGCAAAAATCCCGACGGTGTCGGAGACGCCTTGCGACAGGGGACGCACGTAGTCGGCTATGCACAGGCACGGTTTTCCCGGTGTGGCATGTTGTTGTCGCAACAAGGGCAGACGGACGTCGTGTGCCGGGGCGGGCATGTGGAATATGAGGTCGTCACCGTCCGAGTTGGCGGGAAACAGTCCGAAACGCACGTATGTGCGGAAATCCCCGTCGAGTTGTGCCAGCATGCGTTGCGCGTCCTTGAAGAGCTGCATGGCTTCTGCCGCCCGTGCCCTTTCTGTTTCGGGAAAGGAGGAGAGCCATCCCGCGCGGCAGGCATCGCAGCCGTGTATGTGTCCGATGTCGGCAAAACGCGGTGGAAAACCCCATGCGTGGAAGAAATAGCTCCAATTGATGTAGGGGGCTGTTTCGTGAATGCGGTAGGTCAGGGTATGTGTCATCTGTCGAAAATCAGTTGTCGGCCGCGTGTAGTGGAATCAATCACGCCGTTGTGGTATACCAATGAGCCGTTGCAATAGGTTTGTTCCACTTTCCAGTCGAACGTTTCTCCTTCTGCCGGACTCCATCCGCATTTGCTCAGAATCATGTCTTGGCCGAGTGTCCAATGACAGTCCGGTCTCAGTAGAACGAGGTCGGCCTGTGCTCCCTCCCGGATGAATCCGCGGCCGAGGATTTGGAACAGGCGGGCGGGATTGTGGCACATGAGTTCCACCACCCGTTCGGGAGTGAGCACCCCTTCGCCGGCCAGCCGGAGCATGCTGACCAATGAAAATTGTATCATGGGCATGCCCGATACGGCCTTGACACATCCGCCGTTTTTCTCACTGAGCAGATGGGGGGCGTGGTCGGTGCCCACCACATCGATGCGTCCGTCGTTCAACGCCTTGCGCAGCGCATCACGGTCGGCTGCCGTCTTGATGGCCGGGTTGCACTTGATTCGCGTGCCCAGCCGTGTATAGTCGGCATCGCAATAGAGCAGATGGCTTACGCAGGCCTCTGCCGTGATGCGTTTCCGGAAGGTCTTTCCGTCTTCTTCTGCCAACGGGTCGTGGCTGAAAAGTTCCAGCTCGCGTGCCGTGGAGATGTGTGCCACGTGCAGCCGCGCACCTGTTTCCCGTGCCAGCCTTATGGCCAGTTCCGTGGAGCGGTAGCATGCCTCCGTGTTGCGGATTTCGGGGTGATGGCTCACATCGGGGTCATCGCCAAACCGTTCGCGGCATTTTTTCAGGTTTTCCGCGATGACGGCACTGTCCTCGCAGTGGGTCATGATGGGCAGGGGCGAGCGTCTGAATATGTCGTAGAGTGCATCGACGCGGTCTACGAGCATGTTGCCCGTGCTGCTTCCCATGAACAGTTTGACGCCGCATGTGGTGCGCGGGTCGAGTTGTTCCAGCAAATTGCTGTTACGGTCGGTGGCCCCGAAAAAGAAGGAGTAGTTGACCAGGCTCTTTTCCGCGCCCATCTTGAATTTGTCGGCCAGTGTCTGCAAGTCGGTGGTTTGCGGACAGACGTTCGGCATGTCCATGTAGGATGTCACGCCGCCGGCCGCCGCAGCCCTGCTTTCCGATGCGATGTCGGCTTTGTGCGTCAGTCCCGGTTCCCGGAAATGCACATGGTCGTCGATGACGCCCGGTATCAGGAACATCCCTTCGGCCTCGACAACGCGCTCTGCCTCAGGTTGGCAGTGCAGGCCGTCGGAGTCGGGAATGACAGCCATGATTTTGTCTTCCTCAATGGTCACCGTGCCGGTGAATCTCTTGCCTTCGTTGATGATGGTGGCGTGTTGTATCCGGGTTCTCATCTGCTTGATGTCTTATGGTTCGTATGTTGCAAAATTAATAAATACTTCTTATCCGTGGCCGTTACTTGGTGTTTAATCTTGCAAAAGCTGCGGATTTTCGTTTTCTTTGCATTTGACTATTCGGATTCATGCGTATGAAACAGACGGATTTCAACCGTGTGCTGGCGGAGATATCTTCTCTGCTTGAACGTGTCAGAGGGGCGGCACACGACCTTCATGCCTCGGTAAACCAAAAGTACGACGGACATTTGCCATATTCCGTACATCTGGATGCCGTGGCTTCATTGGTGAGGCGTTACGGTGCCGCGGTATGCGTGTCGGAGGCGGATGTGGCGCCTTTGCTTTTCGGCGCTTGGTTTCACGACAGTATAGAGGATGCACGCCTGACGTATAACGATGTAAAGAAAACGGCTTTGTCTTTGGGGCTGTCCGACGGGCAGGCTCTGATGGCAGCGGAGATTGTATATGCCCTTACGAACGACAAGGGGCGGACGCGTGCCGAAAGGGCGGGAGAGAAGTATTACGCCGGTATACGTGCCACTCCTTACGCTCCGTTGGTCAAGATGGCGGACAGGGTGGCTAATGTGACATATTCCGTGCGGTGCACTTCGGCCGGAAACCGCCGCATGAGGGATGTGTACCGCAAGGAGATGCCTAAGTTTATGGCTTCGGTAAGTGGCGGTTCGGACGACGTAAGGATGGCTGTGCCCGAAGAGCTTGCGGCGCGTGCGTATGCCGCTCTGGCCGAAGGGGGAGGGGCGGTGTAGAAAGTGGAACTATGCCCCCGGTTTGCGCCACACGAACCAGATGACTATGAAGGCCGCACACAGGATGAGCAGGCCGAGTGTGGCCGCCCAAGTGATGATGAGGTCGGAAAGGTGGGGGTTGAAGAATGCGATGGCAGCTGAAATCCAGTAGCACAGCGAGTAGATGCCCCAGATGAGGGCCACCGCGCGGTTGAAGCCAGCCACATCCTTGAGGCGCTCCGCGTTGATTCTCGTTCCGGGCCAAAGCCACATGGCATCCTTCTTCCGGCTGGCATAATAGGCAAGCCCCGAAAAGATGATGCCGAACATGAGGGCGGTTTGTATGCTGAGTGTCATCATGTGTTCTGTGGTTATGCTTCTCCCTTGTAACGGGGATATTTCCTAAACCAGCCGTCCAGCCGCAGCCGTATTACTCCGAAGACGGCCTCGCTGAATATGCCGCCGCTCATCTTGCTGGTGCCCAGCTTGCGGTTGACAAAGATGACGGGCACCTCCTTAATCTTGAATCCGCACTGTTTGGCGGTGAACTTCATTTCTATCTGGAAAGCATAGCCTTTGAAGCGGACCTTGTCCAACTCGATGGTTTCGAGCACGCGCCGGCGGTAGCATTTGAATCCGGCGGTGGTGTCGTTAATCTTCAGCCCAGTGACGAGGCGTACGTATTTTGAGGCGTAATACGACATGAGCACGCGCCCCATGGGCCAGTTCACCACGTTTACGCCGCTGATGTAGCGCGAACCGATAGCCACGTCGAAACCCTCTTCGGCGCATGCCGCATACAGGCGGGGCAGGTCGTCGGGGTTGTGGCTGAAATCGGCATCCATCTCAAACACATAATCGTATTTCTGTTCGATGGCCCATTTGAATCCCTTGATGTATGCCGTGCCCAATCCGAGTTTGCCGCTGCGCTCGATAAGATGCAACCGGTCTTTGAACTCGCCTTCCATCAGTCTCTTTACGATGCCTGCCGTCCCGTCGGGCGAGCCGTCGTCGATGACCAATATGTCGAACTGTTTCTCAAGTCCTGAAATGGCGCGTATGATGTTCTCTATGTTCTCCTTCTCATTATAAGTGGGAATGATGACAATGCAGTCTGAACGCATGGCTTTTGGGTTTTTAAAGTTTTTTCAGAGGGTCGCCCTCCGTCAGGACAAATATACGGAAAGGTGGGCGCAAAGACCAATGAAAACAAAGTTTTCCGATTGGATTCTGCCGAACCGTATCCTATATTCGCAAAGCAAATATAGCCATAAAATTGCGAACCGTGGAAGTAAAAGCGAAATAAATCGTCGGGGATGCCTCTTTTTTTAGCTATTCTTCGTATTTTTGTGCAGTTTTTACAATATGGACATACAAATATTGCAGGCTCTTTATGCGGAGCATAAGTCGGTAAAGGCTCTGAAGCTGCTTTTGAAAGAGAAAACCGTGAAGTATATTTTTGCGGAAGGTCTGTGTGCGTCGGCCGCCCCTATGGCGTTCGGCGCGTATGCCTCGGATGCAGACAGCCGTGAAGTGACGCCTTTCCTTTTCATATTGGATGATGCGGAAGAGGCCGGATATTTCTATCATGACCTGACGCAGGTGCTCGGCGATGACCGTGTGTTCTATTTCCCGTCTTCGTTCCGTCGTGCGGTGAAGTTCGGCCAGCGCGATGCGGCCAATGAAATACTCCGTACCGAGGTGGTCAGCCGGCTGGCTTCGGGAAACCTGCCGCAGTTTGTGGTCACTTGGCCCGATGCCCTTGCCGAGAAAGTCGTTTCACGCCGGGTGCTGGACGGGCAGACGCTGATGTTGCATGAAGGCGAACGGGTGGACATCGTATTTGTGGAGGAGACATTGTCGGCTTTCGGTTTCAAAAGGGTGGACTATGTGTACGAACCGGGACAATTCGCCGTGAGGGGCAGTATACTCGATGTATTCTCTTTCTCTTCGGAATACCCTTATCGTGTGGACTTTTTCGGGGATGAAGTGGACAGTATCCGTACCTTTGAGGTGAGCTCGCAGTTGTCGAAAGACAAACAGCGGGAGATTGTCATCGTGCCCGAACTGAATGGCCGGACAACGGAGAAGGTGTCCTTGCTGGATTTTCTGCCAGAACACACCGTGTTGGTGATGAAAGACATGTTCTACGTGCGCGATGCGGCAGACCGTGTCTACGAGGAAGGTTTTTCCGCGCAGGCGCTGATGGCGGAACAGGTAGAGGCGGGAGAGATGCAGGAAGCCGAACAACGGGAACGCCTGCGGTCGGAACTGATGCTGACCGACGGGGCGGGACTGATGAAAGGCATGCTTGGATTCCGGAGAATAGAGATGGGCAACAAGCCCTGCGGCACACCGGAAGCCAAGGTGCGGTTCAATCTCACGGCGCAACCGATATTCCATAAGAACTTTGACCTGGTGAACGCCAGTTTCTACGATTATATCTCACGAGGATATACCTTATATATATTGGCCGACTCGATGAAGCAGACCGACCGTCTGGCGGCCATCTTCGGCGAGCAGGGTTCGGATATCGTTTTTGTACCGGTGAACAAGACTCTGCATGAAGGTTTTGCCGATGACGACCTGAAGGTGTGTCTTTTTACCGATCATCAGATTTTCGACCGTTTTCACAAATATAACCTGCGCAGCGACAAGGCGCGCAGCGGAAAGGTGGCCCTTTCGCTGAAGGAAATCAGGGAGTTCACCATCGGTGACTATGTGGTGCATGTTGACCACGGCGTGGGGCGGTTCGGCGGTCTGGTGCGCATACCCAACGGTGATACCGTGCAGGAAGTCATCAAGATTATCTATCAGAACGATGATGTGGTGTTCGTCTCCATACACTCCCTCCACAAAGTCAGTAAGTACCGCGGAAAGGATGGAGAGCCGCCGCGCCTGAACAAACTGGGCACCGGTTCGTGGGAACGCTTGAAGGAGCGTACGAAAAATAAGATAAAGGACATTGCGCGCGACCTGATACAATTGTATTCACGCCGCCGTCAGGAGAAAGGATTTGCCTTCAGCCCCGACAGTTTCTTGCAGCACGAACTGGAGGCGAGTTTCCTTTATGAGGATACGCCCGACCAGCTGAAGGCTACACAGGATGTGAAGGCCGATATGGAAAGCCTGCGGCCTATGGACCGTCTGGTGTGCGGCGATGTGGGATTCGGTAAGACGGAAGTGGCGGTGCGTGCGGCCTTCAAGGCATGTGCCGACAACAAACAGGTGGCTGTCATGGTGCCCACCACCGTGCTGGCTTACCAGCACTTCCAGACATTCTCGTCACGACTGAAGGGGATGCCCGTGAAAGTGGAATATCTGAGCCGTGCGCGCAGTGCCGCACGGACAAAAGAAATATTGAAAGGATTGGCCGACGGTACGGTAAATATCGTGGTGGGCACGCACAAGCTTATCGGAAAGACCGTGAAGTTCAAAGACCTCGGTCTCTTGATTATCGACGAGGAACAAAAGTTCGGTGTGGCTACGAAAGAGAAACTCCGTCAGATGAAAGTCAACGTCGACACGCTGACCCTTACGGCCACGCCGATTCCCCGCACACTCCAGTTCTCACTGATGGGGGCGCGCGACATGTCGGTCATACAGACTCCGCCGCCCAACCGTTATCCCGTGCAGACCGAAGTGCATACCTTCAGCGCGGAGCTGATTGCCGATGCCGTCAATTTCGAGATGAGCCGGAACGGACAGGTGTTTATCGTGAACAACCGTATCTCGAACCTGTATGAACTGGAAACGCTGGTGCATAAATATGTGCCCGATGCCCGTGTGTGCATCGGCCATGGTCGCATGGCACCCGATGAACTGGAAAAGGTGATTCTCGGTTTTGCCAATTACGACTACGATGTGTTGATTTCCACAACCATTATAGAAAGCGGTATAGATATTCCCAATGCCAACACCATCATCATCAACGGAGCACAGAACTTCGGTCTGAGTGACCTGCATCAGATGCGCGGACGTGTGGGACGAAGCAACAAGAAGGCATTCTGCTATCTCCTTGCACCTCCGCTTGCCGCACTGGCACAGGATGCACGTCGCCGGCTTCAGGCTATTGAAAACTTCAGCGACCTGGGAGCGGGTATTCATATTGCCATGCAGGATTTGGACATACGCGGTGCCGGAAATCTCCTGGGGGCCGAACAAAGCGGATTCATTGCCGATCTGGGATATGAGACCTATCAGAAGATTCTCTCCGAGGCTGTAAAGGAACTTAAAAACGATGAGTTCGGCGATTTGTATGCCGAAGAGATACGGCAGGGGAACGACCTGGGTGGCGAGGCCTTTGTCGATGACTGTATGCTGGAGAGCGACCTGCCTATGTCGTTCCCGGAGACTTATGTTCCCGGAAGCGGCGAACGCATGTTGCTCTACCGTGAACTTGACAGTCTGGAACGCGACGAGGATGTGGAAGACTTCCGCAAACGCATGGCCGACCGATTTGGGGAGATACCCGAAGAAGGCGAAGAACTGATACGTGTCGTCACGCTCCGACGTTTGGGCAAATGTCTCGGTGCAGAGAAAATCTTCCTGAAAGCCGGACGCATGACGCTCTATTTCGTGCAGAATGAAAATAGTGCATACTATCGGAGCAAGGCTTTCGGACAGTGTATAGCCTATATGGGTATGAACGCGGCCCGTTGCCGGTTGCGTGAGGTCGGTGGGCGACGCTCGATGGTGGTGCAGGATGTGCATTCCGTCAAGGAAGCGGTTGGACTGCTTCATTATATATCCGATATGGAAGAAGCGTAGAGGGGCGGTATCCTTCCGCGCCGTTCCGGCTTGCCGGTGCATGGTGACGGGTGAACGGGCTTCTCTTCCCGATAAAAAGATTATATTAAGACATAACTATAGGAATAGCGATTCCGTCCGGCTTTAAAGAAACGAGCTTTTGGCTCTTATTCTCTCTGTCTGAAAACCGCCAAGAATGAGGAACAGGGAATAAGTCAATGGAAGTTCGCGTCCAATGGGCGTGAACTATCCTTGCTTATTTGTGTTCTATGGTTACTTGGCGGTACCTCAGACAGGCAGTAGGCAATGGATGGTTTACGCTTTTGGTTTATATGATACATATCGGATAGGTCATCAAGGAGGAATTGCGTAATCAGGATCATACCGTAGCCTGGTTGGCTGAAGAATTATGCTGTGACCGTACCAATATTTATAAATTGTTCCGTCGGAAAAGCATCGACACGAATTTGCTGTTTCGCATTTCCCGGATTCTTTCACATAACTTTTTCAAATATTATACGGAGTGGTTGTAGGCACATGTCAAAGGCTATACCCTGCGGGGGGCAGCAATCTCCCTCTGTATTTTTTAATATCAGTTTAAGGTTATTTCTAAGTGATGCAAATAATATTCTAATATTATAGTATGATATTTCACATTTATTTTTAACTTTGTAGTCGTTTTGTTGAAGTAAATATCCTTTGCGAGTGTCTTGGGTTGGGGTATTTAATCCTGATAGGGTTACGAGGCATTGCAAGAAATAGAAAATTGTATGATACATATTGGTTTAGCGATAAGGCAGGAGATGGTCAGTCAGCGACGTTCGGTTGCATGGTTGGCAGAGGAACTTTGCTACGACCGCTCGTCGGTTTACAAGATGCTTCACAGGGAGAGCATGGACTCATATACATTGTTCCGGATTTCTCAGTTGTTATCTGTGAACTTCTTTAAATATTACACTGATGAACTTGGTTTCTGATTGCTCTGTGGCGATTTTTTCCATAATCTGTGGAACTTTTGGCTACATGTACGTATATTCTGCCATAAAAAAACAACGTATATTTGCATCCGTGTTATGTTATTGTTTGAAAAACTAAAAGAAGATGAATTGTTTTAATCCCCTTAATGTAGCTTCCTTAGATAAGTGGGGAGCATGGATGAGAGTTTTTGTTTGTGTGATGATGTGTGTATCGTCCGTTTCTTGTGGAGAGGATAAAGAGGAAAGTGAAGAGCCGCCTTATTTGGAGATAGAGAAGACTGAACTGAGTTTTGATAAGGACGGTGGCACGCAAACATTTGTAATCAAGAGCAATACAAGCTGGAGAATTGAAGAGAATGAGGATTGGATTGTGGTGTCGCCTGCCGCCCAGGCAGGAGAAGCTGTGATTTCCGTGACTGTAGAGGCGCAAGACGAGGATGCTGTTAGGAACGGTCAATTGCAAATCCGATATAATGACGGCTCATATCAGTGTAGGTATATATCCGTGATTCAGACTGGTGTGGAGATTAATTTGGAGGTGGATAAGAAGGAGATTGTTCTGAAAGGCACTGTCGGGGATACGGCGGAACTTACGATTCAGAGCAATGCTTCGTGGACGATTTCTGATAAGCCCTCATGGCTGAACCTTTCAACAATGGAAGGTAAAGGAACTGCTACAGTTACGATGACAACTAATAGTGCCAATAAAGGCACTGCGGAAAAGAGCGCAACTATGAAAATAAAGTCAGGTGGCAAGACGCATGATGTGATTGTGAGACAGGAAGTGGGGTTGGCTCCAATAAGTGTATTGCCGGATGAAATGGTGGTGCTGTATAATAATGTAGCTTATAATATTACGGCTGGAAGCGAAACCAAATATTTTTATTATCATATCTATGCCGTATCGGACTTGGAGGATGTAAATGATAAAGATCTGGTTTTTACATTGACGAGGCAAGAAAAGAAAGATGTTAAAGATAAAGATTATGTGTATTGGTATTCTAATAGAACCTTTTTAACTCCAGAAACTGATTATGTGTTTTGTTCCGTAGGAGTGGATGCAAATGGTCGGATAGGTGATGTTTCCAAGACTTATTTTACGACTCCGGCCAAATCTACGACGGTAATGGCTAATATCGGTAATTTGAGTTATGAGTCTCAATGGGTATGGTCTGTAAAGAGAACGTCTTCGTGTGCGGGGTATTATATGGTTGTCTATTCTGAGGATTATCTTTATTTGAATACTCTTACAACCCCGGATGTTTATTATGCATGGTTGATAAATCATTATAGAGCGACTGGCGACGTTCAGTATACTTCTGTCGATGGAAGTTGGACTATCGCTTCTACACACGATGAATGCATGGTTGTCACATGGGGTAAGGACAGATTCTCTGGTAAGATGGCAGTGGATATCAGTAGGAAATATGGGTTTAAATCCAGTTCGTATTCTCAAAATAAACGAACTATACCTTCTCCGATTGAGGACAAATGTTGCGCTCCGATACCGAATCCTGATGACATACAGATTTATATGAGATAATATTATTTTTTCATGGCCCCGTTTTGCTCCCCTTACAAGACGGGTGCTTTGGAAGCTGTGACGGCAAGTCAGTTGGCCGCATCACAGCTTCCTTCTTTTATATATGGATTTCGGTTGTACGCGCAGTCTCCTATACAAGGAGTTTTTCAAAAAAGCCCTTCAGACATTCAGACTAATTGTATACCAGGGTCACGTGGACATTTTGCATGGTGATTTTACATTGAAAATAGAGGGTTGGACAT
>URKA01000018.1 GCA_900548345.1 uncultured Paraprevotella sp. | reverse complement strand
ATAGTGTAATCCCGCAGGAAGAGTCTCTTCGCTGCGGGATTGCTGTTTTGTCGGGGTATGTTGAAAAAATGTGGTATACTTGTTTCGGCTGGTTGCCCCTGTTTTGTTTGTTCGGCAAACAAACGTATGGATGCTTTTGTCTATCTGCATGGAATTATTTCTTACTATGGATAAGTGTGTTACGATTCAGTATGGTCCTTTTTTGTCTATCGGATATTCTTGCTTGTTTTTCTCGTTTGCACTATATTTGCCACATGAAGATGCTGAAAGATATCTTATATGTTGTCGGAGGATTCCTTTGCTTCGCTGCAATGTTCGTAAGTTGTACCGGGCGTGATGAATACATGCTACAGAAAGCGGTGGCGTATTCGGAAACGAATGCGGACAGCACCCGCTTTTATTTGTCCCTTGTCTCGCCTGGTCGTTTGAAGGCTCCACAACGGAGGGATTACCGCGTGTTGTGCATGTACTATGGGTTGGATACGGATTCTTTGAATGACCGTGATGGGTTCACAGCAAAGGCGATGGAAGTGTATGGCCAAGGACATCTGTTCAGGCCAAAGGCGCAGATGAACAGGCTGAACTTTCTGAAATCTTCCGGGGAATATGAGCAGACGGATGTTTTGCTTGACAGGTTGAGGACGGAATGGTGCAGGATTGGCTGGGAGGCTTTGTGGAGAATGAACAAGATGAACGTCAAAAAATGTCTGGCACAGGAGGATTCCGCGGAAATCTATTGTAAGGAAATGATGGATTCGGGGCAATACCTCTATCTTATTTATATGGATAGGGCAAATGATGCCATACGTTCGGGCAATGAGGACGAGGGCATTGAATATCTGATGCAGGCCATGCGCCACGCTCCTGATTCTTACCATGCGGGGATTTGTGCGGACAGGGCTGTCGCCATGCTGAGGGACAAGAGGAAATACCGTGAGGCGATGCAGACGCTGGAGGCTTTCCGGAACTATATGGAACGTTCTCAGGTGCCATATTGGAATTATATGAAAGGAGAGTTGTGCCTGCAGATGCACCGGCCGGACTCGGCTTTGCATCATTTCCGCATCGCTACGGTGGCCGGAAACAATCATGTCATGCAACTGGCTTATGAGCGGATTTCTGAGATTGAATACGAGAGCAACAGACCGTATCATGCGTTCGCGGCCCGGCAAATAGCATCGGAACTGATGAAGGACAATGCACATAAAAAAGTGGACGACGAATGGATGGTACGTAAGTTCACGCATCTGAAAGCCGAGCAGGAAGCCGACCGCTTGCTGATTGAACGGCAGCGCTCGCTCATCCTGATAATAGGTCTGTCATCGCTGCTCATGTTCGGTATCTTAGGAGTGGCGTTCTATATATATAGGTACAGGAAGCAGACGGAACAGCATAGACAGGAGCAAGACCGCCGCCTGTTGACCCAGGAGCGGGAAATTGCCCTGATGAAAGCCAACGAAAGCAAGTTGAGGGAGCAGAATGCCGGCATCCGCGAAGAACTGTTGCGGCGCATAAAGGTGACGGAAAAACTTCCGGAGTTGCACGACGGGCATGATGCGGAGCAGAGCGGCAAACGTATCGACCTGTCCGATGAGGACTGGCGGGAACTGTTTGTCATGATAGACAGCATTTATCCAGGCTTTGTCGGCCGTTTGCGTGAAGGATTCCCGGTACTGACGGAAAAGGATATACGTTTCTGCGCCCTGATTAAAATCGGCATGAGCCTTCAAACCCTTTCCGATATTTACTGTATCAGCCGTGCGTCTGTCAGCAAGAAGAAACTGAGATTGAAAGAGAAGCTGAACGTGCGTGACGACGGCATGTCCCTGGATGAATGGATGAAGAGTTTCTGAACCCGCCCTTGGTTCTGTCCTGTCCATAGACAAAAAGAGAGACGAGCTGATTTACAAACGAGTAGCAGAAGAGGAAACTTCGTAATGTCCGGCATGAAATCTTGTTCTCCAGATGTCCGGCAATTATCTTTGCCCTGTGTATGAACCGTTAAAATTAAAAAGAAAGATGATGAAAAAGAATTGGATGATGATGTATGCACTCTGTGTGGGCATGGCATCGTGCAACAGTGGAAAACAGATGACCGGACTGGAAGAGGCCGACTGTGTGGCTTATAAGTCCGACGTGACGATTTGTGAGTTTAAAAAGTTGGACGTGGAAAATGAACTTGCCCTGCCTCTGAGCTCGCTGGCCGAATGCCCGCGAATCGTGAAGCTGGACAACAGGGATGAAGCGACGGCCAAGGGCGGGATGATTACTGTCTCCGAGCATTATATCCTGATGGGCAGGGTTGACGACATTCCCGCCAAGCTCTTTAAGAAAACTGGAGAGTTTGTGGGGTGCGTGGGCGGCTTCGGCTCCGGTCTGGGAGAATACCGTTTCGTCTACGACCAACAGATAGATGAAGCGCGCGGGCGCATTTACCTTTTCCCCTGGTTCGGTTTCAATGCTGTGTTTGAGTACGATTTGCAGGGCAAGTTCGTCCGCAATATCCCGTTGGCCAAAAAGTATCCCGACATGTCCTTTCCCAAGGTGAAGTTCTGGGTGGAGGCGGACAAAGACCGTCTGACAGCCTTCGTGCTGCCGTTCGAGAACCTTCCGGTGATGGCCTGGACACAGGACTTGGACGGGAATATCATTGACGAGGTTCCCATTCCCAAGCAGATGAAACTGAAGCCGGACTTCAGCAATGAAATCATAGCCTTGCATTGTACGGACGAGTTCTCGGCTTATTCGTTCCGTTTCTTCAATAACGAGGGCGATTTCCTGTACCATTATCAAGACGGCCGGCTGGTTCCGGTGTTCGGGGTCGACTTCGGCGATTATGATACTCCCATGCACGTGCTGGCAGAGTTGCCCCGTCATTATTTAGGCAATACGGCGAAGCCGAAGCAACTTTCCGGGCACCTCTGGGTCGGGGACGAACACCGTGACTTTATCATTGACAAGGAAACCATGAAAGGAAACTATTTCCATCTTGTCAACGATTACTGGGGCGATACGGAGTTGCCCGGTGTCATTGGGGCATGCGGACGTGGGTATTACCAATGTTTCTACGCTCCTGCCGACATGCGTGCACTTTTAGAGAAGGCATTGAAGTCGGAGAGCCTGGACAAGAACGTGCGGTCGGAGCTGCAAAATGTACTCGACGGGATAGACGACAATGACAATGGCTACGTTGTGTATGCCAAGATAAAAGAATGAAAATCCCCGGTGCAAAGTCTAATAACCTCTAATTATTCCAATAAAATCTTATTCTTGCGCGGGAAAATTTCCGTAATCCTCGATTTTTGTGTAACTTGCGCGCCAAATTGCTACGAAATAGTGAAGAATCAATATTAAAATGAAGATAATTATGAACCGTTCTTTTATTTTTGCATCAGTTCTTGCGGCAGGTTTGTGCTTCTCCAGTTGCGTGACCAAGAAGCAATATGCAGGTTTGCAGACGAACTATGACAATCTGAGCAAGTCATATCAGGAGGCACAAGTACAGTTGGCGGAAAGTCGTGCAACTGTAAAGAGCTTGGAAGAGCGTCTGGCCGAGGCAAGGAAAGCCAATGCAGAGTTGAAGGCATCGTATGCAAATCTGCAAAGTTCGTTGGACAAGAGCATCCAGCAAAGTTCGCAGAGCAATGTGAACATCTCCAAGTTGGTGGACGAAATCAATGCCTCCAATAAGTTCATCAAGCAGCTGGTGGATGCCAAGAGCAAGTCCGACTCCTTGAACATGGTGCTGACCAACAACTTGACCCGCTCGCTCAGCCGTGACGAGTTGCAGGAAGTGGACATCAAAGTGCTGAAGGGTGTTGTGTATATCTCGTTGGCTGACAATATGCTTTACAAGTCAGGCAGTTATGAAATCGGCGAGAGAGCCGGAGAGACTCTGAGCAAGATAGCGAAGATTATCACGGACTACAAGGATTACGACGTGCTGGTCGAGGGTAACACGGACAATGTACCTATCTCGCGTACCAACATCCGCAACAACTGGGACTTGAGTGCATTGCGCGCATCTTCCGTCGTACAGGAATTGCAGAACAAATATGGTGTAGACCCCAAACGTTTGTCGGCTGCCGGACGCGGCGAGTACAATCCGATTGCAGACAACAATACGGAGGTGGGCAAGCAGCGTAACCGCCGCACGCAAATCATCATCACGCCGAAGCTCGATGAGTTCCTCGACCTGATTGATGAAGCTCCCGAATCCGCTGAAAATTAAGAAGAGGATTTCATTCCGTTGAAATAAAAGAAGCCCGGCATCCGGATTTATTGCTATATGCAATGAGTCCGGATGCTTTTTGTTTGTCCTTTTAGGACATTTTTTCTTTTTTTTTCGTATGTTTGCCAACAAACAAAAGTGACAAGTATGAAAAGGATTCTATCAGGTATATATGCCTTGATGGCATATTGTATCCTTGCCCACGGGCAGGGTGATTATTACAGACCGGTGGAAGGACTGAAGCAGGCGGAACTCAAGACAGCCTTGCATGAGTTGATACAACCGGAGAGCGTGCTGAAGTACGGGGGAAAAGGAGAAGGATACACATGGGCCGGTTTTGCCGTGACGGATGCCCTGCCCGACGGCTATGTGTTGGACCGTTACAGCAACGAACGGCGCAAGTTCAACGGACTGAATGCCGTGGACGGGATGAATATCGAGCATTCCTTTGCCAACAGCTGGTGGGGGCACGCCGTGAACAATGCCTACTGCGACCTGTTCAACCTTTACCCCAGCGACGGGTCGGCCAACGGACGGAAAAGCAACAATCCGATTGGGATGGTGACGGAAGTCCCTTCTTTCGACAACGGTGTGACAAAGGTAGGCAAGTCGGCTTCCTACCGTGCGGACTCCCTGATTACCGTGTGGGAACCTGCCGACCGGTGGAAGGGCGATTTTGCCCGTGCCTATTTTTATATGGCCACCTGCTATGAGGATTATACCGACTTGTGGCAAACCACGGAAGGACTGCTGATGGTGGAGAAAAACCGTTATCCGACATTGCGTCCGTGGGTCAGCAACCTGCTGTTGCAGTGGAGCGAGGCCGACCCGGTGGATGATGTGGAGCGGGAGCGGAACGAGAAAGTCTACGGTATTCAGGGCAACCGTAATCCTTTTGTGGACTATCCTCAACTGGCCTCCTATATCTGGGGAGACAGTACGGAATATGCCTTTTATGTGAACAAGAATGAAACTGACCCGGAACTGTTTGTTCCTGCGCCTGATGCCGTGGTAGACTATGGTCTGCAGGCGTTGTGCAAAGGCTATCGGGGAACGCTGACGGTTCGGGGGCGTAACATACCGGGCGGCCTGACGTTGCGGACCGATGATTTCGAATTTGAGCTGGACAGGACGTTCCTTACCGAAGAGGAAGTGGCTGCGGGAGCCACCGTGTCGGTGGTATGCCATGCCGCGGAGGCCGGGGTGAGCGAAGCCGTGCTGACGCTTTCGTCGGGAGATTTCAGTCAGACGAATACCTTGCGTGTGGAATACGTGGACGGCATTCCGGCATATCCGGCTTCGGATGTGGTCTGTTCTGTCAGCGCGAAGCGTTTTACGGCTTCGTGGATGCCGATGGGAGAGAACCTGACTTATACGCTGGACGTATATACAAAGGGTGCAGGCGGAAAAGCCGAATCATTGGCCGGATATCCGAAAGAGACCACGGCCACAAGTTTCCGTGTGGAGGGGTTGAAGGCATCCGCCACCTATTATTATAAGGTGTCGCTTCCGGCCGGTGAGGGACAGGAGGCGATGATGTCCAATGAAGTCATGGTGGAGATGCCGGCCGTGACACCGGTTTTCACTGTCGGACTCTCGGAACTCGCTTTCGTGACGATTCCCGGCCGTCCTTCTCCGTCAAGGACACTGACGGTTACGGCATTGGAAGTGCCGCAATACGTCAGCCGTGTTTCCGTGGAATCTCCTTTTGAAATCAGTGCCGATGGCGAGCATTGGAGCGGCGAACTGACGTTGTCGGGCACGGCGCAGACCTTCATGGTGCGTTTGGGTGCAGTGCAGGCCGAAGGGAACGTGGAAGGCGAGATGGTGGTTTCCACCGCCGGCGTGCAGGATATTATCGTGACGCTTACGGGCGAGATAGACTGTCAGAAGTCATTCTTCGAGGATTTTGAAAACGGTTCCAAGGGAGGGTATGCCACGGCCGATGTGACTTGTTCTGCGGCCACATGGAAGATGACAGACGCCCTGATAGGGGCTTTGGCCAATGACAGGAAGAACGGAGGCTGTTCGGCGCGCATGCGTACGGCCGCTTCATTGGAGATGCAGGAAGACAAGGTGGGGGGATGCGATTCACTCTCGTTCTATGCCGGACTGTATGGATCGGATTCGGGGGCCAATACCCGGCTGACCGTCAGCTATTCTACGGACGGTGGCATAAGTTGGACACCGGTGGCTGACGGAATCACCTTTACGAAAGGAGAGTGGAAACGTTATGTCTACTACCTGCATGTGGACGGACTGGTACGTGTGAAATTCGACTGGTCGCCCGGTGGTAGCAGCAAGCGTTTGAATGTGGATGACGTGCAGATGAGCGACTATGATTCTCCCGGCTCGTTTGTCAAGGAAACGGAACTCTCTCCCGATGATGAAGTGAGAGTCTATACATTAGGAGGTGTCCATGTGCGCACGGCTCGCCGACAGGATGCGCTCAAGGGGCTAAAGCCTGATTATTATATTGTTAAGTGATAGTATGGGTGTCGAGACTGCTTTGCGGTAAAAAACGCACCTGTGTGCAATGAAACGGTGACCTGTGAAGAACGCGCTCTTCACAGGTCACCGTTTCATTGCACACAGGTCGCCATTTCGGCCCGTTGCCGTAATCGTTTTAGTGTACGAATTTTATCACAACCGGACGGTCGTGTTCCGCCGTGCGGAAGGTGAGCAGATATACGCCGTGCGGTGCCGAAGAAAGGTGCATCACGTGCGTGTGCCCGTTGCCGTTGCTTTGTGCTGCCAGCCGTCCGTCAGTCCGGAGTATCCGTACGTCATGCAGGTCGGTGTCGGCACAGACGCTTACTTGTCCGTCGCGGCAAACGATTTGCAGGTGTGGGGTGGCGGCGGATACTATTCCTGTCGGTGTGTACGCTATGGTGACGGCTTCCGAGTCGGATGTCTCGCCGAAATCCCCCGTTGCCCTGACGGTATATATGTTGTTGCCCGCGGCCGGTGTCTTGTCGGTGAACGTGCAGTCGGTCGACGTGCCGATTCTGATGCCGTTGCGGTACACTGCATATCCGTTTATCATCGACTCTTCCGTTTCGGGATAGATGGTCAGGTTGTCGATGTTCCACCAGTATGAAAGTCCTATGTTGTTGTCATCGTAGGCATGGAATGCTATTTTCATCTCGGCGGACATGTGTTCGCTCAGGTCAATGGTGACGGGAGTGTATTGGTTCACCACATCGCAGTCCTTCATCAGGTCGAACACCACGGTCCAGGTCTGTCCGTTGTCTTTGCTCACTTCCACGTGGTAATACTGCTTGCTGACGGTTTTTCCCGGTGCGATGGATTTGCTGTAGAATGTCAGCGTCTTGCCGTATGCGAAAGCGGGCGAGATGAGGTTCTCTTCCTGATGGATGTCATCCCATGCTCCGGGCATGTACATCGAATAGTTCCCTTCGTAGGCAGCCGTGTTTTTCGCATCGGCCTGCCATCTCCAGTTGCGGTTGCCCGTGGTGGTGACGGTCCATCCGTTGGGGTTTTCCGGATTTTCGAAGTCTTCGGTCAGCAAAGGTTGCCCTTCGATGGGTGCGGTCCACGACAGCGAGATGCCTTCGTCGGTGGTTTCTGCCTTGAGCGCAGACGGTGGAAGCAACAGTCCTGAATATTGTCCTACGGTGAGGATGCCCTGCACTTCCGGTTTTTCGGTTCCGGCCAAAAGGATTTGTGCCGTGCGGATTTGTGCCGTCCCGTTGTCGGAGTTTGTCCTGACGGTCAGTATCGTTTTGCCGGCCGTTCCGCTTGTAGGGCTTACGGTGAGCCATTCCGGCAGCTCGCTGATGCTCCAGTCCACATCCGCTTCAACGGTGATTTCCATCTGGCTGCCTGTTTGTCCGTGAAGGTTGATGTGTGTGTCAGACAGGAAGATGCGTTCTTCCATCTTTTCCAGTGTGAACGACAATGTTTCGCCACAGGTGGAAATGTCGGTCAGGGCAAAGCGCGCTTCGTTGCCGTTGCTGTAGAACGGTTTGTAGTCGGCCGTTCCGCCGAAAGTCGTTCTTCCGCTTTCCGCACTGAACACGGCTTCGTTGATGCGTCCGTCGGCGGTTGTCGTTCCTCCGGGACGGAAGATGTATTGTTCGTCAAGGCGTGTCGTACCGTTGTAGTTCAGGTTGCCGCCAGTATAGTTCGGGTTGATGCGGTAGACGAGAAGTCCGGAAGCCGGAAGTCCGGCATCGAACGTCCCCTCCTTTTTGCGGTATTCCACCACGAAATATTCATCCGCCCCGATGGGCTTGATTTTGTATGCGATGTTTTCCTTTTTCGTTCCGCCCACGGGATTCAGCGTATATCTTCCCGGTTCGGTGATTTCGGGAATCTCGTCAATCCACTTGCAGTAACGCCATTTGGTATAGGCGGTCATCTGCTGCGGTGCTTTCAGGTTGTCGGACATCAGGTCCCAGACCCCCACGGGGTTCAGGTTGTCGTTCACGTGATACAGGTCGTACGTGCCCAGCGTATGGGACATTTCATGACACACCACGCCGGTATTGACGGGAACGGGCTGGAGCGATTCGAATCCGTTTGCTCCGTCGAACACCATCAGATAGCCAACCAGTTTCTTTCCTTTGATGTAGATGGCTTTCTCGTCAGGAAGAGCCAGGTCGGAGCGGTGCGGCCACAGCAGGTGACGGTTGCTGAGTTCCGACCGTCCGCTCACGATGATGCAAAGATTGTCAAACAGTCCGTCGTCGTTGCTGTCTATGACGGCAGACTCCGGAAGATTGGCCGAAAGGTATGCGGCAAGCTCCCTGATAAGTGCCTGTTCGCGGGCGGCACGGTCCACCTCATCTTCGTACCCTATGGTGTTGATACTGTTTTTCGTCCTGTAATAGTCGCGCGGGTTGGCGGCCTTAAAGGATACTATTTCTGTCCCGTTGGCTTGTGGAAAGAAACTGCTCTTCCAGAAAAGTTGGTTATAAGAGGCTTCCCTGAAATAGTTGTATACGGAGTTGGCACCTTCCGCCTCGTCATTGAAAAGCTGTTCATAGTAAGTAACCGGATTTTCGAACGCCTCGTCGGCCGTTTCGTCTCCGAAGCGGAGAAAACACACAAGGTTGCTGAAATCTCCTTTGTGCTGTGCTTTTACAAAGTTGCCGCTTGTGGCGGTGAGGAATGACAGGCATAACATGATGCCCCGGATGTAGCTTTTTATCATATTATATAAGGTATTATAGATGTAATAAAGGCAAAGGTAATTATTAATCCTTTAACCAGACTTTAGTTTTGTTTTTTTAAGACTTGATTTGTCTCAAAAACGCCTTGCCTACTTTCTATATGATACGATTACGCCGATATGGTTGTAAAATCCGACCTAAAACAGTTTTTTTCGTAATAATCTCTTCGCAGTATGAATAAAATGAGTATATTTGCGATGTTTAGTGTCTTTATTGTCAAGATATGAATACAGAATATGAATAAAAATAGTATTGTTATGAGAAAAATCTGCTTATTTATTACGTTGGCTTTTGTAGCTTTGATGGTAAGAGCCCAGCAGCCTTCCATCACGCTGACTTCTCCGGTGGACGGCAACACACGTAACTTGGTGTTTGCGACATCCGTAGCCGGTACGAAGTTGCAGATAGACTGGGGTAACGGTGTTTTGGTGGAGACAGAAGAGATTGCCGTCTTTGATGAGTACGGGACCTCCACAACCGTGGAGGGCACTCCGGTGAATGAGGGTGCAATCAAGATCTACGGTGACAACCTTGCCTATTTCGACTGTTCGTATGCAGTCGGCGGCACCAAGGTAACTTCTTTGGACGTGTCAAACGCAGTGGACTTGCAGCGTCTTGATGTGTACTCTAACGCTCTGACCTCTTTGGATTTGAGCAAGAACGTGAAGCTGACCCGTCTGGATTGCTACGCTAACCCCATAACGGAACTGGACCTGTCTGCCAATACGGCCCTGACCCGTCTGGATGCCAAGGACATGTCCCTTACTTCCATCGACCTGAGCCACAATACGGCCTTGACGTATGTATCCTTGAACAATACCCCGGTGGGCACGTTGGATTTGTCCGCCAACACGTCCTTAGCTTCCCTTTATCTCATCAATTGCGGTCTGACTTCTATAGACTTGTCCGCCAACACGGCTTTGACGTATGTGACTTTGAACAACAACCGGCTGACCAGTCTTGACGTGACGTCTCTTCCCAAATTAGGCACGTTGTTCTGTATGGGCAATGCGCTGACGGAATTGAAGGCTGACAATGTGACCAAAAGCCTGAACTGTTCAAAGAACAACCTTACTTTGGCCACTCTTCCAACTTTGAGCATCAAGACCTATACCTATGCTCCTCAGAATGCTATGAGCATCGTGGAGAACATCACGGTGGGCGAGACCTTGGATTTGTCCGCCCAGACGAACGTTCAGGGCGTGGCTGCCGAAGCCAAGGCTACGGTATATACCTGGAAGACCACTGACGGTACGGCACTGACGGCCGGTGAGGATTACACGGAGGCCGGCGGCGTGTTCACTTTCCTGAAGGCCCAGCCAGCTCCCGTATACTGCGAGATGACTACGGAGGCTTTCCCGAAATTCACGGGCGTGAATGCGTTCAAGACAACTGAAATCACGGTAGGAAAAGCTGATGGTATAGCAGAAACCGGTATTGAATCCGTGAAGGTACTGAGTGTGGACGGCGCAGTGAAACTGGCAGGTCTGACACAGGGCGATGAGGTGGCTGTTTATAACATGGCCGGTGTGAGGATGGCACAGGTGCGCGCAACAGCATCTACAGTTGAAATGCCGTTGACGGCAGGGGTATATGCCGTGTCGGTAAACGGTCGTGCCTATAAGGTGATTGTAAAGTAGTAATTATATATAATATGAAAAGATGTGTCCTCGCTTCGGCAGGGGCGCATCTTTGTCTATCTTTAAAAAAGATAATCGATGAAACGGGGAATTTTCCCGTAGCGAACGGAAAACGTTGTGGATAAAACGGTGCGGTATTCGTACTCTATAATATAAATAAAGTAAAGATGAATAGAACAGTTTGTTTAATGGCTCTGGTGTTCCTGTTCGGCGGAAGCACACAGACGATGGCAAAGAAAAAGTCGAAGAAGAAATCGTTGGCCTCTTTGGTTCAGACTAAAGATTCTGTGAATGCGGATTATAAGAAAGTCACGAAAGATGCAACGGTTACAAAAGGTCTTTTTACGACGATAACCAATAAAAAAGAAGGAAAACTTTATTTCGAACTGTCCGATTCTGCGTTCAAACATACCTATATGTTGGCAAACCGTGTGGCGGCTACCAGCAATACGCAGGATTTTGTTGCCGGCCAGATGGCAACCGAACCGTTGATGATTCGCTTCAGCCACGATGAACAAAAGGTATATATGCATGAGGTGCAGCAGAATAGTATGGTGAACCCTGCCGACCCTATCGCTGCGGCCTTTGACAAGAACTTCCGTGACCCTGTATTGAAAGGCTTCAAGATTGTGGCGAGGAACAATGGTAACCTGGTCATCGACATGACTTCATTTTTTTCCGGTAACGAGAAGTGTATAAGTCCCATCAAACAGGAAAATCCGCTTTCCAAATTGTTGGGCGGGAAGAGTGCGCTGAAAGGAACATTCGTCTCGGAGGCTTCCAATCTGACAGAAGTGAAGACTTTCAAGAACAATATCGAGATTGAAAGCCTTTTGTCCTTTAACCTGACATTGCTTAATCAGCCTTATTCGGTGACGATGCACCGTTCATTGTTCGTGCTTCCCGACATCTTGATGCCGATGCGTATGCAGGACAATCGGGTGGGCTACTTTTATCAGGATAAGAATATCTATACTTCTGAAAAGGACCGTATAGATACCCGTACATATATCCACCGTTGGAGATTGGAACCCCGTGAGGAAGACAAGGCGCGTTACTTCGCCGGAGAACTGGTGGAACCTATGAAGCCTATCGTGTTTTATGTCGATACGGCTTTCCCAGAAAAATGGAGAGGCACGATAAAGACGGGTATTGAAGATTGGAATGCCGCTTTTGAGGTGGCAGGATTCAAGAATGCCGTCAAAGCTGTGGATTATCCGAAAGATGACCCTGAATTTGACCCTGATGATATGCGTTACAGTTGTTTCAAGTACGCCGCCACGGCCACACCCAACGCTATGGGGCCAAGCCATGTAGACCCTCGTACGGGCGAGATTCTGACGGCAGATGTAATATGGTATCACAACATCATCTCCCTGCTCCACAATTGGAGATTCGTGCAGACCGGAGCGGTGGACGAACGGGTGAGGAAAACGGTTTTCGACGATGATGTAATGAGGGAGTCCATCCGTTATGCCGCCGCGCATGAAATCGGTCATACTTTGGGGCTGATGCACAACATGGGAGCCAGCTACTCGTTCCCTGTGGATTCTTTGCGCAGTCCCGGTTTTACGCAACGTTACGGAACCACGCCGAGTATTATGGACTATGCCCGTAACAATTATGTGGCTCAGCCCGGAGATGTGGAACGCGGTGTCAAACTTACGCCGCCCGTATTGGGAGTATATGATATCCATGCCATCAACTGGGGATATCGGCTGATACCCGATGCGCGTACGCCGGAAGATGAAAAGAGCGTGCTGGATGCGTGGATTCAGGAAAAGGCCGGTGACCCGATGTATGAGTTCGGAGCACAGCAGTTCATGGGAACAGTGGACCCTACCGATTTGACGGAGGACCTCGGTGACGACCATATCAAGGCCGGTGATTACGGAATCAGTAACCTGAAGATACTGATGGCAAACCTTGAAGACTGGACGATGGAAAAAGGCGAACGTTACGATGCGGTCGAGAACATCTATATGGAGGTGGTCATTCAGTACTCAAGATTTCTGCGCCATGTAATGCCCTATATCGGCGGAATCCGTTATGAGGAAATCCGTCAGGGCGACGGGAAGGCTACTTCCAAGCATTATATCGATAAGGCTACCCAGAAGAAGGCCATGGACTGGCTGTTGAATCAGGCTCGTACCTACCATGAATGGCTGACTCCTGACGGGTTGATAGGAAAACTGGAAATCAATATGAATGTAAACGACAAGTTGCAGACTTCAGTGGTCAGTGCCTTGTTGAATTCTTCCGTCCTGTACCGGATTCAGGAGGGCGGCGCTGCGGACGCAAGAAATAACTATCAGTTGACGGATTACCTGAGCGATGTGATGAATGGCATATTCAAGGCACCGGCGGGCGGAAAACTGACACCTGCGGAGCAGGAGCTTCAGGCTACGGCAATTGCCTTGATGACCAATAACTCCGGATTGAAAGCTGCCGGAAAATCAAGCTCTTCGGCATACAATTTCGACAGTTGCGGATGGAACGATGAAGACTTGAACGGTTGCTGCCATCCGATATGTTCACGGGCGGCGATGGAAGAAACTCATTCCTTCCTCCGCATTAATTTCGGATTGCCGACGCTTTCCAAGGCCCGGATGGGGGCGGCCATGACAGGTTGTTTGCGTAAAGTCCTGTCGCTTTATAAAGCTCGTCGTGCTGCGGCCACCGGTGATACACGCGATTTTTATGAGTACCAGATATTGGAGTTGGAAAGAACATTGTCGAATAACTAAAGAAGGAGGATATGAAGAGGATACTGAGTATTTTATTGGGCATCTGGTGTATGACTATAAGTTTGTCTGCACAGACCTCTTTGTTGAAAGGTCGGGTTCTCGACCGGGGCGGCGAACCTGTTATCGGTGCCCACGTGAAGTGGAATGAGGACAAGACGGGAGTTGTGACCGACCTGGATGGTAATTTTGCCATAGCACGGGGACAGAAATCCGATGAATTGGTGGTTTCCTTTATGGGATATAAGACAGTCCGTGTGAAGATAAAGGCGGCACAGTCCAGTGTGAGCATCACAATGGAAGATGATGCACAGGATTTGGACGAACTGGTGATTGTAGGATATGGTACCCAGAAAAAGGCTGCTCTGACAGGTTCTGTGGAGACCATCAAGGCGGAAGACCTGTTGATGATGCCGACGGCTAATCTGGACGAAGCATTGGCCGGACAGGTAGCCGGTCTTCAGGTCATGTCGACCACAGGAGACCCCAGTACGGCGAAAGAAGCCAGCATACGTGTCCGCGGTATCAACAACTCACCGTTGTTGGTTATTGATGGTGTCCCGCGTTTCGGAACGAACACCAGTGACGGTGAGATGCGCCTTTCCGATTTGAACCCCGATGATATCGAAAGCATTTCCATTCTGAAGGATGCTGCGGCTTCTGCCGTATACGGTGCCCGTGCCGCCAATGGCGTGATTCTGGTACAGACCAAACGCGCTGCGGGCGAGCAGAAGGTTGCTGTCAATTATCGTGGGCAAATCAATGTTCAGCAGGCTACGCAACTGCCGGAGTTTCTCAATGCATACGAGTACGCCCTGTTGTACAACCGTGCGGTAGAGAACTCAGGTACGGGAACGGCTTATACGCCCGAACAACTCGATATGATTCGCAATCATTCCAATCCCAACGTTTACGGAGATTCCGACTTGATGGATTACCTGGACAATGTAGGGTATACTACTACACACAGTGTATCGGTAAACGGCGGGAACAACTTCGTGAAATATTACATCTCAGGTGGATACACCCATTCCAAAGGCTTGTATAGCGGGGTTGGGCGCGACCGCTTCAATTACTCTGCCAAGCTGGACGCTACATTGGTAAAGGGACTTGTGCTGTCGTTGGATCTCATCGGTTCGCGTTCCAACAACAAGAATACGAGCTATACGTCCATAGATGCGGCCTATAGTTTCTCGCCCCTTCAGGTGCTTGCGTTCGACAACGGGCAGTTGGCCAGCATAGACGGAAGCAACCCGTTGGTGAACATCTACGGAATAGGAGGGTATAAGAAAGACATCAGCAAGATGAATACGATTACCGCGACCTTGAGGTACGATGTGCCTTGGGTAAAGGGTCTTTCGGCCTATATACGCACGACGTTCGACAACAACAACCGTATAGAGAAGACATTCGACAAGCCCGTTACGCTGTATACATACGACCAGCAGACCGGTGACTTTACAGCCGACAAAAATACGATATATCCCACTGCAAAGGTCTCTTTGGAGCAAACCGACCGTTTTGTGGATAACAAACTGTATGAAGCGGGTATCAGCTACAACCGGACCTTTGTCGGCAAGCACGATGTGGGGGCCATGCTTGTGGCTAACTTCCAGGAGACCCACAGCCAATACATGACGGGAGAGAACCAGGACATGAGCGTATATCCCGAAATCATCGGTACGGCGGTGACTTCACGTCTGGTGGGCAGCGAATCCTACAATCAGCGTGCTTCGCTCATCGGTCGTCTGAACTACGGATATGACATGCGCTATTTCGTGGAGGCCAGTTTCCGTGTCGACGGTTCCACGTATTTCGATGCCGACCACCGTTGGGGCTTCTTCCCCTCCGTATCCGCATCGTGGGTATTGTCCAATGAGAAGTTTTTCAAGAACTGGAAGCAGCCGGTCATTTCCAACATCAAGTTCCGTGCTTCAACCGGTTGGTTGGGCAACGACGGACTTGTAGGAGATTATTCCTACCTGCTGACCTATATGGAGTCTGTAGGGGCGGGATACAACATCGGCGGCAATTATCGTCCGGGTTTGATTATGACCACAGGAAACTATCCCAATCCCAATCTGACATGGGGAAAGACACACGATTATAATGTCGCTGCGGACTTAGGTTTTTGGGATAACCGTTTCGGTTTGACATTCGAGTATTACTGGCGTTACGAGACCAATAAAATCACATCCGCTCCCTCGTATCTGTATCCGCCCTCGACGGGAACCAACGGCAATGTGCCCAGCATGAATTTTGCCGAATTGAAGGGCTGGGGATGGGATATTACGCTCGACCACCGCAATACGATAGGCAAGGTGAAATACAATGTGGCGGTGACTTTGGCCAAGACACAGGACAAGTATCTGGATTTTGGCGATGAGTCCTCGCTTTCGGAGAATCGCCGCCGCGTAGGGCGGAGCAGTCTGGTGTGGTCCATGTACGAAGCCGAAGGCCTGTTCCGTTCGCAGGAAGAGATTGACAACTATAAGGTGAATCAGGACGGACAGGGAAACGCCACACTGGCGCCGGGAGACATCAAATACAAGGACCAGAACGGAGACAATGTCATCGATACGAACGACCTGATTTACGTGAAGAACTCGTCCAACCCGGACTTTTCGATGAGTTTCCGTCTCGGTGTGAGCTACAAAGGATTCTTTGTGAATGCCATGTTTCAGGGCATGACGGGCTATCAGCAGAACATCCGTGAGCTTTATACCACGAACAGCGGGAGTTTGCAGAGATTCCAGAAGTATCATCTGACCGACTCCTGGACGCCTGAGAATCCAGACGCCACCTATCCGCGCATCAAGTTCACGACAGCAAGTGACAACAACCGTAAGGAGTCCACCTTCTGGGTGCGCGATTGCGACTTCCTTCGTCTGAAGACATTGTCTGTGGGGTATGCTCTGCCCAAGAATGTATTGAAGAAGATGAAAATGGCATCGGCCAGTATCGCCTTGCAGGGCAGCAACCTGATCACATGGTCATCGTTGGAAGGTATGGACCCCGAATCGTTGCGCGGCTATCCCATTCAGCGTTCATACGGTCTGACCCTGAATCTCGGATTTTAAATAAAAGAGGTGTTTATCGTTAAAGAAGAGGAATCATGAAGATAAAGAAATATATTCTCAAAGGATTGATTATTGCATCTTTCCCTTTTATGACGGGATGCGACGACTTGTTCAAGGATATGCCGGTAGACCGCATGTCGGAAACGGCCGTATGGGGCAATTCCATGCTGCTGGACGAATATGTCCTTCCGTGGTATCGCAACATGAATCACGGCTTTTCCACCTACGTGCCGACTACCATCACGCTTCTTAAAGGAGCTTCGCGTTACTATATGCCTTGGTTCGGCGACCAGGTCACCGTGTCGAAGACCGACTACTTCAATGCCGGATACGGCGATTTGCTGAAAGGCAACACCACGGAAATCACCCGATGGGCATTGGTGAACTGGAACAGCTACTATACGCAAATCCAGTCGGTGAACCGTTTGTTGGAGAATCAGGGAGAAATTGCCGAAGGTAGCCAGAAACAGCGTCTGCTGGGCGAAGCCCATTTCTTCCGCGCATATTATTATTATGTGCTGTGGCGTTTGCACGGTGGTGTGTTCCTTATCGACAAGGTGTACGACCCGTTGGTCAATCCCGTCACATTCCCGCGTGCTTCGTACGAGGAGATGGTGAAGTATATCACGGAAGAAGCTGATAAGGCTGCCGCGCTACTCCCGGTTGAACACGACGCCATTGACAAGGGACGCGTGACGAAGGGTGCGGCCATGATGCTCAAGGCAAAGGCATATCTGTGGGCTGCCGGCGTGAAGTTCCAGAATCAGGAGAAACCTTTCTTGGGATTCCCTGACGACCGTACGGAAGCCATGCTGAAAGCGGCTAAAACAGCTTACGAAGACCTGATGGGATTGAAGTACTACAGTCTGGTGCCGGTGACGGGTACGTCGCAGGACGAAATCAAAAAGAGCTACCGCAACATCTTCCTGACGAAGAACAGCCAGGAGTCCATCTTGGAAGTGCAGCACTCCGATGACGGAAATTTTGCTACCGGCTTCGGACACAGGTTGGACCGCGATGCCGCAGCCCCCTCTTTTACGGGAACCAATGCGTTGTATACTCCTACGCAAAATCATGTGGACGAGTATGGCATGCGCGACGGTGCGGTGTATGACGCACGGAAGCCGTACGAGAACCGCGACTACCGCTTCTACGCCAATATCCTGTACGACGGAGCGGAATTCCGTGGACACGTGATGGACATCCACTATACCCGTCAGGGATTGACCAAGGTGCCGGGAGCTGACCTTACGGCATACGGCACGTCTACTACGGCAGCCGTTACACTGACGGGCTATTACTTGGGCAAGTTTGTGGACGAAACGCAGCAAATCGACAACAACGACACGTATGCCAGCAAGCAGAACTGCATCATCTGGCGTTATGCCGAGGTGCTTCTGGATTATGCCGAAGTGATGTTCCGCCTGGGCGACACGGAGACGGCGCGCCAGTATGTGAACAAGACACGCGTCCGTGCCCACATGCACGAACTGCCTACGCTCGACTGGGATGCATACGTCAACGAACGCCGTGTGGAACTGGCCTTTGAGGAGACTACCTACTGGGACATCCTGCGTTGGGGCATTGCCGTAGAGAAACTGAGCGGAGAGTTCAATCCCATCAAGAAGATTGAGATTGTGCAGTCGGCCAGCGGGGCAAAGACTTACACGATAAGCAACATGAACCGTTTCCCGAAACGTATCAGGGTGTTCAACGAACTGCAATATTATCTGCCCATACCTTGGGATGAACTGCGCTATCAGGGCGCGGAACAGAATCCGGAATGGACGGAAGTGTAATGAACCTAATGTTTAATTATAAAATAGAGAAAGATGAAAAAGATTGTTACTACAGTTTGTTGTGCGTTTGCCTGTCTTTGTGGGGCACATGCGCAATATAACATGTTCAGCGATGTGGATGAGAACGGCTGGTTGTGGTTCGACTCCCAGGAGAAAATCGACAAGTATGTGGGGATTTGCAATGAGGAGGATTATAAGGTAGACCCTAATGGAAAACCCATACAGCTCGTGTATGCTGATATTATGCCGGATTATCCGAATGCGGAAGCCGACCCCTATATGGAGGGTTTCGGCACGGACGGTGAATTGGGCGGACCGGGTTTCCGTACGGGAGCGATTATCGCGCCGGGAGCGTCAAGCCAAATGGGTGAGAATGGTGGAGGTATTGTGGTGTGCATGCCCTCATGTTCAACTTTCAGCATGTGCCTGTCATACGACGGTTCCGCATTGGTGCGTATGTTGGGAACAACGGATGTGAATACTTCATTCCCTAAGTACACAGTGGTCAGTGCAAAGTATATGACTGTATTCAAACCTTTGTTCCGTGCCAGCCAAAACCCTTATAAATGGGAAGGCATTGAAACGTTGGACAGCGGTAATGAGCCTTATTTCAAACTGAAGTCCGACGGACCGATATATGCTTTCTTTCAGAATGGGACAAAGTATCCCATGCTTATCCACGGCATCAAGGTGACCACTCCCACCAATACATTGGCGGTGACAGACCTGACGGCGGAAAAGAACGACATCATCTTCGACGGACAGGAAGTGCGCTTGATTGAGAAGGCACAGATGCAGGTATACGGCATGGACGGACGCCTGCACGCTTCCGAATTCACCAACCGCATGAATGTGGCCAAGTATCCCAAAGGCTTGTATATCGTGAAAGCCGGCGACAGCGTGAAGAAAATCAGCGTGCGCTAATCCCTAAGACGCATAAAATTAGTATCTTTGCTTGCGCGAAGATAGGATGCGGTTCGGCATAGCCAAATTAGAAAACTTCGTTTTCATTTGTCTCTGCACGCTCCTTTCACTATCTTTGCATCCTCGAAACCATTGAGGATGCAAAGATATTTTTTATATATGGCCTATGACGGCACGCGTTACCACGGCTGGCAGATACAGCCGAACGGTATCAGTGTGCAGGAAACATTGCAGGATGCATTGGCTACCTTGTTGAGGCAGCCTGTTCCGGTAACGGGAGCCGGCAGGACGGATACCGGCGTGCATGCCCGTCTGATGGTGGCTCATTTTGATTTTGAGTATGCCGGAGAGCCGGAGAAGAAAATAGACGGAGGGTGGCTGACCGACAAACTGAACCGTCTGTTGCCCCCCGACATCTCCGTCTATAAGGCGGTGCCCGTGGCGGCCGATGCCCATGCCCGTTTCGACGCCCTCTCGCGCACCTACCATTATTTTGTGCACGTGGGCAAGTCGCCTTTCCTTCGTGCCTATTCCTGCCGCCTGTTCCGCATGCTCGATTTCGAGGAGATGAACCGTGCGGCCGCCGTGTTGCGGGAATATACCGACTTCACCAGTTTCAGCAAGGTCAATACGGACACCAAGACCAACAATTGCCGTATCATGAAGGCGCAATGGACCGAGACCGCGCCCGGCGAGTGGCGCTTCGAGATTCAGGCCGACCGCTTCCTGCGCAATATGGTGAGGGCCGTGGTCGGCACGCTGGTCGAAGTGGGCAGAGGCAAGCTCACGGTGGAAGGCTTCCGCCGTGTGATAGAAGGAAAAGACCGCTGCGGGGCGGGAGAGTCCATGCCCGGTCATGCACTGTTCTTGGTGGATGTGCAGTATCCCGACAAGTGTTTTATGGTATGACGTATCAAATAAGGTAGAAAGTTATGTGGTTGTTTTTCGCATTCGTTTCGGCGGCGTTGTTAGGCTTCTATGATGTGTTCAAGAAGAAGTCACTGCGCGACAATGCCGTGATTCCCGTGCTGTTTTTGAACACACTCTTCTGTAGTCTGATATTCCTTCCGCTCATTCTCGGTTCCACATGGGGCATGATAGGGAGCGACAGCCTGTTCCATATCCCTTCCGCAGGGTGGGACGCGCAAAAGTACATACTTCTGAAGTCCTGCATCGTGCTGTCCTCATGGATATTCGGCTATTTCGGCATGAAACATCTGCCGCTCACCATCGTAGGGCCAATCAATGCCACGCGTCCGGTGATGGTGCTCATCGGTGCGCTTCTGGTGTTCGGCGAACAGCTCAACGTCTGGCAGTGGGTCGGCGTGACGCTTGCCGTGCTTTCGTTTTTCATGTTGAGCCGTAGCGGGAAGAAAGAAGGCATCGACTTCAAGCACGACAGGTGGATTTATTTTGTTGTGGCGGCCAGTGTGCTCGGAGCCGTGAGCGGGCTGTATGACAAATATCTGATGGCTTCGCCGGAGAACGGCGGTGTGGGGCTCGACCGCATGGTGGTGCAGAGCTACTACAATATCTACCAATGCCTCATGATGGGGGCGATGCTGCTTTGTCTGTGGTATCCCAAGCGCGGCACTACGACTCCTTTCCGGTGGGACTGGTGCATCATCCTGATTTCCGTCTTCCTTTCCGCTGCGGACTTCGTGTATTTCTATTCGCTCAGCCTCGACGGCGCGATGATTTCCATCGTGTCCATGGTGCGGCGCGGCAGTGTGGTGGTGTCGTTCCTCTTCGGTGCGATGCTGTTCCGCGAGAAGAACCTTCGCAGCAAGGTGGTGGACCTTTTGCTCGTGTTGCTCGGCATGGTTTTCCTGTATATCGGTTCCCGATAAGTGAATAGATGTTATTAATGCGGCGACGACAGCCGGATTCTCGGTAAAAATAAGTAAGTTTGTGTGAATGAATAATGTATATATGAAACGGATATTCCCTTTGTTGCTTCTCTTATGGGTGGTGCAGGCCGACGCAGCCCGCAGGATGCGCGATGTGTTTGCAGCCATGCCCGACACCGTGCTCACGCTGATGACCAAGAACAACCGGCTGGACTGCATCGACTTTATAGAAAACAATATGGAGGCGAAGGTGCGCAACCGGTTCGACGGACAGACCGTGCTGAGAACCATGACGGATGATTACCTCGACCTGCAACTGACGGCTTCCTGCCGTGTGGAGATGAAACTGTTGCCGGTGGCCGACAGCGTGAGTTACATTTGCATGGTGCGCACCTATTCCTCGCCAGAAAATGAGAGTGTGGTGACGCTGTATACGCAGGACTGGAAACCGTTGCCGACCGACAAGTATCTTACGCCGCCTGCCTACAAGGCCTTCTGGACAACGAACGATACGATAGACGCCCCGGAAACGGAACGCCTGCAACGTTTACAGGACATGCACTTCGTTACGGCCGAACTGAGTCGTGACAGTATGCTGCTGACGTTTCGTCTGCAACCGGCGTGCACCGACAAGGAGGAATCCGCACGCATGCAGGCGGTGATCCGTCCGGTGGTTTATGCATGGCGTGGCGGGCGGTTTGTACCGGATTTATAACATATTGAAAATCAGATGCTGCGTAAACCCTAAAATGCTCACCTGTGTCCGATGGATTGCTCACAGGTGAGCGTTCCGTTCTTCACAGGTGAGCATTTTGCTCTTCACAGGTGAGCATTTTATGCAGGAAATATTTCACTTGTTGAATCCCCATGATGCGGGCACCAAGTTGCCCTCCACTTTCTCTTCGATTTCGTCGGGCAGGTTGCAGAAGAAATCTATGCCCGTTTTCTCTTCCAGCTCATCAATGGAAATCACATACTTTCTCAGGTCGGAATCCTGATTGGCCGTATGTTCCACCCAGAACGCCATGGCCTTGTAGCCCGACTGGCTGCTGTCTTTGTTTTTGCACAGGATGGCCATGAAGAAATATTTGGGCACCGGAAGCCCTTTGTCGGTTATCCGTATGATTTTGTCATCACCGTCAATAGTCCCGCCTTTCACCACATACAGGGTATCACGGAATGAAGGCTGGTTCCATACCCTTATCTTGTTTTCCATGTTCAGCCACACGCCCGCGTTGAATGCGTTGATTTGCGGGTGCATGTTGCTTAAGTAGAACGTCTGTTCGTTGGCATCCTTTGAATTCAGACGGTCGGCCGAAGGGCAGATGTGCCCCCTGTCGTAGCCCGACCTTCTGTATTGTTCCAGTTCTGTCCTGACGTCAGCCGGCAGGTCGGGGTCGGGTTGGAACGGGTCGCCTCCCCATTCTGTGTTCTTCCAGTTGTTGCGGTTCCAGTTGGTCACACTGTTCGCGCCATACAACTGATAGGCGGTCCATCGTTGCGCTTTCCGGGTGCAGTCCCATTCGATGCACAGGTTGACGCCGTATGCGTCGGTTTCGTGAACGAGCAGAATGCTGTTTCCGTCGTCCTTCAGTCTGGGGAGTTCCAGGCGTGTGGCGTATGGATTTTGTGTCGCATCGTTGCTGTTGTCGCTTCCTGATGAAAACGAATAGTGGCTATCGTCTTCCGAACATGCGGAATAGATGCCGAGGCAGCATACGGCGAGTGCGTATAGCATCTTCTTTTTTCTTCTGTTCATGGCAGTTTGTCAGTATATGTATCCGCAAAAAGGGTGTAGAAAGGAGTTTCAGCCTTCCTACACCCTTTATGGCGTTTAAGATATGTAACCGTCCTTATTTGCGAGTCTTGGCGTAGCGGCTCATGAACTTGTCTACGCGACCTGCTGTGTCCACCAACTTGTTCTTACCGGTATAGAACGGGTGAGAACTGCTGGAGATTTCGAGCTTCACCACGGGATAGGTTTCGCCTTCAAACTCAATCGTATCGTTCGTCTTGCAAGTGGAACGAGAGAGGAACATGTCACCGTTACTCATGTCTTTGAACACTACGGGACGATAGTTGTCCGGATGGATATTCTTTTTCATATCAGTATATTTTTTTATTCAATTCAACTTATAGCTGGTAACTATATGTGTAATGGTCTGATTTACGAGGTGCAAATTTACGAGTTTTCTTTGTAATGCGCAAACTTTCCTTAGGAATAATTTTCAGAATGTGCCGTTGTAGTAGCTGCGCGTGATGTAGTAAGACGGTTCGTAATAGCCGCTTGCATTGTAATTGTCCAATGTTATGCATATCGGGTGGTTGTACACGCGGATGATGGCCTGCGCGTAGTCTTCGTCCGGTTGCAGGGTGGATAGGACGAGGCGCATGTAAACCTTTCCCATGTCGAGCGGGGTGGGGATTTGTGGACAATATTCCGGATTCACGTCGCTCACGTCGAAGTGTCCCTTTTCAAGTCTGTAACGTTCGATGAGGCGTGCCGTGACGGCTTCGGGATTCTCGCTATGTAGCACGTTGGCCAAGGAGAGGGTTTCCCTCAATGCTTGTACGCCCATACTGTTGGCTACATAACGGTTTGGCTGTTTGAGGCTGCGTGCCGTGCGTTCAATCAGGCTACAGACGAAAAACACATCGTCGCGCGTGATTTCTTCGTCGGGAAAATAGATGTTCTTCATAGGCTGTAGCTTTGTTTGAAAGTGAGGGTGGAATATGTGTGATAGATTTCCATAATTCTTTCCGTATGGTTTCTTTTCAACAAAGGAAGCGTTTTTTTGCCGATTGGGCAAATGTCGGATTGACTTTTGTGGGCGGTTCTTTGAAAATTGGTGAAGAGTGGCTGTGTTGTTGCTCTTTTGACGAAAAGGAAACGGGGTGGAAAGCTGCGTGGCTTTCCACCCCGTGGTGGTTGACAGGTTTTATGTTCCTGTATGGTTGAGGCCTTGAAGGCTATTTCACATATTCCTTGACGCTCTTGAGGCCGGCCGTGCCGAAATATCTTTCAAGTGAACCGTTAAGGGAAACCTGTTTCTTATAAAGGGTGGGATTGTCTTTCAAGTTCAGGGCATTGCGCACGCTTCCTGAAGGCAATTGTACCGGCATGCACTTGCTGAGTTCCGTCTCATCAGGAGTGTCTGCAATCAGCAAGTTGGTGTTGGATGTGGCTTCACCGTTGAAGGTCGCACCTGATGACAGCGTCATGCCGTCAACCCAACCTACAACGTATCCTTTCACCCAAGCCGTTCCGCTGTTGTTGGCTATGGCATAGGCCACGGTATATGGGTTTTCCTTGCTTCCGGCATCACCTTCGCCCGGAGTTTCTTCGCCAGGGTTGCTACCGCCGTTAAAGGCGGTGATGTCGGCATCTGTACGTGGAGCAATCTGTGCATTACCAGAGTATACCGTAACCACACCAGTAATGCTTCCGGTCTTGGTGTTGTCAATGGTATTATTGGCAAATGTGCAGGAATTGTTCGCATATATGGTAAAGTTGACGCCATTGGCAGTAAAGGTATGTGTACCACTGCCCCATGTGGTATTGTCTGTCGTTGAGGCGTTGTTTACTTTTACGGTCATGCCTTGATAGTCTATCAGGTTTGACAGGGCGGATGCGTTGAGGACAACGGGAGTGATGGAAGCGGTTCCGATTTTTTCAACTTTACACCAGTTTGCAGTCTTGTCACCTGTTACCTCCAGCATACCTTTATAATTCAGTGCTTTTGCCAGGCCAGCCATTAATGTGATTCTAACTTTGTCTCCTTGTGTCAAGCCTAATGTTTTCGGGTCTACCTGAGATCCGTAGAGGATGATACCCTGTTTGGCCGACGTGGCATTCTCTTCTGCCACACAGAGATTATTATTGGTATAGTTTCCGCCGGCCACGTTGCTTTGCACAACAGCTTCGAAAGAACGGTTTGCCGTAGCATCTATTACAGCACCCTCGCTTGTCATCTTATTGATAAGCTCTCCTATAGTAATCGGAGTCGATTCTTCGGAAGGAGGAGTTACGTTTTCTTCAAGGGTGATTTCCTGTCCACCGTTACCCGTACTTAAGGTAATGTCGTCCAAGCGGATGGCAGAACTTACTGACGCTTCGAACTTGATGTACAGTGTTGTCACGGCGTTCTTCAGAGTGAAATCAGCATTGGCGGAAATCCAATAAGGACTTGTCGCATCTCCGTTGTTCTTCGTATAAGTGATGGGAGTCCATGTGCTACCGTCTGCACTCAACGATACAGTGAATTTGCTGATGTCGAAAGAGTTGTCGTATTCACCTGTTGATTCGTTTCTTGCAGAGTAACTGGCACCGAAAGTCAGCTTTAATTTGGTTTGTTCGTTTGTCAGGGCAATTTTGTTGACGATGAAATAAGAAGGAGCCACACCGAAGAATACCACATTCGGGCCGGATGCATTCTCATAGGCATCCGTATTGGCCAAACCGGATTTGCGGACAGATGCTTTAGAACCGCTGTAAGTCACATTGGCTGCACCGCTACCGGCTTTTGCCCATCCTGTATAGGCATCAACATACGGATTGTCTGACAAGGCCTGTGTACCTACGGTTTCTTTGTAGATGAAATCACCTTCCGGTTCGGTGGGCTGTGTTGCAGCAGAACCTTCTTTCATTTTGAGGTTCTTTACCTCCCATGTAGATGAATAATCATTGTGCGCGGTATGCTTGAATGCAATCACTACGTTGGGTTGTCCGATATATGCAGCCGGAACATCCACGGCTACGGGCACAAAGGTGAAACTTGAACCCGTATTATCTGTGTTGAAAGGAATTTCTTCCCATGTGGCAGTGGTTACATCTCCATTGTAGTCTTTACAGATGAGCAGTTTGTGGTCTTCAACGATGGATGTTCTACTATAATTAATAGCGTGGTCGAAAGAAATGCATGCCCCGGTGGAGGCTGTCAGGTCGACAGGTTGGCTCACCAGGTAGGTAACTCCCGGTTGGTTTTCTTTTGCGCCATCGTTATTGAAATCTTGGTATCCGGTAATAGTGGCACTGGAATAAGCAATGGACCACTCCAAATTTCCATCGGCTTGTTTGTTCTCAAAACTTCCTAAGGTTTTTGCAAAACTCTCGTTTATGTATACACCTTCAGTTGAGGGTGTTTCCCCATTGACAGAAGGATAAGGATAAGGTTCAGGTACATCCTCGCAACTATTGAAAGTGAAAGCACCCAAGGTTAGGATTATCAGTGATTTCCAAATCTTTTTCATAATGATATGTTTTAATTATTCGTTATTCGTTTGTTTCTTTCTCTACAAGGTCGCTTTCCGAGCGCATCAGAATCTGCCAGGTATTCCTGTATCGGGTGGCAATACCGTAAATGTCTGTTTGTCCCGAAGGAATTACTTTATTAGAAAACTTACTATAGATACTGGTACGTAATACAATGTCACCTACGGATTGTGGCAGTCCCTTTATATTGCGGTTGGCGCAATTGCTGGTCAGTGCAATACTGCCGTCTTCTGGAGCCAATACGGTTATCCCGTCTGCGCCGTCAATGGTCACGTTGCTTAGCTTTACCAAGTAGCCTGAATGTATGTCTTTGTCCAATCCGGTATTGAAGTCAAGGGTGTCAATCTTTTCGGGAGCTTGTCCCAACAGACGTACATGTTGCTTCCAAGTTTCATCGTCCATACGTCCAATGCCGCCATTATATTCGCTTCCGATTTGGGCTTGTTGGCCGTAACCTCCCACAACTAATCCTTTTAGGTTGATGAGTAGTTCTTGCCCTACGGGCATGTAGGGATATAATCCGGTGGCATTGATGCCGATGATTAGCGCACCGGTTTCATCCTGTACGGCAATTTGTTTATAAAGATTGCCGCCTATGTCATTGCCTACGACCACGACTTTTATCTGTACGTCCTTTGTTATTTCCTTATATGAACTGTTATTGATGGCAGACTGGAATTCGGTCCTCAATGCGGAAATGGTGGTCAGTGTTCCTTCTTGAATGGTGTTGTTTCCGTACGGTGGGTTCGTCAAGTCCGGTTCATCCCAGTCTCCGTCCATGCAGGATGCTGTGAATAGTGCTGCAAAACCCAGCGAGGCGATAAATAATATATTTCTTGTTTTCATAATGTCCTTATGGTTATAAGTTAGAAACGGTAATTGATGTTCAGCATTCCGTTGAATCCCTGTGCATAGTATTTCTTGGGATTCTTTTGGAATTTATAGGTGCGGACGCTGGCCTGTTCGCCATTGCTGTCCACTGTATAGCTGCTTCGGCTCTGTTCATAACCGCCGCTGACCATCTTGGTGTTGTTCAGAATATTGGTCAGCATCAGGTTGACGTTCAGGTTGTTCTTTCCAACCCTGAAAGACTTGCCGATAGAAGCGTCGAGCATGAATCCGCCTTTTCCTTTGGCTTGTTCAGGTACAATGTAGTTGCCTTCGTTATCAATATTTCCCATGGTCTTCAATGTTTCTTCGTAACGCAGGCAGGGTGAATAGCCCAGATAGATACGGTCGTAGTAGTTTCCGTTCAGGTTGAAGTACCAGCCGTTGACGCGGTAATTCAGGCCGATGTTTCCTACTGTGAGAGGTGTGCCGCTTTCGCGCATGCCTTCGTTACGGCAGATGTCTTCTTTCGACGTACCTTCGTTGGACAGCATGTAGCGCACATTGGTGTTCTTCGCGTATTTCGCCTCGCTCATCGAACCTATCAGGTTGATGCTGAAGTTGGATGTCACCTTGAACTGCAAGCCTAATTCCACTCCATAGTAATTCTTCTCAACTCCGTTCAAGGATACATAAGTAAAGCTGTTTTCATCGTCGAAGTAGAAGTTCTGCCATTCATTCTGTTGGGTGACATGCGTGAAATAGCCGGAGAGGCTGGCACGTACCCAAGAGGCGTTCAAAGAATAATTGAGTTCGGCAGAACCGATACGCTCGCACTTCAGGTTGTTTACGAAGTCATTGTTGATTTCGGGAGCGACAAAAGCTGTGGTGGCCTGTGGCGCACGTGCCTCGTATCCGACTCCGAGGGAGATGATGTTGCCGTAGCCGAGGTTGATGGACGAGCCTATTTTCACGCCTCCGTCGAGGAAATAGGCTTTTTTGCCTTTCCCGTATGAGTTCTCCGGTGCCAGTCCGTTACGCATGTTTCCTTTACGCCACATTTGCGTGCCGCCGATCTTACCCATGAGGTAGGAGTGCGTGCGACCGTAATCCTTTGTATATTGTGCCCACAATTTCACATTGTCTACATACAGATTGTAGTCATAGCCGAAACGGTCGCCTTCATGTACTTCCCCGTTGGGATTGTTCAAGTCGTATTGCACGCGCGGGTCGCTGGCAGGATATGTGCCGACGGCGTAATTGTTGATGTTGTGGAATACGTTTGCTCCCAACAGATCTTCCATTGTCTGGTAGTGCATGCCCTTGTTCGTTCCGATTTGCAGGCCTGCCCTCAGTTTGGTCTCTTTGTCGAAATCGAAATTAAGGGTGGACCCCAGGTTGATCATCAGGTGGTCGTTGTGTTTGGCTTGGATGTAATAGGCTGCATCTTCTCCCGTCTGATTCAATTGTTTGTTGGCAAAATACAATTTGTCCCATTGGATTTGGCGGTTGGCTTTGCTGGATGTCCAATAGTTGTAACTGTCGGTCCATGCCGCCAGGTCGGCTTCATCCCGATTGTCAAGGTCGTTTTCGTCCCAAACGTTGAAGTAATAACTTGGGAAGTTTTTCCAATAGTCCGGTGCCGGATTGGTGGCATTGTTGTAGTTCAATTTGGTAGAACTGTACATGACGTAGCGTCCGATAAGCGAAGTGGTCAGTTTGGCCTTGTCATTGATTTGGTAATCCCAGGTCAGGAGGGCGGAAGGCTCATAATTGTTCACTACGCGCGAATTTCTCTTTTTACCGTTCTGGTATCCCCAATACGGGTTGTAGTAACGGTCGTTGGCCAACCAGTATGCTTCGTCAGTGGAAGCACCCTGCTGCGAGCGCTCCGAGGGGTTTCCCCATGTGGTCAAGGACAGGCTGTGCTTGTCATTGAATATTTTCTGTGCGGAAAGAAAGTAGGATAAGGAGTTATAGAATGTGCCTTCTGCAAATCCTTCGCGTCCCCAGCGATAACCTACCGTTCCCATGAACGCCCATCCTTTTGATGTGATTCCGGTGGCGTGCGTGAGCATACCGCGCACGATGTAGTTGCGATTGCATCCGCTTAATGTGAGCCTGCTTCCTGCGGCATAGTCGCTTGCTCTGAAGTCATAGTTGTTCGAGCCTCCTATTCCCGGCATGCCGAACTGGTTGTCTTCGAATGGCAAGGCGTAATCCACGTTACGTGTGGCATTGTTCATTCCGCCGATTGTACTGTAGTTGAATTGTCCGTTCTCGGCGTTGTTTACGCTTACGCCGTTGAAGTAAATTTCGTTGTACCTTGAGTTGTAGCCTCTGAACTTGAAGCGCATGGGACTGAACAAGTATCCCACGTTACTACTATATACATTATTATTAGAGTTGACCATGATGATGTTTTGTGTCATGTCATCATCTTCGCCCATTTGCGATTCGGTGAAAACAAAAGAGGCATTGTCCTCTTTGACCTGTCTCAGCGGGTCTCTCGTCGTTTCTTCCTGGGCATGGCAGACGGCAACGGTAAATAACGCTGCCATCGCAAGCTGTAGTTCCTTTCTCATAACAGAATATTAAAAAACGGTTTCTTTTAATGCAAACTTAAGAAAAAATATCTTCATCAAGATGCGTCTTCTTGTTTTTTTAAATGAATGCCGGTCATTTTATCTAAAAACACTATATATTTGTGGTGTTAATTAAAATATGGTTACGAATATGAGAAAATGTATAGTCGCGATGCTGTGTTTGGTAGCATTTGTTTGGTCTGCCAAAGGGCAGGAGAAAAAACTCGGTTGTTATGCCATTGCATTCTATAACCAGGAGAACTTGTTTGATACGATTCATGACGAGGGTAAGAACGACTATGAGTTTTTACCGGAAGGCTCGTACAAATGGAATGGCATGAAATATCTGTCCAAACTGAAAAACATGTCGAAGGTCATTGCGGAATTAGGTACGGATATGTTGCCTGGCGTCGGTGCGTCGGTAGTCGGGGTGTCTGAGGTGGAGAATGCACGTGTGATGAACGACCTCGTGAATCAAGAGCCGTTGAAGGCGCGTGGCATGAAGTTCGTACATATTGAAGGACCTGATTTGCGCGGTGTGGATTGTGCTTTGATTTATAATCCCCGCTTCTTTACTCCCGAAAAGTCTTTTCTTCATCCATACGTATATGAGGCAAAGGACAGTGCCCGTCGTACGCGTGGTTTTCTTACCGTGCAGGGCAAGATGGCAGGTGATGATGTGGCATTCATTGTGTGTCATTGGCCGAGCCGTTTTGCCGGTTCCTACTACCGTGAGCGTGCCGGAGCTCAGGTACGTAGCCTGAAAGATAGTCTGCTTGCCGCCAATCCACAAATGAAGATAATGGTGATGGGGGATATGAATGACGACCCTATGGACAAGAGCATGTCGGAGTCTTTGGGGGCCAAGCGTGATATAAATAAGGTAAAGGAAGACGAGATGTTTAATCCATGGTGGAACATCAGGGTGAAAAGTGGGCGTGGTACGCTGACCTATCAGGGAGGGTGGAATCTTTTCGATCAGATTGTATTTACGCCTAACATGTTGAATCGGAAAGGGGAGAAAGACTACTCTACTTTAAAATTATATAAGAGTGAGATTTTCCAGCGCGACTATCTGATGCAGACGGAAGGTAAATATAAAGGTAGCATGAAGCGAACCACGGCCGGAGGCGTATGGTTGAACGGTTACAGCGACCATTTGCCGGTGGTATCGTATTTGTTGAAAGAAATGGAATAATCTGTAGTTCGACGATTCCCGAAATGCTATTAAAAAGTGTTTCGGGGATTTTTTTTGCTTAAAAAGGTATGAGGTAAGCGTTAATTCGGAGTTTTTTGTATATCTTTGTATGCTAAAGGACAAAAGTAGTATTATTTGTTTTTTTTAAACTAAAGAATATGGTAAATTACAAAGATTTGGGCTTGGTAAATACAAGAGAGATGTTTGCCAAGGCAGTGAAGGGCGGTTACGCTATTCCGGCGTTCAACTTTAACACGATGGAACAGATGCAGGCTATCGTGCAGGCTGCAGTGGAGACTAAGTCTCCTGTTATCATGCAGGTTTCCAAAGGTGCCCGCAACTATGCCAACGCTACGATTTTGCGTTATATGGCTCAGGGTGCTGTGGAATATGCAAAGGAATTGGGTTGTCCCAATCCGCAGATTGTGCTCCATCTGGACCACGGAGACAGCTTCGAGTTGTGCAAGAGCTGTATCGACATGGGCTTTTCTTCTGTCATGATCGACGGTTCTTCTCTTCCTTACGATGAGAATGTGGCTTTGACCAAGAAGGTGGTTGACTACGCTCATCAGTATGATGTGACTGTTGAAGGCGAGTTGGGTGTATTGGCTGGTGTTGAGGACGAAGTTGTCGCTGCAGAGTCACATTATACCAAACCTGAAGAAGTTGAGGACTTCGTTTCAAAGACAGGTGTAGACAGTCTGGCTATTTCTATCGGTACTTCACACGGTGCCCACAAGTTCACTCCCGAACAGTGTACTTTGGTGAACGGTGTTCTCGTTCCTCCTCCATTGGCATTCGATGTATTGGCTGAGATTGAGAAGAAGTTGCCGGGATTCCCCATCGTATTGCACGGTTCTTCATCAGTACCGCAGGAAGAAGTGGCTACAATCAACAAGTTCGGCGGAAAGTTGGAAGCTGCCATCGGTATCCCCGAAGAGCAGTTGCGTCAGGCTGCCAAGAGCGCGGTTTGCAAGATTAACATCGACTCCGACTCTCGTTTGGCTATGACTGCCGCCGTTCGTAAGGTGTTTGCAGAGAAACCGGGTGAATTCGACCCGCGCAAGTATCTGGGCCCGGCTCGTGATAACATGAAGAAGATGTACGAGCACAAGATTATCAATGTATTGGGCTCTGACAACAAGTTGTAATCTGTTCATCTGATATAAAAAAGACTCGCGGCAATCATGCCGCGAGTCTTTTTTATATCAGTATGTGTGTGATTCGGTTAATTGTTTCCTTCGAGACTGTCTGTAATCTGTTTGATGCTCCCGTTCATTTGGTTGAACGTGACTTTGGTGGTCGTTTTCTTGTCGAAGAGTACGTTGCTTAAGATTTCCACAGTTCCGAACTGTCCCATGGCGTACTCACCTTTGGCGTAGGTCGTGCGGTTGTCGAAGATTGTGGCTGCCACGCGCGCGGGTACATTATAATATACGCCTTCTTCCATTTTATCTTTCTTTTTGGCCGTCTTCTCATCCGTTACAGGTTGGGGTACCGTATGTTTGTCCTGCAATGAAAGGTATACGGGCGAACCGGCCAAGTCGTCATTGTCGACCAGTCCCAATTTCTCGGAGAAACGGAACAGGACCATTTTGTCGGTCAGTTCATCTGCAGTCACATCAATGCAGAAGGGTTCTATTGTAGTGTCAGTAGTACCTTTGAACAGTTGGGTGAGTGCGGCGTCCTGCAAGTCCAGTTGGTCGAGCATCAGTTTCAGTTGTGCGCCATCCTTTGGCATATTGTCGGCTTCGCCTTTGATAAGTGCGTTGCGGCTTTCCCTGAGGTCATAGATTTCCTCGGCTGTCAGTTGTGCTATTTTGGCGGTGCTTCCTGCCGAAAGGATTTCCTGGTTCATGAAGTCACGTGGGTTCGGACGTTTCGGTGCATTGGTGTTGCCGGGAATTTCAGGCAGAGTGTCTTCGTCTCCTTCTGTGTTGATGGAGAGGAGTATGCCGTCTTGTGTAAGGCCCACAAGCGGTGCCACCGTTCTTTTCTTCAATGGAATATTGTATACTTTCTGCGGGTCGGGCACTCCGTATGGTGCAATGGTGATTTTCTTGATGCTCCATCGGGTGGAAGGTTCCGGACTTACATTGGGAAGCCGGAGGTACATGTTGGCATATTTGCAGAACTCTCCCGGTGTATATACCTGTTTTTCCGCAAGGACGATGATGCGTAAGGCCGTTTTCGGCAGGTAGTAAGTTACGCCCTCTACGGTGGCTCCGGGAATGTATGGAGCTACTTCGGTTTGTGCCGTAGCGCCGGTTGCGCATAACGCGAGTGCACACAATAGGCTTTTTGTCTTCATTATTGTATTCGGTATTTATTTGTTATTTTCCAATTCTTTGAAGGCTTTCGGAATCGCATTCACGATGTCGCTTGCCATCAGGCTTTCCTCTCCCAGTTCATCGCGGGCTATGTCTCCGGCCATGCCGTGAAGGTATACTCCCAGACGGCAAGCCTCTTCCGTAGTGTAGCCTCGTGCCAACAGTCCGGCAAGGATGCCGGTCAGTACGTCACCGCTGCCGGCCGTAGCCATGCCTGCGTTTCCGGTGGTATTGATGATGACCCGTCCGCCCGGAGTACATATCATGGTGTGATGCCCTTTGATGATGATATATAGTTGTAGTTTGACGGCCAATGCACGAGACTTGACCATCCGGTCGTAGCTGTCGGTGCAGAATCCCACCAGATTCTCCAGTTCTTTCGGGTGGGGTGTGAGCACGCTGTCTTGCGGAACTTCCGGCAGCCAGTCGGGATGTGCGCCCAGAATGTTGAGCGCATCGGCATCGAGTACGATTTCTCCGGGGTGGTTTCTGATGAAAGTATGTACAGCCTCGGCTGTTTCTTCATCGGTGCCCAGTCCGGGACCGACGGCCATGACATTGTAGTTGTATGTATTGATGGCTTTCGACACGATGATGTCCGACAGGTCATGGCTCAGGATGGCTTCGGGCACACAGCATTGCAATACGTTGTTGTTCAGTTCCGCACTGTGTATGGTCAGTTTCCCGGCTCCGCTCCGCAGACAGGCTTTGGCCGCCAGTACGGCAGCTCCTGCCATGCCATATCGGCCGCCCACCAGCAGTGCATGTCCCATATTGCCTTTGTGGGCGTATGGGGCACGGGGTTTCAGTAACTGTCTTATCTCGTCTTTCTCGATGGCCGTAATGCTGCTGTCGAGTTCTTTCAGTCCTTCCGGATGCAACCTGATGTCGAGTACTTTCACTTCGCCGGTGAATTTATGGTTCTCGGCAAAGAAGAAGGCCAGTTTGGGCAATTGCATGGTGAGTGTCAGGTCGGCGTGCACAATGGCCGAAGGATTGTTGCCCGCATTGTTTTCGCACATCAGTCCCGACGGTATGTCGATGCTGACCGTAGTGGCCGGGCTTTTGCTGATTCTTTTGGCGATACCGGCAAAACCGCCGCTCAACGGTTTGTTGAGTCCGGTGCCGAACAGGCCGTCCAAGATGACATCATGTTCATTTGTGGCGGGAAAGGCGAATTGCGAGGTGATTTCTGTGAACCGAACGTCGGGAATTGCTTCGAGTCTTGTCTTGTTGGTGGCGCAGTCGTCGCTGAGCTTTCCGGTGATGTTGAAGAGGAATGTTTCTACTTTGTAACCGGCATGGCAAAGCATTCTGCCCACAGCCAAGGCATCGCCGCCGTTGTTGCCCGGTCCGGCGAAAATCACGAAGCGGGTGCTTGTGCTCCATCGTCTTTTCAGTTCATCCGTCAACGCGCCTGCGGCACGTTCCATTAAATCAACCGACGAGACAGGCTCGTGTGTGATGGTATATTTATCCAGTTCCTTAAACTGAGATGAAGTCAGTATCTTCATACTACAAATATAACTAAAATAGAAGTTTTATCCCTGTTCTCTTATAGATTTTTACTATATTTGCTTACGCGAATATAGGATGCGGTTCGGCAAAAACAAGTTAGAAAACTTCGTTTTCACTTGTCTCTGCGCCCACCTTTCACTATATTTGCACAAAATTAGCAAAAAGATATGGAAACGATTCAGATAAGGGATAAAAAATTTGCCGTATCGATACCTGAGGCTGAGATATTGAAGCAAGTAAAACGGGTGGCCGGAGAAATCAACCGTGACATGCAGGGGCGGGAGCCGGTTTTCATTGCCGTGCTGAACGGTGCGTTCATGTTTGCGGCCGATTTGATGCGCGAAGTGAAGGTGCCTTCCCAGATTACTTTCGTGAAGCTCGCTTCTTACGAGGGAGAGTCTTCGACAGGGACGGTGAAGGAAATGATAGGGTTGAATACGGATATTGCAGGGAAAGATGTCGTGATAGTGGAGGATATTGTCGATACTGGTCTGACCATGACGTGCATGCTGGACACCTTACGCCGTTATCATCCGGCTTCCGTATCCATTTGCACGCTGTTGCTCAAACCCGACAAACTGAAGGCTCCGCTGAACATCCCCTACAAATGTTTCGAGATTCCGAATGACTTCATCCTCGGATACGGTTTGGACTATGACGGTTTCGGGCGCAATACGCGCGACATATATACCGTTGTGGAATGACGATATGAATCAATAACTCTCAATCATAACCCCAAATGAAGAATATTATTATTTTCGGTGCCCCCGGTTCGGGAAAAGGCACCTATAGCGATGAGATTGTAGCAAGATATGGTATGGGACACATTTCCACAGGAGATGTGTTGCGCGCCGAAATCAAGAACGGTACGGAACTTGGCAAGGTGGCCAAGGGATATATCGACAACGGTCAGTTGATTCCGGACGAGCTTATGATAGACATACTGGCAAGCACCTACGATGCGCAGACAGAAGGCAAAGGTGTGATTTTCGACGGGTTCCCCCGTACGATAGCACAGGCCGAGGCACTCAAGAAAATGTTGGCGGAACGAGGTCACGACATGGGTATGATGGTGGAACTTGTGGTGGATGAGGACACGTTGATGGCCCGCTTGTTGAACCGCGCCAAAGAACAGGGCCGTGCAGACGACAATGAAGAGACCATACGGAAGCGTTTCGAGGTATATCACAACCAGACTGCACCGCTCGCCGAATGGTTCGAGAACGAAAACATGCGTCACACCTTTACCTGGAAAGGTTCCAAGGAACAGATGCTTGAAGATATCTTTGCCGTGATAGACGCAGAGAACAAGTAAACCTGCCGCGCAACTTGTGAGGACAATGGCACGCAGATGACACAGATTGAGCGGATTTCCACAGATTTATTTTTTTTATCTCATTGAATGAAAAAGAAGAAAATCCGTGGAAATCTGTTTAATCTGTGTCATCTGTGTGCCATCTTACATGAGGAAGTACATTTAAAGAGACGACTACGTTTTTATCATATCTAATTTAAAGGAACAATATATGGCTGAATCGAATTTTGTGGATTACGTGAAGATTTATTGCCGGTCGGGCAAGGGCGGGCGAGGCTCGGCACACATGAGGCGGGCCAAGTATGTGCCGAACGGCGGTCCCGACGGGGGAAACGGCGGTCGCGGAGGCCATATTTACTTGCGGGGAAACCGTAATTACTGGACCTTGCTTCATCTGCGTTACGACCGACATGTATTTGCCGGACACGGCGGGAACGGTTCCAAGGCACGCAGTTCGGGCAAGGACGGTGAGGATAGATACATAGACGTGCCGTGCGGAACCGTGGTATATAATGCCGATACCGGCGAATACATCTGCGATGTGACCGAGGACGGACAGGTGGTCATGCTGTTGCAGGGCGGACGGGGAGGTCTGGGCAACTGGAATTTCCGTACGGCCACCAATCAGGCGCCGCGTTACGCACAGCCGGGAGAGCCCATGCGCGAACTTACCGTTATCATGGAATTGAAACTCCTTGCCGATGTAGGTCTCGTGGGATTTCCCAATGCCGGAAAGTCCACTTTGCTGAGTGCCGTGTCATCGGCACGTCCCAAGATTGCCAATTACCCCTTCACTACGCTCGAACCCAATCTGGGCATCGTGTCCTATCGTGACAACCAGTCGTTCGTTATGGCGGATATACCCGGAATCATCGAAGGAGCGAGCGAGGGAAAAGGACTCGGACTACGTTTCCTGCGACACATAGAGCGCAATTCGCTGTTGCTTTTCATGGTGCCGGGCGATACGGACGACATACGCCGCGAGTATGAAATCCTGTTGAACGAGCTGACTACGTTCAATCCCGAACTGTTGGACAAACAGCGTGTGCTGGCTGTCACCAAGAGCGACCTGCTGGATGAGGAACTTATCCGGATGCTTTCCGACAGTTTGCCTGATGTACCGTGCGTGTTCATCTCGTCGGTTTCGGGACAGGGCATTGCCGAACTGAAAGATATCCTGTGGAAGGAACTGAACAGCGAAAGCAACAAGATACAGGCTATTTCAGACCAGACCAGAATCGTACATAAGAACAAGGACATGACCCTTTTGCACCGTGAACTTGAAGACATGGGCGAGGACGGTGAAATTGAATACATCGACGACAGCGAGGTGGAAGACCTTGAAGATTTCGAGTACGAGGAAGATTGGGAAGAAGGCGAAGAATAGTTTGTTTGCATGTATAAACCTGAACTTTTGTCACACAGTCTGGGGGCGCATGTATGCGCCTTCAGCACCATGCGCGGCGGTGGGTATAGCAGTGGCGCTTACGCCACGTTCAATGCCAATGCCTATTGCGGCGATGACGAACGTCATGTGGCGCTGAACCGTGCATTGCTGTGCGATGAACTGGGGCTGTCTGCCGACCGTCTGATCATTCCGCATCAGGTGCATGGCGACCGCGTGCTGCGGATTGACGACCGCTTTTTTGCCGGCGATGAGGCTGCGCGTGGCGCGGCTTTGGAGGACGTGGATGCGGTGATGACCGACTTGCCCCGTGTCTGCGTGTCTGTTTCTACGGCCGACTGCATCCCCGTACTGGTTTATGACAGCAGGCATCATGCCGTGGCGGCCGTCCATGCCGGGTGGCGGGGAACGGTGCTTCGCATTGTGGAGACGACACTTGGGGCTATGCACGAGGCATACGGGACAGAACCGTCGGACGTGCAAGCCGTGATAGGTCCCGGCATTTCATTGGATGCATTCGAGGTGGGGGATGAGGTATATGAGGCGTTTGCCTGTGCCGGATTCCCTATGGACAGGATTGCGCGCCGTTTTCCGGTGCGTTCCGCTTCAGGGCCGGTTGTACCGGAAAAGTGGCATATCGACCTGTGGGCGGCCAACCGTCTTTCTTTGGAACGTGCCGGTGTATGTGCCGGAAGCATCCGTCTTTCCGGCATCTGTACATACACCCGTTCCGACCGTTTTTTTTCCGCGCGCCGTTTAGGAATCCGTTCGGGACGCATCTTGAACGGTATTTTCCTGACAGAATAATTTTTTTTTGTAGACCTCTTTTCGGGATGGCACCGAAAGGAGGGATGTTGCTTGTGCGTTTTACAGCATTGATGCAAACGGCTTTTATGATCAGTTGTTCCGTGCCATTATCATAGCCGTGGTAATCTCGTTTCCAATGTCATCTGGACAATCCTGTAACTGCATACGGGGAGTATACCACAACGTTCTTCCTATCTTATTCAAGAAGAATCTCTTGTTTGCTTCGTCGAGTGCACAGATGTATTGTGTTGCAAATGGTTGAAGGATACGGATTCCTCCAGCTTGATGAGGTAAACTGTGGCACGCAAACCAAACTTACGTCCTTTATGACAAGTACTTACCCTCAAAGGATAAAAACTGTTCGCACAGGTCAGAAACTATAAATAAAACTTTTATTTTTAAAACCAAAACTTTTGTTTTTGTAACTGAAACTTTTATTTTCAAAAATAAAAGTTTTATTTATACTTGTTCGCGGTTGCCTTCGGGCTTTATTGCAAGAGCGTCATGAAAAGTTTATTTGTTGTTCCAGCAATGACTGTATCTGTATTACGGATTCCTCTTTGGAGCATACCAAACTCCCGCCTAAAACAGTACCCTTTGCACAAAAATTAAAATGCTTTTATTATGGAAGAGGTAATAAAGGTCGGCATAATTGACCTATACAAAAAACTATTCCACCTGCCGAGTGTATATATGAATGCAGTTCAATGATTTATCCTATTGTGGTATGGCTGTGGCATTATCCCTTTTTTCGGGCCGGCATGTCCTTTCTCAGGAGTGGCTTTTCGATGTATTTCCACGACAGTGTGGCGAGCAACAAAATGCAGGCAAGTGACAGGAAAAAAGCCAGATAGATGTTTTTCTCGTGCAGCCTGAACTGTACGATGAGCTGTATGACGGGGAAGTGGTAAAGGTAGATTCCGTATGAAATGTTATCGTACTTCTGCAGAAAGTTCAGCCATTTGCAGTGATAGGCTATGCCCACGATGATGCAGGCGAAAGTCACAGGCCGCAGATAGTAGAGCCATTCAACAGTGGGGCACAGCAGGTAGAGCACGACGGCTATGGGGAAAATGATACGGATGTGGCGGCAAAAAGATTGAAAGTAAAACAGCAGGAGCGTGCCGCAGTAGAAATACACCAATTGTCCGCCCAGCTGTTGCGAGAGCGTGTAGTATATGCGCTTTTGCGTGTGGTCGTACAGATATTGGAAAACCTCAGTGTAGAGAGTAGACAGGCAGATGATGGTCAGCAGTACAGCCAGTTTGTTGTACCGCTTGAGGAAATACATGAAGAATGGCACGGTTACATAGAACAACACTTCTACCTTCATGGTCCATAACGAGCCGTTTACGGCACTGAATATGTTGTGGGTGAAGAGTCCGGGCAGTTCCGGCTGTATGTAGTTCAGGAATCCGAGGTTGGCGATGAGGTATTTGTAGGTCTGCCCCGATGTCAGGTAGTCCGTGACAGGGATTTCGGTGAACAGCATGCCGATGAGAAAAGACAACAGGATGGTGGTTGCGTATGCCGGTACGATACGCCTGATGCGCTTCTCGGCGTATTTCCGGATGTTGTCCGTGCGTATGTAGCTGTACACGACGAGGAATCCGGTGATGATGAAAAAGGCTTTCACCCTTGTGCCGCCCGATACGAACCAGAACTGTTCGGTGCCGGTCAGGGAACAGAAATGCACGATGACCAGTGAGAATGCAAAGAAGTAGCGCAGAAAGTCAAAGCAATTGTCGTGCCTGACCCGCTGCGCTGTTTCTTCGTCAAGTAGTTTATGTGTGGGTGTTGTCATCTTAGGATGCCGGTCATGTTTTTGGACTGCGCGCTAACGCTACATGCCATTGTTTTTGTGGCGGTTGGCCCGTTTGCGCCTGATTTCCGCCTTCATCTTGGCTGCCCCCGAACCGTGTGCTCCGGTGATATATGCCTTCTTCTTGGCTTTTGTCTTCACCTTGTCGGTCTTGGTTCCGCTTTTTTTCGGAGCACCTGAGAATACAATCCCCCCTTCAATCACTTTGTCTATGTTGTCTCCGCCGAAGTGTCTCATGTCGTCCGCAATTAATGGTGGAACAGGCGGACACCGGTAAATGCCATGGCGATGCCGTATTTGTCACATGTCTCAATGACATGGTCGTCGCGTACGCTTCCTCCGGCTTGCGCCACATATTCCACTCCGCTCTTGTGTGCACGTTCAATGTTGTCGCCAAAGGGGAAGAATGCATCCGAGCCCAAGGAAACTTTGGTATTGCGGGCAATCCATTCTTTTTTCTCTTCACGGGTGAGCGGTTCCGGCTTCCGGCTGAAGAATTTCTGCCATTCTCCTTCCGCCAGCACATCCATATAGTCGTCGCTGATGTAGATGTCGATGGTGTTGTCGCGGTCGGCGCGGCGTATCTTCTCCACGAATGGCAGGTTCATCACCTTCGGGTGTTGGCGCAACCACCAGATGTCGGCTTTGTTGCCTGCGAGGCGGGTACAATGGATGCGGCTTTGCTGGCCGGCACCGATACCGATGGCTTGTCCGTCTTTCACATAACATACAGAGTTGCTTTGTGTATATTTCAGCGTGATGAGGGCAATCATGAGGTCGCGTTTTGCCTCTTCGGGGAATGTCTTGTTGGCAGTCGGAATGTTGTCGAACAAGGCCGGGTCGTTCAGCTTGATTTCATTGCGTCCCTGTTCGAAGGTGATACCGAACACCTGTTTGCGTTCGATAGGGGCGGGAACGTATGTCGGGTCAATCTTGATGACATTGTATGTCCCCTTGCGTTTCTCGCGCAGGATTTGCAGGGCTTCTTCCGTGTAGTCGGGGGCGATGACGCCGTCGCTGACTTCACGTTTGATGAGCAGTGCCGTTGCTTCGTCGCAGGTGTCGCTCAAGGCAATGAAGTCACCATAGCTCGACATGCGGTCGGCTCCTCTGGCACGGGCATACGCGCATGCGATGGGAGATAGGGGAAGTTGGATATCATCGACAAAATAGATTTTCTTCAGCGTGTCACTCAACGGCAGGCCTACGGCGGCTCCGGCGGGAGACACGTGTTTGAACGACGCGGCAGCAGGCAGGCCGGTGGCTTCTTTCAGTTCCTTGACCAATTGCCAGCTGTTCAGTGCATCGAGAAAGTTGATATAACCCGGTCGTCCGTTCAACACTTCGATGGGCAACTCACCCTCCTCCATGAAGATGCGGGAGGGCTTCTGATTCGGATTGCATCCGTACTTTAAAGCTAATTCTTTCATAATCTACAATAAGCATGGCGAAGAAAAGAAAGGCGGATGACCGCGTGGCATCTCCGTGACTGTCTTCTTCGCCAGATAAATAAACCGATAGGTGGAGCTGGAGGGAATCGAACCCTCGTCCAAACAGGGAAACCGTATGCTTTCTACACGCTTATTCCGGCTTAGGGTTTTCGTGTACAGACAAGACCCGGACTACCCGACCTGTACCTTATCCTTTACATTTTCATCGCAGGTGCAAGGCCGCCTGCGACTATCCCCGATTTGGCTGCACCACCTGTTCGGAACGCTTCGGAGCAACAGCTTCCGGGTGATGTCTCGTTTCAGCACCTGGTGCCGAAATAAAGGTAATCTACTATGCTTCGATTACGCAGCGAGAGCGTAGTTGTTTTCGCCAGATAAATTTTTGGTAACTGAGATTATAGAGGAAATCACCGACCCTCTGCGTGCTTACATGCCATTCCATCCTGCTGTCAAATCCATGTCAACCCCGGATGTGTATGCCTATACACGGCAATCAGAATGCAAAGATACGTGTTTTTCCTGAACCTGAACAATAATCGCGACTGTTTTTTTTATCAACCTGCGTGAATTGTACTTGAAGGGGCAAATGCTTGCAACAAGAAAAAAAAAGTGTTTATTTTGCAATAAAAAACATAAAAGGCAGTTATTATGATAAAACCTAAGTGTATAACCTTGGAGGATTTCAATGAAGCAAGAAGCTGTTGAACTTGATGATATACGAGACGGGATGAATGTCTTGGAGAGGATGATTAAAAGGGCTTTCGATGTGATATGTGCTTTGATTGGACTTGTCGTTCTGTCTCCCGTTTTTTTAATTATATATATCGTGTTGCGTACCCAGGAGAAAGGGCCTGTCATATACAGGCAGGAGCGGATTGGATACGGCGGGAAACCGTTTGAGATTCTTAAATTCCGCACGATGACAACGGATTCGGAAGAAAACGGCGTGCCGAAGTTGGCAGACAGTGATTCCGAACATATCACTCCCGTTGGCGGGTTTCTGCGCGAGCATCATTTGGACGAACTGCCTCAGTTGTGGAACGTATTGCGGGGCGACATGTCGTTTGTCGGGCCGCGTCCGGAACGGAAGTACTTCATCGACCAGATTATGGAGCGTGACCCGAATTACGAATATATTTACCTGATGTATCCGGGACTGACTTCGGATGCGACCATATATAACGGGTATACGAATACCGTCGACAAGATGCTGGTGCGCCTGCAGATGGATTTGGACTATTTGCAGCGCAGGTCGTTATGGCTGGATTTGAAGATTGTCCTGAAAACGGGATGTTTTATATTAATAGGGAAAAAATTCTGAAGATAAAAATGATAAGAAAACTATTGGTCTTAGGTGCATTCCTGTTCTTTGCGGCTGGCGCGTCGCTTTATGCACAGTCTACAATGAGTGACGAACAGGTGCTGGAATACGTCAAGAGAGAATATAAAGGGGGAACTTCGCAGGCCCAAATCGTGTCGAAACTGATGCAGCGTGGTGTGAATATCGAACAGATACGCCGCGTACGCAAGAAGTATGAGAACAGTGTCAAACAACAGGAACTGGGTACCGACATATCCAACGGAGTGATGAAACGTACGGATGACCGTACGCGCAAGAACAATGGCGAAAAGAATTATGACTACGTGCAGATGGAGGCGGCTGTAGCCGGTCTGTTGCCGGACTCGTTGGTGATTGACAGCTTGTCAAGACATTCCGTGAAAAGGGAAGATATGGTGTTCGGCCATGATATCTTCAACCGGAAAGACCTTTCTTTTGAACCCAATATGAATATCGCCACACCGTCGGACTACCGTATCGGTCCGGGTGATGTGGTGTATATTGACGTATATGGAGCGTCCCAGAAAACGTTCGAGTGTACGGTGTCACCCGATGAGACCGTTACGGTAGAAGGCTTCGGACCGGTGGAAATAGGGGGTCTGACCGTAGAACAGGCCAACCAGCGGATACGTTCGCAACTCGGTGCCCGTTACAGTAGTTCGAGCATACGGCTGACGGTGGGGCAGACACGTACGATAATGGTCAATGTGATGGGAGAGGTTGCGGCTCCGGGAACTTACACCCTTTCGGCTTTCGCAACCGTGTTCCATGCCCTGTACATGGCCGGTGGTGTCAATAACATAGGTACGTTGCGTAACATCAAGGTATATCGCAGGAACAAGCTGCTGTCATCTGTGGATATATACAATTATATACTGAACGGGAAACTGACGGGTAATGTTCGTCTGGATGATAATGATGTGATTGTGGTGGAACCCTACGACTGCCTGGTGAAGATAGAAGGTAAGGTGAAACGTCCGATGTTCTACGAAATGAAGAAAACGGAGAGCGTAGGTAGCCTTATCAGTTACTCCGGTGGCTTTACGGGTGACGCTTACAAGGATGACGTGCGCCTGATGCGCAAATCCGGACGCGAGTATTCCATCTACAAGGTGAATGAGTTTGAAATGGGGAATTTTCCAGTGGTTGATGGTGATGTGGTGACTGTGGACTCCGTGATACCCCGTTATTCCAATATGGTGGAAGTGCGTGGTTCCGTGATGCGTCCCGGCATGTTCCAGATTGGTGGAAAGGTGAGTACCGTGCGCGAACTGATTCAGGCAGCCGGCGGATTGACCGAAGATGCCTTTACCAACCGTGCCGTCATGCACCGTTATAAGGAAGACTTGTCTTTGGAGGTGTTGCCTGTCAATGTAAAAGGAGTGATGGAAGGAACCGTGGCTGATATTCCTTTGAGAAAGAATGATGTGTTGTATGTTCCGAACCTGAGTGATATGAAAGTTGACCAGATGGTCAGAATCTCCGGTAAGGTGAACAATCCCGGCGAGTTTCCTTATGCAGACAATATGACTGTAGAGGACCTCGTGTTGCAGGCCGGAGGATTGGCGGAAGGTGCTTCAACGGTAAAGGTGGATGTCTATCGCCGTATCGACAACCCCAAGGCAACGACGATGAACGATGTGATGGTTGAAGTACACACGTTCTCTTTGCGTGACGGCTTTGTGGTCGATGGGGAGCCGGGTTTCGTGCTTCAGCCTTTCGATGAGGTTTATGTACGTGAGAACCCCTCATACAGCACCCAACAAAAAGTAAAAGTGCTCGGCTCTGTCAATTTTGCAGGAGACTATGTCATGACTGTGCGTGATTATCGTCTGAGCGATTTGGTGAACTCCGCAGGCGGACTTTCGGATTATGCCTATTCCAAAGGAGCTAAATTGGTGCGTAAAATGACGTCAGAGGAAATATCGCAAAAGGAAATCGCCTTGAAAAATGCCCAGATACAGTTGTACGAGGAGGCCATGCAGGCCGACAAACAATATAATATGTCTCATGCCGACTCTCTGTTGGAACTGAAAATGGAATTGAGCAACCTGTATGTCGTGGCGATAGACCTTGATAAGGCCATGCTCGAAAGAGGCGGAGCGGATGATGTGCTGTTGCGTGAGGGTGATATCCTGTACATTCCGGAATATAACAATACGGTGAAGGTGAGTGGAGAGGTCATGTCGGCGGTATCTTTGAATTACAAGAAAGGCAAAAGCCTGGGCTACTATATCAAGAATGCCGGAGGATACAGCAACAAGGCCAGCAAGTCGAAGGTTTATGCCATATACATGAACGGTGCGGTGAAGAAACTCGGCCGTTCGGGAAAGGATATCGAGCCCGGTTGTGAGATTGTGGTGCCTTCCAAGCAGACCAAGAACAAGCTGACTACGGCAGAGCGCATGTCGATTGGAACGTCTACAGCGTCCATTGCTGCAATGATTGCCACGTTGATTAATGCGTTGAAATAAAAGGAGGAATAAATACCAAATCTGTATCGTCATGGAGAATGAACAATATATAGAAAATCCGAAAGAGGAAAAGGGACATAGCATCGGGATAGGGCAGATTAAAGCCAAACTGCTGAAACGGAAAAAACTATTTGGTATAGTATGGGGAGTGACGTTTGTGTTGGCCTGCCTGTACATTTTCCCGCAACCCCGATATTATACCTCTAAGGTCATGCTGGCTCCGGAGATGACCAGCAGTAGTGCCTTGGGCGGGTTAGGGTCCATCGCTTCATCCTTTGGCTTTGATTTAGGCTCTGAAGGGTCGGCGGATGCCATCTATCCGGAGCTTTATCCGGACTTGATGTCATCGAACGACTTTATTGTAAGTCTCTTCAATATACCGGTGAAAACCATTGACGGCGATATCGAGACAGATTTGTATACTTATGAAACCCAATACCAGAAGTCTGCATTTTATGACGCTCCCAAGATTTGGTTGAGAAAGGCGATAAAGAGCCTTTTCCCGAAGAAGACTTATCCGTCCGGAGGTGAGGATGGAAAGATTAATCCGTTTCAGTTGGATGAGATGCAGACCGCGGTTGTTGATAAGTTGAAGGGTGAGGTCTATTGTATTGTGGATAGCCGAACCAGCGTCTTTACGATTCATGTGACGGCACAGGACCCCCTTGTTGCGGCTACGTTGGCAGACTCCGTCCGTATCCGTCTGCAAGCCTTCATTACGGATTATAGGACAAGTAAGGCACGTATAGACTTGAAATATTATGAGCAACTGGTGCAAGATACGAAGGCTGAATATATAAAGGCGCAGGAAGCATACAGTGCATTTTGTGACTCTCATCAGGATATTGTGCTGTCTTCGTGGACTTCTGAGAGAGACCGGCTTGAAAATGAAATGTCTTTGAAGTATAATGCCTATACGGCAATGACTACGCAGTGGCAGGCGGCGCAGGCAAAGGTACAGGAACGTATGCCAGCATTTACTGTCTTGCAGAATGCTTCGGTGCCTATCAAACCAGCAGGCCCGAAAAGAATGATTTTTGTGGCTACGATGCTGATTTTTGCAACGCTTGTAACCATAGGATATGTGCTGAAGTCAGAATTGACGCATATTTTGGTATTTTTTACCTCTAAATCATGATGTGTATATGATGTAATGTAAGCAGGAAAAGTAGGTGTTTTATATGGCATTCACTAAGAGCATAATATTTAAATCGTTCATTTGGAAATTGCTTGAAAGATGTAGTGTTCAGGTGGTTTCTTTTGTGGTTACGATTGTATTGGCCCGGATATTGATGCCTTCTGATTATGGACAAATAGCACTTGTCATGGTGTTTGTCAATTTGGCCAATGTGATAGTCGACGGCGGATTGAACCAGGCGCTTATACAGAAGAAACAGACCGATGATACGGATTTTTCCACTATCTTTCATGTTTGTATGCTTGTGTCTCTATTCCTTTATGGGGTGATGTTTGTCGCAGCACCGGCTATTGCCGGATTTTATGAGGCACCCGGCTTGGTTCCAGTCATCAGGGTATTGAGCCTGAGTCTTCCCTTATACTCCTTCAATTCCATACAACGGGCATACATATCGCGGCACATGTTGTTCAAGAGCCTTTTTAAATCAAGTCTTCTGGCGGTGATGGGCTCCGGTCTGGTCGGCATTCTGATGGCCATGCAGGGTATGGGAGTATGGGCATTGGTGGGTTCTTCCCTCTCGTCAGCCTTTCTGATGATAGTCGTGATGTGGTTTACCGTGGACTGGAAACCGAGAATTGTATTTTCGGTGGAGGGCTTTAAATCACTTTTCGCCTATGGATGGAAGATTTTCTTCTCGAACTTTATCATTGCCTTATTTGTCAATATACGTTCCTTGATTATAGGTAAGGTGTATACTGCGGCGTCTTTAGCGTTTTTCGACAGGGGCAAGCAATTTCCCTCGCTTATCATGGAAAATATCAATGCATCCATACAGACCGTACTATTCCCGGTTTTCTCGGCGGAACAGGAGAATAGGGACAAGGTCAGGTCCATGGTGAGTCGCTCGATAAAGATGAGTGTTTTCGTCATCTCTCCCATGATGATGGCTCTTTTTGCAATGTCTAAGCCCTTGATCGTTCTTCTGCTGACCGAAAAATGGCTCATGGCGGTCCCGTTTGTGCGGATATTCTGTATAGCCTATCTCCTGATGCCTATACAGATTGCCAATATAGAAGCTATCAAGTCGTTGGGGCGAAGCGATGTCATATTAAAGTTGGAGCTGATTAAGAAGGTCCTTGAGGTTACCATCCTTGTGATTTCTGTCTTCATCAATGTCTATGCCATTGCAGTCGGAGTGATAATATACAACTTTATCTGTATATTCATTAATCTTTTCCCGAACAAAAAGTTACTTGATTATTCTATTGGGCAACAAATCAAGGATGTTGTACCCTCTTTGACCGCATCCCTTGTGATGGGGGCCTCCATATATGCCATGCAATGGATCGATGTGAACAATTTTGTCATACTTCTTATGCAAGGTTTGGGAGCTGTTGTTATCTATGCAGCAATATGCTATTTTTTTAAATTGGAAAGTTTTAGATATTTGGTGCAGATGATATGGAACTTCAAGAAAGGAGCGAATACCATAGATAAATAAACCATTTTCCGTATGAGACAGAAGAAAAATATAATGTTGGTTTTCGGTACACGTCCAGAAGCTATTAAGATGTGTCCTTTGGTGAAGGAATTGCAGAAGTATCCGGATTCTTTCAGAACCATTGTATGTGTTACGGGGCAGCATCGTGAAATGTTGGACCAAGTTCTCCGTATATTTGAGGTGGTACCTGATTACGACCTGAATATAATGAAACAGGGACAAGACTTGACAGATGTGACCTCGCGCGTATTGGTAGGAATGCGCGACATCTTGAAAGAGGCATTGCCGGATATAGTTCTTGTTCACGGAGATACGACGACCTCAACGGCAGCAGCACTGGCCGCTTTCTACCAACAGATACCGGTGGGACATGTGGAAGCAGGCCTGCGTACATATAATTTGTATAGTCCTTGGCCGGAAGAACTGAACCGTCAGATAACCTCCCGTATAGCCACATATAATTTTGCTCCAACCTCTTTAAGTGAGAATAATTTGGTTGGCGAGAAAGCTATCGGGAAGATCGTTGTGACAGGAAATACCGTGATTGATGCCCTTCATTTGGTGGTGGAGAAGTTGAAAAACAATGTGCAGCTTCAACAGGAACAAATCAAGGTTCTTGCCGATGCGGGTTATGATGTCAACAGGTTGAATGACGGTCGCCGTCTTGTATTGATTACGGGACATCGGCGTGAGAATTTCGGGGATGGGTTCATCAATATATGTCAGGCCATCAAATATCTTTCCGGAAACTATCCCGACGTGGACTTCGTTTATCCGATGCATCTTAATCCGAATGTGCGCAAACCGATACATGAGGTCTTCGGCGAGGATTTAAGCGGTATGCACAATATGTTCTTTATCGAGCCGCTTGAGTACCTTAGTTTTGTATTCCTTATGGAGAAGTCCGTTATTGTACTTACCGATTCGGGAGGCATACAGGAGGAGGCGCCGGGACTGGGCAAGCCTGTGCTTGTGATGCGCAACACGACAGAACGTCCGGAAGCCCTCACGGCAGGTACCGTGAAGTTGGTCGGTACGGATTATCATGCCATTGTCGGTAATGTGTCTGAGCTTTTGGATGATGCCGGTGCGTATGCAAAGATGAGCAGGGCGGTTAATCCATACGGAGACGGATTGGCATGTAAAAGAATCGTGGAAATATTGAAAAACATTTGATGTCTATGACGGCTCATATTATATATTTCAATTATCTCAAGCCGGATGGCAGGGGCATGAGTATCGGAGGCATTCAAACCTATATCACGAATCTCGTCCCGGTGCTGAGGTCCGAAGGTTTTGAGGTGTCGATATATCAGCGCGGAGACTCGGATTTCGTGGTAGAAGAAAATGGGGCAACTGTCTATGGCGTAAAAACAGAGAATCCGTATGGCAAGGATACCATACGAAGTATTTATGAATTTGCAAAGACTAAAATAGACGCCAAGACTGATTTGTTGATATTCGGCTGCGAATCCTGTGCGGTCCCGTGTGGAGAGTTTCGCTCGGTAGCCATTCAGCATGGCATATCATGGGACGTTCCTGAATTTGAAGGATGTTCGGACAGAAGCTATTTGTATCAATATGTAAGGAAATGCAAACATGCCTGGGATACGGTCAAGCGTGTGTCATTGCCTCAGACTTTGGTATGTGTGGATTATAACTTCATTAATTGGTATCGGGCGATTGTGCCTTATCCGAAAGTGCATCTGAAGGCTATTCCTAATTTTACGGAGATTCCGGCCGTGAAATACGAGAAGCAGGATGATGTGGTTCGGATTATTTTTGCCCGGCGTTTCTTCAAACATCGGGGTACGCGTATTTTTGCAGATGCGATGGTGCGTGTGTTGTCGAAATATGAAAGGATTGAGGTCACGGTTGCCGGTACGGGACCGGATGAGAAATATGTTTCCAACAGGTTGGCTTCTTTCCCGAATGTGAAATTCACTACCTATTCCAGTGGTGAATCGATGAGAATCCATCAGGATAAGGATATTGCCGTTGTTCCCACTGTGGGCTCCGAAGGCACTTCTCTGTCTTTATTGGAGGCTATGGCGGCAGGATGTGCCGTAATCTGTACGAATGTGGGCGGCATGACTAATCTTGTTTTCGACCACTTCAACGGCTTGATGATTAGTCCGGAGGAAGAGTTTCTTTATAAGGCGGTATGTGAGCTGATAGAGAATAGGGAGTTGAGGGAAAGACTCCAGAGGAACGCGTCGGCTGTCGTCAACCAGTCGTTTTCGTTGGAGGTTTGGCAGGAGAGGTGGAAAGAGGTTATCCGTGAGGCCATGTCCTAATCATACAAATTATAGTTTTGAGTATTCAGGCAAATGGGAAAGATACGGCAGTTGATTTTTACACGCGAGGTCGCATTGAATGTATTGACGTGTATTCTTTGGGCATCCATGCTTCTTGCTTTTATGAGAGGCATCATCAATCATTTGCCGGTATTGAAAGATTTTACGGACGAAATAGAAATTGCAGTAGTCGTCATTCCTTTGTTGTTCTCTCTTCCTTTGTTGGCGAACAGATATTCTGTATACGACTATCTGTTGATGGTGCTGATTCCGACCATATACCTTTTTAATTATTGCATGTATCCGGTTAATCAGGTACCGTTGGAAGAGTATGCGTTTCGATGTCTTTGTCTGGTTTTTCCTTACTATTATTTGGGGCGGATAATTGACATAGAGAAATTCTTCAAGATATTTACCATCCTTTCGGCTATTTGTATCGTGATGGACATATTCTATTTCCTTTCTTATGTACAGGAGGCCAAGCATGCAGATGAACAGATAGCCGGCAGTTATAATATGTATGCCGCATATCAGGTGCTTCCGCATGTCATCATGTTGATTTGGGCTTCGATGAGAAGTTTTAGTATATGGAAACTTGCTGTGGCGATAATAGGTGTTTTTCTGATTATTTCGTTTGGAACGCGTGGTCCCCTTGCCTGTATTGCATGTTTTACGGCTGTCTATTTCTTTTTCTTTATGCGGTTTAGGTATTCCTCCATAGTAAAAGCATCTATTATAGCCTTGTTGGCTTTGGCTGTGGCGTTCATACGTGAGATTGCATTATGGCTGTATGAATATCTCGGATTGATGAAGATGAGTACAAGAATTGTCGAGAAGTTCATTATGGGAAACATATCCAATGACTCCGGCCGTGGGGATATCAAAGAGATTCTATATGAAAGACTGAATACAGATGAACCCTTTTGGGGGTATGGACTGTTTGGTTCGCAAAGATACGGAATCATCTATTCTCATGATATAACGCTTGATTTCCTGTTTTCGTTCGGCTATTTTGTGGGCACTCTTCTGCTTGTGGGGGTGGTTTTGTTAATTGTGTGGGCCTTTGTCAAGTCGAAAAACAGATTTGAGAGGGAGTTTGTCTTGTTCCTTGTTTCTGTAACGATTATAAAATTGTTTTTGAGTAGTACATTTTTGTTTGAGCCTTTGTTCTTTTTAATGATAGGGTTCTGTTTGAAGATATTATTAGAAGATAAATGTGGTTATGAGTCATCAAAGTAGTCCTATATTGACCATAGTGATGCCGGTTTTTAATCATCCGGAACTGTTCTCGGTGATGATTGACAGCATTATTGCCAATGATTTTCAGGAATGGGAATTGTTGGCTGTGGATGACGGCTCCGAAGAAAATGCTTTGCAACGATTGGGGCAATATGAAAGCATGGATGTTCGTATACGTGTGATACAGAGAAACGAACAGCCCAAGGGTGCTCAAACCTGTCGGAATATAGGACTTCGTGAAGCAAAGGGAGAATTTATCGTCTTTTTCGATTCAGATGATTATATAACTCCGGTTTGTTTGCGCAATAGGGTGGAGAGGCTAAGAGAGCGTCCCGATTTGGATTTCATGGTCTTTCCTTCGGGAACGTATGTGGATGACATCTTTTTAAAAGTGGGGAGAAGGGATATTTACGGCTATCCTTTATATCATGACGATATCAAGGCTTTTGCACGGCGTACGTTGCCCTTTATTGTATGGAACAATATTTATAGGACTTCGTCTTTACGTAAGTATGATATAGTTTGGGATACCCGACTAAAATCATTGCAGGATGCCGATTTTAACTTGCAGGCGTTGCTGGCCGGAATGAAATACGAATATGTACATTGTGTGCCGGATTATGGTTATCGGATAAGTACAACAGACTCAGTATCCAAGAAGATTGTAGTGGAAGAGCATTATCGGAGTCATTTGTATGCATTGGAGAAATTTTATATTGAAGTGCAGAAACGTTTCGGGCACCGGTACGACAGAGCCTTATATCAGGGAGTCTTATTCGTTTATGTAATGGTGTTCGGAGAAGGTGTCAATATAACTTTCGCAAATAAAATAGTGCAGTTGGTGAATACACATAGTAAGTGGTATGGCATGATTTTAGGTGCTCAGGTGAAGTGTTCGATGCTGTTGGGGTATTTTTTGCCCAAGAAACGTGCTCGCCAGATACCTGTATTGCTTTATTTGCTCAGGCGTAGTTGGCGTGAGCAAAGAAATAAACGTGTAATCGCTAAACTATTATTCGTATGAAACGACTTTCGATTATCATAGTCACCTATAATTCAGAGAAGGACATTTATGATTGTGTCGCTTCCATCCGGAAATGTTCGGATATTGCATGGACAGAACTGGAAGTTATTGTTGTGGACAATAACAGCAAGGAGGGCGATGCCATGTTTTCAAAGTTACGTGAACTGTATGGTGAAGATATAATTCTGATACAAAATACCCATAATGGTGGCTATGGGCAAGGCAATAATGTGGGTATCCGTCAGGCTACAGCGCCGGTTGTCATGATTATGAACCCCGACGTGCGTTTGATTGAGCCGGTATTCAAAACGGCAGTAGATGCTTTTAATGCAGACAAACGTTTGGGTATGTATGGAATGAAACAGATGTTGAGCCCGATATTACCAAGTGTGGCTTCATTTAATTGCACTTACATGATGAATGGTTATTGGAATACTTTTTTGACAGGTCTGTGTAACCGTTTTGATTGGTATTGGTCTGAATACATGTATTTTTCCGGTGCATGTTTCTATATTCGGAAGTCAATGTTTGAGGAAATTGGTCTGTTCGATGAGGATGTCTTTATGTACGGCGAGGAAGATGACATTCATTATCGTATGAAGCATAAGTTTGGTTGTCGGATGAAATACAATCCGGATTTACATTATGTGCATTTGACGATGGGCAGGAAGCCGAGTTTGTCTTATGAGAAGACTTTATTGGATAGGGCAATTTTTCTGAACGAAAAGAAGGGGTATTCTGCTAAAAAGACGATTCTCAATCGGCTCCGTAATATGAATGTGCTTCTGATGAGGGAGTTTTTTCGCGTGTATTTTGGAAAAAAAGAGCGTAGCTTATATAATATGTATAAAGAATACCGTTCTTTTTTAAAAGACAGATTAAAAGAAACCGTATGAAGATTTCTGTTATTATACCTTCTTATAAGCCCGGTGCTTATATGGAGGAGTGCCTGGATTCTTTGTGTAACCAGACTCTCGCTCCCGGACAGTATGAGATAATCATAGTGCTCAACGGATGCAACGAACCTTATTATGGTCGGTTGCATGAGTATATACATGCACATCCGTCCCATACGATTCGTTTGATTCAAACGGATACCGGGGGGGTATGCAATGCGCGGAACGTGGGTATTGAACAGGCCGAAGGCGAATATATCGCCTTTGTGGATGATGATGACTGGGTGACTGCCGACTATCTGGAAAGTATGTTGTCCCATGTCGGGGAGGGAATTATTGTAGCTACCAATGTACAGTTGTGCAACGAGGCTGACGGCCGCATCATGGACTATTTCCTGACCAAGGCATACGCGAAGAATGCCGGGCTAAAACGGTTGACATTCTTTTCAGCCCGAAGTTTCCTTTCTAACGTTTGCTGTAAGGTAATACCTCGCGCGGTAATCGACAAGGATAGGTTCAATACCACATACAAGCTGGGCGAGGACTCTTTGTTTATGTTTCAGATATCAAGGCGGATAAAAGGTATACGGCTCACCAAGCCGGAGACTATATATACGGTGCGCTACCGTGAGAACTCGGCATCCCATTCTTCATATCCATATTCTTACCGTGTGAAGTTAAGCCTCCGTCTGACGTGCAGTTACTTCGGATTGTACTTGAGGAATATCGGGCAGTATGATTTTTTGTTGTTTGTATCAAGAGTTGTGGCTACATTAAGGAAATTGTTTTATCGGAAATACGAATAAAGGATAAGCTAATGAAGATTTCTGTCATTACTACAACATATAATAGTGCGTCAACGGTTCAAGACACCATCGAGAGTGTCGGGCGGCAGGTGTTTGACGGTGAGGTGGAGTATATCATTATTGACGGCGGAAGTACGGACGCTACGTTGGATATTGTCGGACAGTATCCGGAACTTGTGACGAAGGTGATTTCCGAACCCGACTCCGGACTGTATGACGCCATGAACAAGGGACTTCGGTTGGCCACGGGAGATGTGGTGGGCATATTGAACTCCGACGACTTCTACACTTCCGATGATGTGTTGGCTACCATCGCAGGGGAGTTCGAAAGGAAGGAGGTGGATGCGGTGTATGGGGATGTGCATTTTGTGCGTCCGGACAACCTGGACAAATGTGTGCGCTATTACTCTTCTTCCATGTTCTCTCCCTTTTTCCTGCGTTTCGGCTTCATGCCGGCCCATCCTTCCTTTTACGTGCGGCGGGAGTGTTATGAGCAATACGGTTTGTACGACACGTCCTATCGGATAGCTTCGGATTATGACATGATGGTACGTCTCTTTTACAAATACAAGATTACCTATTCTTATATAAAGAGGGATATGGTGACGATGCGGACGGGGGGACTTAGTACGAAGAGCCTGAAAAACAGGATGCTCATCACCTCCGAAGATGTGAAGGCATGCCGAAGGAACGGCCTCTATAGCAATGTGGCGATGATAAGTCTGAAATATCTGTATAAGATATTTGAGTTCATCTGACCGTTCTTATAAAAACTTTCTTCCCGCATACACACACTAAAACACATGCTTCCTCCGTTTATATAAAGAAACATTTTTTATGTAAATTATGGCAAGCAATGTTTTTTATGTGGTGATGACCTGTGGGGTGAGTATGGCATTGACTTTCATGATGATGCCGGTGTTGTTGAGGATTTGCAAGAAGAAAGGGCTCTATGATTTGCCGGATGCACGTAAGGTGCATCATTGTGCGGTGCCCCGTCTGGGCGGACTGCTGTTTCTGCCTGCCGCGTCGGTGGCCTTTGTCTTGGCGATGGTGCTCGATGCGGGCGGAATCGGAGGGTGGCTCACGTTTCGCAACTCCACCTTGCTGATGGTCGTGGGCGTTTTCCTTATCTATATTATCGGGCTTGTGGACGATTTGGTGGGTATGAAGGCCACGCATAAGTTTATGGTGCAGTTTGTCGCCGCCTTGGTAATGCCGTTTTGTGGTTTGATTATCAATAATTTCTACGGCCTGTTCGGGATTTATGAACTTTCATTTTGGGTGAGTTATCCGCTGACGGTGTTCGTGATATTGTTGATTATCAATTCCATCAACCTGATTGACGGCATCGACGGATTGGCTTCGGGCCTGTCGGTGTGCATCCTGTCCTCCTTCATCTACTATTTCATCCGGATGGACAACACTTTTGTCTATGCTATTGTGTCGGCCGGAGTGCTTGGCTCGGTTTTGGCGTTCTTCTGTTTCAACATGTTCGGCAGTGTGAAGAACAACACCAAGATATTCATGGGCGATTCCGGCAGCCTGTTTTTAGGGTATGTGCTGGCCTATCTTTCCATCAAGCACGAGATGAACAACCCGTATTACCTGCCATACCGTAGTGATGCCTTGCTTGTTTCCTGCACCCTGATGCTTATTCCTACCTTCGACCTCGTACGTGTGGCTTTGGGACGCCTGTTCCGCGGAAAACCAATCTTCGGTGCAGACAAGACGCATATCCACCACAGGGTGATGGATGCCGGATTCACCATGCATCAGACGTGGGGCATCATCATCGCGCTTTATTTCTTCTTCGGGATGATGAATTATCTGTTGAACGACCTGAATGTGGCCTATACCTGGATTTTCATCCTCGATGTGGCTGTATACATGTTGTTCCATGCGGGGTTACGCTTTATGGCGGTTCATCGCCGGCAGGGGGAGGCATCATGATGCCTCTCTTGTTGTTTATGGATTATGGTTCAGTAAACCTTTTATGGAGAATATCTTGCTGATAGTTCCGAATGAGATGAATAGTCCATCCATAATCGTATAGTATTTTCGCTGAAAACTAAGCCGCAAATTCTTCACCTGTGTGCGTTTCATCGGTCACCTGTGAAGAATCGATTCTTCACAGGTGACCGTTTCCGGCTTGACTTGTGTGCATGGGAAGTACCCGAATATCCGGCTTCTATATGAATGGGAAATGAATGCTGTGTGGTATTTAAGATGCTGTAAATCAGATGGTCTGAACCTCAGAGTGCCTTTTATGGAAAACTCCTGTCGTGTGTATGTGCGCGTGTAAGGGATTTTGATATAAAGAAACTGGCACACAAGATAACGGGAATCTGTGTTATCTTGTGTGCCAGTCATGCACGCTTTCAGGCTTGTTACTTGGCGTAGCTTACGGCACGCGTCTCGCGGATTACCGTGATCTTCACCTGACCCGGATAGGTCATCTCATCCTGAATCTTCTTGGCGATTTCTCCGCTGAGGCTCTCCGTCTGTTTGTCGTCAATCTTGTCTGCACCGACAATGACGCGCAATTCGCGGCCCGCCTGGATGGCGTAGGTCTTCGTCACGCCTGGATAGCTCATGGCGATGTTCTCAAGGTCGTTCAGACGTTTGATGTATGCCTCCACGATTTCGCGCCGTGCACCCGGACGGGCGCCGCTGATGGCATCGCATACCTGTACGATGGGGGCCAGCAATGAGGTCATCTCCATCTCGTCGTGGTGTGCGCCGATGGCGTTGCAGATGTCCGGTTTCTCCTTGTATTTCTCGGCCAGTTTGGCGCCGTAGATGGCGTGCGGCATTTCCGGTTCTTCATCGGGCACTTTACCGATGTCGTGCAACAGGCCGGCGCGTTTGGCTTTCTTGGGATTCAGTCCGAGCTCGGATGCCATGACGGCACAGAGGTTGGCCGTTTCGCGTGCATGCTGCAACAGGTTCTGTCCGTAGCTGCTGCGGTATTTCATCTTGCCCACGATGCGTACCAGTTCCGGATGCAGTCCGTGGATGCCGAGGTCGATGGCCGTGCGTTTACCCGTTTCGATGATTTCCTCTTCCACCTGCTTGGTTACTTTGGCCACCACTTCTTCGATACGTGCCGGATGGATGCGTCCGTCTACTACCAGTTGGTGCAGGGCCAGGCGGCATATTTCGCGGCGTACGGGGTCGAATGCCGAGATGACGATGGCTTCGGGTGTGTCATCCACCACGATTTCCACGCCGGTAGCGGCTTCCAATGCACGGATATTGCGTCCTTCGCGGCCGATGATACGTCCTTTCACTTCATCGTTGTCGATATGGAACACGGTCACGCTGTTTTCGATGGCCGTTTCCGTAGCCACGCGCTGTATGCTCTGGATGACGATGCGTTTGGCCTCCTTGTTGGCCGTCAGTTTGGCTTCATCCATGATTTCGTTGATGTAGCTGGCTGCATTGGTCTTGGCTTCGTCTTTCAGCGATTCCACAAGCCGTTCGCGCGCTTCGTCCGCGCTCAGTCCGCTGATGGCTTCCAATTTCTCGCGCTCCTTGGCTTCCAGGTCTTTCAGCTCTTCTTCACGCTTGGCAAGTCCTTGTTGCTGGTTTTCGAGACGTTTGCGGTCGTTTTCGAGCTCGTTTTTCTTGCGGTTCAGGTCGTCCTGACGCTGGTTCAGGCTCAGTTCTCTTTGTTTCAGTCTGTTTTCGTGTTGCTGGATTTGCTGGTTGCGCTGTTGCACTTCCTTTTCGAGTTCGGATTTCTTGTTGAGGAACTTTTCCTTTACTTCCAGCATTTTCTTTTGTTTGATTACTTCAGCCTCTTTCTGGGCCTCTTCCATTTTTTGTCTGAACTTGCCGGTCAGTACATAGCGGAATAGGCAGAAGCCGGCTATGCCTCCGACGAGCAGACAAACTACAGCAGGGATTATGATTTCCATGTTCGTTATTGTTATTAATGTGAATATATAAAAATCACGCACCGCTTGCCCTTTTCCGTCGGCTGGCGACGGTCAGGGAAAACTGTGCGTGTGTATTTTCTCTCCTCTCAGCGGTGTTTCCGCCGCTTTGTTTTATTGTGCTTTCGTGCCTAATGCTTCCTCTACGGTTTTCAGCATGCGCTCCATGCTTTCTGCAAAAGGTTGCGTGTCATTGCGCGCCTCGCCTTTTTTCAGCGAGAGTGCGATGTCTAACGACGCCATGCACAGATAGGTTTCGTCATCCTGGTCGGGATAGCGCGATGCATAGTGGCTGAATCGTTCGTTAATCAGCTTTTCCGCTTCGCGGTACATGCCTTCGTCGCTCCGCCTTACCGTGATGGATAGGGGCATCCGGCGACCCAGTCTGAGATTTATGGTAAAGTATTCGCTTACTTCCATCGTGGCTTACACATTTAAAAGGGCGATACATTTATCTACTTCACGCACCAACTTCGATAGTCTTGACCGGGCGTCTTTCATCTCGCCGCCACCAATCTCGATTATCTTAGCCATTTTCAAGTTGGCATAATCTGCTTGCAGTCGTTCGGCTTGCATGTGCAACGTGCGGATGGCGTCTTCTTTCTCTTCCATCTTCCGTTCCAATTCGGCGTGCCGCTCTTTCAGTGCCTTGTATTCCAAAGCCAGTTGTGCGACGCGCGTTTCGAGGGTATGTAGCAATGCTTCTTCTTCTGCTGTCATTTTTGCCTTCTCGTTACAAAATTAGGAAAAAACTGCAAATGTTCAAAGAAAATCCTATTTTTTCTCGTCCGTCTGTTGGGGCTTCGGCTCTTTTTTGGCCAGCATGACGATTTGGTACACGTAGTCGGTCATCCAGTTTTCGCTGTATTCCAGGGTATGCTGGTATTTGCGTATGTTGATGCAGGTGCGCCGCACGTTGTCGTCTTTCCAGTCGTTTTTGGTCATGATTTGGTGTATGGTCTTGGCTGTCATGCCGTGCAGTGCCTTATGGAACATGGATGGCATGCGGAATTTCCATTGCATGAGGTTGCCTATCAGCATCATCAGGTCCTGGCTGAATCCCTGGAACATCAGCAGATAGGGCTTGATGTCGTTGGCATTCCGGCAGTTGTGCTTGATGCTGGCGTCTATTTCCTTGAAAAACTCCTCGTTCAGGCCGTACACGTCCATCAACATCGTGCGGCATTTCTTTTTTTCTCCGATACCTAACTTGTTGTTCACCGTCGGCACGTGGAGTGTTTGTTTGAAGATGCGCAGGTCGGGCAGGACGGCAAGGTTGCTGATGCCCATCTGCATGGCCATGACGGCCTGATAATATACTCTGATGAGCGTCATGAAGTCTTCCATGCCGCCCACTCTGGTCTGTTCTTCCGTAGTGGCTTTGCCGAATAGTCTGGAGAGTATTCCCATTGTATGTGTTGTTTTATTTGGTTAATCGTGCTGCAAATATACTTCTTTATTTTCAAATGGAGGCATATATAATAAGGTAAAATGGGGTCAGTAGAAAATTAGTGGGGGAACTCTTTTCAGGTTCGCAAATTATCCCGTA